>NZ_ABFU01000037.3 GCF_000171615.1 Bacillus coahuilensis m4-4 | reverse complement strand
GGGATTTTCGCACCTACAGCGAGAATCAACCTGTCAAAATGAATAGATGTAAAATTTCTAAAATAAAAAAAGAGGTGACTCAAAAAAATCGTCTTTAAACGATCTTTTGAGTCAGCCTCTTCTTTCTAGTACTTACTCTTATACCTTTACTATTTAGTTGAAAACAATAATGAAGCAATCAATAACTCCTTTCTTTTACGAATGAACCAATCGGTTAATTCAGGGTGTTCTACAGGGTTGACAGGTTGAACCCAGGCTTTCTTAATCTTAGAGTTTTTAGACCAGTCAGGTTGGGTATGGATATGATGACTTACAATAGGAAATGTTAAGCGTAAAATGGGGGATACAGATGTTTTACATCCGATATATTTTTCGTAGTCCCATCTTGACCCTGAATGCTCCTCTCTTCTACTAAATTGTAAAAAATGCTCATGCAAATCCTTGTGAAACAAAATGCTATACAATTTCTTCCCTAATTCTATTCGTTTTGAAAGATTGGTAAAATCTCGGACCGTATAGCCATATAATTTACCATGCAGCGTTGGAAAAATCACCGTACTAAAGTGAAACCAATCTTGAAATAAGAACAAAAAGCTTCCAAAAATATTTTTTTATAGTAAGGATGTTGTATAAGTGGGTGTTGTATTAAATTTTGTTCATTAATAATGAGACTATTGACTAATCGTTCTTTATCCTTATGTTTATAAAAATAGTTCCACTCATCCTCCATATAGCTGGAAACATTAAATTTTTTTAATAAATGAAACTTTTCACATTGTAGTTTCGTCGAATACTCATATAGTAATAATTGTGGGAACGCATCATGAAAGATATGCCAGTTCGCCCTTTCGTACGTGCTAAAAAGCTCTTGTCGATGTTTACTTGAAAGAAGCTTAGAAAATACAGAACCCTCAAGATCTGTCATGTTCCACCCTGCGTTCCTTGAAACCATACTAGCTAAGAAAGACCAATGTACCTCTGGAAAAGCAGAAAAGAATAGTTGATAAGCTTTGGTTCTTGATATATTATCAAGATTCCACTTCATTGTTAAATACTCAATTTGAGGTATCATCTCTTCTTCTAAAGAAGAGATATTATGTAAAAAACCATGAAAACGTGCAAATTCATTCATCAAATCGCCTTCTTTAGTCATTATTCCTTTATGTTGTCGTGAAATGATAAAATTTATTCGAACATTTTCAAGTACATTCTGTTAGAATAATGTGTAGTTTGAGAGGTGATAGTTTGACATTCCATTACCCTAATGGGAAAAATTTACAAACAATAAAGATAATAAAGTCTCTAAAAAGGTAGATTCAAAATCCTCCATCTCTTATAGCAACCGAGGCATGACGCTAGAAGAGGATTTAAACGAAACCAATACATTTTACTTAGAAACAGGTAGAGCGGTCATACATAAGAAACCAACCCCTGTACAAATTGTAAAGGTTGACTACCCAAAAAGAAGTGCAGCAGTTATTAAAGAAGCTTATTTTAAACAAGCATCTACTACTGATTATAATGGGGTATATAATGGGAAGTACCTAGACTTTGAAGCAAAAGAAACGAAAAGCTCTACATCGTTTCCTCTATCTAATTTTCATACACACCAAATCGACCATATGAAAAGAGTTGTCGATCAACATGGGATTGCGTTTGTCATCATTCGATTCTCTTCAACCGAGGAAGTCTTCTTATTACCTTTTACTGTTTTATATTCCTTTTGGACGCGTATGGAACAAGGCGGAAGAAAATCTATTTCAAAAAAAGAGTTAGACGATCATGCATTTACCATTCCACTTCAATACTTTCCAAGGTTAGACTATTTAGATATCGTGGAAAAACATCTAGTATAAATACTTCTATTTTTTGTAAGAAAGTGAGGTCATCTTGTTATGGCTGATAAATATCAAACACGTGAAGAAAGACGTAAAGCTATCCAACAACAATCAAAAAGTAAAAAAGCGCCCAAAAAAGCAAAAGGATCACTCTTTAAAAAAGTGATCTTAGTTGTATTTATTTTAGGGCTAATAGGTTTTACTACTGGAGTTGGATTATTTGCTTATTATGTAAGTAAAGCTCCTTCTCTTGATGAAGAATCATTGAATATTATTAGTTCTACTACTTTCCTAGACATGGAAGGGCAAGAAATTCAACGTTGGGGTGCCGAAAATAGAATTTACGTTGAATATAATGAAATCCCACAAGTCATGATTGATGCTATTATTGCAACCGAGGATGCTCGATTTTTTGAACATAATGGAATTGATCCTATTCGATTAGGCGGAGCGGTTATTGCAAACTTTACAGATGGCTTCGGTTCTCAGGGGGCTTCAACTATAACTCAGCAAGTAGTTAAGAACTTTTTCTTATCTAGCGATAAAACACTAGAGCGTAAAGCTCAAGAAGCGTGGATTTCGATTCAATTAGAACAAAAATACTCAAAAGAACAAATTTTTGAGATGTACGCAAATAAGATTTATATGGGTGGTAGCATATACGGATTAGGTACTGCTGCAGAATATTATTACGGTAAAGATATTAGTGAACTAGAATTACATGAAGCAGCACAGTTAGCAGGGATGCCTCAAAGTCCAAATAATTACGAACCTTTTAAGAACCCTGAAAAAGCTATGGATCGCAGAAACATTGTTCTTAGTTTAATGAAAGAACAAGGCATGGTAACGGAAGAAACATTTAATCAGGCAAAAGAAATACCAATTGATGAAACTCTTTCTAAAATCCAGAGATAGTTGAGAGCGATAAACCTAATTATAACGCCTTTATTGATGCTGTCATTGATGAAATCGAGCGGAAAACGGATTTAGATGTTGCAACAGATGGGTTAACCATCTATACCACGTTAGATACAAACGCGCAAAATTACGTTAATAAAGTATTGGATACAAACGAAGTGATAAATTATGAAAATTATCTACGAAGTGGCGACAATGCAACAATCGTTCCTGATAAGCTACAAGCAGGAATTACAGTACTAGATACAACAAGTGGTGCTGTTAGAGCCATTGGTGGTGGCAGGAATCAAGAAGGAGAGCGACTATTAAACCGCGCAACAGAAATAGAACGTCAAAATGGTTCAGCCATTAAACCTCTTCTTGACTATGCTCCTGCTATTGAAGAATTAAAATGGTCAACCTATGAGCAAATTGTCGATGAACCATATAATTACGAAGGTACAGATATTCCTGTCAATAATTACGATGGTCGTTTTAAAGGTCAAATGAGCATCCGATATGCTCTTCAAGATTCTCGAAATGTACCAGCTGTAAAGACACTTGAAACCGTCGGAAAAGGCACAGCTAAAGAATTTGTAAAGAAATTAGGCCTTGATTTTGGGGAAGACTTACCTTCAGCTGCTGCCATTGGTGGGGTCAAAGGTGAAGATCCGATGTCCATGGCAGGAGCCTATGCTGCATTTGGAAATGGTGGAATATATAATGAACCGTATACAGTAGTTCGTGTTGAACTAGCTGATGGTACTTCTATTGATCTGCGTCCAGAACCAGTAATTGCCATGAAAGATTATACAGCCTATATGATAACGGATATGTTAAAGGATGTAATCAACTATGGAACAGGCACATCTGCTGCTGTTTCTGGCGTACCTTTAGCTGGTAAATCTGGAACAACTAATTACTCTAGTGATGAAAAATCAAATTACGGCATTCCAAGCGGAGCCGCACCAGATTCTTGGTTTGTTGGTTATTCTACCAATTACACAGCATCCATTTGGGTAGGATTTGATGAACGAAAGAACTATTTAACAAAGGACGACCAAGGTATTTCAAAACAAATGTTCAAATACATTATGACCTATCTATCTGAACGAACTGCTACAAGTGACTTTGAAAAACCAGGATCTGTTGTTGAATCACCTGTTGAAATAGGAAGCAACCCTGCTGCACTTCCAAGTGACTTCACACCGGAAAATCAAATTACGTACGAATTGTTTGTAAAAGGAACAGAACCAAAAAAAGTTTACAGAGCAATTTGATAAACTTGAAGCACCCGCTGGATTTAGTGCTGAATATGTTCCTGATAATTTAGCCATTCAATTAAATTGGAGTTACCCTGATGATGTTGATGGAGTTCAATTTGTATTATCTGGAGCGAGTGGTAATAATACTCCTACTGAATTAGCTACAACTGACAAGCTACAGGCTACAATTGAAAATGCAATTCCTGGGCAAACCTATCAGTTTACACTAAAAGCTATACGCGATGATGAAGAAAGTGAAGCCGTCACTGTCTCCATTGACATACCCGAATTGGAAGAACCCGAAGATTCATTAGTAGATGAAATATTACCTCCAGTTGAAGAGGAGCCGGAAAATGAGAATGGCGACGATGAAGGTAATGAAAACGACAACGATGATGAGAACGACAATGGTGACGAGAATAACGACGACGAAGAGTCAGAGGATAATGAAGAACCTGAAGATGGAGAAGATCAACCAGCATCCTCAGATGCCGTTCGTGAAGATGATTGATAAGAAGGTAAAAGAAGGTGCAAAAAACCACATGTTTTTGCACCTTCTTTCCTTTTTCTTAAAGGGTATACTTAAACAATTAGACCTAACTAAGCTCAGTAGTTAGGTCTAATTGTTTATATGTTGTTTAGCTGCCTTTTTCATTTGCTCTTGAATTAACTCATGAAGTTGTTTAAAGGACTGATAGGAATAAGGGCGTTCTTGGATAAATGAAAGACGCTCCGAAACATTCAAAGGAACAAAAATAAGGGTTTGTAATCGTTCGGCCCAATCTGCATGAACCACTTTATTATTAGTCCAATACATCATTTCAATAAATAATGTCATTCCAATGATCATTCCTTTTGAATGACTCTTGTCTTGTATCGTTTGTGAAATCTCATCTTTCAACTCGTTCCACACTCTATAATTTCGTTGAATGTTTGAATAATAACTGCCTTGTAGACCTTTTATTTCTGATGTGTAAAAAGGATAGTTGAATTTGGTATGTTCTCCTACACTGTTGTTTTGAGTTTCTAAAATGAGCTTTTTTCCTTTAGAGAAATCAACCTTCACTGATGGACACACCCTTTTTCTTCATCCGTTTCTTTCCTTCTCTACATAGCTCTAATAGTGGACAAGATTCACACTGCGGGTTTTGTGCTTTGCAGTGATACCTTCCAAAGAAAATTAAACGATGGTGTGTCACAGACCATTTCTCACTTGGAATTTTTCTCATCAACGTCTTTTCAACTTCTAGGACACTATCCTTCCACTTACATATACCTAGTCTCTTACTCACTCTTTCAACATGCGTATCTACTGCAATAGCAGGTACGTCATAGGCAACAGATAGAACTACATTAGCCGTCTTTCTTCCAACCCCTGCTAATTCTTCTAGCTCTTCACGCGTTCTAGGAACTTCTCCATTAAAATGATCTAAGATCTGCCTACATAGTTTTTGAATATTTTTTGCCTTATTACGATATAAACCTATTGAACGTATGTCTTGCTGTAATTCTTCTAACGAAACCTTGAGATAATCTTCAGGTGTTTTATATTTTTGTAAAAAGGTTTTTTGTTACTTTATTTACTAAAGCATCCGTACACTGAGCAGATAGAGCAACAGCTATAACTAATTCAAATGGGTTATCATGAATCAACTCACAATGAGCATCAGGATACATGTCTCCCATCGTGTTTACAACGTATTCTATTTGTTTTAAGGTTAACAATCTACTTCACCCTACTTTCACTACTGCTCAAGCCAATTATAAAATGGAACGGTTTTTTTAGATGGCTGACTAGTTGTGTTTGGTTGATCCTTTCTAGTTTGCTGTCTAAACTGTTCACTTTGATTTCTTGCTTGGTCAACGGTAGTAATTCCATTTTTCTTCCATTCAAATAGTATTCGATCAATATATCTGAAATTTAATTTATTTGAAATGACTGCTTCCCTTAAAGCGGCTTTGATGATCATTGGGTCTTGTTCATCTTGGTCAATCCACATGGTTAAAGTCTCTCCCTCGATTGGTGAAAGAGGTCTACCGAATTCTTGTTCAAAAATAGAGTAGAGATTGGATTCCAATTGTACTGACTTATCCTTTTCCTCCGCTTTTTTTTCAGTACGTAACAATTCCACGATCCGTTCCCAAAGGGATTGAAGTGAATATTGTTCAAATCGTATACCTTCAATAGAAGTTCCTTCTTCGATTTGAATAATATTTTGTTGAAATAATTTTCGAAGTATAGATGCACATTCACTACTTGAAATCGTCATGTTAGAGGATAACTGTTCAGGAGTCGGAAATCTAATCCCTTTCTGTTGGAAGGATAAGATTTGCAAAATGACCATAAGTTCGACCTCATTAAGCTGCAACTTCTTGTATTTACTGAAGAGCAATTGTGGAACCTGTAAATTCCCTTCATCTATCCACGTCATTAGTAATTTATTTTCATTCATTATTAGACACCTCTCTTATGAGTATATCATGATGTATAGACTAGAAACTCAAATTAGACAGGCCACTTACAACAATTGTAGGTGGCCTGTTAATCAATATGGCTATTTCTCTAAAACCGGATGGTTCGCACAATAGAACGGTTTAAAGATACTTATGCATTAAGGATATAAACGATTTAATAAACGAGGGAATGGAATAGATTCACGAACATGTTCTGCACCACTTATCCATGCGACCGTTCTTTCTAATCCAAGACCAAATCCAGAATGTGGTACTGACCCAAATTGTCTTAACTCAGCATACCACTTATAAGCTTCAGTATCTAATCCATGCTCATCAATACGTTGTTTTAATAGTTCCAAATTATGAATACGTTCAGAACCACCAATTATTTCTCCGTATCCTTCTGGTGCGATTAAATCAGCACATAACACAACATCTTCTCTATTTGGATCTGGTTGCATATAGAATGGTTTTAAACTTGTTGGATAATGTGTAATGAAAACAGGCATATCATAGCTTTCTGCGATAGCTGTTTCATGAGGTGCTCCAAAATCGTCTCCCCACTCAATATCGTCAAATCCTTTCTTATGAAGAAACTTGATCGCTTCGTCATAAGAAATTCGTGGGAAAGGTGCTTTAATTTTTTCAAGCTTGCTTGTATCTCGTCCAAGTCGCTCAAGCTCTAACTTACAGTTTTCAAGGACAGCTTGTACAATAAATGACACATAATCTTCTTGTACTTTTAAGTTATCCTCAAATTCATAAAACGCCATCTCTGGTTCAATCATCCAAAACTCGATTAAATGACGTCTAGTTTTAGATTTTTCTGCACGGAACGTTGGACCAAATGAGAACACTTTCCAAGAGCCATTGCAGCTGCTTCCATATATAATTGACCGCTTTGAGAAAGATAAGCATCTTCATCAAAATATTTAGTATGGAATAGCTCGGATGTACCTTCTGGTGCACTACCTGTTAAAATAGGTGGGTCGACTTTTACAAATCCATTTTCATTGAAAAACTGGTACGTTGCACGAATAATTTCATTTCTGATTTTCATGATGGCATGCTGACGACGAGAACGTAACCATAAATGACGGTTATCCATCAAGAACTCAATACCATGTTCTTTTGGTGTGATTGGGAAGTCGACAGAATCATGAATGATTTTAATATCCTTAACTAATAGTTCAAAACCAAATGGGGATCTTGCATCTTCTTGAACCTCACCCGTTACATATAGAGAAGATTCTTGAGTGATAGACTTTGCTGACTGAAATACTTCTTCACTTACATCTGCTTTTACGACAACCCCTTGAATAAATCCAGTACCATCACGTAATTGTAGGAACGCAATCTTTCCACTTGAACGTTTGTTAGCAATCCAAGCGCCAATCGTCACTTCTTTACCAACAAATTGTTTTACTTCTGAAATTGTTGTTTTCACACTAAAACCTCCAAATAAAGCTAAAACTCATATGTATTATAAAATATTATACAACTGATTTTTTCATTATACAATTCGACAGAAATCTATACAATGCTAAAAACAAAACTAGCTATTATTTAGCTAGTTTTGTTTCTACAAATTGATGAATTCTAGAAACAGCTTCCTCTAACACATCTAATGAAGTAGCATAAGATAAGCGTATATTGTCAGGAGCACCAAATCCTGAGCCAGCAATCACAGCTACATTGCCATCTTCTAGTAAAGCAGTCGCAAATTCATCCACATTAGTGTAACCAGTCCTAATAGCTGCTTCCTTAACATTTGGAAACAGATAAAATGCTCCTTGTGGTTTTAAGCAGCTAAAACCAGGAATGTTTTGTAGCTTCGGTAGGATGATGTCTAATCTTTCTTCAAATGCATTTCTCATGACTTCTACAGGCTCTTGCGTACCTGAATAAGCTGCAATCGCACCATATTGAGATGTGGTTGTTGGGTTCGAAGTAGAATGACTAGCTAAGTCACTCATCGCACTAATAATATCTTTGTTCCCTACTGCATAGCCAATTCTCCAGCCTGTCATGGAATGAGACTTAGAAACCCCGTTTATAATAATGGTTTGTTCCTTTAAGTCATGTGATAGTTCAGCGATAGAAGTATGTGTTTCCCCAAAATACACTAATTTCTCATAAATTTCGTCAGATACAATCAGTACATCATGTTCTAAACATACTTTACCTAGTTCTGCTAATTCATCACGAGAATATAACATTCCTGTTGGATTAGACGGGGAATTAATGATCACTGCTTTTGTTTTTTCTGAAATGCTGTCGGCTAGTTGTTTAGGAGTAATTTTATAAGAATTAGTTTCTTTTCCTTCAACGTAAACCGGTGTTCCACCAGCTAGCTTCACCTGTTCAGGATAACTTACCCAATATGGTGTTGGAATAATAACTTCATCCCCATCATTCAATATCACTTGAAAAAGGGTATATAACGCATGTTTAGCTCCACTTGTTACGATGATATTTTTCAATCCATAGTCTAAACCTTGATCATTTTTTAATTTATCAATAATGGCTTGTTTTAATGTCACAAGACCTGCAGCAGGAGTATATTTTGTATGACCTGCTGTCATGGAATCATATGCTGCATCAATAATATGTTGTGGAGTATTATAGTCAGGCTCACCTGCTCCAAGTCCTATTACGTCTTTACCTTGTGCTTTTAGTTCTTTTGCTTTGGCTGTTATAGCTAATGTTGACGAAGGTGTTAAAGATTGAACACGGTTTGCTAACATTTGTTTTTTCATTTAGACTTCCCTCTCTCTATAAGTTTTCAATTTTTCTCCACCAATCACCGGTTTCCCATACGATGTAATAGTAATTTAAATGATTATCCTCATCCAAGTAAGAAAGTTCCCAAATAGGACCCACCTTTTCCATCCCTAAAGTCACCGAAAGGAGTTCAGCATCTGGTTTTTCATTAAGTAGCATACGTTTCGCTTCATCTTTTGATATACCATCTGCCCAATTTCTTGTTTCAACCGATTGACCATCTTCTGAAAACCAAGCCACTTCTTTTTCACCATTTTCATTTATTCCTACAACACTTAGAATCGTTTCTGTTCCGTGGTAAATATAAATATCCTGTGTGGATTGATAATTCAATTGTGTTACTACAAATTCTCTTGCTTTTTCTTCTGTAGAAACATATGGTTTTCTGGCATTTGAATAAATGATTGCCATTACGCTAAAGACAACAATAATTAGTACGCTTATGATTAGGACCGATTTTTTCATTAGCTTCACTCTTTTATGTACGATATATAGTAAAGACAGCCTTGTCTTGCTCTTCTTGATCTAAAGCTAGTCCAAACATTAAGTTTTCTCGTTTTAAGGTGCGATTTAATACATCCACTACTTTGTATAAATCTTTAGAATTTTCTATTGTTACACTTGATAAAATATTTATTTTACTCTCCAACCAAAATTTCCTCCTCATGCCTCACAATATTTGTTACTCATAAGCTCATTATAACGAGACACACTATATAGTACAACGAATCTCTATCGTTCATTATATCAATGATTTCACCAAAAATGTTTGTCAATCATACATCAAATTAACTAATTCTAATCCACACACACAAATTTTGACTAACCACAGTATGGGTTAGTCTTTTTTTGTTGTTTGAGATTTCACAGGAAATGTCAATACTTCATATTGAGATTCAGCAAATTTTATGGAGATGAGACCATGTTGACCAGTGTAGTAAACGTCGACCCAATACTCATGAATATTCTCCAATAATTCCTCATCCAACTTTTTATCGTTATTTTGTATCAAAACAGCTGTTTGAGGATCTAAATGTGTAAAAAATTGATTTGTAATATGCGATTGTCGATCTCTAGGAAATTTAACCACATCAACGCCTGATAAAGGTTGAGTTAAATGAACTTTTTCTCCAACTTTATTTAGTGATGTTAGCCACAAAAGCTGATGTTCCCTACTACCAATTAAAAAGTTCATTCCCTTATCATTTTCATATAAATTTTTAATGGAGATTCCATTTGCTAAAGATAATGACATATTCATGTCTAAATATTCTACAGAAAGTGAGGATAAAAGGTCCTTCACGTAAGAATAGTTCTTTTGGGAGATCAAAATGGATTCAATGTCATACGTTTCACAAACGTTTACTAGAGCACTTTCTTTTAAATCCAGTGGCTTTGTGATTAACAATGTTTGAATAGAAGTAATACCATACTGACTTAAATATTTATTTAATTCTTTTCTTTCTCTACTGTGACACCATTAATCAAAATCGTTTGATTATTTTCAAGTTGAATAATCCCACTTTCTAATGTTCCAATTGGAAAGAACGTAACAGCAAATTCGTTACTATCCACATTCATATCAATTTCGGATTTTTCTGGAAGTGCCGAACCTATCGCTTGGTTTGTAATCAAAAAATAAACTATAGAAAATAGAAGTACTATTTTAATTCTCATCCTATGTCATTCCTTCATGCTGACTATTTCTAACGGTTAGCTTTTGTTTTTCAACGAAAATTATTAGCTTCTTATAAAAATTGTTGAGACAAAGAAATCATTTCATTCACATCTGCTTCTACCATTGGAATTTCAGGAATTGACTGTAAGAACTCTTGACCATACCTTGCTTCTATAATTCTTCGGTCAAAAATAATAATTAATCCTCTATCATGCTGAGAGCGAATTAATCGACCAATACCTTGCTTGAAACGAATGACTGCTTCTGGTAATGATAACTCCATAAAAGAGTTTTACCCTCTTTCTTCAACTCCATACTTTTAGCCCTAATATATGGATCATCAGGTGGACTAAACGGAAGACGGACCATGACTAGGCATGATAAATCTTCACCAGGAATATCGATACCTTCCCAGAATGTATTCGTACCAAATAAAATCGCTTTTTCTAAATTTTTGGTAAGTTTTTCGTTAACCGTTCTTTACTACCACCTGTAATCCCTTGTGCCATAAGTACATAATCATCTAAGGTGCCACTTTCTTTCATCAAGTCATACGATAAGCGTAACATTTCATATGAGGTGAATAAAATTAACATTCTACCCTTTGTGGTTTCAGCAAGTGGGATTAGGTGGTTAACCAAAGACTCCACATAAGTTGATAGCTTAACCTTACCTACATCTGGCATATCTTTCGCAATGATCAATCGAGAATTTTCTTTATAATTATAGGGTGATTGGAAAACCTCCGTCTTTATATTGTTCCCAATCCCAAGATTTTTCAAGAAAAAGTCAAAAGATCCCTTAATCGTTAAAGTCGCAGATGTAAAAATGACGGCCCCTTTTGATAGAAGAGTTTGATTTACTACATTCTCAGTACCCATAGGTATTTCATGTAGCTCTATACTAGTAGGAATTGAGCGAGTATCTCCTTCAACTGTTTCAATGTATTGGTCATTATTACGAAATAAACGCTGGAATAGTTGCACATCTAACGTCCACTTGTGTAAGAAATTATACACCTCTTCTAAGAATGCAATCTCTTTTTCAATTAATCGTACGTCATCTCGTTGAACCGTCTCAATTAATTGATTCAGTTCAGCATGCACGTATTTCATTTCTTTCAACACTTCACTTGAAATGGCATAAAAATCTTCCAGCCTGTCTTTTTTCATAAGCTCTTCTTTTAATTCTTTTTTTAATTCGTTTGTTTTTTTCCTGATGTATATAATGCATTATTCCCTATAAAGCCAAACCAGTCTTCTATTACGCCGTAACAGCTTGAAAGAGCCATATCCAATTCATAGCTTTCTCTAATACTATGAAGACCTAATTTTTCAAGTAAATGAACTAACTTTGAATAAAGTCCTGGAGAATCAAGTGTGCCAAGAGTGTTCATGCTACTTTTAAACCCAATATAGGATAAGTTGGCACCCAAAAACCTTTGAGTAACCTCCTCTAAATGATGGGCTTCATCTATGACATAATGGCTACAGTCAGCAAAAAATGAATCTTCTTGGGATAAGCTTTGTATAAGCATATGGTGGTTAGTAATGACTATATTGGCTTTTGTCGCTTGTTTTTTTGCATGTTCATAATAATCATATGAGTACCAAGGATTAGACTTTTCGTCAATCATATAGCTTGAGGATTTTACTCTATTCCAAAACAAGTATCCTCCGCTCGTTAGATTTAATTCTTCAACATCTCCCGTTTCCGTTTCCGTTAACCACACTAGTATTTGCAGTTTTGTCAATACAACATCAAATTGCTTTTCATTCTCGTATAATGACTGTTCAAATCTAAATAAATCTAAATAGTGTGTTCTACCTTTTAAAATAGAAACATGAATAGGAAATGACAACATGTTATTTAATTTTGGGATTTCATTATATAGTATCTGAGCCTGCAGTTGGTTTGTATATGTACTTATAATGACTCTTTTGTTATGCTCTAGCGCATAGTAAGCAGATGGTAATAAATAACCCATAGTCTTCCCCATACCCGTGCCAGCTTCAATAACCATTGACTCTTTTTGACTAAATTGTTCATACACATGATCCATCATTTTTAGTTGATCTATTCGATTATCGTATGAAGAATAGGCTTTTTTCAATAAAGCTATCTTTTCTTGTTCGTTTATTGGATAGTCAGGAATTGAAAGAGCAACTTGTTGAATACCCCTCTTTTTCTTTAGAATAAGTCCTTTAAATTCTTCTAAATGAGATTCTAAAGGAGATTCTAATTCACCCTTACGCTCTATTACCTCATCAATTAATAGGGAAACATTACTTTTAGCCCAAAGGATAAATCATACATTTTAGATAATGTGGTTTTTCTTAACGAAATGAGTTTCTCCTTAAATAACAATAATAACTTAGCGGTAGCTAAAGCATCACTATCGGCTTGATGAGGGCGTTCATGAAGAAGATTAAATTTTTCAGATAAATCTCCTAATTTATAAGAATTAGACGTTGGAAAACAAATTTTTGCTAATTCAACCGTATCAAGTATTGGTCCTTGAAATGTTTTATATCCAGCTGCGTGAAGTTCCCATTGTAAAAAACTAAGGTCAAAGGTTACATTATGGGCAACAAATACAGAATCATTTAACATAGAAATTAATTTAGGAGCAATCTGTTCAAAATTTGGTGCATCGTCCACCATTGGTTGAGTAATACCCGTTAATTCTTCAATAAATATAGGAATTGTTTTATTGGGATTCAAAAATGATGTAAATTGCTCTACTATTTCTCCATGTTCAATTAAACAAGCAGATAATTGAATGATACGGTCGCCTCTCTTAGGTGAATTACCTGTAGTTTCAAGGTCGACTACTACGTATCGATGTGTTTTCATACTGTCACAACCTTTAAATCAAACTAATATATATGATAGTTAGTGTACCATATTATCCCCCATTTTTACTGCATACAATAATATTCACTTAGATTAAATAGAAAGGCTCTGTTAAAGAGGAATGTTGATTTTTGTTGAATTTCAGCTGTTGATTGGAGCAAAATGGCGAAGACTCGTCAGGAAATGCACAACATTTTCTGAGCAGTCGGTGGCAATGCCCAGTGGAAAGTTAAGTCATTTTGGGAAATTAACAGCGGTGTTTAACAGAGCCAAGAAAAAAGGAAGCACCTTTTAGAATAGGGCTTCCTTTTTTTCTACTTATACTAAAACCGTATGAGGTGGTTCTGCATGGATCATTTCTTTTAATTTGATTTTTCTCATTCATGATGGCAACTTTAGGTTGATGATTCTTTGCTTCTTCATCAGATAACATAACATAAGAAATGATAATTACTGTATCACCTGGTTGTACTAATCTTGCTGCTGCACCATTTAAACATATGACCCCACTTCCTCTTTCACCCGGAATCGTATACGTTTCTAATCTTGCTCCATTATGATTGTTTACAATTTGCACTTTCTCATTAGGTAGCATCCCGACAGCATCTAATATATCTTCATCAATTGTAATACTACCTACATAATTAAGATTAGCCTCCGTTACTGTCGCACGGTGAATCTTACCGTTCATCATTGTTCTAAACATGATGTTTCCTCCTTATGACTTCTGAGTAATAATAATATTATCAATTAATCTTGCTTGACTAAATTTCACCGCAACCGCAATAATAACAGGCTGTTGGTCTTCTATCACCATTTCTAAATCAGGATATGAATAGATTTCTAGGTAATCTACTTCACCTGATGTGTGATTTTCTATATACGCTGTTAAATAGTCTCTTATACCTGAGATAGAATCACCTTTTAATATAGCTTCTCTTCCCTTTTGTAGTGCTTTATACAAGTATGGCGCTTCTAGTCGCTCTTGATCGGATAAATAAACGTTCCGGGAACTTTTTGCTAAACCATCATGTTCTCTAACAGTAGGAACAGGAACGATTTCAATCGGAAAGTGGTAATCCTCGACTAAAGCATGAATCACTGCAACTTGTTGAGCATCTTTCAGTCCAAAAAACGCCAATTGAGGGCGAATTAGTTGAAAAAGCTTTGAGACAACCGTAGCAACACCATCAAAATGTCCAGGTCTTGACTTCCCACATAACACATCCGTGCGTTTCGTAACGACCATATTAATAGTCAAGTTCCCGTTTGGATACATTTCTTCGACAGTTGGGAGAAATAGAAGGTCTACCCCTTCATTTCTAGCCAATTGAATATCTTTTTCTTCATCTCTAGGATAACGGTCGAAATCCTCATTTGGACCAAATTGTAGAGGGTTGACAAAAATACTCATAACCGTTTTATCAGTCTTTATTTTAGATTCTTTAACAAGCTCCATATGTCCTTCATGGAGGAAGCCCATTGTCGGAACAAATCCAATGTCTTTCCCTTCTTTCTCAAACTCTTGAAGAGAAGCTTGTAATTCTTGAATCGTCCTTGCGATGATCATGAGGAGACTCCTCCATATAAAGCATTTAATTCTTCTTCAGGCATCGTAAATGAGTGTTGTTTAGTTGGAAATTGTCCTGATTTCACTTCATCCCCATAGGATTTTAAACTAGAAACGATGGTTTCGTTTATAGTAGCATACTGTTTTACAAATTTAGGTACCCTATCAACACCGTACGTTATCATATCATGATACACAAGTACTTGACCATCAACTTCACAACCTGCACCTATACCAATTGTTGGAATCGAAATAGCTTTCGTTACTTCAACAGCCAACTGTGAAGGAATACATTCTAATACAAGAGCAAATGCTCCTGCCTCTTGGCATTTTTTAGCATCTTCCATTAACTTTCTCGCCGATGCTGCTGACTTTCCTTGAACCTTGTATCCACCAAGAACTCCTACGGATTGTGGAGTAAGTCCAAGATGAGCGATGACGGGTACACCTGCAGATGTTAAGGCTTTAATCATTGGAAGAACCTCGTCAGCTCCTTCTACTTTCACTGCATTTGCACCAGATTCTTGAATGATTTTAGCTGCTGTTGATAGTGTTTTTTCTCGCGTTAAGTGATAACTCATAAATGGCATATCTGTCACGATGAATGTATTTGGCGCACCTCTCCTTACTGCTTTTGAATGGTGAATCATATCATCTACTGTTACAGCTACAGTAGACTCATACCCTAGAACAACCATTCCTAATGAATCACCGACTAAAATGATATCCATATTCGCCTGTTCTACAAGCTTAGCTGATGGATAATCATAAGCCGTCACCATAGTAATTTTTTCATTGTTTTTCTTCATGTTGACAAAATCAACCGTTTGTTTCATTCTTTTTCCTCCTTTGATAAGAGGAGACGAAACACTACACAAAAAAACAGTCCTTCTTTAGACAGAAGGACTGCTCAATCATACGCATGGCTTCGACCCTCTGTCCCAGTCCATAGTATGGATCAAGGCAGAATATACAAAATTTATAAGAATACAAGGTGCAGTTCATAGGATACTGCCCACCTGCATTATAACAGACATTATAAATATTGTGTAAAGATCGACTCACTAGTGAAGTAAATATTTGCGTTACTATTTCATAAGCTCTTTCAATAAAAGAGCCTTTCCTCCTTGCAGAGTGAATGGGAGGAGTCTTCGATATTTTGCAATAAACAATAGATGAGAATGAGCAAACCATAACAAAACTCTTTAAAAAAGCCAATTTTTAAAGAGTTTATTTCATTTCGATATCAGCGGAATAAATTTTATGAATCCTGTTATTCTTATCCTGAAGTCTTAACACTCCATCATCTGTAATCCCGAGAGCTGTCCCTTCAATTGTTTCATTAAACGTTCTAGCAATAACTTGCTTACCAATTGAAATCGCATAGCTTTCCCATAGCAACTTAATGGGATAAAAGCCTTCCGTAATATATAATGCATAGTACTTTTCTAACCCAATAAGAATTTCTTTCACCAATTCGGAACGTTTGCTTGGTTCATTTCCCTCAATTAAAAGAGAGGTCGCTACTGTTTTTAATTCTTCAGGAAAATCTTCAACAGTTTGATTTACATTCATGCCTATCCCAATAATAATAGCATTAATTCGGTCTGATTCAGCAACCAGTTCTGTTAGAATACCGGTTACTTTTCTACCTTGAATTAAGATATCGTTGGGCCATTTAATTTCTGCTTCAAGTCCAGTTACTTCTGTTATAGCTTTTGCAACTGCTACGGCCGTAATGAGAGTGAACTGAGGTGCTTTTACAGGGGGAAGATTTGGACGTAATATAATACTCATCCATATTCCTGTATACTTAGGAGAATACCAATTTCTGGTTAATCTTCCTCTTCCAATCGTTTGCTCTTCTGATATAACCATCGTACCCTCAGGGGCTCCTTCTTGTACTAGTTGATGCGCTATTTTTTGAGTAGAATCGATTGTATCGTAATGAATAATATGTTGGCCCAACTTTTTTGTTTTTAGACCATTTTGGATTTCAATAGCGCTTACTGTATCAGGACTAGACATTATTCTATACCCTTTTTTCTCACTGCTTCAACGACGTAACCTTCTTGTCTCAACTCTTCTATATGTTTCCATACAGCCGTTCGGGAGCAGCCCATGATTTCTGCTATCCTCTGGCCTGATACAAATTCACCATTTGATTCGCCTAGGCTTTGAACTAACGTGGATTTGATGGTGGATTCCATCTAGTGACCCACTCCTTTACCATTTCCTTTTGATTGACTAGATTTCTATGTGCAATCTCTTCCTCTATCTCTTCAATCATACCTTTCAACCATGGCCCTGGCTGTCTCCCTGTCCAGTTCATTAAATCATTTCCGTTCAGACATAATTCAGCACGCTCTTTTATCGGTAAGGAATCATATACTTCTATAATTTCAGCTATATTTACAGTGCTCTGTGTTAAAACAGACCTTACTTTTTCTACTCGTAGCATTCTCTCTTTCCCCATTTGGTAATAGTCATATGGAGTCAGCTTCATTTGTAAGCTGTAATCTAAGAAGTGAAGATCCTTTATCAGCTGTTTTATTCTATTATTTGGAAGTCGAAGTGATGTTAAAAATACGTGAATATCTTCTTTATTTATAAGCTTAATAAACAGTAACCAGCGTTCATCAAAGGTCAATTCTGAAGAAGAGGATACGTAGTTCTTAAATTTTTCAAGCTCACTTTTCTGATCCTCTAAATCAAATAGATGCTGATAAATAGATTGCTCTATAAGCGTATTGATGGCAATACTTATAAAAGGTCCTGCAAGGAGCTTATCAAATTCTACAAGCAGTCTTTCAATGCTAACATGAGGTAATAGGTGACTAAACTCTTTTAATGCACGTTCTGTTTGCTGCTCTAATTTAAATCCTAATTGACTCTGAAACCTAACTGCTCGCATAATACGAAGGGCATCTTCCGTTAGCCGTTCAGAAGGATTTCCTACGGTTCTAATCATTTCTCGAGTGATGTCTTTCTCACCATCAAATGGATCGAACAACCTACCTTCTCTATTCATTGCAATAGCATTCATCGTAAAATCTCGTCTCATTAAGTCCTGTTCCAATGAACGAATAAATCGGACCTCTTTAGGGTGTCTGTAATCATTATACCCTTCTTCCGAACGATACGTAGTGATTTCATAAGGTTCCCCGTTATATAAAACAAGTACAGTTCCATGTTCAATCCCTAAATCTACGGTATGAGGAAACAATTCTTTTACTTCATGTGGAAAAGCTGAAGTAGCAATATCTACATCGTTGATAGGACGGCCTAATAAGAAGTCCCGAACGGAACCTCCTACAAAACCGCTTCAAAACCACACTTTTCAATCTCATTTAAGACAGGTAAGGCTTTATTAAATAATCGTGGAAGTGTCATGCGTAACCGACTCACTTTCAAGCATGGTATGATATAACTTTTCATACTGCTCTACTATTTTTCGGGAATGAAACTTTGTTTCTGCAAGCTTTACTCCTGCAAGGGAAAATTGGTGATAGAGCTCTTTGTTTTCTAGTAGAGTCCTAACACGATCACTCATTCCTTCAATATCCCCTAAAGATGTAATATATCCACTGACGCCGTCTTCAATCACTTCTGGAATTCCTCCAACATTTGTACCAATACAAGGAATTCCACACGCCATTGCTTCAAGAGCAACTAGTCCAAAACTCTCTTTCTCAGAAGGGAGAACTAATAGATCACTCAATGAGTAGAGCTCTGCTAAATTATCCTGTTTTCCTAAAAACTGAACACGATTTCTTAAATCTAATTCTGTTACTAATTTACATATAGAGCTATATTCTGGTCCATCACCCACAAGTAAAAGCTTCAAATTGATCTCATTTTTTAAACGGTCAACGATATGAATGATATCTTGCACTCTCTTTACTTTACGAAAATTAGAAACATGAATCAGAACTTCTTCTTCATCTTTTATACCTAAATCTATTCTTAATTTAGTGGAGTCCATTTTTTTGTAAACACGTTCATCGATAAAGTTATATACCGTTTCAATCTGTTTATCTGGTGCAATATACTCAATCGTTTGATCAACTAATGCACTTGATACTGCGGTAACACAATCGGATTGTTCAATTCCAAATCGAATACTATCCTTTAATGAATCGTCATGTCCTAACACCGTAATATCCGTTCCATGAAGAGTTGTGATAATCTTCACGTTTGTTTTGGACATTTGCTTGGCTAATATAGCACATACTGCATGTGGGATAGCATAATGAACATGAAGAATGTCTAGCTTCTCTCTTTTAATCACTTCTGACATCTTGTTTGCAAGAGCAATGTCATAAGGTGGATATTGAAAAACAGCATACCCGTTCATTTCAACTCCATGAAAATATATATTGGGATATATTTTGTTCAATCTAAATGGAACAGACGAGGTAATAAAATGTATTTCATGACCTTTTTCAGCTAATAATTTCCCTAGCTCCGTTGCAATAACCCCAGATCCACCTACAGTTGGATAGCATGTTATACCAATTTTCAATTTCATTTAAAATCTCCTAACAAATCATCTTTTAATACTAGAGGAGTATCAGATAAGAATCCTTCTGCAAATTTTTTGCCCACCATCTTACCGATAACCCTTTCTCTTGCTTCTATTCCTTCTAAATATCCTTCTGTAAGGGGTGTTTTGACTCCGTCCCGTTGATAGAACTGACTAGTATAGCATTTTAAACTTGTTAATTTAGTGTTCATAAACGGTTCTATATCTATAACGAAGCTGGGTTGGGTAAACCCATTAATAAAATAATAATAGAGTGCTTGAACGTTGTGCGCATGAAAACGATCTGGTTTATATTTATGTATTTTAGCTGAGAATACTGCTTCTTTAACAAGGTCTCCTACCCTTCCGTGGTCTGGGTGTCGATCTTTTTGATATGGCGCAAATACAAGCGTAGGCTCATATCGCCGAATTACCTCAACAAGCTTTCCTATAGACTCATCATTAATCATAATTCCCCGATCAGGTAAATCTAACGTAATCCTCTCATACACTCCTAATATATCCGCAGCATTCTTAGCTTCAATTTGTCTAGTTTCCACTGTTCCGTTTGAAGACAATTCTGCTTTCGTTATATCACATATTACGACTTTTTTCCCTTTACCGGAAAGCTTTGCAATGGTTCCTGCCATGCCGATTTCAACGTCATCAGCGTGAGCTCCAAAAGCTAATATATCTACTGTCATGCTCTTACTCCTTTACTGCACTTCTCCAACTTAAGTCGCCTCGTTCGAGACCTTTAATTAAAATTTCAGCTGTTCCCATATTTGATGCTAAAGGAACAGAATAAACATCACATAGCCTCATCAATGCTGTTACGTCTGGTTCATGAGGTTGGGCTGTTAAAGGATCACGTAAGAATATCACAAGGTCCAAATTATTTTTGGCTATCATTGCTCCAATCTCTTGATCTCCACCTAAAGGACCTGATTGATACCGATGAACATTTAATCCAGTAGCCTCTGAAATCCTTTTCCGTTGTGCCTGTAGCAAATAAAGAATGTTCTTTTAAGATGTTACCGTAAGCAATGGTGAAGCGAATCATATCATCCTTTTTATCATCATGGGCAATCAATGCAATATTCATTATTTATTCCTCCTTAATCGATTAAATTTTCTAACCCATATACTAGTGTGTCTAAATTCATAATCGTTTCCACACACATTTTAACCCCAGACATAAATGAAGTTCTGTTAAAGGAATCGTGTTTAAGAGTTAATAGCTGGCCTTCTCCTCCAAGCATCACTTGCTGATGAGCAACTAAACCTTTTAACCTAACGCTATGTATATGAATCCCATCTAAGTCACCACCACGAGCACCAGTTACTATTTCCTTTTCATCAGGATGTCCTTGTTGTTTAGACTCTCTTACTTGTTGAATCATTTCAGCCGTTTTAATAGCCGTGCCTGATGGTGCATCTAGCTTCTGGTCATGATGCATCTCAATGATTTCGACATCAGGTAAGTATTTACTTGCCATTTGAGCAAATTTCATCATGAGAATAGCACCAATAGCGAAATTAGGAGCTATGATAACACCAATGCCCTTTTCTTCTGCTAATTCTCTTAGTTCGCTTAATTGATCTTGTGTAAAACCTGTTGTACCAACTACAGGACGTACACCATGCATAATCGCTTCCTTTGTATGAAGATAACCTACAGCTGGAGTCGTTAAATCTACCAATACATCTATTGTTAAAGATGATAGTAGACTCTTGATATCTCCGTATATTGGAATTTCATCTTTTACTCCCGGCAAAATATCTTGCAAAAGTTTTCCATCATGTCGATGATCTAGAGCTCCTACTAATTCAAACTGGTCCGTTTCAAGCACCATTTTTACTGCTTCTTGCCCCATTCTTCCTCTGGGCCCAGCAATTGCTACTTTAATCTTACTCATCCTTACTCCTCCTCTATCCTTGTCCAGCGATCTTTATCTCTAGTATTAAATTTATGTAAAACACGATTATTAGCATCTTCTAAACTTATGTTTAATGAATTTGCTAAGCAAATAATGACAAATAGTACGTCGCCAAGCTCTTCTTCTATGGTATTTTCTTTTTCATTAGATTTCTTAGGTTTCTCACCAAATGAGTGATTTATTTCTCTAGCGAGTTCACCTAACTCTTCCGTTAGTCTAGCCATCATAGCGAGTGGGCTAAAATATCCTTCTTTGAATTGAGAAATGTAGTCATCCACTTCTTTTTGAAGTTCGTGCATCGTCTTGTTCATCGGTATCACTCCTGTTCTTCTATATGTTACTGAATGTAGGGGAAATTGACAATGATTTCACCTTTCTATGATTGCTGTTTACACTTGGTTTTATTATAATGTTTCTGTTGCCATCAAGAACAAAGAAGAAAGGAGTACATCTATGTTTGGTTTAAAACTGAAGAATGTCCTCTATATACTAATTGGATCTGCTATTTTTAGTTTTGGAATTGTCAATTTTAATATTAAAAACGATTTAGCAGAAGGAGGATTTACAGGTATTACGCTATTATTACTTAATACTATAGGTCTTGATCCTGCCATTTCAAATCTAGCTTTAAATATTCCTGTTTTTCTTATCGGCTGGAAGCTGCTTGGTAGAAAAGCATTTCTATACACCATTATCGGAACGGTATCTGTATCTGTTTACTTATACATCTTTCAACGTTATCCCACGGATATCAACCTTGAGGGTGATTTATTTTTAGCAGCTCTGTTTGCGGG
The DNA here is from genome assembly GCF_000171615.1 of Bacillus coahuilensis m4-4. GTDB lineage: Bacteria > Bacillota > Bacilli > Bacillales > Bacillaceae_K > Bacillus_T > Bacillus_T coahuilensis. The sequence continues at coordinate 88,546 of NZ_ABFU01000037.3, read as the reverse complement.
ACTATTTATTGGTGTAGGTTTAGGGATCATCTTTAGGTATGGTGGAACCACTGGAGGCGTAGATATCATCGCAAGACTTGCTCACAAATATCTCGGTTGGAGTATGGGGAAAACCATGTTTTTGTTTGACGCATTTGTCATTACTGCATCATTTATAACCTATCTGGATATTAAAGAAGCGATGTATACGCTAGTTGCCGTATTTGTAGGAGCCAGAGTCATAGACTTTATGCAAGAAGGAGCTTATGCTGCACGTGGAGCAATGATTATTTCTGAGCATCATGAAGAAATTGCTGCAAAAGTTACAGAATTAATGGACCGAGGTGTCACCATTTTAAAAGGACAAGGTTACTTTTCTAAAGAAAACAAAGAAGTTCTTTATTGTGTGGTCGGAAAGAATGAAATTGTTCGCCTTAAGAATATTATAAACGATATTGATCCACATGCTTTTGTTAGTGTAACATTTGTTCATGATGTTCTTGGAGAAGGATTTACATTAGATGAACATAAAAACCCTATAGACATATAATAAAAAGCCTCTCACAGATATCTGTGAGAGGCTTTATCATTTCACATTTACTCATCGCTATTCTGCATACCTACGAAGATTAAGGCTAAACGAAGTAATTCGATTACAGCGACCGCAGCAGCAGCTACATATGTCATGGCTGCAGCATTTAATTACTTTTTTTGCATGCCGTTCTTCTTCATTACGAATCAAGCCTAAACCAACAATTTCATTCATAGCACGAGACGATGCGTTAAACTCTACAGGTAATGTAACTAGTTGGAAAAGTACCCCTGCAGCTAACAAAGCAATACCTAGTAGTAACATACCTGATGCTTGTGCAAATAAACCAATCATAATAAAAATCCATGATGCATTGGAGCTAATATTTGCAACAGGTACTAGAGAATGTCTAAATCTAAGAAAAGCATAGCTTTCTTTATCTTGAATCGCATGACCCACTTCATGTGCGGCAACAGCAGCTCCTGCTACAGAATGTCCATGATAATTGTTTGAAGAAAGAGCTACGGTTTTAGTTAAAGGATTATAATGATCACTTAACATGCCACGACTTTCTACAATTTTAACGTCTTGAAGACCATTCGCATCTAAAATTCTTCTTGCAACCTCTCGGCCACTCATTCCTGCTGAAGTAGCCACTTTTGAATATTTGTTGTACGTGCTTTTCACTTTCATTTGGGCCCAGATTGGAATAATACTGATAATCAAAAAGTAGATAATGAATGACATTGTCGTCCTCCATAAAATAATTATTTATGTATAATTATATTGAATCGAGGCGTATTGTCAACTATTATGTCTCTTGCTAGGTCGTTTTTCATTTAGGTCTGCTTTATATTTTCTAAAACCTACATAGGAGAGTGTGCTTACAATGATACCACCCGTTGTAAGTATAACCCACCAAAGCGAAGGGTCTGCTTCATCTTCTTCTATATGCTGAAATAAGTAATCTAAATCTGATTCTAACGCTTGGAACTGATACATAGCTACTTCACTTTCAAGTATATCCGTACGGTAGTGGTTTATATATTCTATCTTTGCATCAAGACGCTGCACATCCTCAATGGCAACATCTAATGTAATACTCGGTTGAATCATACTGTAGGAAGAAATAAATTGGTTCATCATTAGATTATAGTGTGAGGTATTGCCTGCAATAGCCGCTTCCTTAACACTATTGTAATTTTCCATAATTTGATCTTGCATCTTTGTCCATAAAGGATCATATTCACTTAACAAAGCGTCCACCACTAATCGAAAAGTAGTGACTTTTTTAATTCGTTCACTACTAGGCAAGGAGCTGCTTGTAAGTGCTAATATGGCTTCATCATGTGAGACAGATACAATCCTGAGCTCGTCCATAGTTAAAGAGTATTCTCCTATTGACACACTCGTAAACTCTTCAGAAAAATGGTCTAATAACTGCAATGCATCTGAATAATTTCCCTGTTTAGTTAATAATAATGCTCGACTTGCCATTAAGTCTAACTCCGACAGGGTAGACTCTTTTGCTGAAACCAATGGTGTAAGATATATGCCGATCATAAGAATAAGAATAATAGGTATAACTTTCTTCATAAATGGTCCCCCTCATACTACTACTAAAATGTATGAATAGGTGGACAAGAGTAGACCAATATTCTAGAAAGAAGTCAGATCTTTTCTGTTCCTCTTATAACCAAAATAATAAAGAATAAATATGGAAAAATACTTAACCAGAAGGTAAAATAACCTATTTCTTTCGTATAGTAGTGAATGATCGTATAGACAGGATATTGTAGGAACACGTAATCAATAATGTCATTATGTATTGTCCATAAACCTGCAGCTATTATATGCCAAGGTTTTATTTTATAGTATGGAGCATATAGAATACCTTGAATTGCCATGGCAGCATGTGATGCCATCAACATATATCCTGCAGGGTTTAAGTACCCTGTTAAAAGTAATGTTAGCAAGTTCATAACTACTGCCCATACCCCGTATTTAAATAGAGTGACTATTGCTAAGGCTTCCATTAGGCCGTTCTGCTTTTTATATAAAAATCCAATCAGTACAAAACAAGAAAAATAGGCTAGCTGTTGGACTGTCCGGTACAAATGGTATAAAGTGAGGCTCCGTTTTTTCTAGCTGATACCCATACCAATAGTATCCGTAAATTGTTCCAAATACATTTACAATAAGGAGCCACCATAATACAATTTTATTTTGCAATAGGTGGAAAATAGATAACACCGATGATTCCCTCCCTTTTAATAAGATCTCCATCCTAAAAAAAGAGTCAGTTTTCACTGACTCTTTCTGTTTTTTACTTTTTAGACATTTCAGAGATAAAGGTAGAAAGCTTTTCAAGCTCTTCATCTGTACCTTTAAATAGGCCAGCAGGCATTCCTGGTGCTTTACCATTCACGGCAATGTCTGCAATCTCTTCAGGTGATAATTCGTTAGCCACAAGAGACGGCGCAGCCGCTCCTCCTGCTAAATTTTCACCATGACAGTTAATACATCCATTTTCTTGATAAATGGCATATCCTTCAGCAGATGTATCAATTTCTACTTCTTCAACAATCGCTCCTTGAGCTTTAGCTGCCTCCCCAATCATGGTGAGCAACTGATTCCCAAGTTAGGAAAATAACACCTGCAATTGAAAGTAACATAAATCCTGTCGCGAATGGACGCTTTAACGGGCGACGCTCCGTTCCACGGTCAATAAACGGTGCAAGTAATAATCCACCAAATACTAAACCAGGAATAATAAACGCTCCAATTACGTTATAAGGACCTGAAGCAAATTCATACTTCAGTAATTGATACAAGAATAAGAAATACCAGTCAGGTAAAGGTATATACCCTGTATCTGTTGGATCTGCGATACGCTCCAATGGAGACGGATGCGCAATGGTTAGGCAAAGATAGCCAATTAAGAAAACGGCACCTACCATCCATTCTTTCAACAAGAAGTTTGGCCAGAAAGCTTCCGTTTTCCCTGGAAATTCCGAATAGTCTTTCGGAATGTTTGGTTTACGTTCTACTGGTACACGTGAGTCACCAACAAACTTCATCCCTTTTCCACGATGCATAATGTCCCCTCCTTCATTAGGTACGATAGTGTACGTTCATTCTTTTTACAATGGTCCAGAAATACCTTGTTTACGAATCATAATGAAGTGAGCCCCCATTAGACCTAACAACGCAGCTGGTAAGAAGAATACGTGAATCGCGAAGAAACGAGTTAACGTTTGAGCTCCTACGATGTCTGGATCACCTGCAAGAAGAGTCTTCACTTGCTCACCAATAAATGGTGTAGCAGCTGCAATCTCTAATCCAACTTTTGTTGCAAATAAAGCTTTCATATCCCATGGTAAAAGATATCCTGTGAAACCTAATCCTAACATAACGAAGAAAATAAGGACTCCAACTACCCAGTTAAGTTCTCGGGGTTTTTTGTATGCTCCTTGGAAAAACACGCGAAGTGTATGTAGGAACATCATAACGATTACGAGACTTGCTCCCCAGTGGTGCATACCACGAACGATTTGTCCAAATGCAACTTCATTTTGTAGGTAATAAACAGATTGCCAAGCATTCTCAATATCTGGAACATAGTACATTGTTAAGAACATTCCAGAAAGAATTTGAATTACAGTTACGAAAAACGTTAGACCACCAAAGCAATATACGAATGCTGAGAAGTGGTGAGCTGGGTTAACGTGCTCTGGCACTTCATGGTCTGCGATATCTCGCCACAAAGGCGTAATATCTAAACGCTCATCGACCCAATCATACATTTTATTAAGCATTTTTTACGCCTCCTTATTTGACGAGATTGTTCGGTTGTGGTTTACCTAGTAATAGGTAACCATCTTCACTTACTTCAGTTGGATACACATCTAGTGGCCCAAGTGGTGGAGTACCCGGTACATTAGCACCATTCTTTTCGTATAACCCTAAATGGCATGGACAAAAGAATTGATTTGGGTGATCTTCATTATTCCAGTTGACCGTACAGCCTAAATGTTTACAAATTGGTGATAAAGCTATAACTTCACCTTTTTCATCTTTATAAACCCAAGCTGTTTGTGTTACTTCAGAAGTGTACCATGCATCTTTTTGTTCATACTTGAAGTCAACGCGAACTGGTTCTGCAGTAAGTTCGTCAACTTTTTGTGATGTTGGTTTGAAATCGCTTTCTCCAACGGATTTTAAAACCGGATCAACAGCGAAACGTACCATTGGCATTAGCATTCCTGCTGCCATAAACCCACCTACACCAGTTAGTGTGTAATTAAGGAATTGTCGTCTAGATACACGTTGTTTGCTCATACTTCTTCCCCCCTCTATCGTCAGCTCAGTCCTGCGGACAAATTTCGCACAATTTTATAAAACTAGGACATATCCATGATATATTAATCTAATAAAGAGGTCAATATTAACTACAGTATTTCAGTAGAATATTCAACTAGTTTGCCAATTTTTTATTAATTGTTTTAATAGAGCTTGAATTTGATCTTCGATTATAGACACTTTGTATTTTTCGTCCATATCTTCTAGTGGAATTGTAGGTAGCCAGAAGAATGAAGAATCACTGTTTTCTTCATACTCTTTCCACGAATGATCATTCGATAGGATGCAAATATGCTTAATTCCCTCCTGTTTTAGGGAACTTATCCAGTGTGATAGAAACGATTCTGATTGTTCCTTTTGGTTAGTCCAGTAGGAGAATCCAGGTAATAATAGAACTCTACCTTTAAATTGTTTTTCTAATTGGTCAGCAACTATTTGAATCAATTCACTTTTTGAAGCAAAGTCAGACGCCGATTCTGAAAGACTAAGAGGTAACAAAGGAATGATTACCGTGTCTATATATATTCTTTCTTGTTGAAATAACTTAATATCTTTACTCATCCATTTCATCTTTAACACTCCTTCTCCTACATAGTTTAGCATTATCACTCGAATATTTGAATCATCTAGTAGCATCAAAAAAATAAATAACCTCCCTATTTTGGGAGGTTATTTGAAATGCTTTAATTGTGCAGTTAGATTTTGGAAAGCATCCACATCATTTCGGTCTAATGCTTTATCAATTTCTTTTAACAGTCGTTCTCGTTGGAAAGTATGAATACTATTTTTTAGAAACTGTTCAGCTATGATTCTGTCTTTTTCCGTAATTTTTAATGATTTGGGTAAAAATGGATTTTCTTCAAGAACTGCAACATACTGATAAGAGCCTTTTGACCGTTTGAAATTTAATTGAATATAAATATCTTCTTCCCGATTTAGTCGAATGTCATGGAATGATTTTTCAGCATCCGTTGTCATTACATTTTCTTTATAGAATTTAAACGGTGCTTCATCTACACAATGAGTTGACATCACAAGCCCCCGTGGGCAAAATTGAGCTTCTTCTACAAAGTGAACATTTTTCATTAATTGATCATGACTCATTAAGTAGTTCAGAATCCATACACATTCTCTACGTTTTAACTGATAATGATTTAAAAACCAGCGGATAAAGTCCTTTTTCTCATTGACAGAAACAGGGGTGGCCATGTGCATTCCCTCCTCTGTAGATTATTTTTTATTCTTCTAAACTAACCAACATATCTTGCCACTCTTCGTTTGTTGGGTCTAACTCACGTAATCGCATTACAATAGGTATTGCTTCGGTTCTTTTGCCGTCTTCAATTAGAAAGTAAGCATACTCTTTTAAGAAATCTTGGTCTTCTTTAAAGTAAATATATGCACGGTGATATGCATTTAATGCCTCTTCATATTTTTCTATTCCATTATTCGCTTTTGCTTCATCCAATATAAATCTTGGATCTTCTATATCTTGGAACTGATGAAGAATTTCTAAGGCTCCGTTATAATCCTCTTGTGATAAGAGTAATCGGTTTAACACAAATGCTGCTTCAATAAATTCCGTGTCGACGGCTAATGCCTCTCGTAAATATTTTTCTGCATTTGAATCATCTTTTAATTTTAGTGCAATCTTACCTGTAAAGAATAATAGGTCCTTATTATAGCTATCCTGCTTACATCCTTTTATACCCGTTTCTAGTGCTTCCTCTAACCTTTCGTCCAATTCATAGGCTTGTCCTAGTAGTAAGTAAACAGAATAATATTCAGGATCCAATGACAATAAGTCCTCAAATTGCTGAATAGCCGTTTGATGCTGTCCAGCTTGAAGTGCAGTGAAACCGTAACCGAAAATTGTGTTTGCTTCGAATTGTTCTTTGACGGCCTTTCTGTAATGCGGTAAGGCTTCTTCAAACGCCCCAGAAGTACTTAAGGTTTCTGCTAGCCTTTGATGAATAGATACTCCTGCTATTTTTTCTTTCTTTTTTCTCATTTAGAATATAGTGATAAGTTTTAATCGCCTCTCGAAATTTTCCTTGTTCAAGGTAAAGCTCACCTAATGCGAAATCAATAATTACTTCATCTTTTGCCTTTTCTTTCGCTTCTAGTAGTTTTCTTTCACTTACTTCATAGAGTCCCTGCATTTGATAAAGATCTGCTTGTAATAATAGGCTTCTTGGGAAGTTAGGGTCTTGTTCATGGACTGTAGATAATAATTCAATCGCCTTTTCCTCTTGATCCATTTCTACTAAAATTTCTGCCTTCATGACTAGCAATTCACCTTCACCTGGATAAAGCACTAACAATTCATCAATTAAGATGGAGCTTTCTTCAACAAATCCTAAATCATAAAGATCTTCAGCTAAATCAAATTTGTCCTGATCGCTACCTTCCTTTTGAACACGTTTAAATAGTATTTTTGCTTTGTCTAACTCTCCGTTATGAAGAGTCTTAATCATTTCATTTCCTAAATTCATACGTTCTATTCCTTTCTATATCAACCTAGCTATACAAAAAAAGCAGGCGTTTTGATTGTAAGATGCTCTCCAAAATCTTCAATATAGGTGACTTCACCCAGATTAAACACTACTCGTTCACGATGAACGGTTAAAGAAAGACTAAGTTCATCATAATGAATTGCTCCGGGTTCATCAACAGATTTGAAAGGTGAGTACAAATAAAGGTTATAGCTTACTTCTCCACCAACCAAAAAATTTCCTCTTTTCGGGTATACTCCAATTTTTTTAAGGACTTGTATTGATAGTGGATAATTTTCACGGATAGACCACAATAAATGAGGAATTTTGTTGAAAATCATAACATTCTCCCAATATTGTATCCGTTTTCTACGTTCATCTTTATCTAAATTTGACAAATATTGTGGAACAAAACATATAGGATAACTAAATAGATGAGACTTAATCCAACCCCAGTGTGGTTTTACTAACTCTTCATCATGTTCAACATCCAATAGTATAAGAGAGATTTTCTCTTTACAACATTCCCTTATTATTTTCTCTGACAATCTTTTTGCTTCTATGCGAACACAAAATACTGTATCTATAGCTATTCCTTCTAGTAAAGAGAGATAATGTTGTATTTTTTCTTTTAATTCTCCTGAATAGTTAATGATTAGTGGAATGATTACGGTTGTTATTCCCTTTTTCAAGAATTGATTACAAACATATTCCTTTATTTTATTAGCTTGTCCCTCTACTAGTTGTCTGTCAAGCACCGTATGCGTGGGACTTAAATAAAAAGGGGCTGTTTCTACTCTGTAGTATGAATAATACGAAAAACGTTCTCGAATGGATTGGATTTTACCATTTTTCACGAGTAGGGATCCCTTATATTCTTTTTCATCAGTAAACCAAGTACTCTCTTCAAAGATATACGCCATGTTTCCCCCTCCTTTATCCTTACCTCTACCATATGTTTCGAAAAGGAGAAACATGTCGGTTACCCTATCATTTCAGACCTATATTTATACACCTTATGATGAAGAAAAACTGCCTAGAGGCAGTTTTAGTTGTTTTCTATTAATTTTTGTAAATGCTCAAAAAAAGTTGGATATGAAATGGCTACCGCTTCATCATTATGAAGTGTTATAGGAGAATTTGTAAGATACGATGCAACTCCGAGCATCATTCCAATACGGTGATCTCCTAAAGAACTTACCTCCGCCCCAATTAAATTGGACGAACCTTTTATCATCATCCCGTCATCTGTGCCTTCTATGCTTGCACCTAGTTTCTTTAAGCTATCCACAACAGCATCAATGCGATTTGTTTCTTTTACCTTTAGTTCACTCGCATCTTTAATGATCGTCTCTCCTTTACATTGAGTAGCAAGAAGAGCAATGATTGGGATTTCATCAATGAGTTTTGGAATTAGGTCTCCCCCAATTTCAATCCCCTGCAACTCACTGTACTCAACCGTAACAGTGCCGATAGGTTCAAACGTAGAATCATTCAATTCTACAACAATGTTGGCGCCCATTTTTTCCAGGACTTCAATAATTCCCGTTCTAGTCGGGTTTAACCCCACATTCTCAATGGTTACCTTACTACCAGGTACAATTGCTGCGGCCACTAAGAAGAAAGCAGCAGAAGAAATATCGCCTGGTACATATACATCTCTACCTGTAAAGGTTTGGTTACCATTAAGTCGGATGACTTGTCCTTCACTATGGATTTTACCACCAAAGTATTCAATCATTTTCTCTGTATGATTTCTACTTTTTTCAGGTTCAATGACCACTGTTTCTCCCTCTGCATGTAAGCCTGCTAATAGAATGGCAGATTTCACTTGCGCGCTTGCAACTGGGAGCTTATACGTAATTCCAGAGAGAGGATTACCTATGATGGAAAGAGGAGTATATTCTCCATTATTTCTTCCATGAATTATAGCTCCCATTTCTCTTAAAGGAGCCACTACACGTTTCATTGGCCTTCTACCTATTGACTGGTCTCCTTGAATAACGGTATAAAAAGGGAGTCCACTTAAAATCCCAAGCATCAGTCGTGCAGTTGTACCCGAATTTCCTACATCGAGCACTTCTATAGGCTCCTTTAATCCTTGAATTCCCTTACCGTTAATTGTTACAAGATCCTCATCAATGGTAATATCAACTCCTAATTTCTTAAAGCACTCCATTGTACTTAAACAATCTTCACCCATTAAGAAATTTTGCACCGTCGTTGTCCCGTCTGCTAAAGCTCCAAACATAATACTTCGATGGGAGATTGATTTATCACCTGGTACTTCTATTGTTCCACTTAATGGTTGATTATTGGTTCTATGTAGTATACGTGTCATTCTATTACTCCTTACGCTATATAAGTATCGTAATTCGTCTGTTCGTTGATACAACGAGAAGCTTGAAGTCGGTCCTTATCATTTTGAAAGCTAACTACAAGAACTCCAAAAACATCTTCTCTTGTTTCTATGATCCTAATATTCGTTATACTAATCTTTTCTTCTGCTAAATAACCAGTTACCTCTGAAATAACACCAGGGTAATCAGGGACGGTTATATATAAATCATAAAATGCAGGAATGGCTCCTTTTTCACGTTGAGGAATAGAGTCTCTATATTCCCTCGCATCGTCAAAGAAAGAATAAAGTCCTTCTGCATCAGAATGAAACAACATTTTCTTCACATTGTGCAAGGATTGTTCCCAAGTTGTAAGGTGTTGAATTATGATCTCTGAATTTTCCAGTAGTATATCTCTCCACATAGTAGGGTTAGAAGATGCAATCCTGGTAGTGTCTTTAAAACCACCCGCTGCAAGATGTTCGATATGTGCATAGAGACTGCTTGCATCCTTTGCCTGGTGGACTAAAAGGGCTGCTACTATATGAGGAGTATGACTAATCACACTAGTCACTTCATCATGCTCTTTTGCTGTGACAAATAAGAATTTTGATCGTGTACCTTTTAACCATTCCAGTAATATTTTTGCTTTTTCAGAAGTTTGTTCCGCGATTAAAAGATAATAAGCATTCTCAAAAATTAATTCATTGGAAGCTAGAACTCCACTCTTATGAGAACCTGCCATCGGATGACCTCCGATGAATTCCACAGTAGTTTACAAAAAAAACACTAGCCGACTCCATTAATTTTTTCTTTTGTACTACCTGTATCTGTAATAATAACATTTGGTTTTAAAGAAAATGAAGACAACTCTTGTATCACTTTTTTAGTCGCGACTACTGGTACAGAGATGACAATTAAATCCGCTAGTTCTGCACTTATTTGTAGATTATCGGATCGACTATCAATAATTCCCGTTGATTCAGCTAGAATCATGTTTTTTTGGTCTACATCAAACCCTATGATTCTACTGGAAGGATGTTCTTTTTTTATGGCTTTTGCAAGAGACCCCCCAATTAATCCGAGTCCAATGATTAATACGGTACCATCCATCCCTTTTCTCTCCTTACTTCAAAATAACCTCTAACGCACTCATGAGCCCTTTATTTTGTTCTTCTGTCCCAATCGTAATTCTAACCCAGCCTGGGTACCCTAATGCATTACCGGAGCGTACGATATAGCCATATGTGAGTAAACGGTCAAATAAATCGTCACTATCTAATTTTGTTTTGATCAAAATGAAATTTCCTTCTGTTTCAAAATAATCTAACTGATGGGTTTGACAGAATTGGTAATACTCTTTTTTCCGTCCTCATTCATCTGTTGGCATCTCTGAACAAACTCATCATCTGAAATAGCTACTGTGGCAACAGCTTGAGCAAATGAGTTCGTATTAAAAGGCTCTCTAATGGCTTCAATTTTAGTAACAATGTCAGGACAACCTATCCCGTATCCAATCCTAAACGCTGCTAACCCATGAATCTTAGAGAATGTACGGGTTATGAATATATTTTTGTATCGTTTTAACAGGTCTATCGCATCGTAATAATCTGGAGCGGTCACATATTCATAGTACGCTTCGTCAATGACAACTAACACTGAAGGGTCAATACGGTCTAAGAATAGAATAAGCTCCTGCTCCGTAATATAACGACCTGATGGATTATTTGGACTACATAACCAAACTACACTTGTATTTTCATCAATTTGATTTAGCATTTCTGTTAAATCATGTTTTCCATTTTGTAATGGAACTTCTCGAACTTCAGCACCTTCAATAATCGCATTATGACGATATTGCGGGAACGTTGGAGTTGCCATTACAGTGTTCACTTCTTTAGATAGTAAGGCTCTTGAAATCATTTGGATGATTTCATCTGAACCATTACCAAAAAGAAGTTGTGTTGGCTCTACCCCTATTTTTTTGGAGACTATCTTTCTTAATGCTGTACTGTAACCATCAGGGTATACATTCGCTTTTATTCCATTTTGAGATAAGAACTCTGTTACTTTTGGAGATGAGCCAACGGGGTTTTCATTTGATGCTAGTTTTACAATATGGTATAAACCAAGTTCCTTTTTAACTTCGTCCACACTCTTACCAGGTTTATATGGAGTTAATGGAGCTAATTGAGATTTCCATTTTAATGACATGACTACCACTCACTTTCACACTCTAATTAATTAGCATACTAAAGTACAATCATTTTACCATACGTTTAATGAAAAATATACTATGATGTCTCTGTCATATCAGACCGTAAGTGAGTAGCCCCTTCTAAATAAACATGCTTGATTTCCATTTGACCTCTTTGTGTGTTAACGTGAACCATCATTCTAATACAACGTTCTAAACTGTTTGGTACGTCCATTTCTTTCATACACATAACCGGAACATAAGAAAAACCATTCAATTCTCTTAACGCTTTTGCTGGGAATGCTGATGAGATATCTGGCGTAGTAGAGATAAACACAGACGCAATGTCTTCTGCAAGTATATGTATTTTTTTTCAGTATGGTTTCAAAAAGAATTTTCGTCTTATCCATAATTTCCTCAGGATTATCCTGACCAACAGTTGTCGCTCCTCTTACACCTCTTATCATTCTTCCCCTCCTCTACACAAATCTGTTAACCAATTGAATGCTTCTGATAAGTTTGATTTTGAAAGTTTTAATAGAACAGGTTCTCCTATTTGTTTTAATAGGACAAACGTAATTTCTCCATTAATTGTCTTCTTATCTCCTAACATATGATGATACAATGCATCAAATTCTAAATTGGGGATTTCAAACGAATAGCCTAGTTTTTTCATCCATTGAAACAGTTCATCTAAATCAAATGAAAGATTCAAGTGTTTTTTACTAAGGTATAAAGCGAATAAAATACCCGTTACTACAGCTTCACCGTGTCTTATCTTGCCGTATCCTACTTCCTTTTCAAGACTATGTCCAAATGTATGGCCAAAATTAAGGAACGCTCTAACACTTGTTTCTCTTTCATCTTTTGTAACGATTCGATTTTTTACATGTATCCCTTTTTTTATTAAATTCTTTCATTTTAGAAGATTGCAGATCAGAAATGGAACGGCATTCATCTTTTAGTTCTTCATAAAAATGATGTTCATCAAGCATGCTATGTTTAATGACTTCACCAAAACCAGATAACCATTCTTCCTCTGGTAACGTCTTTAAAAAGTTTAAGTCATAAACCACCGCTACTGGTTGATGGAATTGTCCAATCATATTTTTTCCAAGCTTATGGTTAATAGCTACTTTTCCGCCAACTGCACTATCGTGAGCTAGTAACGTTGTAGGAACTTGTATAAATGGGATCCCTCGCATATAGGTAGAAGCGACAAATCCAGCGAGGTCTCCAACAGCTCCTCCACCAAAAGCAATCACTAATGATTTACGGTCTAATCTTTTTTCTAAAGCAAAGGTTAAGACTTCTTCATAAACAGAAAATGTTTTGCAACCTTCTCCATTAGGCACAACATAGACATGATTTTCTTTTGGCAAAACGTTCAACAACGTAGGAAGATGAAGTCCTTGAACCGTTTCATCTACAATAACAAGGATCGATGAAATGGTTCCAAGTAATTCAATTTGCTCAGGTAATGTTGACAAGATATCAAACCCTACCCAAACTGGATATTGTTTTGAGGAAGTTTGAATCTCTATTTTAGACATCGTTTAAAACTCCTTTACTTTTTCACGATACTTGGCTACCGCATCAACAAATTCTTGAAATTGATCATGTGAAAATTGCTCTAGCATTTCTTTCGCTAGTTCAAAGGCCACAACATTTTCAGCTACCACACTAGCTGCAGGAACTGCACAGCTGTCACTTCGTTCGATGCTCGCAGTAAACGCTTCTTTTGTATCTATATCCACTGATTTTAAAGGTTTATATAGAGTAGGAATTGGTTTCATGACCCCTTTCACAATAATTGGTTGCCCTGTTGTCATGCCACCTTCAAATCCTCCCAAACGATTTGTTCGTCTAGAATAACCCGTATGCTGATCCCAAATGATCTCATCATGTACCTCACTACCAGGCTTCCTTGCCATCTCAAATCCGAGCCCAAATTCAACACCTTTAAAAGCATTAATACTCATGACAGCTGCTGCAATTTTCGCATCTAATTTTCTGTCGTAGTGCACATAACTTCCAACTCCAGGTGGCATACCTTCGACCACTACTTCGACTACCCCCCCTATGGAATCTCCATTTTTTTTGCTCTCATCAATTAAATCCATCATCTTCTGTTCAGCAATAGGATCTAAGCTTCTGACAGGTGAAGCCTCTGTAATCGTTCTAAGTTCCTCTATAGAAGAATACGATTTTTCTTCAGCTACGATTCCTCCAATTTCCCTTACGTATCCTGCCACTTCAACCCCAACTTCAGATAATAATTTTTCGCTACAGCTCCCACTGCTACTCTTATCGTAGTTTCTCTAGCAGAAGAACGTTCTAAAATATTTCTTAGATCTCTATGACCATATTTAATTCCACCATTTAAATCTGCATGTCCTGGTCTAGGTCTAGTAATCACTCTCTTAATTTCCTCGTCATTTCCTTCATAGGGCTCAATACCCATAATTTTAGTCCAATGTTTCCAATCATTATTTTCTACTACTAACGCAACCGGTGAGCCAAGTGTGTAGCCGTGCCTAATACCACCTAGGATGGCTACTGTGTCTTTTTCTATTTGCATACGCCTTCCGCGCCCATGACCTTTTTGTCTTCTTTGAAGTTCAACATTAATATCGTCCGCTATTAATGGCATACCCGCAGGTAACCCTTCAATAATAGCTGTTAGTTGAGGCCCATGAGACTCTCCTGATGTTAAATACCTCATTTCACTTTCCCCCTTCAACTCGTTAAAGAATTTATGTATCAATATACCATAATATTATCATCTGTACAGACTAAAACAAAAAAAAAAGACATGAAAAATTAGAATTTCTAAATTTTCCATGCTTGATTTGTTATATTTTTCTATAAAAAAAGGTGTCAGCCGTTTCAAAAGAATATTTAGACGGATTAAATATTTGTTCTGTAGAACCTACAAACAAGACGCCTCCTGTTTTAAGGCTACGACTAAATTTTTGATAAAGAGCATCCTTCGCTTCTTCTGTAAAGTAAATCATAACATTTCGACAGACAATTAAATCAAAATCTTGTTCAAAAGGATCAGCTAACAAATTTTGTTTTTTGAAAGTAACCGTCCGTTTAATTTCATCCTTTACTGAATAAAAGCCACCTTCTTGAGTAAAGAATCTTGTTTTACTATCCATCGGGACTTCATTTAGGGACCTCTCAGGATAAACAGCTCGTTTAGCTTTTTGTATAGCATTATCATCTAAATCGGTAGCTAATACGGAGATCTGATGAATAGGTAAAAAGTTAGATAGAACCATAGCAATCGTATAAGGCTCTTCTCCTGTTGAGCAAGCAGCACTCCACACCTTAAGTTTTCTATTAGAATCTAACAGCTCGGGAATGATCTTCGTTTGAAGGACCTCCCATCTTCGAAAATTACGATAAAACTCGGACACGTTGATTGTCATTCTATCTAAGAATTCATTCAATGTTTGGGAGTCACGGTCAAGAGCTTGAAAAAATTCCATAAAGCTGTTGTACCCTTTTTTCTCGTAAAGTGATGTAAGTCGTCGTTTCATTTGAGCTTCTTTGTACTGTCCTAAATCAATTCCTAGTTTTTTTATTAAATTTTTCCGATGAAATTTTCGTAGTCATTAAGCATGATATACAGTTTCCTTCCCTAAGTAAATAAGCTCTGTATACTATATATCGGCAAATAGAATAAGTATTATAGTACTTTTCACTTAGGATCTTGATAGAATCTTTTCTAGATTATAAGTCCTTCATATCGTGAAGGCGGCATACGAAAAAAGTCATAGGTAGCTACGTCTTCTACATTGGTTAAATAGGCATGGAGACTTTCTGCTAACATGAGGTTTATGGCAGCGTCTTTTTCTTTTATCAATAGTATTGGTTTTTGCATCGCATAAGCATAGCCAATTTCAAATGCCGTTCCACTATCTACACTCATATCCTCAAAATCATGTATGGCTACAACTACATCTGCTCTTCTAAGGAAGCGAAGATCATTTTGAAAAACCACTTTTCTCCAGATATCTGTACCAAAGGTCAAGTGTTCAAATTGATGATATCTTGCTGAAAAGAAATCTGCCACATAAGGATTTTCAAGTAATGCCTGTTCGAGCCTTGATACTCGGTCAATTTGTTCTTCATCAAAAAATGGACTTGCAATAAAAACACGGACGCTTTTTTCATACGAAATGTTTTCCATTCAACTCCCACCTTGTCAATACTTTTATCCTTTATCATATTAAGGTCGGAAGAAAGGTATGAATGTCTTTACATATAAAAGACTAACTAAACAAGAAAAAAACTGACTAGAAGTTATTCTAGTCAGTTAAACGATTAATAGATCCATTCATTTGTCACTTTGCTGTATTCGTTTAAATTACCTTCTTCTAAGAATAAACCAATTTCTCTTTTTGCGCTGTCCGGAGAATCAGATCCGTGAATAATATTTTTCCCCATTGAAATACCAAAATCTCCACGAATTGTTCCAGGTGCTGCCTCTTGAGGATTGGTTTTCCCCATCATTGTGCGTGCTGTAGCAATGACGTTCTCTCCTTGCCAAACCATAGCAAAACCGGACCAGAAGTAATGAATTCTACTAATTCACCGAAAAATGGTCTTTCTTTATGCTCTGCATAATGTTCTTCAGCTAATTCAGATGAAATGGTCATCAACTTGGCCCCAACAAGCTGAAAGCCTTTTTTCTCAAAACGAGAAACGATATCGCCAACATACCCTCTTTGTACACCGTCCGGTTTAACCATTAAAAAAGTCTGTTCCATTTTCTCCACCCTTTGTTATGTATGTAGGATATTATTCTACCCAAAGAAAATGGTAACACTCTTTTATTATTTTGACAACGTTTTCATTCATAATTTTCTAATATTTTCTTTTTCCTAAATAGGTTGCAATATCCCTTAAGGTAGACTTCGCTTTGTTTTTAGGAAGGTGCCTTAATTCTTGAATGGCTTTCTTAAGGTACTGTTGACTTACCTGGTGAGATCGTTCAATGGCATCAGAATTTTTGACATTGACAATAATTGTTTGTAATTCATCTGATGAAATGTTTTCATGTACCAACGTAATTTGTTGTCTTAAAGTAGGGTCTTCCATCGCAAATAATACAGGAAGCGTAATGTTTCCTTGAAGTAAATCTCCACCTGCTGGTTTTCCTAGCTCATCTGCCGTAGCGGTAAAATCTAAAATATCATCAATAATTTGAAAAGACATACCAACATAATAACCAAACCTGTATAACCGTTCATGGACTTCCCGAGGAGCTCCAGACACAATGGCTCCTAACTGGCAGCTAACGGCAATTAACAATGCAGTCTTGCGTTTAATTCTTCTCAAATAATCTCTTAAACTCTGCTCAAATAAGTATTTGTCTTTTATTTGCGCTATTTCTCCCTTGCATACTTCTACAATTGCATCAGAAAGTATTTTATGTGCCTCTGGATTTGGAATGTTTAACATGTAGTCAAGCGATCTAGCAAAAATATAATCCCCGGTATACATAGCGACTTTATTGTCCCATTGTGATTTAACAGTTGGAATTCCTCGTCTTATTTCTGCATCATCAATTACATCGTCCAGAACTAGTGAAGCCATGTGAATAAGTTCTAAGGACACAGCAACATTCTTCACTACATCAATATTATATTCGCCAAATTTCCCTCCAAGAAGGACAAAAACCGGGCGTATTCTCTTCCCACCAGCTTGAAGTAAATGCAAGGATGCCTCATTTAACGTTTGTGAGGATGAAGAAATAGCCTGTTGTAATTCTTCCTCAATTATGTTGATATCTTGATGGAGGAAGGAATAATATTGTGCTAACTTCATGTCAAACCACCTAGCTTTACCTATTTTTTGTATCCAATATGTACTGCCGCAGCCCCGCCGCTGTAGGATTTATAATAAACATCTTTAAAATCAGCCTTTTTAAATAGACCCGCTAATTCTTTCATTCCAGGAAAATCTCTGGCAGATTCCTGTAACCAAGAATATTCAGAAAAACTTTTCGCGAATATCTTCCCAAAAAACGGCATGATATAACGGAAGTAGAAGTAGAATGCTTGTCGATAGCCAGGAAGTGTTGGTTGGGAAGTTTCTAAACAAACGGCCATACCTCCAGGCTTTAGTACTCTATTCATTTCTTTTAGAACTTGTAAATAGTCTGGTACATTACGCAGGCCAAACCCAATGGTTACATAATCAAATGTGTTATCTTCAAAAGGTAATTCCATAGCATTTCCATGAATGAGTGTTACTTGTTTCATATCAGATGCTTCCACTTTTTGTTTTCCTACACTTAGCATATTTTGACTAAAGTCTAAACCAACAGCTTCGCCTGTTTCACCTACTGCATCTCCGAGAGCAAGTGTCCAATCAGCGGTTCCACAGCAAACATCTAACGTTTTAGCACCTTTTGGTACCTTCATTTTGTTCATTGTATCTTTCCGCCACTTTTTATGTAATTGAAAGCTAATAATACCGTTCATCTTATCATAATCAGTAGATATTGATTCGAAAACACCATGTACTTTTTGTTTCTTTTGATTGTTTTGTCATATTATCCTTCCTCTGCTAGTGTTTTCAAAGGTAAGGTTGGCTCATGAATGATTGTGAGAATTCGATCCTTTAAGATAGTAGAAAATTTCGGATCCAAATTTATCTGCCTAACAATCACTGATCTTAATTCCATTATTTTATCCATAACCATATTCATAACCAAACGCTTACTATCAGTCCCTTTATCCTCCGAGCTTTTTAATAGTGCTCTAAATAGGACAGATTCTTCACCTTTATGGAAAAGCTCTTGTTCTTTCATGAGTCTTTTAAAGAACAGTACATTTTCTAAAACTGGATGAAAAGGATGGTGATTATAAAACTCAAACACTCTTTTAATTAATGCCGTCTCTAGTTTAATAAGTGATTGAAAGATGTCGTGATAATCTGTTCCTTTTTTATAAAGTGATATCTTTACCTCATTGATTTCCTTAATACCAGAAGCTAGGTACTTTACAAGGTTTAAATTTTCTTTCCTTAGCAAGAATCTGATAG
Organism: Bacillus coahuilensis m4-4; assembly: GCF_000171615.1. Classification (GTDB taxonomy): domain Bacteria; phylum Bacillota; class Bacilli; order Bacillales; family Bacillaceae_K; genus Bacillus_T; species Bacillus_T coahuilensis. The sequence continues at coordinate 69,580 of NZ_ABFU01000037.3, read as the reverse complement.
TACAAACCACTAAAATAAATACCCGCAAGAACTGTTAATTGTTGTTCTTTAAATTGTTCACTGTTTTGATTACGAATACTTTCATGGGTTTCAAGAGCAACTTCAATCAACAATGTGGTTGAAATGGCTTTAATTTGTTCCTCTGATATATGAAAAGGGAATGGAAGTGTTAAAAAATACACTTTATCTTCATCAAGTTCTGGAGAATCCAAGTACTGTTGCAAATAGGAATGCGCTAGCTTTTCATTTGTGTAGGTTTTTATTTTTTCAATGATTGCTGTAACTTCCATACCTTGAATCCCCATTTCTTTTTATGTAGAACTATATTCGTCTTCTTTAAAAGCAACACTTATTATATCATACTACTACAGAAAATTTCTAATAGTACTGCTTCTTTAAGATGTTTCTATACACCTTGATGATATAAATAAAGCTGATTACTTCTAATCAGCTTGATGAGTGTTTTGAATCGCTTTGAACTTCTCCGAAGCTTGTTAAAATTTGAGCTTTTCCTCTAACTTTAATGGCGGAGGTATGCTCTGTAAACTGAGCAATCATCACTTCTCCACGATCTAATTTTTCCGAATGATGAAACCTCGTATCTGTACCCCTAGTAAGACCTATAACATTCACGCTATCCTCTTCTGCTTTTATTACAACAAAATCGTTGGTTGGTTTCATCTTAAAGATCACTCCTTCTTAGCATATACACTAGAAATGGCTCCGCTTTCTTAGAATTCATCCTACTATTTCAACTTCACCTAGATAAAAATAGTGTAAAGAGAAGGATTATGCTTTTCAACATTCCATCTCTTCATTTTATCATTTCAGATGTTTTTAGTTTTTAATTAGTGCAAAAATCTCTGCCCTTTTGGTTGGATCGTCAGCAAAACACCTCTTACAGCGGTGGTTATTGTAGAGGCACCAGGTTTTTTACACCTCTCATAGTCATACACATATGCTCAGCCTCTACCATTACCATTGCACCATGAGGTAGGAGTTTTTCCATAATAGAATCAGCTACCGTTGCAGTGATTCTCTCTTGAAGTTGAGGACGTTTTGCGATCACTTCAACCGCTCTGGCTAACTTACTTAATCCAGTAACACGACCATCCTTTGGTATATAAGCTACATGCGCTTTTCCAAAAAAAGGGACAAGGTGATGTTCACACATAGAATAAAAAGGGATATCCTTTACTAAAACTAATTCTTCATGTTCTTCAGAAAAAACGGTTTCAAAATGCTCTTTAGGATCTTCGTTTAATCCTGAAAAAACTTCTTCATACATTTTAGCTACGCGTTTTGGTGTATCTACTAATCCTTCTCTATTAGGATCTTCCCCAACTGCTTCAATGATTAATCGAACTGCCTGTTCAATTTGTTCACGATTTACTTCTTTCACTTTCTCCACTCCTACCTTGCTGTAGACAAACTACCTTTTATATCATCTAGTAAGTAGGTAAAAAAAATTACCCTTACGCATCGTTAGCTTATGTGAGGGAAACTTACTAGAATTCATGTATCGGTCTTCCACATATCTTCTATATTTTAGCAAACTCAATCTCACTTGATCGTTGATAAAGACTATTGATAATAATAGCATACTCTCAAGAAGGATGGAAACAGGAATTAAGTAGTAGGAAGAAGCTTTTCATTTTGTCTACACGTTTCATAGATTATACAAAAAAACCACACATTCAACATGTGTGGTTCTCATCCTCAATACTATATGTAGGATTATTTTACAGCGTCTTTAAGAGCTTTCCCTGGTTTAAATGCAGGTACTTTGCTTGCTGCGATTTCGATTTCTTCACCAGTCTGTGGGTTACGCCCTTTACGAGCAGAACGCTCACGTACCTCGAAGTTACCAAATCCGATAAGTTGTACTTTATCACCGTTCGCTAGAGCGTTTTGAATTGATTCAAATACGGCATCAACAGCTTTAGTCGCATCTTTCTTAGAAAGTTCTGTTGCTTCTGCTACTGCGTTAATAAGTTCTGTCTTGTTCATGCCATTCACCTCCTCCCAAAAGGGAATTATTCAATAACCATCAGTTGTTGTTACCACTGTAAACAAAATATGATTATTATATACATGGTTATGTAAGAATCCTAATAAAAACCTGTCGAATCAAGGTTCATCAGTAATTCTGTTAAAAGATTATCACATAAAAATTAGGTTCGCAAGAATATTTATAGAATTTATGGGAATCTTTGCATATAATCTAGCTTTTTGGGGGAAAAATTAAGAATTCCTTAACATTTTTTCATAAAAATAATCCTTTTCTCTTTTGTTCTACGAGTTCCACTCCCTCTGTTTTTCCACCCTCTCATAAAATTAAACATCATTTCCCATAAAAAAAAGCCTATAAAATAGGCTTTCGAGCATATTTATAAGATTATGGCGATTAATCCACCAGATCCCTCATTAATAATTCTTTCTAACGTTTCTTTTAGTTTATATCGAGCATTTTCAGGCATTAGTGATAATTTTGCCTGGATTCCCTCTCTAACTATGGAGCTAAGAGATCTTCCGAAAATATCAGAATTCCAAATGGAAAGCGGGTCATCTTCAAAGTCTTGCATTAAATACCTTACAAGTTCTTCGCTTTGTTTCTCTGTTCCTATAATTGGTGAGAATTCAGATTCCACATCCACTTTAATCATGTGAATGGACGGGGCAACTGCCTTTAATCTGACGCCAAACCTAGAACCTTGTCGAATGATCTCTGGCTCATCTAGGCTCATATCTGCTAAAGACGGAGCTGCAATTCCGTAACCCGTTTGTTTTACCATTTTTAAAGCATCTGAAATTTGGTCATATTCCGTTTTGGCATGAGAGAAATCTTGCATTAGCTCTAACAAGTGGTCACGTCCTCTAATTTCAACGCCAACGATTTCTTTTAAGACTTGATCGTATAATTCATCCGGGGCATGAAGATCAATTTCTGCAACTCCTTGACCCATTTCAATTCCTGCTAGCCCTGCATGATCAATAAATTCAAATTCAGTGAAATGCTGGACCACGCGATCAACATCTCGTAATCTTTTTATATCTTTCACGGTTTCTTTAACAGCTTCTTGATAGCTTTCACGAAGCCAGTGTTCTTCTTTTAAGACCATTACCCAGCTAGGTAAGTTCACATTTACTTCAAGCACCGGAAACTCAAATAATGCTTCACGAAGGACATTTAGGACATCGCTTTCCCTCATGGACTCTACACTCATAGCAAGAACTGGAATATCGTATTTATCTTGAAGCTTTAATCGTAATTGGTCTGTTTCAGGATGATGAGGACGTGTGGAGTTAATGACCATAATAAATGGCTTTCCTACTTCTTTTAACTCCTCAATAACACGTTCTTCAGCCTCAACATAATCCCCTCTAGGTATCTCTCCGATTGAACCATCCGTTGTTACGACTACCCCAATCGTTGAATGTTCTTGGATTACTTTACGAGTGCCAATTTCAGCTGCTTCATGAAATGGTATCGGTTCTTCATACCAAGGTGTATTAATCATTCTTGGACCATTTTCATCTTCATATCCTTTAGCTCCAGGAACAGTATACCCAACGCAATCCACTAAACGAATATTTACTTCTAAACCTTCATCAACAGCAACAGTTGCAGCTTGATTTGGAACAAACTTAGGTTCTGTTGTCATAATTGTTTTTCCTGCAGCACTTTGTGGCAATTCATCCTGTGTTCTTGCTCTCTCAGACTCATTCGCAATGTTTGGAATCACAACTAATTCCATAAATTTTTTAATAAATGTAGATTTACCTGTTCTAACGGCTCCTACTACTCCTAGATAAATGTCTCCTCCAGTACGTTCTGCAATATCTTTAAATAAGTCCACCTTTTCCAAGAGATTCCCTCCCATCTTTATACATCAGGACTTTCATCCGTATAATCGCCTTCACACTTTATACATATGACGTTGTCCTACTTGCTTATGCCTATCAAATTAAAAATCATATAACTTTATGAAATAGAAGGTATGTAAATCAAAAAATCCCTTCTCCTACAATATATTTAGTAAGAGAAGGGATATGACTATTGGATTAAAAACACAGGTTCATTATTTTCATTTATCGTATAAGGAAGAGAGAAGGCTGGGACAAAAATAAGAGTCCTCATATAGAATAGATCGAATATCCTCACCTTGTCGAACATCTTTCACTTCTTCTTGTAGCTTTAAATATAGGTCTGAGGAATAGTCAACATAAATCTCACCTGTCCCGTCAATCACAAAAGGTAGATTATTTTGTGTGTATGGGCTTACAACAAAAGGATCTTCTTCATAGCCTAATTCTTTAAAGTCTAGAGTATACACATTGCCACTAATTATTTTTTTAAAAGGTGGATAACCCGTTGTTTGAATACGTATTTTAATTTCTCTTATCTTTTCTGCAATACGTACATCTAGTATCTTGACAGTAGGGTCCTCCTCTACATGTATTAATACATATTGAAATACGCCTCCTTGCTCAAAGGCATTACCCGGTGCTGCTGAGAGAAAACGAGGAACCACTTTATTAAAGTCAATTGGTACTTTAAAAAAATTGGCGTATCATTATCTTTAGTTTTAATTGGGAGCAATCCAGCTTCTGCATCTTGAAATTGATCCACTGCGTTTTGAACCCCTATTATCTGATCTTCATAAGCTACTTGATTTTGAGAAAGTTCACCTGTTGGATACAAGCAACCAGTTAAGAATGTGCTAGTACAAAGTAAAAGAGCAATAAGCAGTTTCTTCATATTTTTCCTCCTAAATGGTCACTAGTTCTATACACCTGTTGGACCACTAAACACGATATAAATCATCATTAAACCACCGCTAATCATCAATAAATAAGCAATGAGAGCAGTAGTAAATTTAAGGATTTTATTATTCAGTTTATAACGACTCAAAAAGATAATTAATATTGAAACAAACATGAATCCCATTGAAGCAAATGAAATCCACATTTTCATCATTGAAGACATAAAATTTCCTCCTCCTAATTATTCGTCAAGTATTATATCATATTTTAATAGACTTGAAAGGACTCAACCTATTCCCACATTTTTTTAATAGGCTTTTTTGTGTACCCTGATGTTTTCTGCAATATGTCTTCGCAATCTAAGAGTGATTCGAACATCTTCCCTGAAAATGCTACGTATGATTCTAGTGTGCTGAAGATAGTAGGAAGATTATCTATGGTCAATCAAGCTAAATGACCTCTAAACTTTATTATCTAGCTTTATACCTAGGAAGGAGTGCTATCCTGCTAGGGTGGTGCTTCTACTTTTCCATCAAACGCTATTTACACATGGCGTATAAATGCTCTAAAAAAGATTATATTACAAAAATATTCAACACGGACTATAAAAGGATACTTTCGAAAATTTTGGTGCTAATTTCCAATATATTCGGTTGATCTCCGCGAATGGCACTCGAGTTCCTACTGGCGGTGAGCCTCTTTGAAAATGCTGACGGTTTTACTGCCTGAGGTGTAATTTTAAAGATGTTTATTCAGAGTCCACGTCGCTATCGCTCCTGCAGGTTCTCACCTGTCCAGTTTTAGCGGCTAAACCCTCTAGTCGTAGCCGTGACCTCCAAAAAGGCAAAGAACGCCTTTCTGGATGCCCCCTCTACGCCAATCGGGTCTGAACGAGCCGCTTACACTTTTCTCTGTCCCTTTAATTCCGCTGAAGCCATGCACTATTCGCTTCAAAAATCCTAATTACTTTTGTTTACTCGTTCCACTACAACACTCTTTTAGAAGACAGCCATAAAAAGAACCAAAGGATAGGGGCTTATCCTTTGGTTCAATTCAACGATACAATCCTACCCATCCACGGCATTACTGTATTGTATTCGTGGTAGTATATGTGATGAAAACAAATGATGTCTACTTCATCTGCCTAATTTTCTAGTTTCTGATCAAGAACATTGAATAATTCTTCCATTTCATGCTTCTTCATCCGACCCATAAGTTGATCAACGCCTTCTTTGGCACTCACACCATCAAATAAAACGTGGTAAAGTACAGTTGTAATAGGCATATCCACCTCGTATTTCTCACATAATTGATACGCCGCTTTAGTCGTCCTAATTCCTTCTACAACCATTCCCATCTTGTCTAGAACTTCCTCAATGGATAAACCTTTACCTAGCATATTCCCTGCCCTCCAATTTCGGGAATGTACGCTAGTACAAGTTACAATTAAATCGCCTATACCTGTAAGACCTGAGAATGTTAAAGGGTTTGCCCCCATTTTCGTACCTATTCGAGCAATTTCAGCTAGACCTCGGGTAATTAATGCTGCCTTTGCATTATCACCATACCCTAATCCATCTGTAATTCCTGCAGCAAGTGCGATAATATTCTTTAATGCTCCACCTATTTCTACACCTATGACATCAGCATTTGTATAGACTCTAAAATAAGAGTTCATAAAAAGATCTTGTACTTCCTCAGCAATTGTAAGATCCTTAGAAGAAACCGTAACAGTAGTTGGATGTCTTAAACCTACCTCTTCAGCATGGCTTGGTCCAGATAGGACAACAACTCCTTTTAAAACGGTGTTATTAACTCTTCTTCTATAATTTCAGAGATTCTAAGATGAGTATCTGGCTCAATTCCTTTGCTAACATGAGTTACAATCACGTCTCTATTTAAAAGGGGCAGCACTTTTTGTAATACTTCACGTATTGCCTTTGTTGGAACTGCGATGACGATGTGTTCAACACCACTGATTGCCCAACTTAAATCCGACGTTGGCTCTATGCTGTCAGGAAGTTCAATTTCGGGAAGGTATTTTTGATTGCGTTTATCCGAACGGATCGAATCCATATGTTGAGCATTATGGCCCCACAATCTCACCCTATGACCATTGTCCCCTAGTACAAGGGCAAGAGCAGTCCCCCAACTTCCTGCACCTAGTATCGTAATATCTTTCGTGGAGTTCATATTTGTCCCCCCATACTTAATTATTTTCTAGCTCTCGTTAATATTCTAATAGGAGTACCTTCAAAACCAAATGCTTCACGTAATCTATTTTGCAAGAATCTTTCGTAAGAGAAATGCATTAATTCAGGCTCATTTACGAATACAACAAAGGTTGGTGGTTTAACGGAAACTTGGGTTGCATAATAGATACGTAATCGTTTCCCTTTATCTGTTGGTGCTGGATTCATTGCCACTGCATCGGTAATAACTTCGTTTAATATACTAGACTGGACGCGGAGCGCATGATTTTCACTAGCTTGGTTAATCACTGGCATCAATGTATGAATTCTCTTTTTTGTTAAGGCAGATAAGTACACAATAGGAGCATAATCAAGGAATTGGAAGTTTTCACGAATTTTTTCTTCAAAATCTTTCATGGTTTTTTCATCTTTTTCCACAGCGTCCCATTTGTTCACGACAATAATTATGGCTCTCCCTGCATCATGGGCATAACCAGCAATTTTTTTATCTTGCTCTCTGATACCCTCTTCTCCGTTAATCGTTACCAATACAACGTCAGAACGTTCAATTGCTCGTAAAGCACGAAGCACACTATATTTCTCAGTTGTTTCGTATACTTTCCCTCTTTTCTTATACCAGCTGTATCAATAATTACATACGGAGAACCATTGAATGTAAATATAGAATCGATTGCATCTCTAGTCGTTCCTTCTATATCACTAACAATGACTCGATCTTCCCCAAGTATAGCATTAACTAATGAGGATTTTCCTACATTTGGTCGCCCAATTAATGAGAATTTAATCACTTCATCCCCGTAATCACGATCTTGACCTTTAGGGAAGTGTTCAGCTGCTGCATCCAGTAGATCACCTAGCCCAATACCGTGCGAACCTGAAATAGGAAAGGGTTCTCCAAACCCTAGAGAATAAAAGTCATATGTTAGTTCTCTCATTTCAGGATTATCTACTTTATTAACAGCTAGTACGACTGGTTTTTTCGTTTTATACAGTATTTTAGCTACCTGCTCATCGGCAGCGGTAACTCCTTCACGACCATTCGTCATAAAGATAATAACATCTGCTTCATCAATTGCAATTTCAGCTTGTTGACGAATTTGTTCTAAAAATGGTTCGTCACCAATCTCGATACCACCCGTATCGATAATATTAAACTCATGATTTAGCCACTCTCCTGAGCTATAAATCCGATCTCTTGTTACTCCTGGAACATCCTCAACAATGGAGATTCTCTCTCCTACAATTCGATTAAAAATGGTAGACTTTCCTACATTTGGACGACCTACTATGGCAATGACGGGTTTAGCCATTCCTTAAACACCCTCTCTTCATTACTCTATTACGATACGCTTATATGATCAGTTTGACTGTTTCTATAAATCGCTACTCAATAGAACTTTTTACTTTACACATTTTTAAATATGAAAACCCTTCTTTCTGAAGGGTTGCCTACGTTATTTTACCAAGTAAAGTGAAAACTAGCAATGGAGATTCATCATTAATGCTTGACAATTATATAGAGCTCCTTCGTTAATCGATGGGCAATACCGTCTAAAATGGCTTCTAAATTCGCTGAAATAGATTGAAGTTCTTCATCGGATTCACAATAAAACACACAGGTTCCACTAGGTACTTTTTCTTTATTCGTTGTAATGGCAGCTAATATGTATTTGTCTAGCGTCATGAAAGATCGCTTCCTTTCTCAATAGACTTTCTTTCACTTGGCATTCGAATCGCATTTTCTAGTGTGGGTACATTCTTAATGATCTCTATTGCTTTCTCAATGTTTTTTCTTGTGGTAATACAAACACCCCTACTCTACCGTCATCTAAATCTCTTTTTGCTAATGGTACTAGAGCTGGTGTTCCCGAATCTCTGTAAACCCCAAGTGCTGTAGAAACATCATGAAGGATCGCTTGTCTTTGACCTAAGTTGGCGATGGTCGAGCGAGAATTAAAGTTCTTCGGTTTAAGAATAAATCCCATTCCGTATCGTAATACCTCTTCTTGTCGAGCATGTAAACCTATATTCATAATATAAATATTATCTACATATAACCCAGCCCCTTCAAATGTGGGCTCAATATACTCTACGTCTACGATGTCACCAAGTCTTCCTCCACTCATAAGCTTTCTTGAAATGACTAATGAAAGAATTCCTACCACAACCGCTCCGATTGCGCTAAATAATATATACGCTAACGTTGTTAAAAAGGAAGTGAGGATAACCAAATAGTTTCGACTTTCAAAAGCGATGGCAATCCCTTCAATATATGTAGTTCCCCTTGGAACAAGTTCAAACTCATCGAGTGCACCAAGCGTACCTCTTTCCATATTTCTAACCTCTCTAAACTGTGATGCAGCAAGAGTTAGAAAAGTAATGGCCGTAAATTCCTCCTCCATAATGGATGGAACTGCTACGGTTCCTAGCCCGGCTGCGATGAAACCTAACGCAAGATGGATAATTTTCCCATGTAGGTACGTTGGATATTGTCTATAATCCGTTCGCAGCATATACATTCTTGTTAACGTTCCAACTACAACACCAAAAATAATGGGATATGTGTACTCATTCATAGTAGGCTGTATTCTCCTTGTTCGTTAAAATATGATGCGTTAATTCTTTCATGATTTCAGCTATCTTTCCTGTGGAGGCGAGTAGGATTAAACAAACTGAGAAGATATCTAAGTAGCTCATGTCAGCTACCACATATTGAAAACCTAAAGAGTTTAAAACGTAGTAAATCACTACTTCTCCAATAAAGGAACCAATATATAATGTACATAAACAAGAAGCCCATTCACTTATGGAAAATAATATAAGTCCATAACAAACACAAACAAAAATAATAAAATAAGTCACGATTAATCATGATCATAACTGGGTCGTATAACTCGATAAGATGTAACCCACTATATAGCATACTCAATCCAATAGATGTTATTAAAATATATAGTTTTTCTTTTAAGTACATTTCTTGCAAGCGAAAAAGAAAATAAAACAGAATCATAAAAGAAGACCATGAAATTTGGATACTGCCAATATATATATAAAATGGAGATACAATGATGGCAATAAGCGAACTCAAAGCTAGTCCTACTCGGTGAGATGACTGCTTTTCCATAAGAAACGTGGAATAAATAAAAAAGTGCCCAGCAACAAACAAAAAATAATAACCGTTCACAAAACTCCCTCCCTACGCTCATTATAGGATAAAAGAAAGAAAAACATTCAAGAATGAGAAATTAAGATACGAGCAAATTAATTAGTAGGAGGTGGTTGAAAGATGGGTAAAGATAGACAAGAGAAAAAGTTAAAGGGGAAGGTTGAATCTGACCGGGACCAGTCATTAAAATATCCTGGTGCGACTAAGTTAGATACACCTGACGAGGCTAGAGATCATCAAAGAGGATAATTAGAACCATTGCAAACAAAAAAAAGCTGGTATCATTACCAGCTTACTTTAATGTCTTGGAGGTATTCTAGTACTATATTGCTCTGGAGATAAGCCTCTTACTTTGAGCCAGTGGTACGTGCTTCCACTTATCACGATAGGTACCTGTTGTAATTCTTGAACTTGATTTGCACCTAGTGCACACATCATCATTTTTAGTTCATCTAACATACAAGAAATTTCTTCTAACAGAGCTGTTTGCCCATCATCCATTAAAATTTTTAAGAAGAATCCTGATAAACCTACTGCTTTGGCACCTAGTACCAATGATTTAAGTATGCTTTCACTATCTCTAATACCACCTGAAGATAATACAGGTATACTTTGCTGGGCGGCTTCCACTATCGAAGCAGCGGTTGGAATCCCCCAGTTCTCAAAGAAAGGAAGACTTCTATTCCTTCTAGCATTTTCAATTGATGAAAAGTTTGTACCACCAAAACCTCCAACATCAATTGCGCTTATACCTGTACCTCTCAATAATTCCGCTGTTTCTTTACTAATACCATATCCTGTTTCTTTCACTATAACAGGTACGTCAATAGATTGTACAATGTTTTCAATTCTATGTAGAGCCCCGACAAATGATCGATCCCCTTCTGGCATTGTTAATTCCTGTAATACATTCAGATGTATTTGTAATGCATCGGCTTCAATCATATCGACAGCGGCTTTTGCCTGATCAACCGTAGCTTCACTGCCTAGATTACCAAAAACAATCCCATTAGGATTATACTTTCTAACAATCTCAAAGGTTTTCTTTTCCTCCGCATCTTTTATTGCTGCCATCTGGGAGCCAACAGCGATAGGTATACCAGCATGTTTTGCAACCTCTGTCAGATTTCTATTAATTTGAAGTGTATGTTCCCCTCCGCCACCAGTCATTGCATTGATGTAAATAGGCGAACTTATAAAAAGTTCGCCTATTTTTGTATGAATATTAATGTCATCAAGTGATGTATTCGGTAAGCTTTGGTGAACAAAGGAAATATCAGAAAAACCTGTTAAACCAGATTGACCTATGTTTAGCGCATGTTCAATATGATCTTTTTTCCTCTGTGCTCTCGACAACTAAATCACCATCTTTATCATTTTGAGTCTGTTAAACATATAGCTATTAACAAAGTGATTATTTTAAATCTTTTAATTTGTCACCAATCATTTCACCAAGTTGAAAACCACTGTTTTCCTCTGGTAATTCATATTTTTCTACTTCTTGAACTGGTTTTTCTTCTAATTCTTTAATACTTAATGATAGGCGTTGGTCATCTTCGTTTACATCAAGAACTTTTACCTTAACGCTTTGACCTTCTTGTAACACCTCATGAGGTGTACCAACGTGCTTATGGGATAATTGAGAAATATGAACTAACCCTTCAACTCCTGGGAAAAGTTCAATAAATGCACCATATGATACAATTCGTTTAACTTCTCCTTCTAGAACAGAGCCTTTTGAAGCACGATTAGCAATTTCACTCCAAGGTCCAGGTAGTGTTTCTTTAATTGATAAAGAAATTCGCTCATTATCTCGGTCAACCGATAAGACTTTAACCTTCACTGCTTGACCTTCTGCCACAACATCAGTAGGTTTTTCAACATGTTCATGAGATAGTTGAGAAATATGCACAAGGCCATCAACTCCACCTATATCTACGAATGCACCAAAGTCCGTAATTCGTTGGACTGTGCCTTCTAGCACTTGATCTTGCTTTAGGGACTCTAGAAGCTGCTTTTTCTTTTGTTCTTTTTCTGACTCTACAACGGCACGATGAGAAAGGATTAAGCGATTTTTCTCTTGATCCAATTCAACAATTTTAAATGTTAATGATGTATTTTTATAGTCAGAGAAATCTTCTACGTAGTAATCTTCTACCAGTGAAGCTGGTACGAAACCTCTTACTCCAAGGTCTACCACTAAACCGCCTTTCACTACGTCTTTAACCTCTGCTTCAAATACTTCCCCTTCTTGATATCTGCGCTCCATCTCTTCCCATGCTTTTTCAGCATCTACTTTACGCTTAGATAACACTAAAAGTTCTTCTTCAACCTTTGTGACGATCAGTTCTAAGACATCACCATCTTGGACTGCGTCAGAAGCTTTTTCAATATGTAGACTTGATAGTTCACTGATTGGAATAATACCATCTACCTTACTACCCTCAACGTCTACAAGTACTTGTTTTCTTCAACCTTGGTTACAGTTCCTTTCACCTTTTCACCAACTTCAAAGCTTGAAACTTCAACATTGTTCATTTCTTCAGACATATGTACTCCTCCTTAATCCATGACTACGCTTATCATATTGAATGAGCATAATTGCCACTTGTTTACTATTTTTATTCTTTCTATAAACTTCTAATAAATCTAAAGATTTGTCAAGCGAGACACATTCAGGAATGGTGGTCAATAAGCTCTTTGATGCTATTCATAATAACTTCAGTAGCATCTTCAGCGGAAGCTTTTTGTTCTCTAAGAGAGTCCATGTCAATTGGTTTACCGTAGACAACAGTTAGCCTCTTAAAAGGTTTATATGGACCGATGATGGCACAAGGAACAACTGCCGCATTTGACCTTAATGCAAAGAAACCTGCTCCAGCTAGACCTTTACCGAGACTACCATCTTTGCTTCTTGTTCCCTCTGGAAACAAACCTAAAACCTCACCATTTTTTAATAGCTTTAAGCCCACCCTTAATGCTTCTCGGTCACTCATACCTCTTTTAACGGGAAATGCTTTAAGTCTTTTTACGACATTTCCTAAAATAGGAACATTAAACAATTCTTCTTTTGCCATAAATGATACAGGTCTTGGTGCAGTAATACCTACAATTGGAGGATCTAAATTATCAATATGGTTACTACAAAGAAGAACGCCTTCCGTTTTCGGGAAATGCTCGTGTCCAATCACTTTCACTGGATAAATTGGAGATAGTACAACTTTGACTACACCCCTTGCAAAGGAATAAAAAATTCATCTATTCCATCCTCTCTTTTGCAACTTGTAAAATTCGTTCCACCACTTCCTCAATAGTTAAAGATGTCGTATCTATTTCAATCGCATCTTCTGCTTTTTTTAATGGAGAAATTTCACGTTCTGAATCGAGTTTGTCTCTAGTCGCAATCTCTTCTACTAATTTCTCTAAATCTGAAGAATATCCTTTAATTAAATTTTCTTCATGGCGTCTTTGCGCACGCTCCGTGACACTTGCGAGCAAGAAGATCTTCACTTCGGCATCTGGAATGACGTGAGTGCCTATGTCTCTGCCGTCCATAACGACTCCGCCCTCTTTAGCAAGCTCCTGTTGTCTTTCTACCATCTCTTTTCTAACTCCAGCATGCTTAGCCACAATCGACACTGAATTTGTCACTTCAGGGGTTCTAATTAATTCCGTTACATCGAAGTCGTTAAGTAGAACCAACTGTCCATTTGTCCGTGGACTTAATGTAATCATGATTGATTTTAGTAATTCTGTAACTTGTTCATCATTTTCTAACGATAGACCATCTTGCTGAGCCTTATATGTAAGCGCACGATACATCGCACCTGTATCTACATAAACAAATTGTAATTTTTCTGCTAAAATTTTTGCCACTGTACTTTTTCCGGCCGCAGCTGGTCCGTCTATTGCAATCCTTATTTTCTTTTCCATCATATGACACCACATCTTTCAATATTAAAATACTTATATATTCTACCATAAATAGCCCTGTTGATATATTTAGAATCCTGTTCATTATAGGATGCAATGAAACCTACTTACCCTCATCATACTCATGGCCTTGAACTTCTATAACTTCCTTTACGTTGTGATTAAACACACCTTCATAATACGTAATTTTTGAAGTGTTGATAGTTCATCCCGTTGAAGCAAAAAAAATTGAACAAATAGTAATAGGAAAAATTGCACAATGACAATTTTAATTAACATTCGTTCAAAATTTTTCATACTATTTCCTCCCATACTTTTTATGATTAGTATGAGTTTCATCAATGAATTCATTCAAATTTCTAAAAGTCCTTTTTTTCTTAAGGCTAGTTGACGATCAAAACAAAAACGTAAAATGGTTTGTCTTGCTCCTTCATCTAAATCCCTAAATTCTATGGATGTTATGGCTCGTTCTTCCTTATTAAAAGTGCGAATGATCTCTCCTTTTAGAGAAAGGTAATGACTCTCACCAGTATTCATTGGTAGTACCAAATATAGGGAAACATTCATACCAGAGGGCAACTCGACACCGGCAGGCAATAGAACAGCACAGCCTCCAGCGCTAATATCGTCTGTTATTGTTGGTACAAAATAAGTATCAGTCAATTCGATAGATACATCTACTGAAGCATCTATTCTAACAAATTGTCTTCGTTGAACTTTAACGTATTCATCTGTACCTGGATCGTTTAAAAATATCATTGGAATTGGTTTTTTTTGTTCTTCCAAGAACCTCTGTTTGAAAAAAGAAAGGTGATTGATTTTGAACAAAGCTTGCTTTTAGTTGTGTTCCATCTATTAAAAAACGGTCTTATTTGTCTCTACCTGTATGGGATAATCAATGTAAATTTTTGCATCATCCACTTCTACTACTTTGCATTTATATCGCTCTAAAGGTTCAGTATGGATTGTTTCTAACATTAATGAGGTTCCTACTTTTATCACAAATACACACTTCCCTACCAATTGATTGCAGACTTTTCTACCTATATTATGGCATTATTTTAATCAATTGGCTATATTTCTTCTGTTGAATTTATGTAAAAACGAATAGTGCGATTGACAAAAAGCTACCCAAAATTTATTGGGTAGCTTCATACTATCTCTTTTTTAAAGAACATCATTATAAATAGGTTCTGCATTTTGAAGTTTCTCTACTTTTTCTTCAATTCCGGATTCACTATTGATAAAGATACGATAAGTATCATTTCCAAGAACACCTAAGAATTCAAAGCAAAGAACTTCTTCATTTAAGTCATTGACAATAACAGCGAGACGATCCTCCATAATTTCCACTTTTTTATTAATGTACTCTTTTGCTTCTTCTTTTGAAAGAACCGGTTTTGCAACTGTTCTCTCTTTATTGTTACGTAAATAGTCATCTCCAGTGAAACCTATTACCTGTCCGTTATCTAGTGCCACTTTCATTTTGATACTATTTGGGTAGATTCTAATACCATCTATAACGGTAACAAATGATAAGACACCTGTATTTTCAAACTGAGCACTTTCAAATAACTCTAAATTCTCAAAATCTCTTTCCTTCAGGAATTTCTTTGCATTTTCTATTCCTTCATTTAAACTTATTTGCTGTTCTTTTATTTCCCTTGTATTAATGTACCAAATTGGATATCCTCCGACTTCTGTAATATCCATACTTGCTTCCGCGCCGTCATTTAAAATCATTGACACACTGTAAAACGGATATTTTGCACCGTCACCGTTTTTCGTTACTCTCATTTTATTTACATCATTTTCACCAGTATATTTTTTGGCAATTTTCTTTGCTTCATTTTCAGTAATTTTATTTCCTTTTAAGTTTTCTAGATTATTTATTTTCTTTTGTATGGTCAAGAAAGATGTGTTATTTACATTTGTTTCTTCATATCCTTCTACATTTTTTCTAACCGTTTTAAATCCATCGATGATCGTGTTATCCACGGGTTCTTTATTTGTAGCTAATGCTAACTCTACATCCATCCATCGAAGATTATTCTCAATCACTAAATGCTGAACATTTCTTAATTCATTCTGAATTTCTCCACTTTGTTCATAGAGTGTCTCTAATGTAGCAAATTCTTCATCTGATAACGGATTATCATTTAAATTTCTAACAGCTGTACGATAACTAAAGTCGCCTATTTTCGCTAGAAATTCTTCTGTCTTATTAAATGGTAATAGTGTTAAAGGTAATTGCCCCACATCATTGTGAGCTTCTGAAGTTATTCTCCAAACTTCAGCTAATGCAGGGGATAATGATTTATCCGAGTTCATGGCAAGAGTTGTCCCTATCTTGTCATTGAGTAAATCTATTTCATAGGTTAAGTCATGAAATGCCCTTTGATAGTTATTTTCTGCATTAATTAAAATGGCATTTTTCTCTTGGTGCTCTTGGTATCCCCAGTATGCTGTCCCAATAACGCCTAGGGATAACACACCAATTAAAATTCCTCTTATCATGCTATCATCCCTTCTTAATAACAGAATATATGTTTACCAACTTGCTTAATTTGCGGTCTAGACCATATCCAATCACTTGTTGCTGTTACAGGATTAAAATAATATAAAGCATTTTCAGATGGATCCCATCCGTTCATCGCATCAATAACAGCTTCTTTAGCCTTTTCGTTCGGTGTAAGCCATATTTGCCCATCTGCCACCGCTGTAAACGCACCAGGTTCAAATATTACTCCTGACACTGTATTAGGAAAAGATTGACTCTCGACACGATTCAATATGACCGCCGCTACAGCAACTTGTCCCTCATATGGCTCTCCTCGAGCTTCTCCATAAACTGCATTTGCCATTAATTGAATATCATTTTGAGAAAATCCGCTTGGTGTATTGACGCTTGTTGGCTTTCCGCTCGTATCTTCTTCTTGGTTTTCCGCTTGCTCATTCTGTTGATCTTTTGGTTGTTCCTTTTGCTGTTCCTTAGGCTGTTCCGCTGGCTGTTCCGCTGGCTGTTGTGCTGTTTGTTCCTGCTTTCCTTGGGCCTCACCTGTCTTTTGTTTTTCTGGTGAAGATTTAGAAGGCTGCTTTTGTTTTTCTAAGTCCACCCCGCCGTAATGAGTGAATTTTTTTCCACTGTTAATTTGGTCTTGAACAAATTGTTTATTATACTTACTTGCTTTTACTAGCTTATTTTTTGTTTCCTCACCTACAAACCCATCCACTTCCATTCCAAATTCATATTGAAAGTTTCTTACAGCCCAGTATGTACCCCATCCAAATACTCCATCAATTTTACCGTTATAGAATCCTATATATTGTAGTCTAGCTTGTAATTCTACAACGTCTTCACCCACAGCACCATGTTGGACGACTTGATTAGAAAAAGCCTCTGCAACATGGTGATTATTCGATTGAAGACCGTTTGGTACAAATAAACACAAGATAAATAGAATGAATAATCGATTTGTTTTAATAACCATCCTGAAACCTCCAACTCTTGTAGTTACCTATCCCTAGTGTTTGTAAACTTGTAGAAATTATTCTAAAGAAAATAAAGAGGTATAACGATCACTAGGATCGTTATACCTCTTTATTTGTAAGGTGACTTAAGTGTTTCTACTGTCATTAATTGATGAGCATTTTTCACTTTTCTTAATGCAAACCACCATAGAAAAAACATGAAAGGAAGAACATAATAGGGCCAGTCTTTCAGATGAGTTAAAATAAGATAATCATAAGAACCATGAAGGAAAACGGGAATGAATAAAGATAGAAATAAGAATTGTATTTCTTTAGGATTTGTTTGTTTACTAGCAAATTTCCCTATATAATAACCCATTACAATCCCTATTAAAGCATGACTAGAAACAGGAAAAAGTGCTCTACCAAAAGCCGTTTCTATCCCATTAGATAATAAATATAAAAAATTTTCAGCAGAAGCAAAGCCTAATGAAACACTTGCTCCCATTACAATTCCATCGTATGAATCCTGAAGCTTAATCATAGAGACTATTAAGAAAAATAATATAAACCATTTAAAAAACTCTTCTAGCAAAGCTGAGTAAATAAATGCATCAGTCAAGGGACTAAAGGTGAAGCCTTCATAAGCTAAGACAGATTGAATGAACATAATAGGAAACGTTACAAGGGCACCGTAAATGAATGCAAAAAATATATTTTTTGCTGTCTCTTTGTCATAGTCATCTTTTAGATATAAATAGCTTAGAAATGCTAAACCGGGAGCAATTCCAGCGGATAAAAGGATGAACATTCACTAATCCTCTTTTCTCTTTGTTTCTTTCATCGTATCATGGAATGTAGAGATTGAAAACGACTCAACAAGAATTTAAGGGGGAAAATATATGAAAAAACATTTATTAATTATTCATACTGGAGGTACCATTTCCATGTATGAAGATATGGACACAGGGTCTGTTATGATTGGAAATGAAAATCAATTATCTAAAAACGCTAAAATTTCTGATTTAGCTAATTTTACAACCTTTGAGTTGTTTCATGTACCTTCTCCACATATGACTCCAGAAAAAATGCACATAATTCATACTCTTATTCTTTCCGAAATGGAGAAGAACTCTATTGATGGCGTTGTGATTACGCATGGAACAGACACATTAGAAGAAACTGCCTATTTTCTAGATACTACGTTAGATATTTCCATCCCCATCGTGGTAACAGGGGCGATGAGATCTAGTAATGAAATAGGGTCTGACGGACTATACAACTTTATCACCTCCATTCGCGTAGCAACATGTGATCAAGCCAGAAATAAAGGTGTGTTAGTCGTATTAAATGATGAAATACATAGTGCTCTAAACGTAACAAAAACCCATACGAGTAATGTTGCAACATTTCAGAGCCCACAACATGGTCCAATTGGTCTTGTGACAAAAAAAAGAAAATCATTTTTCATCATTCTCCTAACAAATCTATTGTTATAAAGGATTATCATTTAAATCATAAAGTAGCTTTATTAAAGGCTTATACTGGGATGGATTCCGACTTAATCCTATGTCTAAAAGAACTACAGTATGATGGGGTCGTCATTGAGGGGCTAGGTCAAGGAAATCTTCCACCTTCCGCCATTCAAGGGATTCAGTCCTTAAGAGAGAGTCAAATACCTATCGTCTTAGTGTCCAGATGCTTTAATGGTATTGTCCAAGATGTATATGATTATGAAGGCGGAGGAAAGAGATTAAAAGAAGAAGGCGTGATTTTCTGTAATGGATTAAACGGCCAAAAGGCACGAATCAAATTGCTTCTAGCATTATCAGTTTCTTCAGAAATACGATATTTACACGAAGCATTTCAATAAAAAATCTTTGTGTAATAACACTGTTGAATTTTGCAAAATGACTTGGTATTCAGCGGGGTGTTGGTGAAGCCTACAAAGTCCACGGCAAGCCTGCGGGGTTTCCACCAAACCCTAGGATGTGTTTTCCGTTGTTATCCAATAAACTGCTGATATTCAACATTAATTACAATTACTCTTTAACAGTGCCATAGAAAAGAGTAAAGGCCTCACTTTGAGGCCTTTACTTGTATAGATTGTGCTATTAATCCTCCATGAAAGCGACCGTTTTCAATAAATATTTCATTTGCATTATTGCCTGCGGCTATAACACCAGCAATATAAATACCGGGAACATTGGTTTCCATGGTTTCTGGATCAAATTCAGGTCTTCCACTGACCTCATCAATATGAACACCCATTTTTGTTAGGAATGCGTGATCTGGATGATAACCCGTCATAGCGAATACAAAATCATTTTTAATGGTTGTAAATTCTCCACCTTTTTCATACCTCACACTATTTTCTGTTATTTCACAAACAATTGTGTTGAATTCCATTTTTACTTCTTCATTTCTTACTAGAGCTTCAAATTCAGGCAGAATCCATGGCTTAATGCTCTTACTATATTCTGCACCTCGGTAAATAACGGTTACTCGAGCACCCGCTTTATGTAATTCGAGGGCTGCATCAACAGCTGAATTTTTTCCTCCAATCACGACAACATCCGTATCAAAGAAAGGATGTCCTTCATGGAAATAATGGAACACTTTAGGAAGACTCTCTCCTGGGATATTCATAAGATTTGGGGAATCGTAATAGCCAGTGGCTATGATAACCCGATTCGTTTGATAATGATCTTTAGTTGTTTGTACAAGAAAATCTTCGCCTACTTTTTCAATAGAGGTTACTTTTTCAAAACGATTAATCATTAACTCTTTCAGCTTTACGACTTCTCTGTAGTAAGCTAGAGCTTGATTACGTTTAGGCTTTCGTTCTTCAATAATAAATGGTACATTTCCTATTGAAAGTTTTTCACTTGAACTAAAAAAGGTTTGATGAGTTGGATAATGATAAATCGCATTCACTATATTACCTTTTTCAATAATTAATGGATTTATTCCAACTTCTTTAAGAGAAATCGCAGCAGCTAAACCACATGGTCCACCGCCCACAATGATGGCTTCTTGTCTATTCATTTTGTAGAACCTATCCTTTCTTCCACTTTGCTACTTCTGAAAAAGAGATAGCACACTTATCTTGTTTAGTAAAACATCTAACCTACTATACTAATGATAGGAGATTTTTCTAAATGTTTCAATCAAACAATCACTGAAAGGTGCTATCCTCGATGAAAGTATTTAGTTAATGTCTCAATGGCATTTTCCGCGCAAAGAAGTTTTCCGTATTC
Organism: Bacillus coahuilensis m4-4; assembly: GCF_000171615.1. Lineage (GTDB taxonomy): Bacteria > Bacillota > Bacilli > Bacillales > Bacillaceae_K > Bacillus_T > Bacillus_T coahuilensis. The sequence continues at coordinate 48,770 of NZ_ABFU01000037.3, read as the reverse complement.
AAGCATCATACTTTCTGTGACATTTGATTCGATACCGAATTCCTCTAATAAAGGAATGATCTTTTTACTTAATGGACTATCTATCGTTAATTCTAGGAAATAGATGTTCTGGTACACATAAAGTGATGAGGAGGAATGTGTTAGTCTAGTAATGGACGAAAGAAGGTCTTCAAAATTTTCATATTGCCACCATATTTTCTTGTTATCAATCTGTCCATTTGGAAGATCATGCAACCACTCGTCCATGAATGTTTCATCCCCAAAGGATTCTACCGTAAAAATTAATGTAATTTCCTCATCGTTTTGTGAAATTAATTCGATGGAAACAAATTCTTCCCACCTGACTCCTAGTTCGACCGTAGCCGTTTCCATGAGCTCTTCAAAGAAATCATGCCACATTCTAGTTGTCCCTAATGTTTCATTTTCCATTACACCTTTGTCTTGTAGCTCTTTATACGTTATGTCAAATTTAATTTTATTATCTTCTAAGCGTTCTAACCTCATAAATAAAAACGCCCCCTACCATACTACATGCTACATACTATGGTAAGAGACATTATGAGGTGAATTATTAACTTGCTTGAATGTTTAATTTTTTTATTAACCAACTTTCCCACTGCTCTCGATTACTACCAACAATGTGAGACTGGTATTTTTCTTTATGAGCACGAGTCATTGTCTCAATCGCAAATCCACCTAAACCAATTGTAAGCGTGGAATATTTGTTTGACAGATCCTCCGTTAGCTGTAAGGCCAACTCCACATTTTCAGATATCGTGACGGATAAAAATAATAATTTTGGTTTTACTGTATCTAAAACCACTTCTATATCTCCTTCTTTAATACTTGAGCCTAAATAGATAACATCAAAGCCTTTTTTTCGCAAAAAGAGAGTGAAAATTAATAACCCCAATTCATGCCATTCATTTGGTCCACACACTGCTACAACTTTAGGTAAAAAGAGTTTGAGGAAATGAATGCATAATCGTGCTTATTCTAGCACGTAAAATGGACGTTGCAAAATGTTCATGTGCTGTCGTAATTTCTCCATTCTCCCATTTGTTTCCTATTTGTACGAGTATGCTACCTAATACATCAATCAACACTTTATCCATTGTGTATAAGGCAAAAGCTTGATTAATTAACTCATGCGCTTTCGTTTCATCAAAAGAAAGCAAGGCGTTCATTAACTCATTAGAAATTTCTTGAGGCTTATTTCTTGGTGCCTCCTCCAAAATAGATGAATCCACAAACTTTTGATTATCTAATAATGACACAGCCTGACTGATCGTAAATCCCTGGTTTACCTTTTCAACAAGCCATTTCAATTTTTCTAATTGCTCTTCCGTATATAAACGATGCCCTGAATCATTTCGAACAGGTTCAACCATTTGATATCTTCGTTCCCAAGCCCTTAACGTACCAGGCTGTATTCCAAGCATTTGTGCCATTGCCTTAATATTATATTTTCCTTCAGATTTTCTCATTATACAGCCTCCGTCCATACAATACCCTTCCCTTGAGATTATAACCAAGTGAACGTCTTGTGTAAACTTTGTATAGGCTGTGACTAGCAATTGTACAACTTCAAGACCATTGATCTAGTTCTCCGATACTGTAATAGAACACAGAAAGAACAAAGACGATAATGGTATGCCAAACAGATTGAAACAAACAGAAGCTGATGAACGCTAAATTTAACACTATGAAGAATATCGTTTCTACCGTTAGATATGTACCACTCTTCAATACATAGGAGATCAGGCTAGATTGTAATAAAAAAGCTGCAATTAACGCGCAGCAACTAGCCATAAAATCTATACTGTGTAGCATTAACGTCACCATAACATTATTAAACTCCCATGATGTAATTGGAGGTGACCAACGCATAAATAAGTAAATACTACAGTAGGTCAGTAACATCTTTACATATTTCCACATCAAAATCCCTCCTATACATACGTATGAGAAGGGATTTTAATTCATGATAATTATTCGTCTGCTTTAATATCTAAAATTCTAAAACCTGCTTTTTCAAGCCTTTGAATGAAACGATCAATATTGTCTCGCTTCTCAATCTTTAAAACAATTCTACGTTGTACTTTATCTGTATCGTCAAATGTTACTAATGAGATAACACTTTCATGATGTTGTTTAATGATTTCTGCAAGCCGAGAGATGCGCCCTTCCGTTTCAACTGAAGTAAATGCAATACGAATCCCTTTTTGTTGCATCCCAAAAGCACTTTGGAATTCATTCATCACATCATATCGTGATACTATTCCAAGCATCTTATTCTCATCATCTATGACAGCAATGATTGGAAAATCCTTCAATTCTAATAATGTATTCTCAAATACTTCTTCGCCATCTATAAATCGATCTTTTCTAGTGGACACTTCACTCACTTTGGTCTGATCAAGAAAATCTTCTCTTGATAGATCGCTTTTATAATATTTTTTGTATACTTCGAATCGTGTAACCATCCCTTGATATTCTTGTTTAGAATTGACCACAGGGATGCCATCAATTCCTTGCTCCTCTAATACTTCCAATGCTTGACGGACTGTATCTTCCGTTTTTACATGAAATACCTTATGGAAGGGAATCATTATACTTTTCACAAACATGACCTTCACCTACACCTTCTCATATTCTAGTCTACTACTTAATATTATTCGACATTATTGACAGATTTCCTTCTTTTTGTATGGGAATTCTAAAAAACTTTGAGCTAATTTTCATTTATTATGGAAATATCTCATATATATGAACCATTCCAATAGTTAGGAGGAAAAGAAGTGAATTCCTTTTATAAAAACTATATCCCATACAGAAGTCCATTCGATCCCTGCCCTCCCATTGGCAAAAAAGTTTATTCCACTCCTCCACAGTTATATATAGGTTATCAGCCTTATTATTTAGATCAATTTAATCCAAAAGAAGCACTAGCAGCCGGTACACTATGGAAAAAATTTTATGACCCTTATTACAATCCATATGAAAAAAAGAAGGAGGAATAAAATTGAAAACTGTACCTTCTAGTTATTATGTACATCTTCAACAACTACAAGAAGTTGATTTTGTTATATTAGAGCTCACTTTGTATTTAGATACTCACCCTAATGATATAGAATCCATCAAGCAATATAACCATTATGTGAAGGAAAGACACAAGCTAAAAGAACAATTTGAAAAAAACTATGGCCCTCTAACTAATTTTGGATACTCTTATACGAAGCAACCTTGGGAATGGAAGTCCTCTCCGTGGCCGTGGCAAGTTTAAGGAAAGGAATGATATCTTTTGTGGGTATATGAAAAGAAGTTACAGTACCCTGTTAAAGTAAGTACTTGTAATCCAACACTGGCAAAGTTTCTTGTAGAGCAGTATGGCGGTGCAGATGGTGAATTAGCAGCTGCTCTTCGTTATTTAAATCAACGTTATACCCTTCCGGATAAAGTCATTGGGCTTCTCACAGATATCGGTACTGAAGAATTTGCTCATTTGGAAATGATCGCTACGATGATTTACAAATTAACGAAAGATGCCACACCAGAACAAATGAAAGAGGCAGGATTAGATGCACATTATGCTAGTCATGACTCCGCTCTGTTTTACCATAATTCAGCGGGTGCTCCTTGGTCCGCCACTTATATTCAAGCGAAAGGAGATCCTATCGCTGACTTGTATGAAGATATTGCAGCTGAAGAAAAAGCTCGTGCAACGTATCAATGGATTATTAACATGAGCGATGATCCTGATCTAAACGATGGACTGCGGTTCTTAAGAGAAAGAGAAATTATTCATTCTCAACGGTTTAGAGAAGCCGTTGAAATACTAAAAGATGAAAAAGGTACAAAAATATACTACTAACCAATCGTTACTTACTTTCATGATAGAGGTTAATATCATAATTTTTTTCTATATGTTCAAATACAATATGCCGATCATTCCACCGTTGCTCTTTCCATAAATCTTTACTTCTATCAACAATCTCTTTTCTCAAATCATGATACTCTTTTTCCTTTTTTTCTTTTTGTTCTTTTAATAATTTAAAAGCAAACAAACAGAATAAAATGGCTAATAATCCAAACGTTGATAACTGATTGGTCATAAGTTGATTAAATAAATCAAGAAAAGAATATCTATATGGCAGAAGAAGGGTTTTAACTACGTAAACAGTATAGAGTATTGTTAAACAAAACCAAGCCAGTACTAGTTCAAGCTGTCTTTTTTTTAGCTTCATCGAATTTTCTCTTTTTATCAATAACAAAATTCAATAATTGAAGTGTTGTTTGATCAGCGTACGGAGCAAGTTCCTCTACATTGGTTTTCAACACTTCCACCTCCTTATCTTCTACACTATATGAGCCTGTCTAGGTGGAATATGTTAGAATTTTTTAGCTAACATGGTTATTTTTGAACATAAGAGGGTGCCCCAATAATAGTGGGACACCCTTTTTCATTATGCGTGTTTAAGAATCTGGTGATGATAAAAAATAATTTCTTCATATTCTGAAAATAATCGATCAAAAATACAATCCCAGGATTGCTCGAGAGCGTATAGCCTCGCTCGTTTTGCCATTTCATGCTTAACAGAAGGGTTATTAATAATGTACTCTAATGCATTTACAAACTGTTCACCATTGCCTGCTTCACACTTCAATCCATTGATTTCATGTGTAACAATGTCCTTAACTCCGCCCTGATTGGATACAATACATGGTACACCTGATGATAAGCTTTCAAGCACAACATTCCCAAAAGTTTCAGTAGCGGATGGGAATAGGAAAACATCAGCAGCCGCATACATCATAGCAATCTCATTTCCACTAAGATAACCTGTAAACAAAACTTTTCTTCTTCTAATTCTCCTTTTAGTTCTTCCATACAAGGTCCGTCTCCGACGATAATCCAATGCAAGTCTTCCTTTGTCTTTACAGAAGTGTTTTAATACTGTAAATTAATGTATTTAGATCTTTCTCAGGTGCTAAACGCCCTACATATAATGCTATATTTTCAGATGAAATAGAGTACTTATCCTTTAGGTGAAGTCTGCCTTCCTCTCTCTTATCGGGAGTGAAAATTTCGCAGTTAACTCCTCTACTCCAAATGGATAAATCTGTAAAGCCTTGAGTTTCTAGGTGAAGTTTTGTTTCTTGTGAAGGTACAAATATTTTTCAAAAGGAGCATGAAACCATTTCATGTATTTCCATAGTAGTGGAGAGATCCAAGACATTTTGTAATAATCTAGATATAAATCAAAATGTGTATGGTATGATCCAACAACTGGAATCTTTAATTTTTTCGCTGCATGAAGCCCATACAGGCCTAGCGTTAATGGAGTTGTAATGTGGATTAAATCTGGTTTAAATTCTTTTAGCCTTTTTTCAATCGTCTTAGGATTCGCAAAGGCAGTTCGACATTCAGGATAAAATAAAAAGGGGATACTTGTAAATTGATGAACGTTCGGATACAAAGGGCTGTTATCTATTTCAGGAGCGAACACCTCGTATTCATACCCTCTCTTACTCATTTGTTCAGTCAGCCTTTTTAACGTTCTAGCTACACCATTTACTTGTGGATAGTAGGTGTCTGTAAAAATAGCAACTCTCATCACTTGTCCCTCCCAATTAAACTAGTAACATAGCAACTACAAATGAGCTTAAAGTACCGATTAATGCTCCAACTGCAGTATCAGTTGGATAGTGTACTCCAAGCACAACTCTTGAAAGAGCAACCATCATAGAAATTGGCAGTAAAAATAATAACAATAAAGGTTCTACCACCATAAATGGTACTGTTATGGAGAAAATTGCTGTCGTATGGCCAGATGGGAATGAATGGTCTTGAAATGGATGACCGTGAACTGTTGCATCAGGAAGAAATAAATAAGGTCTTATTCTTCTTACAATTTTTTCACACACACCACAATGATATGACTCATTGTAAGAGAACCAGCTGCTATGGTTGCAGGAAGATGGAAAGATGGAAAGTACAAACTTAGGAAAAGCATGGTCAAGACAAAAGATATGGTAAAAGTCGCACCACCCAAATGTGTGATCCAATTACTAAATTTTATTAAACTTTTCGGTCGTGTATTACAAACATAAAACCATTGTTGATCTTGTTTAATAATCCAATCCTTCATACGGTCCATGTAAGGAACCCCTTTCCAGTGTCTTCTAGGACCTATTTTACTGGAAGATTGTTAGAAAAGTACAAAAGATATGTAAATTATCATTAAAGAACTGTTACTCTTAATAATTATTATAAAAATTTTCTGTTAACAAAGATACCTCACATTGGGATGTAAGGTATCTTTGTTTAACTTTTATTGAATCTGAACTTATTCTTCCACTTTAATTGTACCGTTTATTTCGACTTGCTTTTGAATGTTCGTGTCTTGAATGTAAGAATATCCAAAGTAAAACGCAGCAGGTAATAAAATGAACACGATTAATAGTCCGTTAATCATGAGCTTATCAGAGGATGTGTCCTTTGGATCTTTTTCAGCTTCTTTTGGATCATTCTTTTTCTTGTGGCCATGCTTAATACTTCTAGGCGGAAGAGAGCTTCCCTTTTGAATAGGGTCATCTGAAATTCTACGGTGATTTTCCATCATTTTATTTCCTTCCCTTCAATCTAATCCAACAAGCTAATAGAAAATCAATAACAAAGTGTATGGTAATGGGGACAAATAAACTTTCCGTTAATTCATATGAATAACCTAACAAGAAACTTACTATTAATACATTTAATACTAGATACCAATTCTTTAGATAACGAAAATGAATAAGTGCAAAAAATAAACTAACTGGAATCAATCCAAAATAGGATTGTAAAACTCCTCTAAAGAATAACTCTTCAGAAATTGCTATGAATAGTGTTAGGACAAAAATGTGTAGGTACGACTTTGTAGCAAATAAAGTTTGATTAATACCGCCATCATCATAGATAGTCGGATACCGAATCATACCAATGATATCAACAACTACAATTACCAACCCAACACTGATTGAAGCCCATACCATTCCGATTGAAATAGAACTATTTTCCATAATCGTTAAAAGGGATATATCTAATAAAAAAGACTAAGGCAAAGCACAATACCAGTAATAAAAGTTGCGTAGAATATAATGCGACGTTTAATTGCTTTTCTGTTAACTGTTGAATATTATTCATGTTTTATTTCCCTTGACGATATAAATAGTCTAAGCGATCTTTCCAGCTGTCATTCTTATTCGAACTTCTTAAATCATTTGATTTATAAAAATCATTTTCATTTATTCCACAACGATCACAGCACACAAGTGGCTTACTTTTTAATTGTTCATCAAAATAACGCAGCAAGCCCTCTCTACGACATTCTACTGAATTCTTCCATCTAATCATACTAAAGAGCTGATGTATTTTCTTATTTTTCCTTTCTTCTATCCTTTGAGAAATAATATAAATTTTTTCCTTACTATCCTTGTTCCCTAAAAAGGTATCATAATGACTCAACATTCTAAACTGTACATTGTTTAATCCTGCGTATTCTTCCTGTGACATTGAAACACGACTGTTCCATTGGAAGAATCGTTCAATTTGAATTTGTGATGGCAGTTCGTTTTCTATCATATTTAAAGGTAAACTCTCATCGTAGTCGCTTGAAAGTAAGATGCTTATACTTTGCTTACCATCGCGACCAGCTCTACCAATCTCTTGAAGATACGCCTCAACAGTGCTTGGCATGTGAAAATGAATGACAAATCGAACATTTTCTTTGTTAATCCCCATACCAAAAGCACTCGTTGCACAGATAACATCTAATTCATTGTAGATAAATTGCTGCTGAATCAACGTTCTTTGTTCTTGATCCATCTCCCCGTGATAAAATGCTACGTTCAAATGTTCATTTCTATTTAATCGTTCTGATATTTCTTCAGTTAATTTTCGACTAGAAAAATAAACAATTCCTGGACCATTTAATTGATTTACAAGTGAAATTAATTGTTCCACTTTCTCTTTATAATCTTCTACGTGAATAATATTAATGGCAATGTTAGGACGATCTACTGAATAAATAAGTTCATTAGGATGAACTAAGTTCAATTGGTTGATAATGTCTTCTCTAATAGACATTGTCGCCGTTGCAGTTAATGCTAAAGTTGTTGGATTATTTAATTGGTTTTTTATATCACCAAGTAACATGTAATCTGGCCTAAAGTCCGGTCCCCATTGAGAGATGCAATGTGCCTCATCGATCACAAAAAGAGAAATAGATAATTGTTTAATCCTTCTAAGGATATAATCATTCTGAAGTATTTCAGGAGACACAAACAAAAACTTTACAGTATGTAACCTTTTAAACGCTAATTTTCTTTCATCCGCTGTTAAAAATGAATTGAGGGCTAAGACACTCTTTTCACCCCTTACCTTCATCTGTTCTACTTGATCTTGCATTAAGGAAAGAAGAGGAGAAACAATTAAGGTCGTACCTTCCATCATATAGGAGGGTAATTGATAACAAAGAGACTTTCCTGTCCCCGTTGGTAGAAGAGCTACTGTATCTTGACCTTTTAATACAGATAAAATGACGTCTTCTTGTCCGACACGAAATGTATCGTAGCCAAACTTTTGTTTTAATATTTCTATTATGCTCATTAATTCAAAGCTCCTTTAGCTAAAGCTAAGCGAATTTGAAAATAAGTTAAGTGAGTGAAAGATTCTTTTATAGGTTTTAACTTTTTAGTCGAGGTTGCTCTTGCCTTGTTCCAAACCGACCTGGCATCTTCCTCTGGAATATAGTGATCAATAGAAAATGATGAATCATTTAATGCAATCTCAATGACATGGTCTTCAATTGTACTAAGTCGTAACTTTCTAGCTGAAGAAATCTCCTTCAGTGATAGTCCTCTTTTCACTAATTCATATGTTTTTGTAGTCGATTCCGTTAATGTAAAGTCAGACATCAAATCAGCAACTAGAAAAGATAAATGAGGAAACTCTCTCTGATTATCCTTTATCAATTTTACTATATAGGTAATGCCTTCTAAAAATCTATACCAATACATTACGGAATCCATTCCTAATAATTGACTAGATTGTTGGGTTGTTTTCCCCGCAACTTGATATCCTGATAAGCGGATAGTTATGATTGAAGGATCTACTGGAAATTCTTCCTTTTCCAATATATCGATAATTTCTTTGTATAGTTCTCCTGTAAGTTTCTGAACAGGTATAGAATAATGAAATAAAAAGCTTTTTGTCCAACTTTGAACAATAGGATCTTTAACAACTGGTACAAATTTATGTTCCCCATATGCAAGGTTGGATACTAATTGAGTAAGAAGGTTAAACCTTTTCCAAAAATGCTCCACCGTTTTATGGTCATCCCATCCCGGAAGAATAGAAGGCAGTGGTGTCAACAACGAATGCTCCTCTAACAGACTGGATCCTAAATTTGTTATCCTAACAATAGCTTGTTCATCTAATTTAATACAACCATTATCCTTTAACTTAGAAAGAGATTGATTAAATACATCCCGATTAAGCATCGGAAGTGTATGAAAATAATCTTTTAATGAGAATAAATACGCATCTTGAATCGTTTGACTAGACCGTTTCCCATTTAATAAATGTAAAACACTATAAGCTGTTCTCTCCCCATTAACTTTAGCAAAACAGTGTAAAAGAATCAGTTCTAAATAGTTCATCACGATCTCCTTCAACAATCTTTCCCCCATTTTACCACGAACTTACTTGATATACTCTGGTTTTGATTTTTGATTTTAAGGGGAAGTTAATAATAAGCATTGAAATGGTAAGGGATTAAAAACTATCTCATTTTCTTCCATTTTAAGTGCAAAATGTAGTTTTTAGCTACTGAAAGTGCTTACATTCTCAGGATCAGCATATTTATATTGAAATGTTCTAAAGACTTCATTAGAATGATTATTGAGACTATATTTCTTTAGAGAAATAAGCTGAACTATTGTTGGGATTAGGAGGGGTATTTATGCCAAAATATACAATTGTTGATAAAGATACTTGTATTGCATGCGGTGCATGCGGTGCAGCAGCTCCAGACATCTATGATTATGATGATGAAGGTATTGCTTTTGTAACTCTTGATGATAATGCAGGGACTGCTGAAGTTCCAGATGTATTAGAAGAAGATATGATTGATGCATTTGAAGGTTGTCCGACGGACTCCATAAAAATTGCAGATGAACCGTTTGATGGAGACGCGTTAAAGTTTGAATAGAAAAAAGAACAAGGAGTACTCCTTGTTCTTTTTTTATGCGTTCAATAAAGGCAAATGAGCATGATTAAATTTTCACTAATCTTTGCCTTTCAATCCATGTTTTTAATGGAGCATATAAAAGTATAAACACGCCACTAATAATGAGACCTTTTATCGCGTTAAACGGTAAGATAGTGGCGACAATATATTTTCTCATTTCGGAACTTGCCATTGGTTCATAATTTAAAAAATATGAATAAGCCGGTAAGAATACAAAGTAATTGAGTATACTCATCAACACAGCCATAACCAATACTCCTAATAAAAGACCCACTAAGACACCATTTTTACTTTGGAATTTCTTCACAACATAGTGAAATGGTAAAATAATGAATACTCCTGCTAAGAAGTTAGCCAAATGCCCAATAGGAACACCCGTTTCGCTTCCGGTAAATAAATAATCTAATATATTTTTGATTAATTCAATTAAGATTCCTGCTAGAGGGCCAAACAATAATGTTCCTAATAAAGCAGGAACATCACTAAAATCAACTAGTAAAAAAGCAGGGAAAATAGGTAGCGGAAAATTAATTAACATTAACAAATACGCAATAGAACTTAACATCCCCACCGACACGGTCATTCTAGTATTCATTTTTTTCATTGTACATTCTCTCCTCTTGACGGTTCCATCAACCAGAAGAAAAGTAACGCTCATAGCTAAAGTACATACAAAAAAGTCTAACTCCACCATTTGTTGCAAAATGAAACAGAATTTGTTCCATACAAAAAATGGGCAGGAGTTAGACTTATGTTAAGTATCACTTTTAAGCATGTTAAATAAACAATAAAAATAAGCTTATTTTATGAAAAGTTACTTTGCATCTTCTCCCATCCAGACTATACTGTCGGCTTTGGAATCTCACCAAATCATGCCCTAAGGCTCGCGGGCTGAGAGTTCTGTCACTCAATACCGCCGGTGGGGAATTTCACCCCGCCCTGAAGATGAACCATATTTATTTTTATCACCATTATACAGAATAAGATTTAAGATGGGAAGAAATTTGTTTTTCTTAATCTATACACCATTCACTTCAATTCCTAAAGTTGAAAGTACTTCTATAAACCCAATAGATTTTAAATGGGCAGATGTTAAAGGCTTTGGAATCGTAAGCTCTTGACCTACAACAATTAGAGAATCCGACAATTCGTTAACGTCCATAATGTCTTTTACCTCTATTTCATATTGAATTGCAATATCCCATAATGTGTCACCATCTTTTACAATATGATGAACTTCACTTTGTGTTTGTTGTTCGATGTGAGTATGTACTGAATCACTTAGGTATGGAGTGTGTAAATTTGCCAGAACCTCATGACCTACCTCTCCTTTTCCAAAGACAATATACGGATCGATAGATGTCGTGTCATTATTATATTCCCACGTCCCAACGTGAATTTCAAAATGTAAATGGGTTCCACTAGACCTACCTGTACTACCCATTTGCCCAATAACTTGTCCTTTTTGTACTTTTGCACCCTCTTTGACTAGTCGATTGCTTAAATGAGCATAGACTGTTTCATAACCGCTTGGATGAGAAACAAAGATGACATGACCATAGGAAGAAGAATAATAGGATTTAGTAACCTCCCCTTCTTCTACAGTTCGAACACTTTCTCCATATGATCCAGAAATATCAATCCCTCTATGTTCTCCGCCCCTTGTACCAAACTCGTCGCTTATTTTTCCCGATGTAGGAAAAATCCAGTCTTTTGTATCTATGTGTATCGCTTCTTCATTCCCAAAAGCTTGTCCACTTTCTAAACATGTTAGAAGGCTGATGAAAATCAATAAAGCGAGCACCAATTTAGAATAGAAATTCAAATGATTTCCCTCCTTTAGAGTTCTTTCAGAAATAATCTATGACTAGTAGATGAAGAATAGAACTTTTTCCTTGGTTTTTATTAACTTCGCGACCGTATACATTGTGCCCAAACATGAAATATGTATGTACTTGAAAGAAAAAAAGTAACAATGCTCTTAGCATTGTACTCGCAATTATTCATCCATTTGACCGATAATATTCGGACCTTTAGGGACCGGAATGGGGTGCAATAGATTGTAACCTCCCCACTCATTTTCAGCGATATTTAAAAAATGACTTCTGAATACCCAAACTGCCTTGCTGTATTTAAAATACTTTCCATCATCCGTTTTCCTTCACTTACTTCTAGGAAAGCTATTGAAAAAGACTCTTGTGATGTAATCGTTAATGTCTCACCATTAGAATTTAAAGTGAATTCAAAGGTAGATGGGATAGTTGGAAGCATTAAATCGTTTTGTTTCTCTTTCATAGATTGAAAAGCTTGATCTATCGTATCAAATGATTGAAACGAAGGGATGAGGTAAAATTTATCAGATATTGGATAGCTATAATAAGCAAGCCTTTGGTCTTTCATAAGAATGGAAGGTAGGTGCCCAGTGTGAGAAAATTCTGGGGTAGTGCCATCATGATTTTCTAATCTTATTTCTCTATACTCTGACTGCTCAAATGTTTGTTCAAGCAAACGAATAAACGCTGACTCACCAGCTGTCCCGACATTCCAATTCTCATCTTCACCCATAGTATAAAGCAAAGTTGTTTCATCAATTTCCGAAAATTCTCCTGTAAGGGGAAGAACTGTCAACTGATTCTCATTCAATAATAAGTTACTTTGTTTAGCAGCTTCGACCATCGCATTTATTGATGTTGTTTCTTCTCTCATAATAGGAACAGTAATCGGAATTACATCCCCGTTTTCAGTTAACGAACCAAGTTGAATAAAGTCCATACGGTTAGCGATATCATATGCTTTTTCCCCGTCTTTTGAAGATTCTTCTTCCAGAAGAATTGAATTTTCAGCAGATGCATCTTTATTCAATTTTTCACTTTCGTCAACTAAAGGCAACGATCTCTCACTGGATTCAGTAAATTGTTTCGACTCTACTGTATCTTCCTGGCTGTACTCTACTTCAGAATCATTGGCAGCTAATAGGTTATACGTAACAATTGTAAGAAGGAATAATGAGATGATGCCAATGATTGGGCGAGACCAATTATACCGATAATAGGTAGTGGCTTCCTTTGTCATGATTTTTCTATAAATATCTTCCTTCGATCTTCGATCCTCTATATCAGGCATTTGCTTTAGTAGTTTGGTCAGTTGCTTTTCTTCATTTGTTTCCTTCATAAAACAAAGCCTCCTTTGTTTCATCATTTTTTAATTTTTCCCTTAATACGTTTAATGCCCGATGTTGAGTAGTTTTCACCTTACTTTTCGTCCACCCAAGAATATGTGCTGTCTCATCGATTGAAAATTCTTGTATATATCTTGTAATGATGACCATTTGCTGATCAAGTGTACAAAGAGATAAACAGGCAAATACTCTCCTTATCTCTTCTGATTGAAGAATAATTTCTTCTGGTAGCTTAGAAGGGTCAAGAATATCTTCTGAGGTATGTTCAAATCGTTCTAAAATCCTTCTTTTTAACGTTTTTTGCTTTCTAAAATGGTCGACTGCTACATTTTTCGCAATGGAGAATAACCAAGTTTTTTCACTACTGTTCCCTTTAAAGCGATCGTATGACTTTAAGACTCGCACATAAACTTCTTGAACAAGATCCTCTGCTAAATCTCGATCTCTTGTTAAGTAGATTAAAAACTTAAACAGATCCTGATGATAGTGATCATACAAATCATGAAACACAGAGTTCATTCCATTTCCCCCTTACATATCTGTCGTATTCTCTAATAAAAAAAGTTACATCCTTATGATACTTTTAACATATCATACTCCAAGACAAAGCAGATTAAAGATTGGAGGAAACACAAAAAAAACACCTCTATTCTAACTACAATAGAATCGAAGAGGTGTTAAATTGTTTCGTATGAAACAAGAAAATAAGACACTTATCCTTATACTCCTTGTCGAATCGACAACATTTCTTATTTAATTTTAGGTATGTTTACTAAAAATTTGGTACCATGATCATATTTACTTTGAACTGATATTTGACCTTCATGTGCATCTACAATATTTTTCGCAATCGCTAAGCCCAGTCCAGTACCAGACCTACCTCTTGTTCTTGCTTTATCTGCTTTGTAAAATCTTTCGAAAATAAATGGCAAATCCTCTTCTGGTATACCAGACCCAGTATCACTAACAGTAAATAAATAGGATGATACAAGAGATTCAATTGTAACACTTACATGACCATGAGCAGGAGTATGCCTAATCGCATTATCAATTAAATTTGTGAATACTTGCTCAAGTTTATCTCCATCTACTTGTAACCAACTGTCTCTATTCACATCTTCTGAAATTTTCACTCCTAAAGATATACCTTTTTCCTTGGCTACACCATTGAATTTCGTTACAATTCGTTCAATAAACGGAATAATTTCAACCTCTTCACGACGAATGGTCACATGACCAGCTTCCATTCTAGCAAGGTCTAATAGATCATTTACTAATCTACCCATGCGTAAGGACTCATCATAAATAATTTTAGCAATCTCTTTTTTTTCTTCAGGTGTTTCTGCCACATCATCTACTATTGCTTCAGAATATCCTTGAAGCATACTAATTGGCGTTCTAAGCTCATGTGATACATTTGCTATAAAGTCTTTACGCAATTTATCAAGACGTCTTTCTTCTGTCATATCACGAACTACAGCTACAGCTCCCCGAACCGATTTTAGATTATAAAGTGGAGAAATAATAATAACGAAACTTCTTCCTTGCAAGCTTAATTCACCAATTTGCTCACTTTCAAGCGTCATCACTTGATTTAATAATTCATAAACAGTTGGTGGAAGTGCTTCTTCTGCATCCTGTTCATAATACCAATACTGAAGGAAACGTTCAGCTGGAGGGTTTGTAATTAAAAATGGTCCCATCTCTATTGAAGGTTATCACTCCATCGGCCATTGAACTTAAAATAGAAGAAAGCTGCTCTTTTTCTTGATTTAATGCATTTAATTGATACTTCAATTGTCTTCCCATCTGGTTAAAAGCTGTGGCAAGCTCACCAATTTCATCATGAGTTAAAATAGGAACTTTGGTTTCAAATCTCCCTTTTGTCACTTCAAAGGCAGCTTCTCTCATTTTTCGTAAAGGAGAAGTGATTCTTGTCGACAAGAAGAAGGCAAAAATAGTTGTAAGTACAATAGCAATAAATGCCGCAAGGAATATTAGCTTGGTTGTCTGCTCAGTCGTTTGCTTCATCACTTGTAGGGATTGATAGATATATACTGCACCAGTACGTTCATCTGACAGAGAAAAAGGAACTCCTACAGTAAACACACTATCTTGATATTCCGTATCTAAGAGCATTTCCTTTGTTATCACTTCATTGGCACTCAGAGCTTTGTTCAATTTGCGATCATTAAGTATTTTATCTTTTAAATAAAAGTCTTGTTCCGTTATTTCTGTATCGTAATACACTTCATTAGGATTAATGACAATGACTAAATTAGTTTCTTCATCTAATATTTCTCTAGAGATCTCAAGTCCCAACGAGAGAGATTCATGTTCTTCTAGAATTCTCGATATTTTTTGTCCTGTATTTAATAAGTTGTTTTCAACTTGTTGAATGAAGTAGTTCTGAAAGAACTGTAATAAAAGAATCGTTAAAATAAATAACACAAAAGAAACTAGTAATAGGATGGTCATCCATAGCTTTCCTACTACACTTCGCCAAAGTCTCATTCACTTCCAACCTCAAACTTATATCCAACTCCCCAAACAGTCACAATCATTTTCGCAGATTGCTCAGATACCTTGTTCAATTTTTCTCGGAGTCTTTTAACATGTGTATCAACGGTTCTTAAATCTCCAAAAAATTCATAATGCCATACTTCTTTCAATAGTTGCTCACGATCAAATACCTTTTCAGGGGATTTAGCTAAAAAGTGTAGCAATTCATATTCCTTTGGAGTTAAGTTCACTTCCATATCATCCGCTAGTACTTTATGAGCATCATGGTCAATCGTTAAATGTGGGAAGACTAATAAATCTTTCGATGTGGCTTCAGCAGGTATATAAGACGATTGAGTAGATGTTCTTCTGAGCAATGCTTTTACTCGTAAAACGACCTCTCTTGGACTAAAAGGTTTGACAATATAATCATCTGTCCCAACTTCAAACCCTTGCACTCGATTAGATTCTTCACCTTTTGCCGTCAACATAATAACAGGGGTTGCTTTTTTTTCTCTGATTGCTTGACACACTTCAATTCCATCTTTTTCAGGCATCATAATATCTAATAAAATGCAATCGTAACTATTTTCTAAAGCTAATTCTAAAGCTTCGTTCCCATCGGAAGCTTCGTCTATTAAGTAATTTTCTCGTTCAAGATACATTCGTAATAATCTTCTTATGCGATCTTCGTCATCCACTACTAAAATTCTTATCTCTTTATCCATAATTAAACCTCCTACTTGCCTAACTCTATCTATTAAAATTGTTGAACTCAATTCAAATTCTACCAGAGAGTATGGCTATACTTAAAGTATAGTAAAAAAAAGACCTCCACTAAAAGTGGAGGCGGTAAAAAAGATGATTTCCACTATGCAAATGTTAGAATCATGCGTACGAATGCAAACCAGCGATGATTAAATTAACCGCTAATAAGTTGAACATGATGATGACAAAGCCTATTACAGCAAGCCATGCAGATTTTTCACCATGCCAGCCTCTATTTAATCTAAAATGCAAGAAGGCCGCATAGAATAAGAAAGTTATAAGAGCCCATACTTCCTTAGGGTCCCAACCCCAAAATCTAGTCCATGCTACTTGAGCCCAAATCATCGCAAACACTAATGCACCTAGTGCGAACACTGGGAACCCAATTAAAACAGAACGGTAGCCGATTTCATCCATCAAATCTAAATTAATATTTTTCACTATAGGCTGAAGCAGCGCACCTATTCTGCGTCTAGTGATTAACCGAATTAGAATATAAAGGATGGTACCTACAATAAAGGACCAAATCACTGTATTCAGTTTAATCGCACTCACGTAATCTGGAGTAGAGAATAAAGGTTTCATTGCACCCTCAGTTGTTAATATTCCTTCATAAGGACCAACGATTGCCGGTACTCTATAATCAGCTACGGCTTCAGTCCCCTCTTTGCTTGTATAATCAAAAGAAGCCTCATACCCTGCTAATGAAAATCCAGTTACGGCAACAATATACCCGATTACAACAACTAATGAAAACAGAATGGTCTCTAACCAAAAAGTTTTCATGGAGCGCATACTTTGATCAATACTCTTAATTAGGAAGATAAGCCCTGTAACAAAACTAATGGCTAAAATCGCTTCCCCTGCTGCAGCTGTTGTAACATGAATGTATAGCCAGTGACTTTTAAGTGCAGGTATTAACGGACTAATTTCCCTTGGAAACATACTAGCATAGGCAATTACTAGCACTGCTACTGGAAGTGCAAATAAGCCGACAACAGTTGAACGATACATAAAGAAGATAATGATAAACGCTCCAACTAGCATCATGCCAAAAAACGTTGTAAATTCAAATAAATTACTAACTGGTGCATGTCCTGCCGCAATCCATCTTGTGATAAAATAGCCCAGCTGTGAGACAAAACCTACTATACTTGAAATAACTCCTAGTTTTCCCCAGCGATTAATACTTTTTCTGAATCAATTGATTTTTGACGAATACTGCCAAAGAAAAAGGCAGTACCAAGTAAATACAGTACAAAAGCAATATATAATAATGAGCTACTAATCGTAACTAAGTCCACTCATTTCCCCTCCTACTTTATCTCACTTTGATCTATAGGCATATTAAGCTTACTATTCTCCAAGATATATTCTAAATCTTTTTTTACACTATGCCAATTTTTTATTTACATGGGCAGCTAGTAAGACCTTATTGTTCTTTTGTTGAATCCATATTCTACGATGATTCCAATAGGCGCCTTGTGCTACGCCAACCATAAAGATGAATCCACCTAAAGCTAGAACCCAAAGAGTTAAATCTTTTCTTACTGTTAAAATCGAAACATTTTGAGTCTCTAATCCAGCAAAGGATAACTTATAATCATTTTCACCTAATGGTTCAAGATTTTGCTGAATTCCTACAAAACTAACTTCACCTTCGGGATGTTCTGGTGTGTACATTTTAAATAAGAATGCTGGATTAAGAGGCAACGATGATTTAGATTGAGGCTCACCGTTTTCAGCAAACTCTGAGAAGTCTGGGTAATATCCCATTAATTCCACTTTCACATTAGTATCTAGTTTATACTCATCGTCTGGATTAAATAAATCAACCTTAAACGGACCAAAACGATTGTCCCCGTCTTTTGAATCTAAAGTAAATGACATCGCTTTAAATTCATCTAACTGATATGATGTTTGATACAAGGCAAAGCCATCAAATTTCAACGGTTCATTAACCTGGATGTCTTCTTCTTTGATAAACTCTAGTTCACCCTTTTCACCTGGTAGTAAACCAGTAGGCTGTTTATATAGAACAACGTCTGTCTGGAAGTTCTTTGCGACTGAACCAACTCGGTTCAAAGCCTCTTCAAACACTTCATCATCATCTTCATCATACACTTCCATAATAAATCGTTTACTTTCTAAGTAATACTCTCTATCTGTTCCAGGTATAGGAAGGGTTTCTCCGTCTCGAATCCATAGCTTTTCATCAATATACATTCCAGGTACAAGTCTCAGAAGGCCACCAAACAAGAAGATAATAAGACCAATATGGTTTACGTACGGTCCCCATCTTGCAAAGCGCCCTTTTTCAGCAAGAAGGTTCCCTTTTTCATCTTGTCTCACTTTGTATCCTTTTTTCTTCATCTTCTCTTCAAGGTCGTTTGTATCCAATTGGATATCTTCTGATTCTGAATAGAGTCGTTGCTTAGACATGAAACTTTCGTGACGCACGACCCGTTGGTTCTTTAATGAACGATACAAAGGGAAGAAACGATCAATACTAGCTACAATAATTGACACAGCTAATCCTGCTACAAGAAGAATGTACCACCAAGAAGAATAAAGATTATTTAATCCTAATCGGTAATAAATAAGTCCAGCCGTACCGTATTCCTCCTGATAATATTCTTCTACTTGTAATGGAGAGGTAACTGGAACGTACATTTCTTGAGGAAAGATGGTACCGATTGCTGATGCAATAAGCGTTAAAATGATAAACCATATTCCCACCTTGACGGATGAAAAGAAATTCCATATCTTATCCACTAGAGATTTATTGTATGTTTTTGACCTTCTTGCAGAACCTTCATATCTCATATCTAAGAGCTTAGTAGATTGAGTTTCATTCGTAAGTGGTCTTCCACAACTTTGACATAGTTCTGTGCCCTCTGGATTTACGTGACCACATTCACATTGAATTTTTTTCATAACTAACTCTCCCGCCTACTGTGGTTGAATAGATTCCATATGAGCTTTAATCATTTCTTCTGTTAAGGAACCAGAAAGAATATCTGTTACGATGCCGTTTGAATCAATAAGAAATGTAACAGGTAAATTAAATACATCATATTCTCTTTGCACATCTTTGTCTTTATCATTCAAAACTGGAAACTTCAGATCATACTTAATTACAAATTTTTCTACAACAAAATCAGATTCCCCGACGTTGACAGCTAAAATTTGTACCCCTTGATCTTTAAATGTTGCATATTGGTTATCCATGTATGGCATTTCTTCTTCACACGGCTTACAATACGTCCCCCAGAAATTCAAAAATACACCTTTGCCTTCATAATCAGAAAGCTTATGAGTTGTACCGTTCAAGTCTTCAAGCACAAAATCTGGTGCTTTCTCTCCAACTTCAACCGTCCCCTTATTATCTTTAGCGTAATTGGCATATAACGCATAAACAATTGCGCCTAATAAAATTAGTAAAATGACGGATCTCATGATGAGTCTTTTTTTCTTCTTGTCCAACATTTACCCCTCCATCTTTGAAAGCATTCCTATAGGTCTTATTGTTATTCATAAGGAAAGGGACAATGAATGTCCCTTTTTATCCATAGAGTACCGATTGTATTATATCACGTCATATCCTATTAAATCGGTTTGGATTTTGAATACAATGTGACAAATTATTGTCCAGTTTGAGCTAGAGTTCGTAATTGCTTCACTTCATGTGGGGTTAACTCCCTCGCTTCTCCTGCATTTAATCCTTTTAGTGTTAACGTACCAAAGCGTTCTCTTCTTAGTTTCATCACAGGGAATCCTAGTGCTTCAAACATTCTACGGACTTGTCGATTTCTACCTTCATGAATCGTTAGTTCAACAATACATGTATTTTTTGAACGATCTGCACTGATAAATTTCACTTTTGCAGGTGCTGTCATTCCATCCTCAAGCTTTATTCCTCTTTGTAACTTTGTTAATTCTTGTCTAGTCGGAATCCCTTTTATTTTCGCAATATATGTTTTGTCAATTTCATATTTAGGGTGTGTTAATAAGTTTGAAAATTCCCCGTCGTTTGTCATAACTAACAATCCAGGAYAGTMTGCRGTAAWCKAATCGACCWWCAGGATAGATGCGCTCTTGAATATGAGGAAAGAAGTCCGTTACAACTTTTCTGTCTTTATCATCACGAACGGCTGAAATAACACCTCTAGGCTTATATAATAAAAAGTAGACCTTTTCTTCTCTTTCTACTTTTACTCCTTCAACTTCAACTGTATCATTGGGACCTACTTTTGTTCCTAGCTCCTTAACGATAACTCCATTTACTTTCACTTTACCTTCGACAATAAGTTCTTCTGATTTTCTTCTAGATGCAATCCCTGAATGGGCAATTACTTTCTGTAGTCTTTCCATACTTTCACGTCCATTTCTTTATTCCTACTTAACATTATAGTCTGCAATGAATTATGACACAAATCCAAAACTTTTCAATGAAAACTTTTCCATAGAAACTAAAAAAGACTTTCACCTTAGGAAAGTCTAGTTACCAACTATATATTTTAAGCAAATAGCCACGTTACAATAAGAACAGAAGCAATGAATCCTAGTAAATCGGCAAGTAATCCTACTTTTAATGCATCTCCCATCTTTTTAATTCCAACCGCTCCAAAATATACGGTTAACACGTATAAGGTTGTGTCTGTACTCCCTTGGATAGTGGACGCTAAGATACCAATAAAGGAATCTGGTCCATGAGTGGCAATTAAATCACTTACCATACCAAGCGAAGCGGTCCCTGATATCGGTCGAATGATGCCAAGTGGAACAATCTCAGGAGGAAGACCAATCGCAACGAATAGAGGACGAAGGAAATCAATAAAGAATTCTAAAGCACCAGAAGCACGGAACACAGTGATTGCTACAAGCATCCCTATTAAATAAGGAATGATGGAAATCGCTATACCTATACCTTCTTTGCCGCCTTCAACAAAGCTTTCGTAAGTTGGTACTCTTTTCCATGTTCCGTAAAGAAGTACAAACCCAATGATGCATGGAATCATCCATAGAGATATAGTCGAAATGATTGCCATTTACTTCAACTCCCTTCTTCGGTAGTAAAAGTATCGGTCAATTAAGATAGCACCAATTGTAGAAACGAGTGTAGCTAATAAAGTAGGTCCTACAATTTCAGTAGGAGAAGCAGAGTGATAGTTCATCCGAATGGCAATCACAGTAGTTGGGAGTATCGTTAAACTACTCGTGTTAATAGCCAAGAATGTTATCATGGATCGACTCGCTTCTTGCTTATTATGATTTAATTTCTTAAGCTCCTCCATTGCCTTTATTCCTAATGGTGTGGCTGCATTCCCTAGCCCAAACATGTTAGCAACCATATTAGAGAGTATATACCCCATCGCAGGATGAGAATGAGGGACTTCAGGAAATAATCGTTGAACAAAAGGTCTAAATAAAGCAGATAGCTTTTCTAATAATCCTGCATCTTGAGCAATCCTCATAATACCGAGCCAGAATACAAGGACACTGACTAAACCAATAACAATCGTTACGGCCTCATTAGCAGATGAAAAGATTGCTTCATTCACTTCGCTCATTTTCCCGTTTATCATGGCAAATATTATGCCTATAATGGTCAACCCTACCCATAKTAGATTAACCATTTGATGAGACTCCAATTGTAATAAAAAATAGTTTTTTYCAAATTTTYCACCAAGGKTCATCTTCTTTTACAGAGGRAGTTTCAAAATAAATGGGGAACCGAAAATAATTCCTTCTTATCAATTTCTACTATGGCTCTCCCMACGATTTCTGGTGGATTCGTTTGCAACTTTTCTGTTGGCTTATTCATTTGGTAATGGATTCTAATCTTTTCTTTTCCAATTCTTTGATTGAATATTTGATCTCATGCTTAATATAGACTTTTCCTTTATAATAGGAGTCTTTAATTTCTGACAGTGACCCTTTTTTGGCAAGTACATAATAATCAAATTGATCAAAACCATATTCATACATGGAAATATGATCATTCCAATCATCAGGTCCATTTAATGTTACGGCAATTAGCTTTTCCCCGTCTTTTTCTGCTGTTGTAACTAAGGTTCTTTTAGCAAGCTTCGTATAGCCTGTT
This sequence comes from Bacillus coahuilensis m4-4, assembly GCF_000171615.1. Lineage (GTDB taxonomy): Bacteria > Bacillota > Bacilli > Bacillales > Bacillaceae_K > Bacillus_T > Bacillus_T coahuilensis. The sequence continues at coordinate 25,924 of NZ_ABFU01000037.3, read as the reverse complement.
TTTCCTCCTGTGCAATACTCATATAATTGCGTTAGTAATCGGTTTTTGTTATGCCATGAATAGTCCCAATCTCCATTTGGATTAGGAGCTTTATGTACTTCAGTTGATGAAATTTCTTGAAAAGTTTCATTGTTCATACTGTATTTCATTAACAAAGCCATATCATAAGAGGTCGATAAATGAGTATCTGAATCATCTAGACCATGAGGGTTATCAAAATTTGTATTTTCCATTCCAATCTCTTCTGCTTTTTGATTCATTAAATACACAAAACCTTCTAAACTCCCACCAACATGCTCCGCAATCGCAACAGCTGAATCGTTTCCTGATCGTAGCATAAGTCCATATAATAAATCTTCTAATTTCATCTTTTGTCCTGCTACTAAATACAAAGAGGAACCTTCCGTTCCAGCTGCGTTACTACTAACTGTTACAGTATCTTGTAAGTCATCAGACTCAATAGCAACAATCGCCGTCATAATTTTGGTGATGCTCGCTATTTTCATCTGTTGCTCAGCGTTTTTTTCATATAATACTCTTCCAGTTTCTTGGTCCATTAAAATGGCACTATGCGCAGAAACACCTGGAGCTGCTTGTACATCCAATGGTCGAAAGCAAACAGATCCTAACAAGAAGACCGTTAGGAGGTATGCCATCCATTTTCTATCATTCATAAATGCTTCGACTCCTTTTAAATAAGACAGTTTGTACAATTTTATGCTCACAGTGCTCATTTATGAATAAGAAGAAGATTCTAATTTAATCTTTACGCTTCAAATAATAGCTTCTATGAACAATTCCGCCCAGTTACCTCCAATGGACTCCTCTGTTTGGGTAAGTTCACAAAGCTTCCACTCGCTTTTTATCAACAAAATGATTTACCAAGACAAATAAAAAAAGAAGCATATCTCTATGCTCCATTTTTTAAGATGTTATCTATTTAGGGCTAATATGGCATCCATTTTAAACGTTTTGCTTTTTGAAATCTCGAATCTACTTCATCCCAATTAATAATATTCCAGATAGCATTAACATATTCACTTCTAGCATTTTTATATTGAAGATAATAGGCATGCTCCCATACATCAATAGCTAACAACGGGATTGTATCCCATTGTGCAAGAAGCATATGTCGTTCTGACTGTAAAATTTCTAGCCTTCTTGTTCTAGGTGACCAAACTAGAATAGCCCAGCCCACTCCCTCCACAGCATTCGCTGCTTCTGTAAAGTGTTTTTTAAACGCTTGAAAACTACCGAAAGATGAATCAATTGCCGCTAATAAATCGCCTTTAGGTCTACCACCACCACTTGGACTTAATATTCCCCAAAATATGGTGTGCAAATAGTGGCCGGAGCCATGAAAAGCCAGTTCACGCTCCCAGTGCTTTATTAACGAGAAATCGCCTGTAATCCTAGCTTCCTGCAGCTTTTTTTCTGCCTTATTTAGACCATTCACATACGATTGGTGATGTTTTTGATGATGAAGTCTCATAATTTCCTTAGAAATATAAGGTTCTAGTGCATCATAATCGTACGGAAGTGGGGGGAGTTTGTGTTCACCAACCTCCACAATCTCTTCAATTTGTGACTGATATCTTTTATGTGTACCAGATATCAAGTCATGCAACTGTAAAACATCCAATTGTAAGGTATTCATCTCTTTTGTACTAGGTACTTGAGTATTGTTTAAAGAATGAGCCCTTTCTAGTACTTTCTTTATTTGATCATTTCGATCTAAGCCAACAGATTCGGACCATTCAGTAAGCTCCTCTAACCAGACTATAATTTCAGATATATAGGATTGATATGTTCTCATCTAGACCCTCCAAAAGTTTACTAGCACTTCATCTTATGGTGGATCTATTTAAAACATGCCAATTTATTCTTTCATTGCATTGATTTGAAGCATCTTTGTACGATAATCCGTTTCATAGTATTCTAACTCTTCACGCATCCGTTGACTAGGTGTTTCAAGTGAAGCAAAAATATTTTCGACGGCTTTAGGTACCTTTTGTCTAAACACTATTGCATTTTTTCCAGTATAAGCAGATCTGCTATCTTCATACCATAAGTCTTTCTTTGGTGAAAAGAATTCTTGAATACACTGGTGATAAATTTTGTATAATGTTCTTTCAGCAGCAATTTTATTAAAAGGTTTTGAATGAAGTAACATGCTGCACGATTCCAAATTATCCTGACAATAGACAACTAATCTTCTCAAAGAAGAAAATAATTCTTTATTAAACTCTTTATTCTCTTCTATTTCTTGGGAGAAAGAATCGATAGTATGATAGTTTAGAACATCCTCAATTTCATTTACTAGATTTTCTAGATACTCTTTTACATCTTCAAGTTGTGTTTGAACAATGACATTACTCATAATTCATCCCCCTGTTAGACACTCAGTGTCAATTTATATTAGTTAACTATTCTGACTATTAAAATCAAAAAGAAAAGCTTCTGCTTAATGTATAGCAGATGGAGCTTCCCTTATTCCATTTTAACGAAAGAAAAGTTATTCGTCTATCTTGTTTGCTGGAGTAGTCTCAAAGGTTTCTTGAAACTTTTCAAAAAATAAAGTCTGCATCTTGCATTTCATCTTCATCAGAGAGGCTTTCAGATAAAGGCGGCAACTCTTTTAAATCCTTCAATCCAAAGTAGTCAAGGAACTCCCTTGTTGTACCGTAAAGAATAGCTCTTCCAGTTCCTTCTGCTCGTCCCACTTCTCGAATCAATCCCTTAGAAACCAGAGTTTGGATAGGCCTTTCGGTTTTTACACCTCTAATTTCTTCTATTTCAGCTCGTGTAATAGGTTGCTTATAAGCAACAATCGCTAAAGTTTCTAAGCCAGCTTGAGAAAGAGAACTATTTGAAGGAGATTCAACTAATTTCTTTAAATATTCTGCATGCTCTTTTTTAGTTGCTAATTGGAATGTACCAGCAATTTGAACAAGTGTAATTCCCCTATATTCTTGATCATATTCTTCTTGTAACTGATGGAGAATTTCTTCTGCTTGAAATAATTCAATCTCCAAAACATTACATATTTGCTTTAATGATAAACCTTCATCACCAGCTGCAAAAAGGAGGCTCTCTAAGATGCCTTTCCAATTGATAATTGACATGATTTTTCCTCCTAAACCAACCGTAGTTCTATATCTGTAAAATTACTTTCCTGTATAACCTGAATTTCATTTCGTTTCATTAATTCCAATATGGCTAAAAACGTAACCACCAACTGATCTCTTGTTTCATACTCAAATAGTTGAATAAAACTTGATGACCTTCCCATCTTAGCTAATTGATGTTTTACTTCATCCATTCTTCTTTCAATTGGAATTTCTTGTCTTGTAATGCGAGTAGAGAGAGGTTTTTGTTAATTTTTTACGCCTTAATAGCTTATGAAATGCACCTAGCATATCATAAATATTAACATCTAATGTTTGTAAAGATTGTTCCATATCCCGCTCTGTAAATTGACTTAAGTCGGATGGAGGTTTTGTGTACATTAATACACGCTCTTCTTCTTTTTGTTTTAATTCTTGAGCTGCCTCTTTGTATTTTCTATATTCGATCAACTTTTCGACCAATTCATCACGAGGGTCTTCTTCAAGCATTTCTACATCTTCTTCAAGCTCTTCCTCATGCTTTGGTAACAGCATTTTACTTTTAATTGCAAGGAGTGTTGCAGCCATCACCAAATATTCACTTGCTACATCCAGTTCGAGCTCCTGCATAGCATGAACAAAATGAAGATATTGCTCGGTAATTTGGGACATAGGTATGTCATAAATATCTACTTCTAATCTATTTATTAAATGAAGGAGCAAATCTAAAGGACCTTCAAACGCTTCCGTTTTTACATTGTATTCCATTTTTATCACCAATCGTTCTGTAAATTCATTTCTAGTATAGTAGATAGTTGTTAGAACTCCAACAAAATTTTATTAGATGTTCATTTATGATACACTATTAGTATTGCTCAGGAGGTGTTTTTGATTGATATACCCTGGAGAATATATAGAATATCTCATTCATTTTCACAGCGACCGAGATTATTTCGAATGCCATGAAATTCTAGAAGAATATTGGAAGGAAAATGATAAAGGTAATAAGCATTCCATTTGGGTAGCGTTTATACAACTAGCAGTTAGTCAATATCATTTTAGAAGAAACAACTTTATTGGAGCAGAAAGAATGCTATCAAATTCTATCAAAATATTTTTAAAGAATAAAGACAAAATAAAGGATTTAGGTATTGATGAAGTTGAGCTTGAAAAATTATTGAATGAAAATTTATCTCAAATTCAAAGACAGCAGTCTTATAATTCAATTGCTATTCCGTTAATTGATGAAGCTCTAGTAATCCAGTGTCAAGCTATTTGCACAGAAAAAGGGCAACGCTTCAATACTATCAGCGACTTAGAGAATAGTGAAATTGTGGAACGGCACCGATTAAGAGATCGTTCAGATGTCATTAAAACTAGAGATGAGGCAAAGAAAAAAAAAGAAGAGGCTAGATGAAACTATGCCTCTTCGCTATCTTCTAAATCACATTGTTCTAAAAATCCTGCTGTGTATTCATTTGGCAAAATGGTGGAGTCAACGTATAACTCATTTAATGCCCTAACAATCTTAGTTCCAATGCCTTCATGACGGTACGAAGGGTTTACACATATATGTTGTATTTCAATTTTATCTTCCTTGACGACTACTCCTGCGAGACCAATAATATCTTCTTCTTGCTTCCACAAGTACAATCTCCATGATTGATCATCTTCATAATTCTTCATGGTTTGTTGAAGTTGTTTTATATCCTTTTCCGTAGGCATAAAAGAAAGCAAACCCATAGCAATCTTTTCAAATGCTTTTTTATAACGTATAAGCATAATTACTCCTTTATTACATCTTTCAAGTTATAAAGATGTATCTTTGATATAATTCAACAATAAATGATGGTTCATAATCGTTATCTATATTACTAAAATCTATCAAAAGATTCAATAGTATTCCACGAAAGCGCTACCTTTGATGGACTGATGAAGCTTATGAACTTTATGACTAAGCAATAAAGAACCAATACACAAATCCCCACATAGTTGAAATTACTAGTAGGAGTATTAGCCATACATATTTTTCTTTCATCATTCTCACCTCTACAAAAAACCTGACAACCAGGATGTGTTGTCAGGTGTCTTTCATATAGTATACATGGACTAGTAAAAATGTACAAAGAATAGGAGTCATTAGCTTGGCTGTTTATGTYTATTTTTCGTTTGAACAATACTCGGTCGTATTTTTGGAACCCCGGGACAGACTTACGAACCAAAATTTGCAAAAAGGCACTTGGGTTAAAAGGAATGAACGGCCATAGATATGGTGTACTTAACGACCTTATGTTAACTAAAAATAGTAAAAATACAGTAGATCCGATAACTAAGCCTGGAACTCCAAATAAAGCAACTAAAGTTAATAATATAAGACGACTTATTTTATTTGCTACACTTAGCTCATAACTTGGTGTGGCAAATGTACCAATTGCGGCAACTGCAATATACAAAATAACCTCTGGCACGAACAATCCTACATCTATTGCAATTTGTCCAATTAAAGCTGCCGCAATTAAGCCCATAGCTGTTGAAAGGGGTGTTGGTGTATGAATAGCGGCAATACGTAAGAACTCAATTCCTATATCTGCTATGAACAATTGAAGGATAATTGGTATATTGGTCTTTTCATTCGGACCGATAAAACTTATTGGGTCAGGTAATAGTGAAGGATCTAATACAAATGTGAACCAAAGAGGCAGCAAAAACAACGATGCAACAATTCCTAAAAACCTTACCCATCTTACAAACGTTCCAACAGCTGGCGACTGACGATATTCCTCTGCGTGTTGGACATGATGGAAATAGGTAGTAGGTGTAATAATTACACTTGGAGAGGTGTCTACATAAATCAATACATGTCCTTCTAATAAATGAGTAGCGGCAACATCTGCACGCTCTGTATATCTAACAAGTGGATATGGATTATAGCCTTGCTTTACTAAAAATTCTTCGATTGTTTTGTCAGCCATCGTTAAGCCGTCAATTTTAATGTTTTCTATTTCCTTTTTTATGACCTGTACTAAATCTTCATTGGCCACATCTTCAATATATCCAATGGCAATATCCGTTTTCGAACGTTCTCCTACTTTTAAGATTTCAAAACGAAGTCGTTCATCTCGGATTCTTCTTCTAGTTAACGCAGTGTTTACTATAATATTTTCTACGTACCCATCACGCGATCCTCGCACAACCTTCTCCGTATCAGGCTCAGATGGTGTTCTACCTGGATAACTTCTTACATCTACTATAAACGCTTCTTTAGAACCATCGACTACGACGGCTAAAAGCCCTGATAATACTTGGTCCACTACTTCGTCTACGGTTTTGACCGTTGTGACAGATTGATGCACTAGCCTGTTTTCTACTATTTCCTTTAGTCTTGACGATAGCTTTTCATTGTCATTAATTTCTACTAATTCTTCTAATAATTCAATAACAAAACTTGTATCGCATAGTCCATTTACATAATAGAAATGAACGTCTTTATGTAGAATTTTTAATTTCCTAACACCTAAATCAAAACTTTTACCTAACCCAATACGCTTTTCAAAAAATTCGTCTAATTTTTTAACACTTTCTGGAATGGGTTCCTTTACGCTTAAATCGTCACTCACTGATACCCGCTCCTTTCAAGAATAAGTTCAACTGCTAATTTTGTAACTGGGGATCCATTAGAAAAATGATCTTTTAAGCCCATCTTGCCTATATCACCAACACCAACAACAACAGGAATATCTAACTCATCTATACAATAAACCGTATCACCATTAATACGACCGATTTCTGTGTCGGGAATACCATATTTATCAACACCGTACTCGGTAAGATTACCTTCTCGATCAATACTTACATGTACTCTTGTCCACTCTGCTTGCTTTGTTTTAGCAGCAACCGCAATCACACCTAATACATAGATTTCCTTATGAGTAGCTACGTACCTTAGTGCCGTTTCTCCTGGGCCTTCTCCTATATATCCACTATCATCAAACATGACAAAAACCGGAGTTTTACTTGTCTTTTTTTATAAGCCTTACTATCTGTTCTCCTGTAAGAATCGAAGGATTACCTTTGGTAGCTGTAATGCATTCAGCGTTTATTTCAATTGCAACCGTATGAACAGCTTTAAATGCATAGTGATCCCCATCTGTTACGAGTATGACAGGAACTTTCTCCATCATTTCTCCTCCTTCATTACAGGTCTACAAAATAAATCCAGTGAAACAAAGAACCTAACACTTTTCCTAATACGATAGCCATTAACAATATGACAATTTTTTCGTCTATTCCAACTCTTTTTGCAAGAATAGGTAAAACATTCAACACTTCGGTTAAAGCAGCAGCTAACATTCCAATAAAAGTACCAGATAACAGCCCTAACAACACTAACAAAAAGGGATGAAAGGAAAACGATGGTTCTAATAAACTAAACACACCACCCATTAATGCACCACTGATTACTGCCCATTCATAGGCTTGTATAAATTTCATGGTTTTAGTTAGCTGAGTCAATCTAGGGATTACACCAAGGACCGTTAAGAAAGCGACAAATCCAGAACCTACCGCTAAACCTCCAGCTAATCCGACTAACATAATACTAATGGCTTGAATGGTCATGTAAGTTCTTTCTACTTTCTTTGTTCTCGTTCATGCTTACATAATTATCAAGGTCTAATTGATAATTGAACATTTCTACTTCTAGTGGACTAGGTTCTTCGTTAATACGTTTCTTAAATAAATGGTTAAAAAATAGAATCATACCTGCGCCTAATCCAATAGAATAAGGAATTTGAAATAATAAAGGTTTATCTATTTCATTTCCTGTCAAAACTTTATACAACTTTTGATGCACCTGTTGCATACTCACATCTTCATGAAAATTCATAATAGCTAGTGCTGCGCCTACAAATAATAAACTCCATACAAGTAAGAAAAAGGGGATCGATACTTTTTTCTTATGATATACAACCTCTATAATCACTTGAGATGCCCCAACTATTTGAACATCTACTGTAAATATCTCTTGAACTCTCTTTATCACTTTCATAACATCTACGATAATGATTGTCTGGTCATTTGGTTTTACTTCATGAATAAGTAAGTGTGCTAAGGCTTCTTGTACAGATAATGGGGCAATTATTTGGGCGATATCTTTTAATAATAATTGGGAGTTCGGATGTGCCTGAACTTTATGTCGTAAACGGATATACACGGATTGTTGCATCACGTTCACTTCCTGTCTTCATTCGTTACTTACAACTAGTATGGTTGACTAGCCCTAGTTGTATTGAAGGGAATTATAACCAAAAGCTCAGCTACCTACGTTATTTGATCCAAACAACGGCTGATAAATAGTAGAAATCATCTAATGATTTCATTTMMAAAAAAAAAAAAAAWATGAACTGTATTCGTTCATTTTTGCACGTCACGTTTTCTATTGTAGGTCCATCCTATCTTTCATATTCAATAAGTATTTTTTTTTCTTAATCGTGATACTTGTACCTGGGATATTCCGAGTCGGTCAGCCACTTCGGACTGAGTTTGGTCCTTGTAATACCTTAAAAACACGATGAGTCGCTCCCGTTCGTCTAACTCTCGTATCGCTTCTTTTAAGGCTATTTTATCAAACCACTTTTGGTCATTTTGGTCTGCAATTTGATCTAATAACGTAATAGGGTCCCCGTCATTTTCATAAACCGTTTCATGAATAGACGAAGGCGTTCTACTGGCTTCTTGTGCTAAAACAACTTCTTCAGGAGTGATTTCGAGAAAATCCGCCAGCTCTGAAATGGTAGGAACTCTATTTAACGTTTTACTTAATTCTTCTTTTGCCCTTCTAATTTTGTTCCCTGTTTCTTTTAATGAACGACTAACCTTTACAGTACCATCATCTCGAATAAATCTTTGGATTTCACCAATAATCATTGGTACTGCATAGGTTGAAAATTTAACATCATAGGATAAATCAAATTTATCAACTGATTTTAGCAATCCAATAGAGCCAATTTGAAAAAGATCATCCGGTTCGTAACCTCTATTTAAAAAACGTTGAACCACTGACCAAACAAGCCGCATGTTTCGATTCACAATCATATCTCTTGCGTCAACGTCTCCGTCTTGACTACGTTTAATAAGTTGTTTTATTTCTTCGTCTTTTAAGTACCCTTGCTGCTGATCTTTCTTAACCTCCACATCCATAGCACGACTCCTTATTAATTGGCAAAAGCTTTACTCTTCGCCAGATGCTTAATTAATCTAACTTTGGTGCCTGCTCCAGGGTGCGATTCAATTTCCATTTCATCCATAAAATTTTCCATAATGGTAAAGCCCATACCAGAACGTTCCATTTCAGGTTTTGTAGTAAAAAGAGGCTGCTTTGCTTCTTCAATGTTTTTAATTCCCATTCCTTTATCTTCAATTTCAAGAATAATTCTTTCACCGTCTAGAACTAAATGAATGTATACAATACCCGTAGGATCTTCTCCATATCCATGAATGATAGAGTTTGTGACCGCTTCTGAAACTACCGTTTTAATTTCTGTCATCTCATCTACGGTTGGATCCAATTGAGCAATAAAGGCTGCAACTGTTACACGTGCAAATGATTCGTTTTGACTTAAAGCACTAAATTGTAAATTCATTTCGTTTCTCATTTTACAAAAGCCCCCAATCTGTTTAACGCTTCTTCTTCGGTTGCTTCTAAGTGAACAATTTTAAATAAGCCAGAAAGCTCAAAAATTCGTTTAACAGCAGGGGAGACCTCACAAACAACCATCTCTCCGTTGTGTTGTTTAATTTCTTTATATCTACCTAAGATTACACCTAACCCAGAACTATCCATAAAGCTTAATTGCTTCAGGTTAAGAACAATATGCTTTACTTGATAATCTTGAATCATATTGGATGCTTTTTCACGTAACTCTTCAGCTGCATGATGGTCAAGCTCACCCTGTAGACGGATAACCATTACAATATAACCGAATTCTCTAATTTCCATATCTATGGAAAGACTCATTATAGATGCCTCCTTTATTTTGCTATAAAGAGTCATTCTCCATAGATTTCATCAAATCCTTCTACATGACAAAACTAGAAGCAATTCGCTAACTTTTCCTTTTGTTCGATGTTAATCACCAGATTTCGAAAACATTCCTAGTGCACGCTTGTATAGAACCCACCAATTTGCTTCAATTACGTCATTTTTTGCGACCAATGTACTCTCAGCTAGTATCTTTCCATCTTTTTGAATGGTTATCGTTCCAATATCATCGCCTTTTTTTATCGGGGCTTTCAATTCCTTATTCATTACTATTTTTTCCTCAATACCCTCTAACTTTTCTCCCTTTTTTGTTAGAAGAGAGATAGATTCATTTGTCATTCCGATGACTGTATTTTCTTTTCCTTTAGATACTTTTGCTTCAGAAATTTCTTTTCCCTTTTCGTACATTGGATGCGTCATAAATTGACTAAAAGCGTAATCTAGCATTTTAGAAACTTCTGCATTTCGTTCTTTCGGTGTAGGTTCGCCAAATACTACCGCAACCACCCTCATATTCCCTACTTTGGCTGTTGCTGTTAAGCAATACTTCGCTTCACTTGTATATCCAGTTTTTAATCCATCCACGCCATCATAAAAACGAACCAATTTATTTGTATTGACAAGCCAAAACTTTTCATCTGTATTTTCTCGCAGATAGTCTTCGTATGTACCTGTGAATTGAGTAATCTTTTCGTATTTCAATAATTCCTTTGCCATCATGGCCATATCGTAAGCTGAACTAAAATGGTTATCAGCTGGTAAACCTGTTGGATTTTGAAAAACTGTATCCTTTAATTTAAGTTCTTCTACCTTGTTATTCATCATTTCAACAAATGCTTCTTCACTACCTGCAATGAACTCTGCCATAGCAACGGATGCGTCGTTCGCTGACCCTATTGCTATTCCCTTTAGCATTTCTTCTACGGTCATTTCTTCACCAGGCTCAAGAAAAATTTGAGACCCACCCATACTTGCTGCATATTCACTTGTTCTCACTTTATCTTCCCAGTTAATTTGTCCCTTCTCAATCGCTTCCATGATTAAAATCATCGTCATTATTTTCGTCATAGATGCAGGTGGAAGTTTTTCATGACTATTTTTATCATAGAGAATTGTTCCTGTATCTCTTTCGATTAAAACAGCAGATTGAGCATTTTTTAGTGATTTCTGTTTTACTTTCTTCTGCCATTACTACTCCATTAATAGATGCAAACAGCAGTAAAAAACCTAACATTAAAGTCATTATACGTTTCATATAGTAGCCTCCTATTTTTATGAACAAGTTCTAGACCCATTCTTTCCATTGAAGAGGAAAAAAATAACAAAAACTACCTAGGGATTAACAGATAAATTTATTTTTCCATCACATGAATGAAAAATTGAAATAAAAAAAGCTGATTCCGTMRMGATCAGTCTTTTTTTATTTATCCTTCAGTTATTTCTTTATAGATTAGTGGTGGAGCCTCTACTTTATCTTTCGATAATAGGATGCTTTCATATAATTTTGCCTTCACTTCTTCTACATCCTCTTGGTTTGCATAGATGGTCACAAGGGATTCACCCTCTTCAACACGTTCACCAATCTTCTTCTTTAGTTCAAGACCGACAGCTAGGTCAATGACTGAATCCTTGGTTGCTCGTCCTGCTCCTAGCCACATTGCAGCCGTTCCCACTTCGTCAGCGATAATTTCTGAAACATACCCTGCTTCTTTTGCAGGAAGATCAAATTTGTATGCAGCTTGTGGAAGATTTTCTGGATGATCCACAACGCTCGCGTCTCCGCCNTTGAGAAGATAGAAATAATTTAAAAGTTTCTAAAGCAGATCCATCTTCCATAGCTTTTTTCAGCATTTCTCGAGCCTCTTGTGGAGTAGATGCTTTTTTAGCCAGAACCACCATGAAGCTACCTAGTGTTAAACAGAGTTCTGTTAAATCTTCTGGACCTTCTCCTTTTAGAGTATCAATCGCTTCTTTTACCTCTAAAGCATTACCAATCATGTACCCAAGAGGCTGGCTCATATCAGAAATAACCGCCATTGTATTTCTACCAACATTATTACCAATACTAACCATTGCTCTAGCTAATTCTTCAGAATCATTCAAGTCTTTCATGAATGCCCCTGCTCCTGTTTTCACGTCTAATACAATAGCATCAGCACCTGCAGCAATTTTTTTACTCATAATAGAAGAAGCAATCAATGGTATGCTATTCACCGTAGCTGTAACATCTCTAAGGGCATAAAGACTTTTATCTGCAGGAGTTAAGTTTCCACTTTGACCAATAACGGCTACTTTATTCTCATTAACTAAACGGATAAATTCATCGTTTTCGATTTCAACGTGGAAGCCTTTAACCGCTTCTAATTTATCGATTGTACCACCGGTATGTCCAAGTCCACGACCGCTCATCTTTGCTACAGGCACACCAACTGCTGCTACTAACGGACCTAATACAAGGGTTGTTGTATCTCCAACACCACCCGTTGAATGCTTATCTACTTTAATTCCATCAATAGCAGATAAATCAATTTGGTCACCTGACTCTACCATTGCCATTGTAAGATCGGCACGTTCTCTTTGATCCATTCCTTTGAAGAAAATGGCCATGGTTAATGCACTCATTTGATAATCAGGAATCTGACCATTTGTATATTCTTTAATGATATGTTGAATTTCTTCAGTTGTTAAAGCGTGACCATCACGTTTCTTTTCTATAAGATCTACCATTCTCATTATATTCACCACTTTTTTTAGATTGATTTCACGATTTCTTTTACATATGTTAAAAAGTTTGAACGAACTTTTTCTGTTGTTTCAATCACTTCATCGTGTGATAAAGGTTGGTCTAATATACCAGCCGCCATATTAGAGATACAAGAAATACCTAACACCTTTAGACCGCTGTGTCTTGCTACAATTACTTCCGGTACAGTTGACATTCCAACCGCATCTCCGCCCAATGTTCTTGCTAATCGAACCTCAGCAGGTGTTTCATAAATTGGACCAGTATTCCCTACATACACACCTTCTCTTACCGTGATCCCTAATTTTCTTGCAGATTCTTTAGCAAGGAATTGCAATTCCTTATTGTAAGCATCAGACATGTCTTGAAAACGAACACCAAGTCTTGAATCGTTAGGGCCAAGTAAAGGATTTCCTCCCATATTATTAATATGGTCCGTAATGATCATTAAATCCCCAGGTTCAAACTCCTCATTTACCCCACCAGCTGCGTTCGTTACAATGATGGTTTCTACCCCTAAAGACTTCATTACTCTTACTGGAAATGTCACTTCTTCAAATGAATAGCCTTCGTAATAATGAAATCGTCCTTGCATGGCTACAACACGTTTACCCGAAAGAGTACCAAATACTAACTGGCCCGCATGACCTTCAACCGTGGATAATGGGAAATTGGGAATCTCTTCGTATGGTACGGTAACGGCCTCTTCAATCTCATCTGCAAGCACACCAAGTCCTGATCCTAGAATCATACCTATTTCAATTGTTTCGTTATATTTACCTTTTAAAAATGAAGTGGCTTCTTGAATTTTTTCATATAACATTTCTTCATTCTCCTCACTTTAACTCGTTTAAGAAACTAGTTCCAAATGCCGGTAGCTTAACATTGAAGTTATCTGCAATCGTTGCACCTATATCAGCAAATGTTTTTCGAATTGGTAATTCTGAAGGATTGGTAAATCTCTTAGAATACACTAGCAATGGAACATATTCACGTGTATGATCGGTCCCTTGGTGGATTGGATCATTCCCATGGTCTGCTGTAATAATTAGTAAATCATCTTCTGATAGTTTTTCTAAGACTTCTGGAAGTCTAGCATCAAACTCTTCTAATGCTTCCCCGTAACCTTGCGGATCGCGACGGTGACCAAAAAGCGCATCAAAATCAACAAGATTTACAAAGCTTAAGCCTGTAAAATCACGTTCCATTACATCTGCAAGCTTATCCATTCCGTCCATGTTCGATACTGTACGAATAGACTCTGTTACCCCTTCTCCGTTATAAATATCAGAAATTTTTCCAATTGCCAAAACATCTAATCCGCCGTCCTTCAGTTCATTCATCACAGTACGGTCATAAGGAGTTAAAGCATAATCATGACGGTTCGAAGTTCTTTTAAAATTCCCTGGTTCTCCAATAAACGGACGAGCGATTACTCTTCCAACTAAATATTCTTCTTTATTCGTGATTTCGCGGGCGATTTCACAAATTTTATACAGTTCTTCAAGAGGTATAACTTCTTCATGAGCTGCAATTTGTAACACTGGATCAGCAGATGTATATACGATCATAGCGCCAGTTTCCATATGTTCAGGTCCTAACTCATCTAAAATTGCTGTACCACTAGCTGGTTTGTTTCCAATAATCTTTCTTCCTGTTTTTTCTTCTAACTCATCTAATAATTCTTGTGGAAAGCCTTCTGGATATACTTTAAAAGGAGTATCAATATTCAACCCCATTATTTCCCAGTGGCCCGTCATCGTATCTTTTCCAACAGACGCTTCTTCCATTTTGGTATAGTACGCTAATGGAGTATCTTGTATTTGGATTCCTTTAATTTCCTCTATGTTGGATAGCCCTAATTTTTCTAGATGGGGCATCTTTAATCCATTCATATGCTCCGCAATATGGCATAAGGTATGAGAACCTTTGTCATTAAACTTTTCAGCATCTGGAGCCTCGCCGATTCCAACAGAATCCATTACAATTAGGTGCACTCGCTTATATGTATAGTCTTTCATTTTATTCCTCCTCTTTCATCAATTTGATGTCCTTAATTTACCCTTAATGTGCGTCTCTAATCAAATCCATTTAGATTGAATACGTCAGAAGTCTGACAACTTATGTTCATTGTAATCTACCAAATGAATTTCGTAAAGATTAAACCGCTTTCAAATTTGTCGATTTAATAACAGATATATAAAAACTCTACCTTAATACGGTAGAGTTTTTATGCCCTTGGATGAAATTTAGAATAAACTTCCTTCAGTCTAGTTTTCGTTACATGGGTATAAATCTGCGTTGTTGATATGTCTGCATGACCTAGCATCTCTTGGACTGCCCGTAAATCTGCTCCATTTTCCAATAGATGAGTGGCAAAAGAATGCCTTAATGTATGCGGAGTAAGC
This sequence comes from Bacillus coahuilensis m4-4, assembly GCF_000171615.1. Taxonomy (GTDB): domain Bacteria; phylum Bacillota; class Bacilli; order Bacillales; family Bacillaceae_K; genus Bacillus_T; species Bacillus_T coahuilensis. The sequence continues at coordinate 10,627 of NZ_ABFU01000037.3, read as the reverse complement.
TCTTTTTGGATATTTGCTTTGGTAGCAAGTCCTTTTAGTATCTTCCAAAACCCTTGCCTTGTTAAACGATTTCCATGATGATTTAAAAATAACGCATCTGTTCTATATTTACTTGATCTAAGCTTAGGACGTGCTTTTTCTAAGTATTCTTTTAGAATGGTGATGGCATGATTCCCTAAAGGAATAATTCGTTCTTTGTTTCCTTTTCCGATACATCGGACAAATCCCATTGTTAAATGAACATCTTCTAAATTGAGTTCAATTAATTCACTTACACGAATTCCTGTTGCATACAGAATTTCTAGCATGGCTTTGTCCCTTATCCCACTTGGCTTTTGCAGATTAGGAGAGTCTAATAATGTCTCTACCTCATCTAAGCTCAATACTTTGGGTAAGGACCTTTCAGCTTTAGGAGTATCAATATGTACAGTTGGATCATGATCAGTGATTTTTTCACGCAAAAGAAATTGGTGAAATGATCTGATAGAAGCAATATGTCGTGCAATCGTTTTAGAGGATTTACCTTGGTCCTTTAAAAAAGCCAAAAATTCAATTATATTTCCTCTTACCACATGATTTAAATCTTCAATTTGTTCTGTATTTTTCAAATGATTACAGTAGCTTTTTAAATCTCTTTCATAAGAGACAAGTGTATTGGAAGATAATCCTCTTTCTATTTGTAGAAAGTGTAAAAAATCCTTCACTTGATGTTCCATAGCTATTCCCCATCTCTATAAAACAGTATTAACCGATGATACCATCCTTCCTCCACACCGTTTAATGGTTGAAATACTTTAACAGCACCAGATTTGGGCTCATCGTAACGATTATATTGTTGATATTCGTTATTAACCCACATAATACCATAGTAAAAGAGAATTGTAGAGCCTGTAAATAAAATAAATACCTTCATTGTTCTCCATATAGATAGAGTAGAGTGTTTCAAGCTTCTACCTCCGTTCATCCTTTATACTACAATGTATGACGGTTTATTTAGATTTTATACATATAGATTGGACAACCTGATTTATATGCTTGAAATTTTCTACGTGTCTAATACAATTTATTAATCGATTATATAGAATGAAACAAGTTATACAGGGCTATCTATATAAAAAACCCCTTCGATAAGAAGGGGCTACCATAGAAACTTTCTTCTGTGTTATTCCTGATCATCTATACCATCATGACATCTATGACAGATTCCGTGAAAGGTTAATCGATGATCCTTAACTTTAAAATTCCAATCTTTTTCTACAATTTTTTCAACATCTACTAATAAATCTTCTTGGATTTCATCTACTGCTCCACATTCTAAGCAAACTAAATGATGATGGAAATGAGCGGCACCTTCTTGTCTAAGGTCATATCTTGATACTCCATCACCGAAATTAATTTTATCTACTATTTTCAACTCCGTTAGTAACTCCAGTGTACGATACACTGTTGCAAGCCCAATCTCTGGTGATTTCTCTTTTACTAGGAGGTAGACATCTTCTGCGCTCAAGTGATCTTTTTCATTTTCTAATAACACTCTTACAGTCGATTCACGCTGAGGTGTTAATTTATAGCTAGCAGAATGCAGTAATTTTTTTATACGATCGATGCGACTTTCCATTCATCGTCCCCCCCAACACACTATCTCCATTATTATATCAAAAAGGGAGGGAGAGTCAAAATAAAATAATTACAAACTGAAAATGATATATATTATTTATTAATAATTATTGTTATAAGGTATTTATTATATATTTCATTAGTGATGGGGACAAATACGCCTCTACTGCTGCTGCTAGGGACAATACAACTACTGCCATGATAAAAGCAGCAATATATCTAGTGAATATCGGCGTCATGTGACTATTTGAAACAGATTTCATAAATATCTTTCTAATTAATTGTAGTGAGGTACCCACGGAAAGAACGGCTATAAAGATAAAAACAGGTATGATGATAAGGTTTTGGGGTAAAACAGACACAAACGATAATAAAAAGCCTTCCCACCCCATTCGGTTTACAAGAAATCCTACTGAAAACCCTACGACCATTCCTTTCATGAAAAGTAACACAAAAATTAATGGGAGGCCAATAATAGAAATACCAAGAATCCAAATGAATCCGACATATTTTATATTATGGAAGAAACTTTGCTTAAACAACTCTGATGAACTAGCGACGTTATCATTCGACACTTGTTCAAAAAATTGACCAAGATAAAAGTATAAATCTTCTTTTTGTGTAAAGGAAAGAGAGTTTACAACGATTGCACCAAATACGACTCCCATTAAAAATAATGTCATAACAAAAAAATAAGATAGAAGAATATGATTCAATATGTTCGATTACTGGATTTTTTGCTGCGGAGATATTTTTAGACATGACAAGGGATCCTCCTAAAATTCTAGTTAATTCACTATATGATAGAGGTGGTTAGGATATGAATGGAATATGTTATCAGAATCTATTGATTTATAGTTAAATTCAGACTATACTACCTAAAACTGGAGGTGGCAGAGATGAATGCTATTTTACTAGATTTCCCCGAGAAAATTGTAGGTGAACGAATATATATTCGTCCATGCAAGCCTGGCGATGGGAAGGATGTTCATAAGGCCATCGAGCGTTCTATGCAAGAACTAAAAGCTTGGATGCCATGGGCTCATAAGCCTCAGACACTAGAGGAAGTAGAAGAAAACATCCGATTGTCATATGGAGAATTTATTAGACGTGAAGATATGAGAATGCATATATACAAGAAAGAGGATCATGCTTTTATTGGATCTACAGGATTTCATAGAATGAACTGGAGCGTCCCTAAAGTAGAGATTGGGTATTGGATTGATACATACTATAGCGGCAATGGGTATATGACTGAAGCAGTTCAGTTATTAACCCAATTCGCCCTAAAAAAGATGGGTGTCAATAGAATTGAAATACGATGTGATGCAAAGAATAGTGCTTCTAAAGCTATTCCTGAACGCCTAGGATATAAATTAGAAGCGGTTCTTAGAAATGACGATAAAACCATGGGTGGCGAGCTACGAGATACTTATGTGTATAGCTTTCTTCCCTCTGATATAAAGTAAGAAAAGGACTCTCTTTTGAAGTCCTTTCTTACTTTATTTATATTCTTTTAGCCTAGCATATTGGACCGCAAAAGCTGTTTTTGCATCAAATATTCTTTGAGTTCTTATGTATTCTTCTGCTTCCTCTAGAGTCACTTCAACCAATTCAACAAATTCGTCTTCGTCTAATTCTAAGTGATCTTCTATTTCATATAATCCTGTCGCTTCATAAACATGAACAAGCTCATCTGCAAATCCTGGTGATGTATAAAAGCTGATGATATGCTTCAGTTTTTCACAGCCATATCCCGTTTCCTCTTCAAGCTCTCTTCTTGCTGTTACTTCTGGTGCTTCTCCTTTTTCAAGCTTTCCAGCTGGTATTTCAAGTAGATTCCTTTCCATGGCCTTTCGATATTGCTCGACCATGACAATTTTTCCGTCCTCCTTGAATGGAATAATTGCAACGGCACCGGGATGTTTAATAATCTCTCTTTTTGATTCCCGTCCATTCGGTAGTTTTACATCATGCAATTCAAGAGAGATGACGCGACCATTAAATATCGTTTCTGACTGAATTGTAACTTCTTCATTCTTTTTCATATTCTTTCCTCCATCAACTATAGAGTAGAGCACTCATTTTTATACTAGCATACTTCCTCACTAGAATTAGAACAAATATCTTGACCTTAAAACAACTTCTTTGAAATCAACTTTCTAGACAGGGTAAACTATGTACATACTGTTCAATAAAGGAGCGTCATGTATGGAGAAACGACAAATTGGTTCATCTAGTATCATGGTCAGCAAATTAGGGCTTGGATGTATGTCATTAGGTACGGATGAAACAAAGGCAAGAGAGATTGTTGAAGCTGCACTAGAAGGCGGTATCACCTACTTTGACACGGCAGATTTATATGACTTTGGTCAAAATGAAGAAATCCTTGGAAAAATACTTCAACCTTATCGTGATCAAATTGTCATTGCCACAAAGGTTGGCAATCGCTGGAATCATGAGAAAACATGTTGGACCTGGGACCCATCAAAAGAACATATTAAAGAAAGCGTAAAACAAAGTCTACATCGCTTGAAAACCGATTATATTGACCTTTACCAACTTCACGGGGGAACGATACAAGATAATATAGAAGAATCTATTGAGGCATTTGAGGAGTTAAAGGATGAAGGATATATAAAGGAGTATGGAATCTCTTCTATTCGACTAAATGTAATTAAACAATATGCCGAAAAGTCTACAATACAGTCAAATATGATGCAATATAGTCTTCTTGACCGTAGACCAGAAGAAATTTTTCCGATATTAGAAGATCATACTATTAGCGTAATCACTAGAGGACCTGTCGCAAAAGGCTTATTAACAAATAGTATGTTAAATAAAGCAACCAACAAGATTCTTGATCAAGGCTATTTAGATTATACCTATGAAGAACTAAAAAGCGTTCTTTTGTCTATTCAGGATCGTTTTCATTCCACACGGAATATGAATGAACTTGCTCTCCAGTATAACCTATCTCATTCAGCAGTTGCTTCTGTTATACCTGGTGCTAGCTCCGTTCTTCAAGTAACAGAAAACATTGCCGCAGTAAACAAAGACCCTTTAACAAAGGAAGAGGTTGATCTATTAAAGGGAATCACTAAACAGAGTATCTATCAAGAACATAGAGAATAAGAATGGAAGAGACGATTTACTTTTAAGAATCGTCTATTTTTCAGTTAACATTGACATATCATAAACTGATTGCCATCAGGATCCTTACAATTAAAATAATGATCGTTAAGTATAGGAGAGATTAATTCTACTCCTAATTTTTCACACACTTTAAATGCTTCTTCTATATCATCTGTATTAAAATGGAATGCTGGAATCTGATAGATAGCATTTTTTTGAATAAATTTTACTATCCAATACAATATTCGTCCCTTTTAGAGGTAATACATATAAATGCCCAAACAGTATCTCCCCTCCTTGAGGCTTTCCTACTAACACTGAATACCAATCCCTGGACCTTTCTATATCACTTACGGGAATAAAAATTACTCCGATCTCATCTTTAATCAACCGAAAGAACCCCCCTACCGATTTTTAAAATAGTGGTCTCCTTATTCTTTGTAGCTCTTTAGAACAGCTTTTGTGAACATCTTGTATACTGTGCTTCATACTTTTCAATACTGAAATAGTTATAGACTCTTATTATCCTTTCTATAATCTTCTACTAATTCTTCAATTGAAATGCCATTAATCTTCATGCCCTTCACATCACAATTTTCAATCAATGCATTACTTAAGTCACTATTTTTCGAAAGTCGTTCCTGACAAATTCGTTTTGTTGAACCTCAACGGATTTATTTCTTTCCCTAGCACACAGTTTGTGAACTGAACTCCACTTAAGTTGACATGATTGATCACACTACAGGACATATTTAAATCAGCCAAAAGGTTGTTACGTAGGTTAATATTTTGAAACGTAGATGAGCTTAAATTACAGTTACTAAAATGGGACTTCATTAAATTGCTATTGGAGAAGGAACTATTTTCAAGATTCGTTTGGTAAAATTCAGAATGATGCATTTGGTTTTGCTCATATTGTATGTTAGATAAATCTTTTTCACTTTGGATGATAGAATATTTATTTTTCCTTTTCTTCTTTTTTATATAGCAATATTCTTCGTCTGATTTAAACACTAGGATATACCCAAGTTTTTCATAAAAATAATGATTTGAAAGTTGTCTACTAGACGTTTCTAAATCCCATGTATATACTGTAGGATACAATTCTTCTACTAAATGAATGACCTTTGAACCTATTCCCTTTCCCTGGGAATTTGGTTCAATAAATATCCGATCAATTCTTCCGCATGAAGAACCTGAAATCGTTACAACAATTCCTCCAACCAGTCTGTTTTCTAGCAAAATTTTATAGTAATGAAGATGATTAATCATATATAGGGTCATTTCTTCATCTGAATAACCAGGAGGTTGAATATTGTCATCAATTACTCCAGGTGTGTTATCAAGCCAACGTTCAGCTTCATGGTCAAACGTTTCTTTCATTTTACTTGTTAATACTGAAACATCTTCATGTTTTGCTTTTTGTAGTGTTATCGTAGTCATTATCCTTCCCCTTTTCCACTCTCTCTTTCTCATTGTTTCAAATAAAGGGAATCTTTACAAATTATTTTTTATTTAATAAGAATCTAAGTCAATATTATTAAATTAAATTCACCAAATAAGAAAAAAATACCCATTCGATAAGAATGAGACTTTTTGTGTGAGTTGAAAACTGACAATAATATGAGCATCCATCAGAATGGATAAATACATACTTATTTATAATCCTTCCAATTATGTGAACTTTCGTTAAGAAGTTCTTCAAAGCTTTTGTTTTTCTCTCGTTCCATACGTTCTAGCTCTTTACGCTTTTGTTCAGCTACTCGCTTTTTTTCTTCTTCTACTTGAAGATCCTTTTTAGTCTGCTTTAATTGATCGAGTAGTTGGCTATTTAAACTATCAGCTAGAGTCGGTTGAGTATCTTTTTTCTTTTTCATAAAGCACTTACCTCTTTAGATTTTTCTACCATTCTACTACGCTTTACGTACATTCTCAATAACTATCATTTAGGAGATCCTTTGAAACAAATAAATCAGCATCTGTGCAATCTACTACATCTTGTGCTGTATACCCTTTAGCCACTTCCACTAATACTAAGCCTTTTTCTGTTATATCAATCACAGCTCGCTCTGTTATAACCCGTTGAACTACTCCTTTTCCGGTTAAAGGCAATTCACACTGTTTCTTTATCTTACCTGATCCGTTTTTATTACAATGATCCATAATGACAATGATTTTCTTAGCACCGTGCACTAAATCCATAGCTCCCCCCCATCCCTTTAATCATCTTTCCAGGAATCATCCAGTTCGCTAAATCTCCTGATTGAGATACTTCCATTCCGCCTAAAATAGCAATGTCAATATGGCCACCGCGTATCATACCAAATGACTCTGCACTATCAAAATATGCAGAGCCCGAGATAGCCGTAACCGTTTCTTTTCCTGCATTAATTAAATCAGCGTCTACTTCGGATTCCGTAGGATATGGCCCAATTCCAAGAAGACCATTTTCTGACTGTAGAACGACTTGCTTATTCTCATTAATAAAATTGGCCACTAGTGTTGGCATACCTATGCCTAAGTTAACATAATCTCCATTTTGAATTTCACGTTCTGCACGTCGTGCAATTTTCTCTCGAATTTCTTTGTTTTATTCATTGAACTCCCCCCTTTCGTACCGTAACACGTTCAATTCTCTTTTCTTGTTTCGCTTGAATTAACCTTTGAACGTACACACTTGGCGTATGAATTTCATTTGGGTTCAATTGACCAGGCTCAAGCAATTCTTCCACTTCTGCTATGGTAATTTTGCCTGCAGCCGCCATCATTGGATTAAAGTTTCTAGCAGTCTTGTTATAAATTAAGTTACCAAATGTATCTCCTTTCTCAGCACGTACAATACTAAAATCTGCAACAAAGGCCTCTTCTAATACATAGTCTTTCCCGTGGAATGAACGTACTTCTTTCCCTTCAGCAATGGGAGTACCTACACCTGCTGGAGTATAAAAGGCAGGAATTCCCGCACCTCCTGCTCTGATTTTTTCAGCTAAGGTACCCTGTGGTACAAGCTCTACTTCTAATTCTCCAGATAAAACCTGTCGTTCAAATTCTCTATTCTCGCCAACATATGAACCAATCATTTTCTTTTATTTGACGCCCCTTTAATAATAAACCTAACCCCCAATCATCTACTCCACAGTTATTACTTATTATCGTTAAGTCCTTCACACCTGATTCGACTAAAGCGAGTATACAATGCTCTGGAATACCACATAACCCAAACCCCCACCATTAACGTGCTACCATCCTGAATGTCTGACACAATCTCTTTTACATCCGTATAGATACTTTTCATGCTTATCCCTCCTTTATTTGACTAATTCCACTACAGTTGCTACCCCTTGCCCCCGCCAATACATAACGTTGCTAGGCCATTTTCTGCTCCCCGCTTTCTCATTTCATGAATGAGGGTGACTAATATACGCGCTCCACTAGCACCGATTGGATGACCTAAAGCAATAGCTCCACCGTTAACATTTACTATATCTGCGTGAAAGTCTAATTCTTTTTGTACAGCAAGTGATTGGGCGGCAAATGCTTCATTCGCTTCAATCAGTTCTATATCACGGAGTTCAATCATTGCTTTTTTTAGTGCTTTTTTCACAGCTTCTACAGGACCTATCCCCATGATGCTTGGGTCGACTCCGGCACTACTATTTCCTTTTATCGTAACTAAAGGTTTTATTCCAAGCTCATCTGCTTTTTCTTTACTCATCACAATAACCGCCGCTGCACCGTCATTAATACCAGAGGCATTCCCCGCTGTTACGCTGCCATCCTTTTTAAATGCTGGACGTAAGCCCGATAACTTTTCTGTTGTGGTGCCTTTACGTGGGAATTCATCTTCAGTGAAAAGAATAGTGTCTCCCTTTCTGCTTTTTAATTCTACCGGAACAATTTCATCTCTAAAGCGTCCCGTCTCCATCGCTTCAATGGCTTTCCACTGACTATGGGAAGAAAACTCATCTTGTTCTATTCTGGTGATCCCATATTTTTCACAAAGGTTTTCTGCGGTGATTCCCATATGGTAATCGTTAAAGGCACACAGGGATCATCATGAACCATACTATCAATCATTTTTTGGTCACCCATTTTGAACCCTTCACGTGCATTCTTGATCAAGTAAGGGGCCTGACTCATATTTTCCATTCCCCCTGCAACGACCACATTTGCATCTCCAGCTTGTATGGCTTGTGTAGCAAGATGAACTGCTTTTAATCCAGACCCACATACTTTGTTGATAGTTAAGCAAGATACGGTATCAGGAATTCCAGCACCTATACTTGCCTGCCTGGCTGGATTTTGACCTAATCCGCTTTGAAGAACATTTCCCATGATCACTTCATCTACTTGATTACCATCTAACCCCGCTTTTTTTAAAGCATCTTGAATCACAATACTCCCTAATTCGGGAGCTGAAACTCCTTTTAACGCACCGTTAAAATTACCGATAGCCGTTCTAACTGCACTGACAATGACCACATCTCTCATTATGTATCCCCCTTATTTTCACTACATACTATACCTATTCTGTGTAAGCGCTTTAATTTCCTGTTTGAATTATTAAACTATTCATTGATTTCTAACTATTATACCCTCTAAAATAATGATATGACCAAAGTCGGGAGGATTACGAAATGAATTTACCAGAGTCAGTAAAGATTATTGAGGTGGGACCTCGTGATGGATTACAAAATAGAAAAAAACGTGATTTCCACTAAAATGAAAAGACAATTTATTGATGGTCTAATGGAATCAGGATTACATGACATAGAAATTTCTTCATTTGTTTCTCCTAAATGGGTTCCTCAAATGGAGGATTCAAAAGAATTAGCGCATTATTATGCAGGGATTCAAGGAACGATTTTTCTTGCTCCCAATAAAAAAGGAATCGAAACCGCGTTAGAGATGAATTGTAAAAAGCTAGCTGTCTTTGTTGGGGTAAGCGATTCATTTAACAAAAGAAACATTAATAAGACGACTAGTGAAAGTATGAAAGAGTTAGAACCTCTAATTAGGACGTTAAAAAATGAAGGTGTATTTGTTCGGGCATGTATTTCTACTAGCTTTTACTGTCCTTATGAAGGAAAAATCCATCCCGAAAGAACCGTCCAATTGTGCAAGCAATTTGAACAATTTGGGGTAGATGAGCTTAGCGTTGCTGATACCATTGGCATGGCAACACCTAAAGAGAGCTACCGCCTATTTTCTGAAATTCAGGATAGCACCGAAAACATATTACTATCGGCGCATTTTCATGACACTCGAAAAATGGCTCTCAGCAATATCTTTGCCTGTCTACAAGCTGGGATTAACCGATTTGATGCTTCTGCTGGAGGGATTGGTGGCTGTCCCTTTGCAAAAGGAGCTACGGGAAATGTCGCTACTGAGGATGTAGTATTTATGCTTGAACGGATGGGGATCCGTACGGGGGTTAACTTACCGAAGCTAAAACAAACGATTCAATTGATTGCTCCTCATCTCTCCAACACGATTACAAGCGGCTACTATACAGTTGAAGCATAATTTTTCTCCTGGTTGATTATCCTAACAGTGACTCGTTCGAAAGGAAGTGACACATATGGATAAGAAGCGTGAAAAGGGCTATAGTCAAGCTGGCAAACCATCAAGTGATACATCAAAGCAAGTGATGGCGGCAGAAGACTTAGAAACAGCCGTTCACCCAACTAAAGGTCAAAATAGCAAGCAATAGTCTACACCGTATTTAAGATGGGRYAAAGAGGGTGTCCCAAAAAGTATAATCTTTTTGGAACACCCCTCTTCTTTTTCTACAAATGATCATCAATAAATAAGCCCGGTTGATTTCNGCGAAAGTACTCCATTCTCCGGGGCGGAGGTGAGCCTCCTCATAAAA
>NZ_ABFU01000038.1 GCF_000171615.1 Bacillus coahuilensis m4-4 | reverse complement strand
AGGAGGACTTACTTAATGATGATCATTTAATAAAAAAGAAGAGGGTGTTCCCAAAAGAGTATACTTTTGGGACATCCTCTAAACATTTAAGTAGATGGACGGTCTGGACCCTCGAGCTTTTTATCCCCGTATCCAGGTTTGTTTTCAGGTTCTGCAGCCATTTTTCCTTTTGGTTGCTTATTTTTTGTTTTTTAGCCATATGTACACACCTCCTATAAATAGTTTGACTCAAATTGCAAAAACCATGCATGTCGAAGTATGAATGTATTCTTCTAAACCTTACTTTCTTTGTCAGTTTGGTTCTAGTTTTGTCACAGGGGGAGGGATTCCATAAAAAAGAAAGAATGTTAAGGAAGTATAGAGAGGGGTGAGGGCAAATGAACCGTGATGAATGTTTAGATATGTTAAGTAGGCTTGAAATACAATCTGAATCCATTGAAATGTTACTTGAGAAGAAATTAACGGAAAATAATCACAAGCTCCATATACTCGAACTCCAACACACCGAATTGAGACATCTATATAGTAGCGTTAGAAATTTGAAATTAGTCCACGAATTAACTAAGCAACACTCCTGGTCTTTCTTAAGTCAGGTGAAAAAGCTTGAAGTTGAAGTGTAATATATTACAATAGTGGGAGAAAGCTGATGCTTTTCTTTTTTTAAATGGAGGAAAGAAGGATATATCATGAAATTAGAAGAGTTGTTAACCCTAACAGAGCGTCTAGATCAATTAATTGATGAATGTGCAGTGATTTATCAACGACATAGAGAAGAAAATAAAAAAGGAGACTTTTATACAGAGGTTAAGCCATTTGCTGACTTAACTTATAAAGTCTCAACAGAGTGGAAAGAAGAAATATCAAATTGGTTATCATCTGTTTCTGTGAAAAATTTACATAGAATTCAACTTGAACAGGCTTGTGAAAACATTGAAATGATTAGTGTGCAAGCATTTTTCCCTGAAACAAGTTATAAAAGATTCCAATCCTATGTTCAATCTACTAAATATACTATTTCAGTGGTGTATCACTCACTTCAATCTCATTTAGATTGAAGTTTTTTCATTCTAAATGTGGATAGGTGTAATTCGTTTGGTAAACTGGCACCGCTATTTTCTAATTCTTTTAGTAAGGCTTGGTAATCTTTTAATGTAATTTCACCAGAAAGATAATGGTTCTTTGCGAAGTCTAATAAATCATTCATTTCTAATGGATGATGCTCCTTATACTGCAAATACGTTTGTTTCAAACTGTGAACATTCATTGTAAGTTCCTCCTAAATAGAATGTGGTTCGCCTCATAGGGGACATGCACTGTACCTCTTGAATAGACCCAATAATTATAATGATTTCGGTTACATTTATCGTAACATTAATATAAAAATTTCCTTGATTTTTGAATAGTAAAACTTCCGACAATTATCGTACGAACTTCGACAATGACTAGGCATATCACCATTTAAATGGAGTTACATAGTATAAGTAGTAAGAAAAAAAGACGTGGAGGGAAGGCAATGATGACAAGAAGACCTTCATATTACCCATCACCTGCTATGTTTACCTATAATCGACCAGTAAATTACCCGATGCAATCTTATAACGGAGGGTACCAACCACCGATACCTTATACTCAAGCTAACGGGTATTCACAATACGCAAATCAGCAATCGTACACCTATCCAACGGGACAATCGTACTTCCAAAACCCTTTGCAAGCTGAAGAATATCACTATTTTCCGAAACAAGTGCAAACTCAAAATTTATCAGCTTATCAAAACCCATACCCAAAAGGAAGTTTTCTAATGGATAAAGGAAAAGGAAACACCATCATGAATTCTTTTAAAAATCAAGAAGGACAATTTGATTTTAACAAAGTGATGAACACGACAGGCCAATTAATGGGGGCTGTTAATCAAATGAGTGCTGTGGTGAAAGGTATTGGAAGTATGTTCTTAAAATAAGGACAAAAAAAGATCTGGAATTCCAGATCTTTTTTAATCCTCTACTATTGTAATATTTTTTCCTTTTCGTTTTGGTAGTCTTAATACTAATAAGCCATTTTTGTATGAAGCATTCGCTTTTGACTCGTCAATTGGAGAAGATAATGGAATGGTTTTTGTACTTTTCCTTACATGTTGTTTCTTAAAGGAAGATTGGTGTACAGAATCCTCCATTATTTCCATTTCGTAATTTTCAACTGTGATGGTGACATAGCTTTGTAAAATTTCAATTGTTACATCTTCTTTTTTAACACCAGGTAGCTTTGCTTGAATGATGTGTTCATCTTTTGTTTCGTCATATTGCACTGGAAATCCACTAAATAAATTAGGGCTTGTAAAAAATTCATCCATTGTCTCTAATATACCTTTGACAGGTCTCTCGTGAAAAAATTGATGCATAGATTTCATTAAATTTCCAAAAGGCTCATAGGTTGGCTTTTCTTCGTTTGTATTTTTTTGACATATAGATTCCTCCTCCATGGTAAAGTATCTACAGTATTTTATGCTAAGGAGAAAAGGGTGTGCCTATATATTGAAAGGATGAGACACAGAGAAAAAAGACTACATTTAAAGTGAATTTGTGGAACAAAGGGTGAGTGCAAACACGTAATTCGTAATGGCCTAATACGAGTGATAAATAAATCAACTGTTCCTGTTCATCGGTTAGGATTTCTAAACGAGTAGGATTTTATATGAGATGATGAATCATAGAGGGCATAAGGACATACTGGAGAATCTGGCAGATTAGAGTGAAATAACTTCAGATATGGATAAAATTACTAGTTAATTTCACTCTTTCACACCGAACGAACATTCGGTAAAATAGAGTGTATGAGGTGAAGTTCGGTTATGAATGTAAATAAAAAAAACTTAACAAGAAGTGTTGGACCTTTTTAGACAAGATGAATACATTAAGGAACAAATTACTTATTGGCATACTATTCCAGAAAAGGAAGCAAAGACTGTTCCCTTCCCGGAACGTCTACATCCTAAATTAAGAGCATCTTTTGAAAAAAGAGGAATTCATTCTCTCTATACACATCAAGGAACGTCTTTTGATTTGGCTATGAACAAGAAGTCTTTTACTGCTGTAACGCCCACTGCATCTGGTAAGACATTATGCTACAATCTGCCTGTCTTACAATCGATTCTTGATAATGAAATGACTAGAGCCCTTTATATCTTCCCAACAAAAGCTTTAGCTCAGGACCAAAAAAGTGAGCTTAATGAGATCATTGACGAAGCAGGGGTAAGTATTAATAGCTATACATATGATGGGGATACTTCAGCAAATATAAGGCAAAAAGTACGTAAAGCAGGTCATATTGTTATAACTAACCCAGATATGTTGCATTCTGCCATACTGCCACATCATACAAAATGGGTTAGCCTTTTTGAAAATCTTAAATACATTGTGATTGATGAGCTTCACACATACAGAGGAGTCTTTGGAAGTCATGTTGCAAATGTGATACGACGATTAAAAAGAATCTGTCAATATTATGGTAGTCAACCAACCTTTATTTGTACTTCTGCTACGATTGCCAATCCTAAAGAACTAGCAGAAATACTGACGGAGGAAGAAATCACATTGGTCAATAATAATGGTGCCCCAAGTGGCAAGAAGCATTTTGTATTTTATAATCCACCTGTTGTAAACAAATCTTTAAATATAAGAAGAAGTGCGACATTAGAAGTTAGAAAATTAGCTGGAGAGTTACTGAAAAATAAAATACAGACCATTGTATTTGCTAAGAGTAGGGTTAGAGTGGAGATATTACTAACTTATTTACAAGAGTTAGTGAAAAAAGAATTAGGTACAAAGAGTATCCGTGGATATCGAGGTGGGTATCTTCCAACGCAGCGTAGAGAAATAGAAAAAGGGTTGCGAAATGGGGACATATATGGAGTTGTTAGTACGAATGCTTTAGAGTTAGGAGTCGACATTGGGCAGTTACAAGTTTGTGTGATGACAGGGTACCCCGGAACGATTGCAAGTGCTTGGCAACAAGCTGGGCGCGCAGGAAGAAGGCACGGGGAAGCACTCATAATCATGGTCGCTAGCTCAACGCCCCTTGATCAATATATAATTGAGCACCCTGAGTACTTTTTTCAACAATCTCCAGAAGAAGCTAGACTCAATCCAGATAATTTAATTATCCTAATTGATCATATCAAATGTGCGGCATATGAACTGCCTTTTTCTAAAGGGGACCAGTTTGGACATGTGGAAATTGTGGACATATTAGACTTCTTAGCTGAAGAAGGTGTTTTGCATCAAAATAAAGATCGATACTTTTGGATGAATGATGCATTTCCAGCACATAATATAAGTTTAAGATCTTGTTCCCAGGAAAATGTCGTAATTATTGATCAATCAGATGTATCAAATGTTAAAGTGATAGGAGAAATGGACCGTTTTAGTGCGATGACTTTGTTACATGACGAGGCTATCTATCTTCACCAAGGTGATCAATATCAGGTAGAATTACTAGACTGGTATGAGAAAAAAGCGTTTGTTAGAGGTGTGGATGTAGATTACTATACAGATGCTAACCTAGCAGTCCAGCTTTCTGTTCTAGAAATGGATAAGGAAAGTCAAAATGATAGATTGAAGATTGGGTATGGTGATGTTTCTGTAAGAGCAATGGCAACCATCTTTAAAAAAATTAAGTTTGACTCTCACGAAAATATTGGCTCAGGACCAATTCATTTACCCGAAGAAGAGATACATACTTCAAGTGCATGGATTTCACTACTGGGTAAGTCTAATCTATCTGAAAATCGATTGGAAGAAGGATTAATAGGTATTGCGCATGCCCTTCATATTATTGTCCCATTAAACGTAATGTGTGATCCAAAAGATGTGCATATTGTTCCACAAGTAAAGGCGGCTCACAATGAATTACCTACAATATTTATTTATGACCACTATCCAGGTGGAATTGGTTTAAGTTCTAAAGTTTATGAAGAGTATCACATGATTTTACGAGAAACAAAGCGGTTAATTACTACCTGCGTATGCGACAAAGGATGTCCTTCATGTATTGGGATGGATCTTGCTTCAACTTCCGCTAAAAGTGATTCAACAATGATTCTTAACTATTTATTAGGTGATTTGTATGAGTTTAGTAAATAAATTATCTAGAATGAAAGCTCATTTAAATATTGAGCCATCTAAAAAAACAATAGAAGCAAAAGAAGAGACCTACATGGATCGTTTTCCATTCATAGAAGAATGGAAGAAGAATCATGCTTCATTAGTAGAAGTGGAAGGTCAATATTGTTTGATGAGAAAAATAATATATCCTCATGAATATGTTCATGGTAAATACTCTTTCCAACAACTAAAAAACGTCGTGAAAGCATGGCAGTCCGTGACGAGCGATCATCCACTATCAGTTAAAGATTTAAAAATAGAAGATTTACTGTTTTTGATACGGAAACCACTGGATTAGGTGGTGGAGTAGGTAATACCATATTCTTACTTGGTTACGCAACATGGAAGGATAGAGGAATCGAGGTAACTCAATTGTTTTTACCTTCTCCTAATGATGAAATAGCTTTTTACCAAACTTTTATCAATGAGAACCCTTTAAAATGTATTCTTACTTATAACGGAAAATCGTTCGATTGGCCTCAAGTTCAATCAAGACATACTCTTGTGAAAAATGAAGTGGACCCGTTACCTAACCCGATACACCTTGATTTATATCATGCTTCTAGGCGTTTATATAAAGAGGAATTAGATTCTGTTAAACTCGTGCAAATAGAGAAGGATATTCTTTCGTTTGAAAGAAAGGACGATACTCCAGGCTATCTAGCACCTATGATATATTTTGATTATTTGGATCGAAAAAATCCTGAAGGCATTTTTTCTATTATGAAACACAATGAAGAAGATGTTCTTTCACTTATTACTTTGTTTATTCATTTATCCGAACAAGTATTAGAACTAAAAGAGGATCAAACGGACAAAGAAAATTGAAAATTGGGAAGTGGTTTAAATATTTAGGGGAACAAAAAACAGCACTTTCCATATTTCAATCGATTCAATCAACAGAGGAATTAGACATACGCGCATCAACGTTACATCATCTCGGCTTCTATGCAAAGCAGCGAAAAGAATACGATGTTGCACTTAAGTGCTGGTTAGAAGTAATGCTAGAGGGCAATGAAAGAGAAAAAAAGAAGCTATTATCGAATGTTGTAAAATTTACGAGCATCAACTAAAAGATTATCATCAAGCGAAAACAGTACTGGATACGTTACTTTCTTCAACTATTTTTACTACGTTAACTAGAAAAACAGAAAGTAGCAATCCTAAAGCGGCATGAACGACTAGTCCGGAAATTACAATAACTATTTCCTGGGGAAGCGCAAAGTTCGACTAGTTTCCTAATGATATACGTAGAAACCAATAACTTCCTGTCGATTTCATATTGTGGAGTTTACAAATACTTAGTATTATAGACACAAATTGTAGAAAAGGCTGATAATATGAAACTATACAGAGCAATATTTTTCCTATATTTTGTTGTGATTATGGTCATCGGTTTTGTCTTAACCAATCTGAAGGATACATTAGCATTATTATAGTTAAACACCTAATCTAGTGTAAAATAGGTGTTTGTCTTAGTACATGTTCCCCCTTTCTTTCATAGGCTATTATTGTAATAACGATAATGATTGAAAGGAGAAGATAGTTATGCACTGCAGACCAAGACCGAATCAAGTATTACCAGCGGTAGTACACCCTACAAAGCAATGTGTGAAAAACACTTATGCGACTTATGAGGTACCTCATATTCATCCAACTCACACGACTATTGTGAATAACGAATTATTCCAGCACAAACACTACTTTCCGCAAACTCAATCAATGGTTAATAATGTACAAAATCAACAATTTAACTGTGGTACTGGACCAGTTCCGCCAATGGGACCTATGGGACCTATGGGACCTATGGGACCAGGAATGTAACGAGTGAAAAAGCAAGGATTTGAATATCCTTGTCTTTTTTTTATGAATAATTTACACTGTAATGGAGGATATGCAGGTACAGGAGGCATGCAATTTAATGAGTGTTGTCGCTATTACCGGATACAAAAATTATGAGCTAGGAATTAGTAAAAATAATGATCCAGCTATTTCTTACATAAAGATGGCTATAAAAAAAGAACTACTTCCTTTTATTGAAGAAGGATATGAATGGGTGTTAATATCAGGGCAATTAGGTATAGAAATGTGGGCAGCAGAAGTAGTTTTTGATCTCCAATTGGAGCATCCAGATTTAAAGCTCGCTATCTTAACACCTTTTTTAAATCAAAGAAAAAAATTGGAATGAAACCAATAAAGAATATTATGAAACAATTTGTATGCAAAGTGATTTTGTTGAAAGTATCTCTCAAAAGGAATATAAGAGTCCGGAACAATTTAGACAAAAAAACATATTGTTTATCGAAAAATCAAATGCTTCAATAGTAGTGTACGATACGGAAAGAGATGGCTTTCCAAAATTTTATATGGACTTAGTTAAAAGATATCAAGAAAAGCATGAGTATGAATGTAGGATGATAACTTTTCATGATTTGCAGTTAATTGTTGAAGAGGAGCAAGAAAAGACAAGAGATTTCTACTAAATCAAATTGACAAATGATACTAATTTTGAAAAATAATAATAATGAAAGTCGATAGAGGTGAAGAGTATGATAGCTGATCGAATTAAATTAACGGCAAAAGATATACTTGAAAAAGAATTTCATTCAGGTATGCGTGGATACAAACCAGAAGAAGTAGATAAATTTCTAGATATCGTCATTAAAGATTATGAAGCGTTCCATCAAATTATCGAGGATCTCCAACAAGAAAATCAACGATTAAAGAGGCAAAGTGAAGACACGTCGAAAAGACCGATTTCTCCCCAGCCAACAGGAACGACTAATTTTGATATTTTAAAACGACTATCTAATTTAGAAAAGCATGTGTTCGGCAGTAAACTGAGTGATTATTAAGAGTCCCAAATAATGGTTCTTGCATAACCAGTAATAATCGGCTATAATTGATTCTTGCGTAAGGATTTAATAACGTTTGGGTAATCGCTGCAGTGTATGCTGTAGAG
The DNA here is from genome assembly GCF_000171615.1 of Bacillus coahuilensis m4-4. Classification (GTDB taxonomy): domain Bacteria; phylum Bacillota; class Bacilli; order Bacillales; family Bacillaceae_K; genus Bacillus_T; species Bacillus_T coahuilensis. Next base: position 5,547 of record NZ_ABFU01000038.1, on the reverse strand, counting down.
GAAAGTCCATGCTCGCACGGTGCTGAGATGCCCGTAGTGTTCGTGCCTAGCGAATAAATAAGCTAGGGCAGTTTGGATTCGTCTGAACTGACGGCAAGGAACGCACCTAAGTCTTCGGATATGGTGTTACTACTTTGAAAGTGCCACAGTGACGAAGTCCTATCAGAAATGATAGGAGTGGAACGAGGTAAACCCCACGAGTGAGAAACCCAAATGATGGTAGGGGCACCTTCCTAGAGGAATTGAACAAAAGGAAGGACAGGAAATTTTCCTGTAGATAGATGATTACCACCTGAGTACGAGGCGTGCGCCGATTGCAGTACAAAGGAACAAAACATGGCTTACAAAACGTTATTAAACAATACACTTATAAGCTCTCTTACATGTAAGAGAGCTTTTTTAATCGTCTACGTTAGGTTGAATACTTATACGTTACTATGTGAAAATAAAGATACATACTTAAAATAAGGGTGAAATGAATGACGAATTATACAATTATTGCTACGTCTGCTATGGGTCTTGAGGCTGTAGTCGGTCAAGAAGTTAAAGACCTAGGGTATGAATGTCAAGTAGAAAATGGAAGGGTTATATTTAAAGGCGATGAAACGGCCATTGCAAGAGCCAATATGTGGTTACGAACAGCAGATCGAATTAAGATATTGGTTGGTAGCTTTAAAGCTTTTACATTTGACGAATTGTTTGAAAAACAAAGCCCTTCCGTGGGAGCATTACTTGCCAGAAACAGCTGAATTTCCAGTTCAAGGAAAGTCTGTGAAATCTAAGTTATATAGCGTTTCCGATTGCCAAAGTATTGTAAAAAAAGCAATTGTAGAACGTTTGAAAAAGTTCTACCGGATAACAAACTGGTTAGAAGAATCAGGTCCCCTAGTAAAAGTGGAGATTGCCATAACAAAAAGATAAAGCAGAGTTATTGCTTGATACTAGTGGGGCTGGCCTGCATAAGCGAGGGTACCGAATTGAACAAGGTGAAGCCCCATTAAAAGAAACGTTAGCAGCAGCATTAGTAAAACTTAGCAGATGGTCTCCTGAACGACCTTTCGTTGATCCTTTTACAGGATCAGGTACTATTGCCATTGAAGCAGCTTTAATTGGGCAGAATATTGCCCCAGGTTTTAATCGTGAATTTTTAGCTGAAGAGTGGCCAATCATACAGCCGGCCACTTGGGATCAAGTACGTGAGGAAGCAGAGAGTTTAGCGAACTACGATCAACCCCTTGATATTTTAGGAACTGATATTGATCATAGAATGATTAAAATTGCTTCAGAAAACAGTATGGAAGCTGGATTAGGTGATCTTGTTACGTTTAAGCAAATGCAGGTTCGTGATTTTACAACAGATAAGCAATATGGAGTCATTGTAGGAAATCCTCCTTACGGTGAACGTCTAAGTGATAGAAAAGCAGTAGAGTTAATGTATAAAGAAATGGGAGAGGTATTTTCAAATTATCCTACATGGTCTAAATACTTCTTAACTTCTTATGAAGAGTTTGAGCAAGCATACGGAACACCTGCAACGAAGCGAAGAAAATTATTTAATGGATTTATTAAGACAGATTATTATCAATATTGGGAGAAAGACCTCCTAGAAATTAGAGAGTAGACGCAAGCTTCATGCTTGCGTTTTACATTGAAGGGAGATAGTGGCAGTTGCGTGATTTACCTTTTGTCCTAACTGGAGACCAGACGATTTATGAAGCAATTGGTGACTGGGTAGGAGATATATTTTATGACATTCTTCCCGAAAAGGGTTTGATGTAAGAGACGAACAAATTTTCATGGCATTTCAATTGGAGAAAGCTTTTAAAGAAAAGAAAACGATACTTGCCGAAGCGGGAGTAGGTACAGGAAAAACACTTGCCTATTTAGTTTATAGCTTAGCGTATGCTCGCTATACAGGTAAGCCAGCTATAATAGCGTGTGCTGATGAAACACTTATTGAACAATTAGTAAAAAAAGAAGGAGATATCAGAAAGCTTGAAGATTCCCTTGCCTTAACCATTGACGTTAGACTTGCTAAATCAAGAGAACAATATCTTTGTTTAAACAAGCTAGATACAGCGAGATTTGATTCTGAACGTATAGAGGCTGTATACGATAGTCTTCCTTCATTTGTTCATCAGCAATCTTCCATGCTAGAATATTTTCCTTATGGAGATCGAAAAGACTTTGGGGATTTAAATGATGTGGAATGGCAATCCATTGGTTGGGATCCACTTCAAGATTGTGGAAGTTGTCCGAAACGAAATAAATGTGGTCAGACTATTCATCGAGAGCATTACCGGAAGGCTGCAGATATTATTGTTTGTTCCCATGATTTTTACATGGAGCATATTTGGACAAAGGAATCTAGAAAGCGTGAAGGCCAATTACCGTTATTACCTATAGCTAGTTCTGTAGTGTTTGATGAAGGTCATTTAGTTGAATTTGCAGCTCAAAAAGCATTGTCATATAAAATAACAGACCAGACTTTGGAATTAGTTCTAGAAAGGTTAACCGTTAATGACGTAAGGGAAAATACACTCTTGTTAATTGAAGAAATTATTCAATTTAGCCAGGACTTCTTTGATCTTTTATGGAAGAATTCTGCGGCACATGATTCAGAGAAAAGAAGCATATCGAAGACTCATGATTTGGTGTCAACGGGGAAAAAATTAAAATATTTAGTAGACCAATTAACTGAGGAGCTTGTTTTTGAAGGAGAGCTTTTTGTTATTCCTGAATACGAACTTCGATTAGTTGAAGAATATTTGGAACAATTTCTATATAGTATGAATTTATTTGTAAATGATACAAGTTCAATTATTTGGTTAGAAGATAATGATGAGAAAACGACCCTTGTCATCATGCCACAAATGGTTAATGAAGTATTGAAAGATGAGCTATTTTCTGAAAAGCAGCCAATTATCTTTTCATCTGCCACGTTATCAAATGGGAAGGATTTCTCCTATATTGCGAAAAGCTTAGGAATAATAGATTACCTATCCTTTTCTGTTTCTTCTCCTTTTGATTATGAAGAGCAAATGAAAATCTTTATTAAAGCAGGAAACGAAATGAGTCGTTTTGATAATATAAGAGAAGATCTTATTAGGAATAACGGTCAATCACTTATATTGTTTCCTTCAGTAGAAGAGATGAAAAGGTTTAAGCAGTATATAGGTCATCTGAGTTCCACTCCATTTTCTATAGTATTTGAAGGAGACAAGGAAATTTCACTGCTAGTAGATCAATTTCAGAATGAAACATCCACTGTACTATGCTCCTATAATCTTTGGGAAGGATTAGACATCCCGGGAGAAGCACTACAGCATGTAATCATAGCAAACTTACCATTCCCTGGGAATGACCCAGTATTTAATGCAAAAAGAAAGTTAGCTCATGATGCATTTTCAGAAATTGATTTACCCTACATGGGTCTAAGATTACGCCAAGGAATAGGTCGACTCATTCGTTCTCACCATGATTCTGGTACCGTATCAATTTACCATAATGAGAAAAATAAGCACGTGCTTGAGTTAATTGAATCATTATTACCAGTAACACCTGAAAAATGAACGGAACTTTGGGATTTTGATCCCAAGGTTTCTTTGTATAGATTTGGATTTAGCACGGTTGCCATTCTTGTGAATAAGGGGAAATGACTAGGCCCGTGAGTGTTTGTGTACTTTTCAACTCTGTGGGACATCTATCCTTCAAGTTTTTTTCTAAGTTTATATAAAATTCTGCGATTTTAAAAAAATTGTGATAGAATTAAAGCCAGATATTTTAAGGGGGTTAAGCTTTGAGTCATTCAATAGATCAATTAGAAAAAGGTTTTTTAGAGTACATACAAAAAATTTCAGCCTATAATGAAGCTTTATCGTTAGTATTTTGGGATTTAAGAACAGGAGCACCCAAAAAAGGAATGGAGCAACGTTCTGAAGTAATTGGGATCCTATCATCTGAAGTTTTTGCGCTGTCAACGTCCGAAGAAATGGAGCAATTTATAACAGAATTATCTAAAGTTAAAGATCATCTATCAGTAACGACAAAAAAAGCGTTAGAAGAAAGCGAAAAAGATTTTCTTCGTAATAAAAAGGTTCCTGCTAATGAATATAAAGAATATGTTATTCTTCAGTCAAAATCAGAAAGTGCTTGGGAAGCAGCAAAAGGAGAAGGGGATTTCGACTCTTTTCGCCCATACCTAGAAAAACTAGTTGAATATAATAAAAAGTTCATAGAGTATTGGGGGTATGAAGGAAATAAATATAATACCCTTATAGATATGTATGAACCTGGTGTGACGGTAGAAATACTTGACGATGTGTTTGGAAAACTTCGCGAAGCTATCGTGCCGTTAGTTCAAAAAATTTCAGAAGCAGATCAGCCAAGAACGGATTTCTTGTTCCATACGTTTACAAAAGACAAACAAAAAGAATTTAGCTTACACGTTTTAAAACAAATGGGGTATGATTTCGAAGCGGGAAGATTGGATGAGACCGTTCATCCATTTGCAATTGGTCTTAATCCAGGGGATGTTCGTGTTACAACAAAATACGACGAAAACGATTTTAGAACAGCTGTTTTTGGAACGATTCATGAAGGTGGACACGCTCTATATGAGCAAAATATTAGTGAAAATCTAATTGGTACCAATCTTGCTACTGGAACTTCGATGGGAATACATGAGTCACAATCATTGTTCTATGAGAACTTTGTTGGTCGTAATTTATCGTTTTGGGAACAGAATTATCAAGCCTTAAAGAATGTTAGTAACGGACAATTCAATGATGTAGAATTAATAGACTTTTACCGTGCCATAAACGAAGCAAAGCCTTCTTTAATTCGCATTGAAGCAGATGAATTAACATATGCACTTCACATCATCATTCGCTACGAAATTGAAAAAGGATTATTTAACAACGAAATCGATGTAAAAGATTTACCTGAGGTTTGGAATACTAAATATGAAGAGTACCTAGGGGTTCGTCCATCTCATAACGGAGAAGGGGTATTACAAGATGTACACTGGGCAGGAGGAAGCTTTGGTTACTTCCCGTCATATGCGTTAGGGTATATGTACGCTGCTCAATTTAAAGCAACGATGATAAAGGATCTACCAAATTATGATGATCTATTACTAAACGGAGACCTACTACCAATAAAAGAATGGTTTACTTCACATGTTCATCAATATGGTAAATTAAAGCGTCCATTAGAAATTTTAGAAGATGCAACAGGGGAGCAATTAAACCCTCAATATCTAATTGACTACTTAACTGACAAATATTCTTCTGTTTATGGTTTGAACTAATAAGAAGAGGGTGTCCCAAAAGTATATTCTTTTGGCAACACCCTTTTCTTTTTTCAACAAATGATCATCATTAATTAAGACCGGTTGATTTCCGCGAAAGGTACTCCATTCTCCGGGACGGAGATGAGCCTCCTCATAAAATTCTGCGTATTTTATTGGTGCGGTGAAATTCGAGGAAGCCTATTTAGAGTCCTCGGGTAAGCCCTGGGGGCTAACAGGCTTCGGTCTTCTCCCCA
>NZ_ABFU01000039.1 GCF_000171615.1 Bacillus coahuilensis m4-4 | reverse complement strand
ACGTTGCTCTTAGGTAGGTAACGTTTTTTTATGTTTGGGCAATTGAGAACACCATTTTATTATGCTTTAATGAGACTTCTACATTTCCATCATGAATTAACGAGGTTACATAGGCTGTAATACTTGTTCGAAACAATAGCCATTGAGATACTGAGTTGCACTGAATTTCATAATGATTCAAAACCATTTCAAGGATAGTCTCTACTGTTAATTTCTCCGTTCCAAGTACGGTGGTAATTGTCTTTATACACTTTTGATGGAGGTCCTCGTTATATTGTAGAGTTTCAATTGTAGCTTCTTTTCTTTCTACTTCCCCATGTCCTGGAATACTCCATTTAAAAGGTAGGGTTTTTATTCTATTTAACGTATGAAGGGTTTCCTTTGCATCTACAATAAAGAGTATCTTATGCTTAGATGCCACTTCTCGACCGAAGTAACTATCGGAAGCAAAAAGGACGTCTTCATACAGGACTCCTATCTGTTGGTAGGAATGCCCTTTCAGAAAATACACAGTTAGTTCAAAGGGACCCATTCGAATAATACCTTCTTCACTAATACTTGTTAAACAATCTTCAGGTATAGATGGAGCTTCTAGAAATTTTGACCTTAAGCTTTGCAATGGTTCAGCTCCGTTCCAAAGATAAATAGGCTCTAGTCTTGTTTGCACCATCAAACTTTTTTCAAATTCCGGCGCCCAACATTCTACCTTACTTTTCTTTAAGATTTCAGGAAATCCTCCAATATGGTCAGCATGACTGTGTGTGAGAATACAGTAATCAAGAGGAAAGTTATGTTTCTTTAAGTAGGATAACACTTTTTTAACAGAGGACTTATCAATCCCTGTATCTATAAGAATCCCTTTCCCCTCTTTCATCATATATCCAATGTTTACACTATCTGAGAAGTAGCCAATGTTTTCCTTAACAGGTGTCCACTTCATCCCATTCTTCCCATACATATTTTAAATATATTCATTAATATGTCTTCCTTTACCTGTTAACTTTGCTTCTAAGATTTTTGCGAAAGTAGATTGTTTGGTGGTGTGTCTTCTATTTTCAACTATTGGTTCTTGTGCATGATTGTTCCTTAGAGGACTTATTTTTGTGACCGGTACAGTGGTATATGGATCATATGAAGAAATAAACATTCTCTCTGCATACTGCTTGTATTGATATTGATAAGGGGGATACGAAACAATATAACCCATGTCTTTCACTCCTTTTTCTACTATATTCCCTAAACGGTTAGATAAAAACCCTCAGGTGCATATTAAAGAAGTAGTCATCGATCAACAAAAAGGTTAGGACACTATTTCAACTCTATTCAATACATTCCACGTTCACTACCCCAAAACCTTTCTGAATAGTACAAAAATATAGCTTAAACAGAAACTGTTTAAGCTACAGGTCTATTTATTTTTTCTTGTTAATCATTTCTGAGATGGTGTTAAAATCCATGCTTTTACCGTCTTTGATGATGGATTTAACAATCTTATCTTCTAATTCTTTGGGTACCTTCTTATTAGCTAATTGAGAAACTTGTTGGATCACTCCGCGGATGGTTTTTTCATCTTGAAAGTTTGCACTTTGAAGTGAGTTTGCCAATTTGAAAACATCGTCCATGTTCACGCCGGTTTTCTTTTCAATGTTTTTAAAGAATGGATTATTCATTCTTCTGCCTCCTTTTTCAAGCTACTTTTATCGTATGTAGGTTGAAAACAATTGGTGAGGACTCATTGAAGAATAGAAGAACGGAATCATGATGGATTCCGTTCAAATTAAGGCTTTTATTAGCAGAATGCTGCACCAACAATAATTAATAGGATAAATAGTACAACGATTAATACGAAAGTTGATCCATAACCTCCGCAACCGTAACCGCCATATCCATAGCCGCCGTATCCGTACATCTACAGTCACCTCACTTTTTGTTAGGTCACTAATACCATATGTCACGGATTAGAATTAGGTATGGGCTTAGGCTTATCCTTTTTTCTTGTCCAGTCATATAAGTCTAATGTTAGGAAACCATCATCATCTAGTTGAGCGAGAAAAACTTCATCTGTTGTAAGAGAACGCTTAGAAAGCTCTTCGATCAACCATTCCTTTGTATATTTCATTTTTTCTAACACTTCTGTATCTAAAATTCCATCATTAATCACCGCTTGAGGAGCAGAAGTAGTTCGAGCTAGTTGAAATAAGTCTTCATACAAAACGGGTTGTTTCTCTTTTTCAACATAATGCTAAGATCTCCATTGGCGTCTAATGAAGCATAGTTTACATCGGAGACACGAAACGTTCCTTTTTTCCTTAATTGTTCGAGTAGCTCGTCCGTTGAATATCGCTCTTTCTTTAAATTGGCTTCAATGACTTCACCATTTTCTATAAAGACGGTAGGAGTTCCTTCTACTAGATGCCTAAACTTTGGTGAATGAAGTCCTATGACAGAAATGAATAATGGAACAAAAAACCATATTAATAAAGAAGTGACACCCTCCCATAAATGAAGCTCTTTCTCCATAGAAAGAGTACCCGCAATGTCCCCGACTGTAATTCCTGTTATATATTCAAAAAATGACAATTTTGATAACTGCTTCTTGCCCAACAATTTTGTTATGAAGAATAATCCGAAAATGATAAAAATGGAACGAATTGACACCTCAAGCATTTATCGTCCTCCTAGCTCTTCGGCTTAAATATAAGCGCACCGATGAATGCAAATATGATAGCCGATGAAATCCCTGCGCTCGTTACCTCAAACATCCCTGTGATTACTCCAATAACACCATGTTGTTCTGCTTCTTGCATCGCACCGTGAACTAATGCATTCCCAAAACTTGTAATGGGTATTGTCGCACCTGCTCCAGCAAAATCGACTAATGGTTCATATAGATTAAATCCTTCTAGGATTGCCCCTGCAACAACAAGCAAACTCATCGTGTGACCAGGTGTAAGTTTAGCCACATCGAAGAGTAGCTGCCCTATCACACATATACATCCTCCTACTACAAATGCCCAAAAAAACATGGCTAGCATATACTTCACTCCTAAACTTAGATGGATTCCTTTTTAACAATACTCTATAGACACACCATGTGCGATACATGGAATACTCTCTTTCTGTTGGAAAGAAACTGGAGAAAGTAATGCACCAGTTGCTACAACAAGAATTTTTTTATAGGTTCCTTTTCTCATTTCATTGACTAAATGACCATATAATACGGTAGCCGAGCATCCAGCACCGCTCGCTCCAGCTAATATTGGTTGATCATCCTTATACACTTTTAAACCACAATCTTGAAACTGGTCCTTTGATAAATGAATGCCTTTCTCTTTAAGCAATTCATGCGCTGTGGCACTCCCAATTGTGGCTAAATCTCCTGTAATGATAAGGTCATAATAGTTAGAGTCCACTCCCCTCTCATTTAGGTGACGAGTAATGGTATCTACTGCCGCAGGAGCCATCGCACCTCCCATATTAAATGGATCTTTAATACCAAGGTCCATAACTTTTCCTATCGTTGCTGAAGTAATCCTTGGTTCAGGACCACTTGATAATTGACCTTTCCCTACTAGAGCATAGCCTGCACCCGTAACTGTATATTGAGCTGTGGGCGGCTTTTGACTACCATATTCAGTTGGGTAACGGAACTGTTTTTCAACAGCAGAGTTATGACTGGCTGCACCAGTTAGAGCAAAACTACCTTGACCAGAATTTAAGATAAGAGCACTTAAAGCTAATCCTTCCATAGATGAAGCACATGCACTAAATAAACCTAGATACGGCAGACCATTCGTTCTAGCAGCAAAAGAAGAGGGGGTAATTTGATTAATGAGATCCCCTGATAAAAAGATACTAACCTCTTCTAATGACACCTTGCCTTTTTCAAGAGCAATTTTTACGGCATCCTCAATTAGCACACGATGTGCTTTTTCGTACGACTTTTCCCTCATCCATAAATCATCATAAAAAGTATCAAAGTCTTTTGAAATGGCGCCATTCTTTTCAACTGGCCCACCGACTACACCTGTTGAAACAATATACGGTTTATTTTGAAATATCCATGTTGAGGTCATGAAATCACCCCAAGCTGGATCAATGAAGATTTTATAAGTGCAATGACAAATGCTGAAAACACACCAAAAAGAATGACGGTACCCGCTAATTTAAACATATTTCCTCCAACCCCTAATACAAATCCTTCCGTCCGATGTTCTATGGCCGCTGAAATAACTGAGTTTCCAAACCCAGTCACTGGAACAGCACTACCTGCTCCAGCGAATTGCGCAATTTTATCATAAACTCCAAAACCAGTTAGCAGCATAGCAATAAATACCATAGTAGCCACAGTTGGATTTCCGGCCGTTTGTTCTGTAAAGTTAAAAAAGTAGATATAAAAATACGTAATACCTTGTCCGATCGTACAAATAATTCCACCTACTAAAAATGCCTTTAAACAATTCCTCAATAGGGGACGTTTCGTTTCATACCTTTTTTCTAACTTTTTCATATGCGATTTGCTCTGCACTTTTTAATTGCTTTGCCATAATTCTCTCTCCTTAAGTAGTTGCTTCTTTTAAATCCACTAATTCGCTCAATCGTTTTTTTGCTTCTTTTTTCGTTAATTCACCCTTATTTAAACTCTCTTCCATCCGAACCACTTCTAGAAATATCTTATAATCCGAGGACACAAGAATATCTTTTTCCGTAAACTTCTTTTCTAATGCCTCACTTAAGTCATCTTCGATTTTCTTCATATGAAACCGCTCGTAATGTTTGACTTTATAGGCAACTAAAATTTCTTTTTCACCTTCTACAACAGCGACATCATATAATTCCTCTTTTGCTTCAACATATTGTTTCACAAGCTGTGCGGTAGAAATGCCATCTTTATTATCTAAATCAACTGGTGATGGGTTCGTCGTTTTGATTAAAGCGGTTTGACTTTTCTTATTGTCAAAGCTTTCCTCGCTTTGACACCCTGTGACCAACAGCAATACAATGAAGAACATCGAAAAAAACTTCATACCAATCTTCCTTTCATACGGCTTATTGATAGTGTTGTCAATATGTTGGAAATTATGAATAACGATTATGTAGACCTTTAAGTTAAGCTCAATAAAATAGTTTTTTTACTTTACTCGTTGGAAGAAATTAAAAGACATAGGGTCAAATTAAAAACGACTTCCAATATGAAGTCGTTTCTCATGTATACTAAAGGTTCTCCTTATACGGTTTTTCTTTTTCCACACCCACAGCCCTTTTTAGTTTTCTTTGGAACGAGTTTTGGAGCAGGGTCACGTTTAGGTCTTTTTTGCATGGTTCATTCCCCCTAACATACAATCTATAATATTGTATGAAAATCTATGGTGACTTGGCACACCACTTGCCTACACCCTGAATTGTACAACCCATTCAATTAATGCTGCAACTCCAGCAATCCCCAATATGTAAATTAGCGGATCACTATATGGGACGAACATATAACAAGCATATAATAACGCTGCACTCCAAACTCCTGTACACCAATAACAGCTAATCAGTTCCCCTATCCAACCAACCAGCCCATTTTCCTTCGGAACAATATACACTTCCCCATCTTCTTCAACTTCCGTTAAAAAGGGCCTTCTTATGAACTCAAAAATCCTATCAAATACAAGTAACCTTGTTAATCTAAACGTTGCAAGGGTAAGCAATAAAAACTCAAAACTTGTCATTAGACCACCCTTTCAAGTAGAAAATGAGCCTATTTTTAAAAAACGGGCGATTGTCCGTCACTATAAATAGACTATTTCAATACTTTATTAGTGTAATCAAAAAACTTTAAAGGAGGACTACTCATGAGCTGTGGACCAAAAGATAAAAAATTTGACAACTGTGTATGTGAAGTAGTACGTGCTATTAAAGATATCCAAGATAATGCAGTAGAAGATGAGTGTTTAGATTGTACGACGAATTGTTTCTTAGAACCCCTTGGAGGACTAAATTCTCCAGTTCGTCGTCATAAAGCTGATACACGCGTATTTACTTTATCACTACCAAACGGTGAGTTATTCAAAGGGTTATTCCGTCGTCGTTTAGATGATCACCCTTGCGTTGGTGGTTTCTCACCATTCTTCCGTGTAGAAGAAGTATTCGACAACTGCTGTGCAACTCTTCGTGTTCTTGTACCTGTTGGTGACTATGACCATGACGGTGACTTAGAAGTAGCAAAAGACTTCTGTAAAATCGATGGATTTGTACGCACGGATAACTGTATCACTGTCGACTTAGATTGCTTCTGCGCTGTTCAATGTATCGCTGACGTTAATTTACGAATCTGTGACTAATCACTTGAAAAGCCGGACTCATGCCCGGCTTTTTTTTTATTGACAATCCGATGAGCAAAATATCTTCTAACTGTCTGCGGTGAAACGTAACATGCTCCCCTTGAAATGGTTTAACTTCAATAGTGTCATTTTCATATTCAACCAAAATGCCTTTATAGTACCCTTCATTCGTAACAAAAGTACACGGAAAAGGCGCTTTTCCACCTTTAAATCTGTTTAAGTGAAGTAGTCTCTCTTCAACATCCATTTCTTTAAATGGCTTTACCCGTTGGAACACAGGTTTACGGTCTCGTGAAATGGGCTGTTCAGTCTTTTCCACCGTTTCTTCTTGTGTTTGAGGCTCTAGATCCACTGTAAACGTTTTAGTTTGTCGTGGCTCATCCCATGATGATACTTTCCCAATATTCTCTTTCTTTTTCTTTTTCCTTGTAGAATAATCACCTTGCATATTGGCCTCTGGAATGGTTAAAGTTGGCTGTTGAACGTATAATAATGGAGTTTGCTTAGAACGATTCGCACTTTTTTCATAACATTATCCCCCCTTACGATAGTCTTTTACATATATATGCCTCACCCTATATAAATTTTCATCTTTACGAAAATCAAGGAATATTATCTTGAAATTAGGAAATACTAAGACTAGCTTACATTCATTCTGTAACCTCGTAAAAAACCCCCATTAGCATTCAGGGTTGCTAATGGGGGTTTTTAATGTCTATTTGTAAGGGGTTTAGAAAATATGGAAACCTGAATCAACGTGAATCGTCTCACCAGTGATTCCTCTAGATAAAGAACTAAATAAGAATAGTGCAGTATCTCCCACTTCTTCTGGAGTGGTATTTCTTCTTAATGGAGCGCGTTCTTCTATTTCTTTTAAAATTGAATTAAAATCACTTACACCTTTAGCACTTAATGTTCGAATCGGTCCAGCAGAAATAGCATTCACTCTAATACCTAAAGGACCAAGATCATTCGCTAAATACTTCACACTAGCTTCAAGTGAAGCCTTCGCAACACCCATCACATTATAGTTCTCAATCACTCGTTCTCCACCAAGATACGTTAATGTAACAACGCTGCTTCCTTCATGTAAAAGCTCCTTAGCATCTTTCAAAACAGCCGTTAAAGAATAACTAGAAATATTTTGAGCTAGTAAGAATCCGTCTCTGGTAGTATTCATATACTCACCTTGAAGTTCTTCCTTGTTTGCAAACGCAATACAATGAGCAATCCCATCTAGAGTACCAACTATTTCTTTGATGGAAGCCATACACTCTTTTATTTCTGAATCACTCGTTATATCACATGGTAATACCATATGGTCACCATCTAAGGAGTCAACTAGATCACGAACACTCTTCTCCAATCGTTCACCCGCATATGTAAACACCAATGAAGCCCCTTGCTCATGTAATCTACGGGCAATTCCCCATGCAATACTTCGTTTATTTGCAACACCCATTACTAAAACTTTTTCCTTCTAGTGATAGCATCTCTAGCTCACTCCTATATAAAATTATATAATCATCTTTATAATTAGTACCTGATACTAGTATTACATAGTAAATATAAGGATGTCAACTTGGTGTTTGAGTGGGAGGAGTAGATGTTTTTAGCTTTTTACTTCTTGGTTCTAGGGCTTGGTTTGAGGTTTGCTTGTACTTTCCCGCCTACTGCGTGCAGATTACGCTCGCTTGCGTGCACCTTTTCGGCTTTTGCGTGCACTTTTCACCCTCTTGCGTGCGGCATTTTCTCTTTTCGTGCACCTTCTCCTTTTGCGTGCGGATAGCGCTCGCTTGCGTGCACCTTCTCGGCTTTTGCGTG
>NZ_ABFU01000040.3 GCF_000171615.1 Bacillus coahuilensis m4-4 | reverse complement strand
TAGAGATAGGATTCTCAAGCGTTTTGTACCGAATAATTTTAAACACTTTATACTCTATGATGGTCCGCTCTCCAATTTCGGATAGACTTTTTAATTTCATCCGCGCTTACGTTTTCATTTACTGCACGATCTACAAGTGTAGGAAGCTCTTCATCCGAAGCAAATCGCAGAGCAATGATTTGTTTTAATGTTACTGCTTTGTTTAATTCTTTTCCTGTTAATCTGAAATATCGGAATGATTCTTCCTGTCTAATGATTCGATCTTGAAGCATCAAGGCATAGCGTCTCACATTCAACCCTGTCAGAATTAGGGTAATGGTCACTACTAGAACAAAAACGCTTAGTACAACTGAATCTTCCAGATTATTTACAGCAAATCCAATAGAAAAACCTAATGTTACTAGGGCTAAACCCCCTATTACTCCGTGAAAAATAGGATCTATCTTAGTATGATTGTGATAATTTTGTGTTTTCACTATGGTCCTCCTATAGAATACAAGTTTCATATACTACTATACTATGATTCAGCAAAAATATTACTTATAACTTAAAGCATTTATACGATTTTCTTTTTCTAGTATTTTTGCTAATACTAGCTTACTTTGATGTAAGGACACATTTACAATGGACCCTAGGAAGAATACAATTAGTATAGTTCCAATACCTATTGGACCACCTAATAACCAACCAAACAAAAACACCGTTAGTTCCATACCGTTTCTAACAGCTTTTACAGACCACCCAAATTTTTCCACAAATAATAGCATCATACTATCTCTTGGCCCTGCACCTAAATCGGCAGAAATATAGATTCCTATTCCATATCCAAGGATAATAACACCTGGGATAAAGTACAGTGTTTCTCCAAATAATGAGGTTGCCTCAGGAAGTATCCAAAGAAAGAAATCAATAAAAAGTCCTAGTAGCAGCATATTTAACCATGCTCCTATTTTAGGTATTTCTCGTTTAACCAAGCCGTACATAAATAATATGAGAAGTCCCACAATAATAGACCAAGTCCCTACCGTTAAACCTAGGTGAGTATATAATCCGTAATGAAACACATCCCAAGGGACGATCCCAAACCGCTTCCCTTCAATGGTCATAGCTATTCCTAATGCTAATACACATAACCCTACAATAAAAAAGGACCAGCGAATCCAATTTTCTTTCGCCATTTTGTTACCTCCCAAACTTACATTCCGAACTTACTTTATCACAGGTGAATAAAAGAAAAAATTTCATTAATCCGATAGGGAAGGTTAGGAATAAATTCATTTTTAGCACAAAGAAACCTATTCATTTTGAATAGGTCTCTTACTAAATTAGAATAAATGAGCGGACTAATCCCCTTCTACTTCTGAATCAAAGTCTGGTGCGATAGCCTTTTGTACAAATAGTGAAGCAATGAACGCAATCACGCACAGTACTAACGCAAACCAATAGGCATAGTGTACTCCTTGTGTCATTGCACTATTTAATACATCTTCTGTTGCGGTGCCTGTCTGATTTTGAATGTAGCTTTCTTGTCCTCTTGTCATAATATTAACGAACACCGATACGCCAAGAGCTCCTGCAACAGGTTGTAATGTGTTGGCAATGGCTGTCCCGTGAGGATATAAAGCCTTTGGCAATTCATTTAGTGCATTCGTCTGTGCTGGCATCATAATGGCTGAGATGGAAAGCATGAGAGCAATGTAGGCGAGAACAAACGACCAGGTTGGAACCCCTGGCTCAATGTTGCTAAAGAATATCATCACACCTACTAATACAATGGTACCAGGAATGATTAATTTTCTTGGACCATATTTATCAAATAACGTTCCCATAACTGGGGACATCAATCCGTTAAGTAATGCCCCAGGTAATAACAATAATCCAGCTAGTTTAGCTGAATATCCTAGTGGTCCTTGCAAATACATTGGCATCACAATCTCTGATGCAAACATGGCCATAATGACAATGACGAAAATAACGATACCTGTTGCATAGTTTTTATATCGAAATACTCGTACATCTAATAATGGCTCTTCTATTTTCAATTGACGTAGTACAAATACTACAAGGCTAATTATACTCATGACCAATATAGCAATAATTGTTCCACTAATACCTTGGTCACTTTCACCTATTGAACTAAACCCATACACTATTCCACCAATACTTACACTTGATAGGAGAATAGAGAGTACATCAATACGTGGTCTAGTGACTTCTCCTACATTTTGTAAGAATTTCCATGCAAACAAGATAGAGAACAATGCAAATGGAATAACAATCAGGAACAACCATCTCCACCCTAGTAAATCAACAATAACCCCAGAAGCAGTTGGACCTATGGCAGGTGCGAACATAATCACTAAACCAAACGTCCCCATAATTTTCCTCTTACTTCAGGACGATATAAAAGTAAGATAGCATTAAAAATAACTGGAATTAACAAGCCTGTCCCTACCGCCTGGATCATCCTCCCCGTTAATAACATAGGAAAATTGATGGCACTGGCTGCAATGACCGTTCCCATTAAAAAGATACTCATGACCCCGATAAACATTTGCCGGGTTGTGAACCATTGAATCAATACAGCAGAGATAGGCATCAACACACCCATAACGAGCATAAAGCCTGTCGCTAACCATTGTACGGTTGTTGGGGACACGTTAAACACATTCATTAATTCCGTTAAAGCAATATTTAGTAATGTCTCATTTAAGATGGCAAAGAATGCACCGATCATAAACGTAATTAAGATGGCTTTAGTATTTACATTTTGACTCATTGATTTCCTCCGATAATTCAAATACTCTATTTCACCCTTACCATCATGCCTTAATTAGATTGTTTTCTCAAGCTATGGGCTCAAGATATTACATCGAATTAACAAAGGGCCATTGAATATGGAAAATCACTTCTTACACTTCTCCAATTTAATTAAAAGGGTTGATAACACCTTTGACAACTCTGACCATGTTTCTGCCTCTTGTTCTCAGACCCACAGTTCGGACATGTAACCAATCGAGTTTGTTGGTCGAGTCCTTTATTTTGGTTTAAAAGTTATGGTAGGCTTTTATTGCGTAATTAATGGTTGTTGCTAAGGCAATTCCAGAAGCCGCTATTATCCCTAACGTCATAATCCCACTCATTATCTCACTTCCTTCCATGATTTTTTGGGTTTTATAGAACCAACCATATCGTAACTAGTATTGTTCCTACTAAAAGGAATACACTCAATCCTATACCTATCAAATTAGCCAATAGATTGTACCCTTTCAAATCTGCCTCCGTTTTTGCGCGATCTACTTTTCTGATATGGAAGAAAAGAGAAACATTCAAAATGATTAGAAAGAAAAAAATAGAACGTTAACATAAACCCTAATAGTTCAAGATTCAGATTCATAAACTTTTCTGTTGTGTTACGATTTAAATATGACTGTATTACTAAGACTACACCAAGTTCTTCTCCTAATAGGCTTTGGCCCAGTACACCATATGCTTCGCATTTTTCTTACAGCATACACACGTAGATGAAATATCTTCCTCCTCAAACGGAATACAGCGGGAAGTAGCTCCTGTTTCTTCTTTAATGTAATCCTCGCACTCTCTGTTTCCACACCACATGGCCTTGATTATACGATTTTCATTCTGTAAAGCAGATTGAAATTCTTCGAATGTCTGCACAATGGACGTTTTTTCTCGAAGACGAGTATAAGCTTTCTTGTACATGTTTTTTTGAATCTCTACTAAGAGTTCGGTAATTTTTTGTTCTACTTCTGATATCCCGACCTGAACCTTTTCTCCAGTATCTCTTCTTACGAGTATAACTTGATCCTGTTCCATGTCCTTTGGTCCCACTTCTAGCCGAATAGGAATGCCTTTCATTTCAGACTCATTGAATTTCCAACCAGGCTGCTTGTCGCTTGCATCAATGTCTACACGAGCTACTGTTTTTACTCTCTCTTTCAACCCATAGGCGTGGTCTAGGACCCCTTCTTTATGCTGTGCAATCGGAACAATCATGACTTGAGTTGGGGCGACATTTGGTGGTAAGACGAGGCCACGATTGTCTCCATGAACCATTATCATGGCCCCAATAATACGGGTCGTGAATCCCCAAGATGTTTGCTGAACGTGTTGTTCTCTGCCCTCTCGGTTTAAGAATGTAATCGAGAAGGCTTCGGCAAATCGGTCACCTAAGAAATGAGAGGTTGCCGCTTGGAGTGCTTTTCCGTCATGCATTAAGCTTTCAATTGTATACGTAAAAGTGGCTCCTGCAAACTTTTCTTTTTCCGTCTTCCTCCCTCTTATTACTGGGATAGCAAGCAATTCTTCACAAATGGTCGCATAGACGTTCAACATCTTCTCTGTTTCTTCAATTGCTTCTTGTTCTGTTTCGTGGCAAGTGTGTCCCTCTTGCCATAAGAACTCTAACGTACGTAAAAATGGACGAGTGGTTTTTTCCCATCTCACTACGTTTGCCCATTGATTATAAAGCTTAGGTAGATCTCGGTAAGAATGAATAATATTCCTGTAGTGCTCTGCGAATAACACTTCAGACGTTGGTCGAACGCATAGACGCTCTTGAAGTTTTTCCTCTCCCCCATGCGTGACCCATGCAACTTCTGGAGCGAATCCTTCAATATGATCCTTTTCGACTTGAAGTAAGCTTTCAGGAATAAATAGAGGCATGTATACATTTTCATGACCGGTTTCTTTTATTTTACGGTCTAGTTGATCCTTTATATGTTCCCAAATTTTATAACCATAGGGGCGTATAATCATGCTTCCTCTTACACTTGAATAATCCACTAATTCCGCTTTTGTTACCACATCTGTATACCATTTGGCAAAATCTACATCCATATCAGTAATTTTTTCTACAAATCCTTTTGGCATCATACTACCTCCTTTAAATATAAAAAAGCTGTGCTTTAGATTAGGGACCATTCCTGGTGGTACCACCCTAATTTAAAGCACAGCTTTACACTCTATTTTTGATAACGGTTAAGAAACCGCTGTGTCATTTTCACACAGAACTCAGAAGGCAGGTTCACTTGAATGTCTATGAGAGCTTCTCACCATTCGCTCTCTCTCTTGGTTAGCTTAGACAAGCTACTCGTCCTCTTCAACGTTTACTATAATTTTAGAATATTTTAGCGAGAGGATGTTGAAAAGTCAACTATTTTTTGTATTTATAAATATGAGGTATTCATAAGATGTATGATTTCGTGGTATCTTATTTTTGCCTATTGGATGAGAGGGTTTCTTAGAATTTCGCTTGTTGTTCTAGCGCAAATAGTCGTTTGTCCATATCCGTTACCCTTTTATTAATGTACTCAACGTCAAAATCCATTCTATCTTTTGTCGTCTTCAACAGGCTAACTATATCTTCCGTTTGGGTTACTTCTAATCGGTTCACGGCGGCTTCTACTCTAGTTAGGCGTTCATTCATGTTGGTGATGTCGCTCTTCATTTCAGAGATATCTGACTGAATATTCAACAATAGATCATAGATTTGTTTTTCCACATTCTCACCTCCTTTTWTAGAATAGTATAAATGATTGGGACTGAATTAGATTACTTTTACACAAAGGAAAATGTCACCACACACGTAACACAAATCTCTTCGATTGTTCTATATCCAATTTATCCCCACTACATTTTTTCGCTCAATATAATGGATTTCGTCAAAGCGATCTACCACATGAAATCGCTCTGTCAAGTGGTCCCAGTGATGGATTTTGGCAACCAATAGTTCATATCGATGATTTCGGTAATGTGTAATGGCCACGTAAGAGCCTTGCTCCATTGCTTCTCCTACAATAGCGTTCATTTCTTCCATTGCCTGTTCATCGATCATCACTTCTTTTTCAAACGTGTCTTCTTTTACCCAATCACGTAATAGCTTTACATGCTCTGGCAGCATCATGGACGTCCATTTTATTCTTCCTCGGTCTCTAATCATTCTATCCCTTCCTTTCTTTATGCTTTATGTCCACCTACAAGGCGAGCACGGTGCCTTGCTGTTCCTCCTGAAGCCAAGGAGACACCCCTTAACAATGCTCCGTATCCGTAGCGGCTTCGCACACGGTCCATTACGTAGCCAAGTTCCTTTCGTTTTGCGAGCTTTGCATCAAACAAATTTAACTGAAGAGATGTATCTTCTTCAATATTGGATAGTGAAACGGAAATTTTTCGAACGGTTTTGCCTTCGTAGTGTTCATGAAATAGCTGTAAGCAAACTCCGTAGATCTCCATGGTAATATTGGTAGGATTTTCAATGCTTCTTGAGCGATGAAATCCGCCTCCAAACTCATCTTGACTGTAGCTAATCCCAAGACTAATCGTTCGCCCCATTTTTTTGTGAGTACGGGTTCTTCTAGCTACTTCTTCACAAATTTCTAAGAGCACTTGCTTAATTTCTTCTTCCTCTTTGTAATCACGAAGCAATACCTGGCTTTTTCCAAAGCTAATTTGTCCTTCTATAATAGGGGCGCCAATCTCTGATAAATCCACCCCCCACCGCATGGTGATACAATTGGTTGCCCATCACGCCAAATTTAGCTTCAAGCTTATCAAGGTCATACCTTGCAAGCTGTCCTACTGTAAAAATCCCCATACGATTAAGGGTGCGTTCTACACGTCGACCAATCCCCCACATTTCGCTTAACGGAGACACCTTCCATAATTTCTTCTCTACATCCTCATACGTCCATTCAGCAATGCCTTTTTTCTTAGCTTCAAGGTCTAAACATAGCTTAGCGAGGAGCATGTTTGGACCAATACCAATCGCACAGGGCAATTGGAATTCTCTTTCTAACTCATCTTTAATTTTGCGAGCAATCGTAAACGCATCTCCCCATAAACCTGTTGCACCGTCAATTTTGATAAAACTTTCGTCTACACTGTAGGTATGAATGGCTTCTTTCGGCACGTAGCGGTGAAATAGACGAGTAATTTCTGTGGAAATCCGGATGTACGTAGCCATTTTAGGCTCTGCGAGGATAATTCTAGGATCCTTTGGAATCTCAAAGAGTCTAGCACCTGTTTTAATGCCAAAATCTTTTTTTAAGCGCGGCGAGGCAGCTAAGACAATACTTCCTTGTCTTTCCTGATCTCCTACTACCGCTAAGTGGCACTCCAGCGGATCAAGCCCCATCATGACAGCCGAGCAGCTTGCATAAAAGCTCTTCATATCGATGCAAAGAATCTTGTGTTGCGGTAGCGTACTGTAATCCACTGTCATCGTCTTTCACCTCTATCGAACGTTTGTTCTTTTATTTATACCCAAATTATATGCGAATATACGTTCTGTGACAATGAAATTTATTTTACAGTACTGGAAAATCTATGGTGTCCCGTGAACAACTTCCGTCGTACTAGGTAAAAGTTGTGACGAAAAAATAAATTGAAGAGGGTGTCCCAAAAGTATAATCTTTTGGGAACACCCTCTTCTTTTTTCAACAAATGATCATCATTAAATAAGCCCGGTTGATTTCCGCGAAAGGTACTCCATTCTCCGGGGCGGAGGTGAGCCTCCTCATAAAATGCTGCGCATTTTTTTCGTGCGGTGAAAACTCGAGGAAGCCTATTCAGAGTCCTCGGGCTAAAGCCCTGTGGGGTCTCACCTTTTCCGCTATTTCCCTCGGGAGTCTCGCATCTGCAGCGAGAATCAACCTAATCAAAATGAACCGATGTGAAAATTCTAAAAAAATAATAAAAAAGAGGTACCTCAAAAAAATCGTCTTTTAACGACCTTTTGAGTCAGCCTCTTCAATAAAGTTCACTGTATTTTACACTCTTAACATCCCTCTAAATCCTCTAGCCGCATAATAGGAATCCGCACCGTTATGATAAACAAAGACATGTCCATAACGATAGTCACAAAAAAGAGCGCCGCCAAGCTTTCGGATATTATCTGGTGTGAGAATCCAGCTAGACGTTTTCATATCAACGGTTTCAACGGATTGCAACAAGCGATAGTGTTCTTCAGATAATAACTCTATGCCCATTGAATCAATCAAATCCATTACGCTGTTTTCAGGCTTATGTTTCTTTCTAGATTCAAGTGCTTCGCGGTCATAGCAAAGGCTTCGACGGCCTTTAGGACTTTCCTTTACACAGTCACAAAAAAGATATTCATCTTTTTGATCATCATATCCAATGACATCGGGCTCTCCTCCCGTTTTTTCCATTTCGTTTAGAGACCAAAGTTTTGTAGGGTGTTGTTCTAGTTTAGCTTGAACAACTGACCATGAAAGCTCTTGATGGCGATGCATATTTTCTTCAAATCGTGCTTTAAAGATCGCCAGCAAGTCTTCACGCTGATCATGAGGTAGCTCTTTTATCCTGCTTTTAGACATAGAAATGCCTCCCTTTCGTTACGTCATTAATTTACCACCGAGTGCTTCCATAGCTGCCAATCGTTCAACTCCAGCTAAAATCGGCTTCGCTTTTTGAATAAGTGTTTGAGTAAGCGGTAAAGATAAAGACGCTTGATGCGCTTGTTCACTTTCCCATACCTCAAAAACAAACACCGCTTGCTCTTGTTTTGAAGCATTCACAATATAGACTGAACAATTTTCAACTTGCTTCATCGATTCTGCAGCTTCTAGTAAGATGGAACTTAATGTTTCTAACTCTCCTTCTTTTGCAACGAGCTTTCCAAAAATACTGTAACCACTCAAACACACACACTCCCTCTTCACTTTATTTAATAATTTATCATAGTAAATTTTAACCTGTAGAAGATATATGTATAACAATTACACCAATATTAGGTTTCAATTGTATGACAACGCTGAAATAGGCTTGTAATTTGTACCGAATCTCCTTAATATAGAATATAAAAATTCAGAAAATTCAGGAGGTAACTATGAAGAAAAATGCTAATGGCTTAACAAACAGTACTAAGCTTCACTATAGAGGTTTTCATGATGTATAGGTATAGAATTATCGCCAGAAAGGCAAATGGCTCTCCATTTGAAATGGATTCTAAGCGGTGGAAATGTAAGGAAACAGCAGAGCTTAGAATGGGAATACTCCAAACCATTTATAAGRGAATAAAATTAGAGGTTGATGAGATATAGCCCCGAAATCCCTATCTTTCTTTAAAGTAAACGATCTCTGGATCCCCTTCATCAAGGTTTTCAATCACTCCACTTTCTATAAAACCAGCGGAGGCAAAAACTCTTCTCATTGGTTCATTGGATTGATTGGTCGAGGAAAATACTTTTGATGTGGGAGATACCTTCATGAAGTATTCTAACAAGTGACGGGCATACCCTTGCCTTCTTGTTAAGGGAGACACAATAATCAATGAAATAAATGCACAATCAAAAAAGTGAGTGTGATAAAGTAGGAAACCACCAAGCGTTTCACCATCTATTAAAATCAAACATTGCTCGGATTGAATCGCTCGGCGAATAACATCTCTTCTATTTTCATTTCCGGTAACATCACCATCTACTTTCACTACTTGTTCTAAATCATTCATTCTAGCAATGAATACTTGAGGCACCATCACACTTCCTTCCTACGTTTCTTGAAAAATTTTAAAAAGCTCACCTAGCACAAGACTTCTTAATCCATTGACTCATCCCCCATCCAACACCACCAAAGATGATACCAGAAACTCCAAACATACCGACAATTAGTCCATTCCAGCCACTAATAAAATAGAAAAAAGTGATTATTGTAAAGGTTTACTTACTCACTAAAAAAATACATCCAGGTGATGGAAGTAACAATTAAGGTAAATGAAATCATCACCCAAGCAGTATTCTCACCAATGTCATAGTTCCCCTGATGGATTTGTTTTGCAAGGGCTACGGATTTCAGAACTAATATACAGCAAAATAGTGGATTGATAAATAAAGCAATAAAAATAAATAGAATCCATAAAAACACCTCCCATTATTTGTGATTGATTTTCATGTACAAACCCAAACAGGAATTCTGAAAGAAAAATAGAATACTAACTAGAAAGGAGGAATACCTATGCCACACTATATTTCCCATATCGCGACCATTGAAATTCCCGTTACCGTTCTAGAGCGATCCATTCGCTTTTACACTGAAATGATTGGTGGAGAAGTTGAGTTCAAGGGAGAAAAGAACTCGATGATTACATTTAAAAAAACAGGAGTACCTACGATTTTCCTTGTGCAAACAGAAGAAAAGGGCAACCTTTCCTTTGTCAATACAAACAATGGAGTAGAGCATAGCATCATTGACTTCTACACGCCAAAGCTTGAAGAATATTATCATTGGTTAATAGACCAGAAAGTAAAAGTAGGTTCCTTAAACATCCATCACGAAAATAATTTTGGCGGATTTGGATTTTACGATCCAGATGGTCATTTACTAAGTGTCACAAACTTCTTACATAAAGGGCAATAAAAATGGGAGTTAGAGGGCATCGCTCTCTAACTGTGTAATTTCAAACAATCTATTCCTCTAGAAATTGCTGTACAGCTTGTTTATTCGCTTCAATGTCTAGATTTAAAACAAGACCTGCACCTGAAATACGTTCATTTGTATAGGTATTATCAAGAGGAACCCTCAGCGTTTTAATATTTTGTTCTCCACTGATTATAGATTTAGCAACGGATAAGACTGTCGTATTCTTCACATTGGTTTTCATATAGTTWTGCAACATACSTGCGCCTTTAGGGATATTGGCAACTCCATTCACTGTTTTAAATTCCTGCACAATTATCCCTAATGCTTCTTGTTG
Organism: Bacillus coahuilensis m4-4; assembly: GCF_000171615.1. Taxonomy (GTDB): domain Bacteria; phylum Bacillota; class Bacilli; order Bacillales; family Bacillaceae_K; genus Bacillus_T; species Bacillus_T coahuilensis. Next base: position 37,671 of record NZ_ABFU01000040.3, on the reverse strand, counting down.
CCTACCTACACGGCCAAAGTCACCTTCAGCGTCTTGTCGAAAACGTACAAAGCTGAGTAACTGTTCCCCATTCAGCCTTTGAGTTCCTGGGTATAAAGGAACTGACACTTTTTCTGACATTTCTTTCTCTACGGTTACCTCAATACCACTCGGAAATAGCTCGTCAATAATTGTCACAAAACCGCTGAAATCAACAATGGCATACGATTGTAGTTCTATATCAAAATTATGTCTTAACGTTTCTCTTAATAATTCTGGACCGCCTAGCGCATAGGCAGCATTAATTTTATTGGAATCATGCCCAGGAATTTGCACATAAGCATCTCTCATAAAAGAAATCAGCTTCGACTCACCTGTCTCTGAGTTATGCTGTGCTACCATGATCGTATCGGTTCTAGAAGTTTGCTCGCCTTCTCTAGCATCAATCCCTAATAAAAGCACGTTTACTACCTTATCATTCTGATTGTCAACACCGTTAAATTCTATATCTAAATTGTTTAGAGCAGAGTTCGCTCCAGTACTATTTACACCTGCATAATATTGAAAAAAGATAAATCCTCCACCCACTAAAAAAAGACACAGAGAAATGAAAATAGCTATCTTAAATTTCCCTCTTTTCTTTCGTTGTTTTTCCACTCTTCTACTCGTTCGTGATCCTTCCATATACTTCTCCTCTTTGTTTAAATTACGAATGAAACCGCTCGTTTCATTCCAATTATTCCAAACTTAGACAATATTCACAATACATTTCACAAAAAAAACCCCATATCCATATTAGGGGCAATCGTACTATTGTTCTCCGATCATCATTTTACATTGAACACCACTACCGTCTATTTTGACGGTTTCGACATCAAGATTGTTACATGTAGAACGAAGCGCTACTTCTAGCATTTCGGCTTTATCCCACTCGACAAAGCAAGCCATTGAAGGACCAGCACCGCTTAATGCAACACCGAAGGCGCCATGACATAAAGCAATATCTTCTACCTCTTCAAAATAGGGAACAAATTGTTTTCGGTAAGGATGGTGGAATCGCTCTTCTTTCATCATCTCTCCTACTTTTCCCCATTCTTCTTGAAGGAGTGCAGCTACTAAGACGTTACTGATTGCACTCCCTTTCGTTGCTTGAGAGTAAGTAATGCTTCTTGGAAGAGCACTTCTTGATTGAGCAGTGTCTAGTGGCGTCTTCGGAGAAACCATCACCAGTGTACAATTTGGAGACGGACAAGAAACTACATACACATCATCCTCTAACTGACAGCTGACAACAAGGCCACCATAAATAGAAGCCCCTACATTATCAGGATGTCCTTCATAAAAAGAAGCTAACACTAGTTTCTCCTGTTTCGTTAGCTTTAAATCGCAGGCATAATCAGCTAACTCCACTCCTGCAACGATTGCGGAAGCACTAGAACCAAACCCCTTACCTAGTGGAATAGATGTTTCAATTTCTATTCTCTTAGGAGTTAGTTCTACATTGAATCGTTTGGCTGTCTCTATTGCAATAGAGACAATAAAATGGTTTTCATCTTGAGGAAATCCTACTAAACTAGAGGACTTAGGTTCTACCATCCATACAGAACTATCTTGAACTTGAAGGGTTAAGTATTTATCAATAGCAAGACCTATGGAATCAAAACCAGGTCCTAAATTGGCAGTACTTCCAGGAACTTGGATGATCATATTCTCACCTTGCCTCTCCCCCTAATAAATTCCGTCACTGCTTCTTCATCATTTGGTAATATAGCGGAAGTCACTCCACCTTCCACTACCGCCGTTTCCGGATCTTTTAATCCATTTCCTGTTAAGATGAGAACAATTTTGATTCCTTTTGGTAGCTTCCCTTGCTCTGAAAGTTTCTTTATACCAGCAAATGATGCACACGAGGCAGGTTCTGCAAACACTCCTTCATGTCTAGCTAAAAGTTTATACCCTTCTACTATTTCCTCATCAGTAACAGCATGAATTTCTCCTTTCGATTGTTCTAAAGCACTCTTTGCTCCCTCCCAGCTTGCAGGATTGCCAATTCGTATCGCTGTCGCAATCGTTTCCGGGTGTGAAACTGGACCATTGTTTACAATGGGTGCTGCCCCTGCCGCTTGAAATCCAAACATCTTCGGTAAACCTGTTTCTTTTTCAAAATGATATTCTTTAAATCCCTTCCAATATGCTGTAATATTACCTGCGTTCCCAACGGGCAGTGCGACAATATCAGGTGACATTCCTAATTCATCACATATTTCAAACGCACTTGTCTTCTGACCTTCTATTCGGTAAGGGTTAATGGAATTAACTAGCGTAACATTTTCTTTAGAACTTACCTTTTTTACGATTTGAAGTGCTTGATCAAAATTCCCATCTATTGAAATAATTTCTGCACCATACATAACGGCCTGCGCCAATTTACCACGAGCTATTTTGCCGTTTGGAATGACCACAATACATCTTAAATTAGCCCTCGCAGCATAAGCAGCAGCTGCTGCAGATGTATTCCCAGTTGAAGCACATATAATCGTATCACTTCCTTCCTCTACAGCTTTTGCCACCGCTAGTACCATTCCACGATCTTTAAATGATCCTGTTGGGTTGGCTCCTTCATATTTTGCATGCAGAGTAATTCCCCACTCTTCAGAGAAATAGGGTAATGGAATAAGAGGAGTGTGTCCCTCAAGTAAGGATAGCATTGGAGTTCTAGTGTTCACTGGTAAATATTCTTTGTATGCATGAAGTAACCCTTGGTATCCTTTCATGACTAGATCTCTCCTTCAACGCGATAATAGCTTTTAATGGATTGAATGGAATGTAAATTTGTTAATTCCTCTATAATACAGGTAAAGTCTTTTTGAACGGCACCATGAGTGACTAAAACAATTTCAGCTTGTTGAGAGGATGAAAGAGGCTTTTGAAGTATTTTCTCTAAGCTAACACCATGACTAGCAAAAATAGACGTTATGTTGGCCATAACTCCAACAGAATCTTCTATTAAGATACGAATAAAGTACTTTGCCTGAATTTCTTCGTCCGATTTTAATTGTTTTTCAAACTGGGGAAGAACCGCACTGTTTCCATTAACACCTAGTCTCATATTCTTCATGACCCCAACTAGATCAGAAACAACTGCTGTTGCAGTCGGAAGGCTCCCTGCCCCGGGACCATAAAACATCGTTTCACCTACTGCTTCTCCATACACATAAACGGCATTGTATTCATCATGGACAGATGCTAGTGGATGATCTTCCTCGAGCAATGTCGGTTGAACACTTACTTCGACCTTTTCTCCCTGCCGGTGAGCAATTCCAATCAATTTCATCACGTATCCAAATTGCTTGGCATACAGTATGTCTTCATTAGAAACCTTCGTAATTCCTTCAACTTTCACATCGTTTAAATGGATGTCCATAGAAAAGCCTAAGGTAGAAAGGATGGCCATTTTCCGAGCTGCATCAAGACCTTCAACATCCGCAGCCGGATCTGACTCTGCAAATCCTAAATCTTGTGCTTCTTTTAATACATCAAGAAAACTTCTTTGTTCTTTGGACATTTTAGTTAAGATAAAATTAGTTGTACCGTTTACAATACCCATCATTTTCGTGATACGATCTGAAGCTAGGCCATCCACTAGACTACGTAAAATGGGTATTCCTCCAGCAACACTTGCTTCGTAAAATAAATCACAATGATTGGCAGAAGCCTTAGCTAATAACTCAGGCCCATAAAGAGCCATTAAATCTTTATTGGCCGTTACCACATGTTTCCCGTTTGAGAGAGCTTCCATTAAGTTATTTTTTTGTTTCCTCAATTCCCCCCATTACCTCTACAATAATATCAATCTCTGGATCTGAAATAACATCATGGGGACTCTCCGTTAAAACTATGCGAGCTAAATCAACTCCACGTTCCTTATTTACATCCAGTACAAGCGCTTTTTCACCTCTACCGGGCAACCGATCTGATGCATTAATTTATCCTGATGATTTTGAACAATCTTTACTACCCCACATCCGACAGTTCCTAAGCCTAATAAGCCTATCGAAATACTTTTCATTCAATACCACTCCTCAATGTTCTTTCTGTAAATACATTTGTTTATATATAGTGGACATTTTATGATATGTATTCTGAAAATTCAATAGGTATTTAAGTGAGAAACTAGATGAATTCGTTTTCATTGTGAAAATTAACATTCTCGTAATCTAAAACCAAAAAACATTGAGTTCTATTACCCAAGGTTTTTTGATTGCATAGTAGGTTTTATTAATTGGCAATTGGGATACACCTTTGCAGACAAAAGCCACTAGTCCTTTAACTAGTGGCAAAATGATTAAAATGAAAAACGATTTAGTTCTTTACTTAACTCATCTGCTAAAGAACGTAATGTTTCAGCAGAGGCATTTATTTCTTGCATTGCAGCAGATTGCTCTTCAGCTAAGCCTGCTACGGGCTGTAGATTTCGAGATTGTAAACATCTGCGTGAACCAGGTTGTGCCATTAAGAAAGCAATTGACCTAGGCACCCTAGCACCTGAACGATACCAAAGTTATCTCAAATTACAGAACGAAGCGAAGTTCTTAGATTTAAAAGAGGAGCACGGTGTGCATCGAGCAGCAAAAATTCAAGGAAAAGAACGTAGAAAACAAAACAATAAGTAGATTAAAGCCCCCAAAATGATGTTTTGGGGGCTTTAATCTACTTATAGAATTTGATCTAGGCTAGTTTGAAGCGTCTGATATTCAGTTTCACATCATAAAGGGTTTGGAGGCTTGCCCATTTCCATATACCAGCCTGCTACAACCGCTAATCTAAGTTTATCTAAAATTTATTTTTTATTGAAGGCTCTGCCTCCTAATTTCTCCACTACACCTGGCATGAGACTATAAAAAAATGCACCCGCTCCCATCCACCTTGGAAGAGTTATTTCCCTTGTGTTCGTTAGCAATTTGTTTACAACAGATTTTGCTACTGTTTGAGGATCAAGCATAAATCTTTTTATATTTTTCACATACTCTCCACTTTCATCTGCGACATCGAAGAAATTGGTTTGAATGGGTCCTGGATTAACCGCCATTAATTTGATTCCATACGGTGCAAGCTCCATCCTTAGTCCATTTGTAAAACCAAGCACAGCATGCTTAGTGCTTGAATATGCCGTCGACTTTGGAGTAGATAACTTTCCTGCAACCGATGCTATATTAACAATCTGACCTTCTTTTTCTTTTTTTCATAGATGGTAAAACGGCTTTAGTACACGCAATTAATCCAAGAACGTTCACAGAAAACATTCCTGAAACATCTTCCATTTTAGCCTCGTCTGCATGAGCAAAAATACCATAACCAGCATTATTTATTAATACATCCACATGGGTCCATTCCGTAAGCACCTTTGAAAAAACCTGTTCTACTTGATTCGTGTCGGATACATCTAGCTGGTACACAAGCACTTGTGTCTTGTCGCCCATTTCCCTCTTGATTTCCTGTAACTTCTCTTTGTTTCTAGCCATAATCGCAACATTTGCACCACTTTTAGCACATAGCAACGCCATTTCAGCTCCAATTCCACCAGATGCGCCCGTAATAACAATATTTTTTCCTTTTAATCGATGATTCATGGTTCACTTCCTTTTCTAGATTGCAAAATAAAGATCGATATTTTCATTGTTCTTCTCAAACCTTACTTCTCCAATTGATTCTAAGTAATCTAATTGGCCGATTGTTTCAGAAATGGTTAGCCATAGCTCTTTTTTATAAACTTCTGGGAAAAGTGATTGGCAAACCTCAAATACACTTCTCGGATAATCCTTTATCATTTCCTTCACTTTCATAGCGCGAACGTGCTGACGTTCTAATCTATGTTCAATCAGACTATGCACATTAAACATTTCCATTCCATGACCACTATAGGCAAGTTTAATATCGTACGGAAGCAATTTTTTCATTGACTCGTTGTATTGAAGTAAGCTTTTTGGTCGTTCAACTCCTTCAAACGGCAATTCAATAATCGGATTTGAAGATATCGTTTTAATCAAATGGTCTCCTGCAAGTAAAGTTTGTGCTTGCTCTTGATAAAATGATAAATGACTTTGCGCATGTCCAAGTGTCTCAATAGCCACCCAGCCTGCTAAGCCTGGTAAAGCGTCACCTTCTCCAATTATCCCTGTTAATTGTCGGTTATCTGTCATAAACTTCAAAGGACCCTTTATCCGATCTAAAAAAGGAAGCCACTCAGGAGGCAAACCAAATCGAGAGTATAAGCCTTCGTAGAAAGCTTTGTGCTTTGTATAAAATTCATCTGTTCTATGTAATAGTAGATTATTATATTTATGACCATATATGGGAATATCTTTTGAGAAAAATTCTAGTCCACCCGCATGATCAGGGTGGTGATGGGTCAGTATGATTTGTTCAACATCATCTAGTCGAAGGCCTAACTCCTTAAGACCAGACTGTATCGCTTCTTTAGCTTCTGGTGTATTTGGACCTGCATCTAGTAATGTTAAAGCGTCTCCTTTAATCAAATAAGCATTCACATCTCCAACAGCAAAAGGCGTTGGTATGACGATTTTAGCTACCCCTAAATTCCATTCTGGTTTGTGCATTCTTTCCATTCCTTTCCTCTTGTTACTACTACTGATAGTGTTAACGTTTTTTTGAAAAAATGTCTTGGATCCATTTTTTTATTTCAAAATTTTTAAACATTTTCTACAGTAAATATAGTATAGTGTACAAAAAGCAGGAGAGTGAAGAGAATGAAAATAGTTTTCATAGGGGCCGGCTCCTTAACTGAAGACATGTTAGAAGGCTTGCAATCGTTTGGGTTTGACGGAGAAATCTGGGTTACGAATCGTTCGTCTTCTGAACGCCTACACATGTTAAACCAAAAATTCTCCATCCAAACTTCGTATAATAAAAAGTATTACTTCAAGGCGCTACGGTTGTTTTCTTAGCTGTCAAACCGAAGGATGCCGTGGAGTCTATACAGTCTCTTTTACCCCATCTTGAAAAAGAAACCATCCTCATTTCATTAATGGCTGGAATTTCTATTTCACTAATAGAAACAATGGTTGGTGCTAATATGTCTATAGGTAGAGCTATGCCTAACACATCTGCTGCATCTAACCAATCTGCTACTGCCATCTCCTACAATCGTGACACAACAGATCACCAAAAAAACACGGTAAAAGAAATTTTATCTACCATTGGAATCGTAGAAGAAACAAATGAAGATAGCTTAGACCTCTTCACAGCTGTTTCAGGTAGTGGACCTGCCTATTTTTATTACCTTGTTGAAGCGTTAGAAGAAGCAGCTACCCAATATGGTATGAGTGAAACAACCGCGAAACAATTCATCATTCAAACATTAGTTGGAGCTGGTGCTACAATGAAAAAGACCGGCAAGCCAGCTGCACAGTTAAGAAAGGAAGTCACAAGCCCAGGTGGGACAACTGAAGCTGGAATAAGAGCCTTAAATAATCACGGAGTGAAGGAAGCTCTTCAAGAGTGCATCATGCAAGCGTATCAGCAGAGTAAGAAATTACGAGTAGAGACAGAAGAAAAAGTATCCCAGCAATTAAAACAGTTATAGAGCAACATTCTTTCTATTCTATTCCCCTCCTTGCTATACTACTGTTGAATAGAAAGGGGATAATTGAATATGGTGAAATTATTTGAAAGCTATTCTGTAAAAGGCGTTACCTTGAAAAATCGCATCGTTATGTCTCCAATGTGCATGTACTCCTCCCATCAAGAGGATGGAAAAGTAGAAAACTGGCATATGACTCATTATGGAAGCCGCGCCGTAGGAGGCGTTGGATTAATCATTCAAGAAGCGACAGCCGTATCTCCTGAAGGAAGAATCTCCTCAATGGATCTCGGAATATGGAATGATGATCAATTAGAAGGATTAAAACGACTGGTTTCTTCTGTAAAAGAACACGGAACAGCAATAGGGCTTCAATTAGCGCATGCTGGTAGAAAAGCAACGGTGGATGGAACAAKGCCTAGCACCTTCTGCACTACCATTTAATGAAGACATGAAAACCCCAAAAAGAAATGTCTATTGAAGAGATTCGTCRAASTGTAGTAAATTTTAAGGATGCTGCTAACCGGGCAAAAGAAGCCGGGTATGATGTTATTGAGATCCATGCAGCGCACGGTTACCTTATTAATGAATTCTTATCTCCATTAACCAATCGGCGAGAAGATGAATACGGCGGAAATACTGAAAAACGCTATCGCTTTTTAAAAGAAGTGATTGATGCAGTAAATGRAGTATGGGAAGGCCCTCTATTTGTAAGAGTATCTGCACATGACTATCATGAAGAAGGGCTAACCCCAGAAGATTATATACAATACAGCAAATGGATGAAAGAGCAAGGAGTAGACTTACTAGATGTTAGCTCAGGGGCCGTTGTCCCTGCACCTATCCCTGTCTTCCCTGGATATCAAGTTCCATTTGCTGAACAAATTAAGCACGGAGCTGATATAGACACAGGTGCTGTAGGATTGATCACGAATGGCTACCAAGCAGAAGAAATCCTCCAAAATAAAAGAGCGGATTTAATCTTTATTGGTCGAGAACTTCTCAGAGACCCATATTGGCCAAAGAATGCAGCAAAAGAATTACGCACTGAAATTGAGCCTCCGAAACAATATGGTCGAGGTTGGTAATCATTGTTATGTAATGGATGAAAGTCACTAAGAGATTAGTGGCTTTTTTTGTGGCGTGGCGTTCTAGTTTCTTCTKTACTTTGTGCACCGCGCGGGCGGAACGCGGCGCCCTTCTCTTCTTTTTCTTCCCTTTGTGCACCGGCGGGCGGAGCGCGAGGCTCTCTCTTCTTTCTTCTTCACTTTGTGCACGCGCGGGACGGAGGGCGGCGCTCTTCTCTTCTTTTTTCTTCACCTTGTGCACCGCGCGGGCGGAGCGCGGCGCTCTTCTCTCTTTTTTCTTCACTTTGTGCACCGCGCGAACCGAGCGCGGCGCTCTTCTCTTCTTTTTTTCTTCACTTTGTGCACCGCGCGCACCAAGCGCGGCGCTCTTCTCTTCTTTTTTCTTCACTTTGTGCACCGCGCGAACCGAGCGCGGCGCTCTTCTCTTCTTTTTTCTTCACTTTGTGCACCGCGCGAACCGAGCGCGGGGCTCTTCTCTTCTTTCTGCGTCCCTTTGTGCACCGCGCGGGCGGAGCGCGGGGCTCTTCTCTTCTTTTTTCTTCACTTTGTGCACCGCGCGCACCAAGCGCGGCGCTCTTCTCTTCTTTCTTCTTCACTTTGTGCACCGCGCGAATCAACCAAACTATCACCCCACAAAAAAGAGGCCTCCAACACGGAAGCCTCCCTTAACCATTCTATTCGTTAATATATACTACTCTATTTTCGTCAGAGCTTTTTATAGCTGCTTCGATAACCTGAATCACTCGTGCACCTTCATAAGCGGAGACTGGAACAACTCCTCCTGAAAGGATGCTATCACGTAAAAGGTAATAATAAGTCAAATAGGAACCATGCTCGGTAACAACTTCTTCTGAAGATGTTTCTGTTAAGATTTTTCCATAAAAATGTGGTTGGTCTGAGCCAAAATCACGTTCTAAAGGACTTAATCCTGAACGCAGTTTATCTTCTTGACCATCAAGACCATATTTAATATAGCTTTTCTTGCTTCCATGAACTTGGTAACGTGGTCCACTTCCAGGAACAATAGAACCTGAATGGAGGATTACGCGTAGTTGATCATAAATAAGGACAAGATGGAAATAATCAACGGCTTCTGAACCTTCGCGCTGTGCCTGCACGTCTGCCATAATAGACTTTGGCATTCCAAATAACACTAATGCTTGGTCAATTAAATGGGAGCCTAAGTCGTAGAGAGTTCCTCCCCCTGGCTGAGCTTTCTCTTTCCAGCGATCTTTTACTTCAGGTCGGAAGCGATTAAATTGAGATTCAAATACAGAAACGTCCCCTATTTCTCCGGCTGAAATCAATTTTTGGACGGTTAAGAAATCATTGTCCCATCGACGGTTGTGATACACACTTAAAATAAGATTTTTATCTTCTGCTAACTTAGCAAGCTCTACTCCCTCGGAAGCAGAGATGACCATAGGTTTTTCTACTACAACGTGCTTTCCTGCTAGGAGACTCTCTTTAACCATTTCATAGTGTAAGTGGCTTGGGGTGGTTATGACCACTAAATCAATCAATTCATTATGTAGAAGCTCTGATATATCTTTCACCACTTCAATGTTTCCAAGGTCTTGTTGTATTTCTTCTACCCTAGATGAAACGACACTCGTTATTGTAAATTCTTTAATTTCTTTCAATAACGAAGCATGAAATGTTTTACCAGATAATCCGTATCCAACGATCCCAACGTTTATGTTTTTCAAATTACTACCTCCCATGTAACTATTTCCAAATTCGTTCGACTATCATTTTATCAGTAGAATCCATTATGCGCACTTGATATACATCAAGATGCTTTTCGACTAATGCTTTACCGTTATTATAGCTGCAAAGGCTTGTCCCTCTGAATGTCTAACCATATAAATAGTTTTCATCAATCCATTATCCCTTTTACAGGAATCTCTATTTCATCAAAGTCATAGACAACCTTTGTTACTGGAAATCGAGACTGCGCATCTTTCTCTAATTGCTCCGAGTCTTCTTTTGTATAACGAGAGCTAATGTGGTTTAGCAGTAATCGCTTAGCTCCAGCACGTATTGCTGTTTCTACTGCTTGACCACTTGTTGAGTGATAGAACTCTTTCGCCATCTCTTCATTTCCTGTTGAAAAGGTCGCTTCGTGGACAAGTACATCAGCATGACGGCTAAGCATGAGGGCATTTTCGCATGGTCTCGTATCCCCAAGAATCGTCACAATTCTTCCCTGCTTTTTCGGGCCCGTTACATCTATTCCGTGGACAATTCTTCCATCACTAAGCTCAATAGATTCTAGTGCTTTAAGCTTACGATATTGTGGGCCTTTGGGAATACCTAGCGATTCAAGTTTCTCCACTAATAGCTCACCCGGTCGGTCCTTTTCTTCAATACGAAAGCCATATGAAGGTAGCCCGTGCTCTAATAGAGCCGTGATGACTCTAAATTGGTCATCTTCGAAGATAATACCAGACTCTTCTATTTCTAAAATGTGGAGAGGGTATTTTAAGTAAGTTCCACTTATTTTTAATGACGTTAAAATGTATTCTTTAATTCCCCTAGGTCCGTATACAGTTACAGGGCTTTCTCCACCTTGGAAAGAACGACTTCCTAATAGCCCAGGAAGTCCAAATATATGATCACCATGAAGATGCGTAATGAATATTTTTTCAATTCGTCTTGGTTTTAAACTAGTATGTAAAATTTGGTGCTGTGTCGCTTCACCGCAGTCGAATAACCACACGGCTTTACGTTCTTGTAGTAACTTGAGGGCAAGGCTAGATACATTACGATGCTTTGCAGGCACACCTGCACCTGTTCCCAGAAATAATAGTTCCATCTGGATCACTCCTTCTTATGTTAGTGGTATCATATCATATTGAACAAAAAAAGGATGTAAATCGAGTAGATTTACATCCTTTTTCACTATGCCTCTTGTCTTTTTAACACTTCTTGCAAAGAGACTTTTTTTACCTTTCGCTTCGCCAACCATAGGGAAGTGTAATACGAAGCTAAAATGATCAAAAACCCGATAAAGAACGTGATAGGTGATATTGAAATGGGTAAGGCAAAATTTGTTTCGGCTGCGAAGGATTTTAACATCCCATCAATGCTTACCATTGCAAGCGGTACCCCTATGCAATAGGCCACTAGAACAACAGGAGTGTAAATATTTAAAATCCATTGACTCACAGTTTGATCTTCATATCCTATTACCTTCATTAAAGAAATAGTCGTTGTATTTTCATCTACAATTAAATTCGTGATTAATGTGATAATAATAAATCCGATCACAAACGCAAGACCAGCCATAATGAACAATGAATAATTCATAGGTCCCATCATACTTTCAAGCGATAGCATCATGTCTTTCTTACTTTCTATTTTAAAGATAGAATCAGACGGCTCTGGTTTTTCAGATGTCCATTCTCCCAAATATGATGCTGGCGGTAGTTCATTCCATTCATTTAATGTCTCAATATGGGTATAGGCCATTGTTCCGGAATACAATTCTGCAATCCCTACAACCTCAGTCTCTATCGTTTTATCACTTGTCGTCATTTCAAGCTCTATCAGATCACCTACACCTACACCTAAGGCAAGGCTTGAGACTTGGTTTAGAATGATTCCTTTAGAAAGTAACGGACGTAGATCTTCTTCCTCTTCATTCATTAAATGAAGAGTTGTGACGTCTTCAGATACTCCAAAAAGTTGAAGAGATACTTCTGAATCATGTTGTTTTTTCTATTTTTTGTTACAGTTAATACCTCTCCTTCTCCTAATGAAAAGTATTTGGATTTGAGCCTTGGCCTTCTTGGATACTACTATAATAAATGGCATAGTCATATTTCATTCCTTGATTGAAGGTTTTCTCTGTTAATTGATCCATTGAATTCATGGAAATAAACCCAAACATTAATAGCATCGTCGCGAAAATAATACCAAGCATTAAATACAGGATTCTCCCTACGTTTTTAGTTAACATACGGACTTTAAATCGAGTTTTAAAGCTATTAATAGAAGTTAATTGCAACCCTTTTCTTGAGCTTTTTTCCTGACGATTGGAACGAATTAAGTGTATTGGCAACTGTTTTACTTGCTTCTGGATAACAAATACACTCACACTTATGAGTAGGACAATCGGTACGATGATAGATAGGAGCAATGGGAGAACTGGAAGATCCCACTGAGTCAACACCGGCAGATTGAAATAAAAGGTATAGACATTTGTAATGGGTATGGATAGCACTAATCCAAGAATGATACCAAGTAATGAACCTAGAACAGCCACTACTAATGGATAAAGTAAGTACGCCCTCGTTAATTCATCTGATTGATATCCTAATGCTAATTGTGTACCAATTTGCTTTCGCTGAGTTTCTAATCTTCTTTTCACTAAGATGACTACCATTAAAAGCGCAATAATCCCAACGAAAAGGGGTAATACGGTCGTAAAACTTTTCGTGCCTTCAATTTCTGCTTCGATATACGAGATTCGCGGGTTATCCTCTTTATCCGTCCAACTTAATAGAGGACTCATGGAAGATACGGCTCCCTTCAGCATTGAAGCTTTAGGCTCCCCCTCCCACTTTCCTATATAGTAAGTACTAACGCCAGTTAAATCCTTCATACCTTCGCTTGTCATCAATCCAACGCCAAATGCATTAGGGTCTCCGATGATATCTGTTTCATTTTTTAATGAATAAATATAATCAGGTAAATATATCAGACCGCTAATCGTAAAATCTTGATTACTTACCGTAACGGTGTCTCCGACTTTTAACTCATTTGCACTAGCATACGTTGCTGCGACAGCAAGTTCTTTCGGACTGTTAGGTAACTCGCCACTTTCTACATGAGGAAGATTTACGGATTCTGGAAGTGAAAAGACTCGTATCGTACTATCCGCACTCACATCGAGATCTCGTTGAAGTCTTTCCTCCATGTGAACATCATAGTTTTCTTTTAACGTTGAAATTTCATCTTCTGTCAAAGCATCTGATACTGAAAAATGAAAATCTTCTTGCTCGTATTCTTCTTTAAATACAATACTACTGGTCTCAATTGTGTGAACGGCAGAGCTTAGCATCACATACAGTAATACACCAAACACGATTAACGTAACAACTCCACCATACTGAAGCTTGCTTTGCATCATATCTTTTACGATGCTTTTATGAAGCTTTCTCATACCCATTTCACCTGCTCAGCTGCAATTGGATGTTCATTCTCCTCCACCGTCAAAACCTCGCCACTTTTCATTTTCACAACAACGTGCGCCATTGCAGCTAATCCAGGATTATGTGTGATGATCATGACAGTCGTGTCATATTTCTTATTAATGTCTTGTAGTAATGTTAAGATTTTCTTCCCTGTTTCCTCATCTAAAGCGCCAGTAGGCTCATCACATAGCAATAGTTTTGGGTTTTTTACTAATGCTCTAGCGATGGCCACTCGTTGTTGTTCTCCTCCGCTTAGTTGATGAGGGTACTTATTCTTTTTATCCAGCATCCCTACTTTTTCGAGAACTTCGTCAATATTGAGCGGTTCCTTACTAATTTCTTTTCCTACTTCTACATTTTCCCTTACCGTTAATGTAGAAATTAAATTATACGATTGAAAGATGAAACCTATTTTATCTCGTCTGTATTTTGTTAAATGCTTTTCATTTAACCCAGAGATGTCCTCACCAAATACTTCAACAGAGCCACTATCAGCGCGGTCTATTCCTCCAATAACATTCACAAGCGTACTCTTACCTGAACCACTTGGTCCTAAGATGACTGAAATGGTTTTATCTTTTATCAACATTTCAACGTCTTTTAAAGCACGAACCTCTACATCTCCACTCTGATATGTTTTGTTCACAGCATGTAATAATATGGACATCAGTACAACCTCCTTAAGTAGCTTCCTCTTCATCATAATACAAAAATGGGATGGCTACAATAAAAATATGAAACATTTTTGTTAAATTTGTTTCATATTTTTGCTTGTTCACCAATTTTTCATTCCCTCGTTTGTTCTATTGCATAATAGTTGATAAATCAAGAAAGTAGCTATAAAATTAAGTACTTGTATGAGGATTTTTTTTAGGAATAATGCTATGCTAATATAGGGTAAATCCTTCATATAGGATAACGAATGAATATAAAGTGAGGTTCTTAACGTGACAAAATCAGATACACCTTCAAGTCTGATCATGATATTTGGTGCTACTGGAGATTTAGCGAAGAGAAAGCTATTCCCTTCTCTCTATCAATTATATAGAAAAGGTGAAATTTCTAAGAACTTTGCCGTTATAGGTGTTGCACGTCGTGATTGGTCTCATGATACATTTAAATCACATGTAAAAGATTCAATTCTAACTTCAATTGGAAAAGACGAGAATATTGATGAATTTGTTTCTCACTTTTACTATCAATCTCATGATGTGTCTGATTCTAATTCTTATGTGGAATTACGTAATCTCTCTAATGATTTGGATGAAAAATACGATCTTCAAGGCAACAGAATTTTCTATTTAGCGATGGCTCCTGAGTTTTTCGGAACCATTACAGAGAAGCTAAAAACAGAAGGACTAACTGAAACAGGTGGATATACTCGTTTAGTGATTGAGAAACCATTTGGTCATGATTTGCCTTCTGCTGAAAAGTTAAATGAGCAAATTAGACAGTCGTTTAGTGAAGACCAGATTTATCGTATTGATCATTACTTAGGAAAAAACATGGTTCAAAACATTGAAGCCATCCGTTTTGCTAATGCCTTGTTTGAGCCTTTATGGAATAACCGATACATATCTAATATACAAATTACTTCTTCAGAAACTTTAGGAGTAGAAGAACGCGGCCGCTATTATGAAAAAAGCGGGGCGCTTCGTGACATGGTTCAAAACCATATGCTACAAATGGTATCCTTACTAGCGATGGAGCCACCAATTAAATTAACAACGGATGAAGTACGAAGTGAAAAAGTAAAAGTATTCCGAGCTATGAGAGAAATGACCTCTTCAAATGTAGATGAATTTTTTATACGGGGTCAATACGACAATGGAGAAGTTCAAGGTACCAAGGTAGCTGGCTATCGAGAAGAGCCAAACGTTGATCCTAACTCCAATACAGAAACTTATGTTGCAGGAAAAGTATTAATTGATAATTTCCGCTGGGCTGGCGTTCCTTTTTATATTCGTACAGGAAAGCGCATGACAGCTAAAGCAACCAAAATTGTTGTGGAATTCAAAGAGATTCCTATGAATCTGTATTATCACCCAGAAAAACCACAGCATCCCAATTTATTAGTGATTCACATTCAACCAGATGAAGGTGTAACCTTACACTTGAACGCAAAAAAATCTGGTGACAAATTAAAAACGACTCCTGTTAACCTAAGCTACTCTAATAAAGGAATTAATGGAATCAACACTCCTGAAGCTTATGAAAAGCTATTATTTGATTGTATGAGAGGCGATGCCACAAATTTCACTCATTGGGATGAAGTAAAGCTTTCATGGAGCTTTGTTGATACGATTTCTACTTATTGGGAATCGACTCCTTCTAAGGAGTTTCCAAATTACCCAGCTGGCTCCATGGGGCCTAAGGCTGCTGATGAGCTTCTTGATCAAGACGGGTTCAAATGGTGGCCGGTTGATGAATTTGATGTAGACAATTGCTAAGGAGGAAATGATGATGAAATTATATGATGTAACTGCTCCCATTTTTCAAGGAATGCCTGTCTATAAAAACAAAGAAGAGAAGCAACCTAGTATACAGACGGTGACAAATGCTCATGTAACTGAATCCAGAATCTCTATGGATTTACATACTGGCACCCATGTTGATGCCCCTCTTCATATGATGAACGATGGGCAGACGATTGAGACCATTGAGCTAGAGCAACTCGTTCGACCAGTCAAAGTGTTTGATGTCACAAAGACTGAAGGAAAAGTATCTAAACAAGACCTTACATCGTTTAACATCGAAAAAAATGATTTTATTTTGCTGAAGACTAAAAACTCTTTTGATGATCATTTTAACTTTGAATTCATCTACGTGGCAGAGGACGCAGCTACCTTTTTAGTCGAGAAAGGCATTGCTGGTGTCGGAATCGATGCACTTGGAATTGAACGTGCTCAGGAAGGTCATCCTACTCATAAAGCATTAATGAGTAATGATGTTATTATTATTGAAGGCCTGCGCTTAAAGGATGTTCCTGAAGGCGACTATTTCATGATGGCCGCTCCATTAAAGCTTCGTGGCGTCGACGCTGCGCCGGCGAGAATTATCTTAATGGAACAAAATTAACAAGGTAAAATAAAAGCACACGAACTTCTAGTTGTTGCATAGAAGTTCGTGTGCTTTTTATAACACAAAGGCTCAGCTTGTAGGCTATTCTACAGATATATCTATAGTCGAATCATACATAGGACCATCTGTTGGAGTCATCCACGCTTTTAATGTATAATCCCCTGATTCTAAACCTACTTGTGTTATATCAATAGGGTATTCAAGCATTTCACCTTGAGCAATCGTCTCTTCACCCAACTGCTGCAGATAGGAAGTTACACTTGAATGTAAGTACACAACCTCCCCAGTTTCATTTGTAAGTTCAAAATCATACCGCTGGGAACTTGTAAATGAGAGAGGTATTTCATCTTCTGTTTGATTCTTTACAGTATATACGTATGTTAAATCTCCTGTTTCTTCTAACATAGACTCTACCTCCCCTGCAACAATTCCAGAATGACCATTTCCATTTTCCTCCTCGATTGTAGGATCTTCAGTCGTCCCACAACCACTTAACACAATCAAACAGAGTGATACCATATACATAAACTTTTTAAGCATCTTCACTTTCCCCCTATTGTTCCATTTATTTATTCATATAAATAGACGTAATTTAGTAAAAAACGTTACAAAGCATTATAAAATTGGACCTTAATATATGAATAGGAACCATCCTCAACTTGCATAAATATGACTGTTCATCTAAATTATACCATATCTCCCTATTCTCTTTTAGTCTTGTTTCTCGTTATCTTCCTGGTAATCTTGATAGGACAAGAGCAAAGGAGTGTGAAATATGATTTATTTAATCAAGGAAAGTGAGCATTATACGGGGAAGATTTGCGAGCTTGTTGCAATGTTATACTATTTTCGAGATGTATTACTAAAGGATATTAGCAGTTTAACTAGGAAAGAATTAGTGCATTAATTCTTCCTATTGCATTAATAGAATATGTACATCAAATCATCACCCTTGAGGAAAGAGACTTGGTTTCAGATGAATTACGTCAATGGGAGTTCGTATTATTCCTCGGAGAAAAAGCGAGAAATCAAATTCATAGTCAACCTCTTGAATATTATACCGACCTCTTACGTTCTATAAGAGAAAAGTCGATTATTGGACTCAGAAAGAAGAATGAAGATTGGTTATACGAAGAAAACGCTTGGGACAATGGTGTCACTCATAATAATTATTGACTATGGTATCACGTGATGGAAGATGAAATAAACCACAGGGGGCAGATTCGAATGCTTAAGACGATATTCTCTTTACAACATGTATCTTTAAGAAGCTAAGACACAGCCTCTTTTTAAAGCAGAAACACCGTCCAGGATGTATCTGGATGGTGCTCACCTCTCTTTGTACTGACTATTCTGAAGGATAAAATTCTACTGTCGTTCTAGCTCCCTCGTCATAAACACACTATTAGGGTCTTCCTTGTAGTCAGAAAATGGACCACACATTTGAAACCCATAATGTTTATACAATTCTCTTGCAGCATGAAAGGCATCCGTGGAACCCGTCTCTAGACTGATTCTCTCATATCCTCTTTTATTTGAAACATGTAATATATGTGCTACTATATTTTTGGCTACGCCTTTACGTACATGCTTTGATACTGTACGCATGGCTTTAATTTCTCCGTGCTTTTCATTGATCTCCTTTAACGCTCCACACCCAAGTAATTCATCTCCATCCCAAGCTGTCCAAAAGGTTATATCCGGTTGTTTTAGCTCTTCTGTATTTAATGCATGAATACTTTCTGGTGGAGAGTGATCTGCCATGCCTTGAAGATGTACTTTAATCAACTCTATCACACGTATGTCATGTAAAAGATCTTTTTTGATTTCCATATGAATCCCCCTAAAGTTGATTGATGCTTCTCCCTTACACTACCAATACTATATAAAACCAAAATATCCTCTACAATAAAAAAAGAGAACCTCCACGAATGAAAATAAGTTTTCTACGTTATTTGTATCTATTATTCATTTTCCTTTTTATACAGTAACTCGACTCACGATATCCCGTATCGTTCTACTATCCCTTGCTATTACACTTTTTGGGTTTTCTCCAAACCATTCTATAGAACACTCTATCTCCCCTACACTGTTGACCATTTCTATGAACGCATCATAATCAATTACACCATCAAATAAGGGTACCATACCTTCTCTGCTGCCGCTTGACGCATACACATTTGAAGGGTCAAAGACTGAGACATGTTCAGGAGATGAAATATTTTTTAAATGAATATGTCCAATAAAAGGCTTTAGCTTATAGAATGAAGCCATAGGTTCTGCTCCAGATTCCCATACATGAAGAACATCAAAATTAATTTTTAATGCTGGGTGATTTACTTCCTCTATAAGCTTTATGGTAGAAGGAATCGAATCTGCTAACGTATTGGGATGAATTTCAATTAATAAGAAAAAGCCATTCTCATCCATTAACTCACAAAGGCCTTTTAGCTTTTGAACGATTTCATTGCGTTCTTCACTTGTAGTCATCTGGCTACTTTTATTTCCAGCAAACGTTCTAATTTTAACCGTCTCACACGCATGAGCAATCGTCACTAACTTTTTAGCTTCTTTTAAAAGGTGCTCATATGAAGCTTCAAGGGATAAATAATCACTTAACATGGTGATGGAAAGATTGTGCTGGTGTAAAAGGGCAATTGGAATCCCCTTACCATCGTGATATAAGTTTTTTGCATGGGCACCCCACAATTCGATTCCATTAAGATGATTCTCTATAGCAAATGACACTAAATCTTCAATGGAAATTAACTGATGCCTAAATGAGATGGTACAAAGGGAAACATTCACTTTACCATGACCTCCTCTTGCACTGATTGTTGGCTTTCTTTCCACTGATGAAAACAATTCATTAAACCATGTTTAATTTGTGATTCTAAATGAAATTGATTGTGAATGATTTGATCAATTTCTGTTAATAAGGACTCTGATGGCATTCGGTCATACTTCATTGCTTTAAATTGGATTAGAGTATACCCCTTAACAAGTAGCTCAATCTTGTCACACCAAGTCTCAAACCAATCTTCGTCGAATCCTAATCTTACCCAGAAATAGGCGTAGGCATGCTCATATGCATATTTACGTATTGCTAATACTGGTAAATGACGCAGTGAATCTTTTAGACTAGGACGTGACGTTTCTGACTCCGAATCCACATAATTGTGTATGATTTTCTGTACAGCCTCGGTCATAGGATAAGTGTCTAACTTCATGCAAGTAGCAAAATAGGCTTCTACCGTAAGTTCGGTGGGAGGGACTAATTGTTCAGTTGAAAATATATACCCTCCTCCAACTGTGGGTTCTTCCATACTTTCAAGAATTCGTTCTTTCGAAACCTTGCCCTCCCAGCGGAAATCTGGATCCCACATAAACCAGCTCTCTTCATCGTCCATTTTCTCGACCATCACATAATGAGGGAACGGTTTAGTATGGAATTTATTTTCTCTTTCAGGTAAGTAAGATAAATCAATCATCACCATGATTTGTTCATATTCTTTTTTATGTTCAACTAAATCACATAAGTGAAGTTGATTTTCTTGAACCGATTTCGTTGGATCATACCATTTGACCAATTCAATTCCGTATAAGGTTTTATACCAATCTTTAAAAAATTCATGATTTGTATTAGGAGAATGATAGTGTAATACATGATTTTCTATGAAGAAGTCACTATCCCATACACCAAAGTAATAAGGTCTATGATCTACCCCTTCTGCCTTTTTTATGACTTCACACACGCAGCTTACAAAACAATGAACCTTTATCATCCTGTAACCTCCTGTTTCGCCAATAGAAAATCTACTAGACTCCCTACTGTTTGAAAGTTTTTTGGTTTTATATCTTCATCTGGAATCTGAAATCCGCCTTCCATCTCTAAGTGCAATAATAGCTCTAATAGCATAATGGAATCCAAATACAGGTCTTCATTTAAACGTGCTTCCTCTGAGAAGGATTCGATTGCTGATAATTCCATTTGAGTGTTCATAATGTCATACAGTAAAGAAAGTAATTGCTTTCGGCTCATCCAATCATCTCCCTAATCTTCCTTCTATTCACTTTACCGTTTGCCTCTCGCTCAATTTGATTTATTTGCTTCATCTCAACTGGCATCTGATGTGAAGCTAAATATTGGCTCATCCATTCTCGTAACTCTTGAGGTGTAATACTCTCACCAGTTGTTACAAAAGCACCATGTACCCGTTCACCAGCAATTGGGTGTGGCTTCTTAAACACTACCGCATCTTGAATGAAAGGATGCTTTAGCATAACTTCTTCAACGTCATATGGGTATACATTCAAGCCTGCCACATTAATCATGTCATCTTCTCTTGATATAAAAAATAAGTTTCCTTCTTGAATGTATCCTATATCTTTTGTTTCAGTTTCACCGTTTTCCAGCCTGACTATAATGGATGCCGGCGTTTCAATTGTGCCGCTTTCTACATTTACGTGTGAAAGTGGCATACCCACATTCCTTCTATCCTTCACGTTAGTATTAATGGAAATACATCCTACTTCTGAACACCCATATTGCTGGAGCACCCGCTTACTTTTTGACAGAATGGTCGTATAGCTTCTCTCGTCTAATATCGTTCCAGAGGTCATTACGTGATCTAAGTTCTCTCCATCTGATAAGAATCTAGTAAGGGTATAGAGTAATGGTGGTGAAGCATACAGCAAATGATTGGGATACTTCTTTAGCACTTGTAACATCGTTTTAGGGTTTGAGTGTTGAAGGATGATCGGCTCCTCCTTACGTGAAACTGCACTTAAAAACCACTAATTAACCCATAGGAGTGCGTGACTGGACACGCAATGATGGTCTTTCTTGATTGCTTAACATCCGCTTCAATAAGCTTGTTATACGCTTTTACCTCATTTTTTATTGATGACCAAGTCCTTTTAATCTGCTTTGGAACTCCCGTTGTACCTGAGCTAAATTGAAGCAATCCACCTTCAGTTTCCCTAGATTTATTTTCTATTTCACCCATCACTAAGGGGGCGACTTGTAAGCTCCCATAATACAAGTAATCTACTCCTGCCCGTTTAGCTAATTCTATTGCTCCACCCCTTGGAAGGCTTGAGTGTAACGGAAGAACCATCCCGTCATTGGAACGTACATAAAGACAAAAGCTAAGCCACTCTTCAACACTTTCTAAACAAACAGCTATTTTTAGCTGTGCAACATTTCTTAACACACTATCTTTTTTCCATAGAGTAAACGCTTGATCAATATTTTCTTTCGTTACATAGCGGTCATTGATATAAAACATCCCTTACCTCCTTTGTCCATTCTTTACTTAGACTATTTTTAATCTTATGGGTACTTTCTTTGTTACAAAGTTTTTTCCTTCAGCAAGGATTCGGCATCAATGTCTTCTGAGAACAAATCCAACCTCTCAAGCCGATTGACCCAGTCTGTTTGTTGCTTAAAATGTTGAATGATTTTATCACGATGCAAAGAATAGAATGTTCGTTCTTTAAAGCCATAGAGTTCCTCCAGTAAATAGGATAGTTCTGAAAGATGATAAACAAACACAGTATCTAACAGTAACTCTTTTAATGCTTTTAATGAAGACATCCAGTACCATTCGTTTACTTCTGCCTCTTCAAATTTAGGATGTAGAGAAGCAAAGTTAGGAATACTGTTTGGATGTTTTACAAATTCCTCAACGTATTCCACACTCTCATGGAAATCTCTAACGATCACCCGTTTTGGCCATCCTTCCTCATGAACTAAAATCATGTTTTGAGCATGAGCTTCAAGAGCTATTCCGTGAACCACCAGTAAATGGACAATAGGAATAATACATTGATCAAGGAAGCGGTGTACCCATTGCTCTACACCGTATCTTTCTATCCATTCGTCGATAAATGGTTTCCGTCCTGTTCCAGCTGCATCAATGCCGTAAACGGAACGGCTCTTTCCCTACCAGATAGAGAGGAGTGGAAGGATTCACGAAACAATACGGAGAATTGCTCTGCTACATTACTTTTCATTTCATGGCCAAGTAAAGAGAGGCCAGCATATTCTTTTTAAAATTTGCATATTCGCTTCTTGATGAAGATAATGGTCCCCAAGGATACATTGAGATAACCATTTTGATAGAGCAGGAGCTGCTAGTACACCTTCTGGTTTCATGGTTCTTAAAGAAGATGTTTGAGACATATTGAGTGAGAACTTCACCCATGAGCTCTTCTTATTCTTTTCACTCCATGTGCTTCTAATAGATTGTGATGCTCTCATGCATTCATTGCCATACCCTAAAATGATAAAGTCTCCTAAATTAAATTGTTGTGTAAGAGTCGACTGAAGAGATTTCCATTGATAGGGATGGATGGGAAGTAAGGTATATTCATGGGAAGAGAGACCAAAATTAGTGAGCGTTTTCATAAACGATTGCACACGCTTATACCCTATGTGCTCTACCCAAAAATCCATGAAGTCATCTATTCTAGAAGCGGAAGGTATTCCTTCTTGACTGCAGCCCATAGTAACGAGAATGAAAGTTTTGATTCAGGACCATACCTTTGATGATCCTCTAGACTAAACCCTCTTCGTGTTTTAAAAAAGGGATGATAAGTATGTCCTTCTTGAATCTCAGATTCTAACTCTTCATAGGAAGAAGCTCTTCTCGAAAAAGGAAGTGGAGAATGGATCTCATTCCATTCCAATAAAGCGACTGTTTGAACCAAATCTTCTACTAATCTAGTAGCTTCTTCCGAGTTGACAACTAATTCGTCCATTAATTCTGAGATGTGCTGGAGATGAAACCCATCGGTTTGATCACAGAAAACGGATGAATAGAGTCGGACTCGATCAAAAGCCGTCCGCTTCCCTTCGTAACGATATACTTTACTTTTTCCGTATATCAAAAAAACAGATGTCTCTTCTTCTATTGCTAATAGCTGTTCAAAAATAATGGCTTCTACAAATTGTCTATGAACACGGCCAAATGAGGTTTCATATTGTTTACATCGTAATGACATGAGGTTCCCCCCTTGTCCCAAGAGCAATTGGGTTGTGAATGTTCACATATACCGCTTGCTCTAATTCAGCAGAGAGTTCATCAATGCCATACACTCTAGTTAAAAGATTGGCTTTTTGAGGAAGGGTCTTTTCGTTAAGAATTTTTTGGACGAACTTTTTCCCCAGGTCATTCAGCTCCGTTTCAAGCATAACTAGTTTTTCTTTTAACCAAGCTAGCATCCATTCTTCTTCAAGAATGCCATCCTTACCTAATCGATAAATGATGGAGAAAATATGGTTGAAAAGGATATAGTATGTAAAGCGATTTTGAATCAAGTCATCATCATAGAATAATTCCTCCATCCTCTGTAATCCTTCTACATAGCCTTGCAGAGCATTCTTCCTAGACGAGGACAAGTAATATCCTTGATTATCACGATAATAGTAACGAGATGGATACCCTTCTGAAACATTCAATAAGCTATTTTGCTGATGAGCTTCTAGGGCGATTCCGTATTCATCATAAAGATGGATTAACGGTTCAATAGCAATCTTCCAGTAGTGTTCTAACCATTTAATGGCTACATACTCCAAGGAACTGTCTTCTTTAGTAGCTAACGATTTCAAAATAGTATGTAAGACAGAGTCATTTCCCGGAAGGGGGTCTTGAACTAAGCCTGCAAGGAGAGTCACCCCCCCTCCCCTTCTTCCCCCCTAAAAATATTTTCTCGCAATATCACCTCCCACCCTGATTCGTTTTCTACCTCATTGAATTTCACTCGAATATAAGCTGGATCGTGAATAATTTCAAATGAAGAGTAGGTACTATGTAAAGGTAATGAATGAATTAAATCAGATACCATTACCCCAGCGCGAAGCTCATGAAGCTTATTCACTCGAAGGGAATTGGTAATCTTAACAGGTAATGAGAACTTATACATCCAGTGTCTAGAAGGGCTATATACCGTTCGAATGGAAGAGGTTGCATGATACTCATCTCCTAATCTTCCTAAATCTAAAATATCGTTACGTTCAATCGCCTTCTGAACATATGCTTGGTGTAAAAGGTTCTGAGCTTGTAGAGGATGCATAGGTACAATTAAGTACTTTTCTAGATCTACAGAGGGAACATCTTTTCTACTGTTTTTCAGCTCTTCTATTATGAATTGTCCGGCGGACTTACTAAGAGTAGAATATTCCTCTATCATAGTACGTTTTACGGAAAAATAATGAAGCTGGAATGCCCCGTGAAGTTCAGGTGAATACTGATGTAGCAACCAATCTGACATCCCTTGCCTACTCTTAGGTGTCGGATGTAACCAATGGCCATAATGAAGAGATTTTTCTTGTGATAGATACGTTAATAGATCTTGGTTTGCCGAGCTTGCTAGCTTTTTCTCAATCATTTTTGTCATATTGCTCATACTTTCAAATACTCTACCTATTAGTTCTGTTATACTTTGGTCATTTGAAATAAAATGGAGTTCCTGCATAATAGCGATAAGCACGGTTTGTTGATCAATTTCTACTAGGCTTTCAGTATCCTTTTTACTAAATGTCCGGCCATATTGATGGGGTCCTACAATAGATTGATACCGTAATTCTATACAATAGTGAGTTTGATTGTGTGTAAGATACAGATGTAAACAATCCATTTCTACACCATCTATGTTTTCTTTTTTCCATTCCTGATTGGAAGGAATTTCTCGAACATAACAACTAACGAACGTTTGAAATGTCGCTTGTAAGGCTATATTTTTCGACTTACTTGTCATTGTCTATTCCCCTCTATTACCAAAAGATAATGATAATCTTTCTCAATAAGTTAACAAAAAAAGTAGTCTTTCCAATAAGAAAGACTAAATACTAGTAATGCTATCATGATTTAAATGATAAAGATTATCATTATCAATATCAATAGGAAAAATGTCACTTTTATTTCTATCCTATTCCTCCTAAAATTTACTGTTTCCTCCCTAATTCTTGTACTTTGCCCGTACAAGCTTCCATTGCTTCTAAAATTGCCCCTCTAAATTTCTTTTTTTCCAGTGTACTAACCGCTTCGATCGTTGCACCGCCTGGTGAGCACACAGCATCTTTTAATACACCTGGATGTTCACCAGTATGAAGAACCATTTTAGCCGCGCCTAGAATCGCTTGAGCAGCTAAACGATACGCTTGATCTCTTGATAAGCCTTTCGCTACACCACCATCTGCCATTGCTTCTATCATCATATACACATAAGCAGGAGACGATCCACTGATAGAAGGAATCACATCCATCATAGACTCATGAATGATTTCTACTTTACCAAACGACTCTAACAGACTTTGTATTTCTGCCGCTTCATCTGTGGTTACGAATGGATTAAACGTAACGGCTGTCATTCCTTCCCCTACAAGAGAAGGTGTATTTGGCATTGTTCGAACTATTTTCACAGGCTTACCTACAGCTTCTTCCATTCTCTCTATTGTTATTCCAGCTGCAATCGTGATTAGAATGGTATGGTCTTGTATTTTATCTTTTATTTCATCTATAATATCAAAGTAATGATTAGGCTTAATCCCTAATAATATAATATCCGCCTTTTCAGCTACCTCTCTATTTGAGTTAGTCATATGGATGTTAAACGTTTTCCTAACGGATTGAATAGTAGCCTCCGTCTTTGCACTTCCGATAATGAGTAACGGGTCTATTCCCGCTTGAATCATCCCACCTATCATAGCTTGAGACATTTTTCCGCATCCAATAAAGCCAATTCTTTTCGTACTCATCACTTTCGCTCACTCCTACTTATTTTATAGGATCTGTTAAACTGAGCACTTTAACAAAGCCTTCTTATAAGTAAGCCCCTGAAGTTTGGCTTCAGGGGCTGTTCATTATCTTTCTAATTCAATCCACTCCGTATGGAAAATTCCTTCTTTGTCTACTCGCTCATATGTATGAGCACCAAAGTAGTCTCGTTGAGCTTGAATTAAGTTTGCTGGTAACGTAGCCGTACGATAGCTATCATAATACGCTAAAGCACTTGAAAATCCTGGTACCGGAATACCTTGTTGTACCGCTACCGAAATGACTTCACGTAATGCCCCTTGATAGCCTTCAACAATTTCTTTGAAGTAAGAATCTAATAATAAATTTCTAAGAGCAGGATCTCGGTCATAGGCTTCTTTAATTTTTTGTAAGAATTGAGCACGGATAATGCAGCCACCACGGAAGATCATGGCAATGTCTCCGTATTGAAGATCCCAATTATACTCTTCTGAAGCAGCTCTCATTTGTGCAAATCCTTGAGCATAAGATACAATTTTACTCATGTATAGCGCTTTACGAATGGCTTCAATTAATGCTTTGCGGTCTCCTGTATAACTTTCCGCATTAGGACCTGCTAAAACTTTACTAGCTGCCACGCGCTCATCTTTAATAGCAGAAATGAAACGTGCAAACACAGATTCAGTAATAACAGGAAGAGATACACCTAGGTCAAGAGCACTTTGAGAGGTCCATTTTCCAGTCCCTTTTTGACCAGCTTTATCAAGAATGACATCCACCATTGGTTTCCCAGTTTCATCATCTTTTTTCGTAAAGATATCTGCTGTAATTTCAATTAGGTAGGAATCTAACTCTCCTTTATTCCATTCAGCGAATACTTCATGAAGTTCGTCAGCTGAAAGACCTAGAACATTTTTTAGTAAGAAATAGGATTCTGCAATTAATTGCATGTCTCCATATTCAATTCCGTTGTGAACCATTTTAACATAATGGCCAGCACCATCTGGACCGATATATGTCGTACATGCTTCTCCATCAACTTTCGCAGCAATGTCTTTAAGAATAGGAGCCACTAATTCATACGCCTCTTTTTGACCACCTGGCATGATAGATGGTCCAGTCAGAGCTCCTTCTTCTCCACCGGAAACCCCAGTTCCAATAAAGTGAAGACCCAATTCACTTAGCTCTTTGTTACGACGAATTGTATCTTGGAAGAACGTATTACCTCCGTCAATTAAAATATCGCCTTCTTCTAAGTATGGTTTTAAAGAATCAATAGTAGCATCTGTTGCTTTCCCTGCTTTTACCATAAGTAAAATTTTTCGTTGGTTTTTCTAAAGAAGATACAAATTCTTCAATTGTATATGTAGGGAAGATATTTTTACCTGTTGATTCAGCTACCATTTGTTCCGTTTTATCACTTGAACGGTTAAAAACAGAAACTGAATATCCTCTAGATTCAATATTCCATGCAAGGTTCTTACCCATTACAGCAAGACCAATAACACCGATTTGTTGTTTTGACAATTTCATAACGTCCCTTCTTTTATCAATTCCTACTAAACCTCTATAAACTTATCAAGTTTAATCGTCATATGCAAACAAAATACACCGCTACGTCTTTATTCAGTATCTTTCCCGTTATCTTGGTTTTCTCTCAGAAAATCTTTATTAAAGCTCGTATCTTCTTTTTTGTTCATATGCTGCTGGTTGAACTGCTATACCTTTTTTGGATCATAGCTTTTCCGAATTTCTTTTGAAGAGCTTCCACAGCTTGATATAAAGGCTCTTTTTTCGCTTCATTTTCATAGGAAAATAAGTCTAATTGAGCAATCGCTTCTGTCTTATCCACAAGATCACTGGTCGTGATGCCTAATAAACGGACAGGGTTACCAGTCCAATGGGCTAGAAATAATTCCTTTGCTGATTGGTAGATTTCTTCTTTTTTATAAAGGACTCTTGTTTGTTTTTTACTTCTAGTAATCGTTTTCCAATTATTATATCGGATGGTTATGGAAAGCTGGTTTGCCATTACCCTTTTGTTCTTTAACCTTGTTGCTACCTTATCTGAAAGTCCTTCTAACACTTCTAATAGCTGACGCTGATTGGTAACATCTCTAGGAAGCGTTCTCGAATTCCCAATGGTCTTGTAAACATATATCGAGTCAGGATCTACAGGTCTCTCATCTATACCATTCGCACGCTCTTTTAAGCGTGGGCCATTGATTCCAAGTAATGTTTTTAAAGAAAATTCATTTGCATTGGCTAAGTCTCCAATTGTATAGATGTGGATATTGTTCAATTTTTCGGCCGTTTTTGATCCTACTCCGTGCATTGACAGAACGTCTTTAGGCCATAAAATGGACGAAACCTCTCTTTTTCTTAATATGGTGATACCTAGTGGTTTCTTCATATCAGATGCTGTCTTCGCCAAAAACTTATTGGGCGCAATCCCAATACTACAAGGCAAATCCAACTGTTGAAGGATTCTATTTTGAATGGTTTCTGCAATAAAAATGGGCGTACCGAGTTCAAAACAGTCTGTAATATCCATATACCCCTCATCAATTGATACAGGTTCTACTAAATGCGTGAAACTGCGCAATATATCAAACATGCCTTTGGAAGCATCTCGATATCTGTCAAAATTTGGACCCATTACCATTAAGTGTGGGCATAGTTTCTTTGCCTCCCATAGGGGCATAGTTGTTTTAATCCCATATTTCCTTGCTTCATAGCTGCAAGTAATAATTATCCCTTTTCGTTCATCTGGATTTCCAGCCACAGCGATTGGTTTTCCTTTTAATTCAGGATTATAGGCCATTTCAACTGAAGCGTAAAAGCTATTCATATCAACATGAAGAATGACTCGTCCTGCTTTTGGATAATATTCGTTCATCGACTTCACCTACTTTAAGTATACCGAAAGTTAAAGTGAAACACTATTGATGGGCTTCTTAATCCATAAAAAAGAAGCGTCAATTAAGACACTTCTTCTTGTTTTTCTTTATTAATAAACTCAAGTATTTCATGAACACCCTCAAGGCTTTCAACTAGTATGCTAGGATCTACCACTGTGACTAATCGGTCATCTAAATTAATGACCGAAGTGAAATATTTTGTCTTAGAATAAGCTAGTAAGCCTACTTGCTTTAAAGCACCCTCTGGCACATTTAAGATTTCTTTTGCATCCTGTACGATAATGCCTATAGGTAATAATCCGGTTTGCAATACAATCATCTTATAATCCTGTAAATTCTCTGCCTGTGAAGAATACAAGATGGTGTCAAAATCAATGACTGGTATTAGTTCATCTCGTACTTTAGTTATTCCTCTAACGTAGGTTGGTAAGTGTGGAATAGGCGTTACATTTTGAATTTTTTCAATCGAAATTACTTCTTTAACGCTGATTGCGTACTCTTCTTGTCCAGCTTGGAAGACTACCACTTGATCAATTGTGTTCATCTTGATCCCCCTAAAAACTGTATATACTCTACTTTATCATAGGTTGGTAGTTTCACATAATAAAATTTTATGAAGAATCATCAAATTATATCTTTACATATTTAAAGCTCTAGCAAACTGAAAGATCGCAAACTCACATAACTTCTCTTTATCTTCTTGTATGTTTTTAACATTTTTAATGATAAATTTCTCAATAAAATTTAGCTGATTAAAATGGATTTCATACCCTATTACTTCAATAGGATGTGCATGATTTCTAAAGGATAGCGGAAAATTATCCTCTATTTCCTTTTGTAAGGACTCCGGGTTTTCTTCCCCTGCACAAATAAATATAGCTACTCTTTTTTGTAATAAAACCTCTTCATAATTTTCTAAGAATTGCTTAAGTTTTTTGTGAATAGAACCAAAGTATACGGAAGCACCAATTATGACCGTATCAACATCTGATAAATAAACAGATTCTTCTTCTAGAATATTATGAAGTTCACAGCTACCCTTTAATTGAAACCGCAAAATGTCTGCTGCCTTTTTTACTGTACCATGCTTACTGGCATACACAATTAAGTGATTCAACCTACTCCCCCATTTCATCCTTCTTTCCTTTTATATTACTATGTAGTAACAGCAATTGATCAACGTCTATATGAATATTTTGTGAAATACATCACATTTATACTTGAAGAAAAAAGGTGCAAATCTCCTGCACCTTTTTCCTTCATCATGATATTGAATTAATAACCTCCACCAACGTAAGCAGCACCTACGATGATTAAAAGGATAAATAAAACAACGATTAACGCGAAACCTGCACCGTATCCTTTACCTGACATGTTCCTCACCTCCTTAAACAGGAGTCCACTTCCTTACTTTAGTATCCTATGTAATGAAACGAATTGTGTTAAGGCTGATGTCCCTTGTCAGAACACCCAAAAGTGAAAAACATATTGGAAAGGGATTAGTAGGTTAAATAAAATATCTTATTGGCACTACCTGCATTACTAAGAAATATTTTTCTCTCTCATGTATTGAAGTAGTTCATCCATCTGTTCTAAATGCCTCTTTTCGTGATATCCAATAAAAAAGAATCCATTGGTGCAATGGAACCTGTCCAAAGACCATATGTGGAAATGATTTTTGTTGTAACGTTTCTAGAGGAACGTCGTCTACCAGAGAGAATAATTTTTCTCTTGAACCGTTCAACAATTGAACCAATTCATCCAGTGATTCTATCTGCCCTTTTGGCTCAACAAAGCTAGGAGCTTTTACTTTCCTTTCGCGTAAAGGGGTTAAGTGAATAGGTACCTCCTTAGAAGATGGGCTATTATCGTCTTTTAAAGCATGGGTGATTCCTTTCAACACTGATTGTTCCATAAGGAATAAGTGTTCAAGTATTTCTATAATAGACCATTCTTTTTCTGATTTTTTATACCGTAACATAGAAGGCGACAAGCCTTTTACTTTGGCTAACACTTCATTTCTAATATCCGTTAGTACTACTACAGACATCGTGATTCCCCCTATTTGTAAATTTGGTTTTAATTAAATAATTTAATAGATGCTCATTCTAGCAGTTGATTTATGCAAAATGGTAAATGTGCTTTAGTAGAGCCAAAATAAAAAAATGCTCGAAGTTCCTACCTCGAGCATTTTCTTGGTGTATTTAATTAGAGGCAACATCCTTAACAATCTCTACAATCATTTCGGATAGCTTCACAAGTTCTTCTACCGGCATTCTTTCGTTCGTTGTATGGATTTCTTCATAACCAACAGCCAGGTTAACAGTAGGAATACCAAAACCTGCGATAACGTTAGCATCGCTTCCGCCACCAGAAGTTTGTAGGGAACTTTCACGACCGATTGCAACTGCAGCTCGTTTTGCTACTTCTACTACTTCGTCTCCGTCAGCAAATTTGAAACCTGGGTACATCACTTCTACCTCTACATCCGCACTACCACCTAGCTCCTTTGCTGCAGAATGGAAAGCTTCTTGCATTTTCTCTACTTGAGCTTCCATCTTTTCTGGTACTAATGAGCGTGCTTCAGCTAGAATATCCACTCGGTCACAAACTATATTTGTTGCTTTTCCACCTTCAAAGCGGCCAATATTTGCTGTTGTCTCTTCGTCAATACGACCTAATGGCATACGACTAACTGCTTTTGCAGCGATTGTGATAGCCGAAACTCCTTTTTCTGGTGCGACACCTGCGTGAGCCGTTTTCCCGTGAATAATCGCTTTCACTTTCGCTTGGGTTGGAGCTGCTACGATAATGTTCCCTACCTTACCGTCGCTATCTAAAGCAAAACCAAATTTAGCTGTGACAAGCTCTCTGTCTAGAGCCTTTGCTCCAACTAATCCAGACTCTTCTCCAACCGTTATAATAAATTCAATTTTTCCATGGGGAATATCTTGTTCTTTTAACACGTGAATTAGCTCGATCATAGCCGCTAATCCAGCTTTATCATCTGCACCTAAAATAGTTGTTCCATCAGAATAAACATAGCCATCCTCACGTACTTCAGGCTTTACACCCACTGCCGGAACTACGGTATCCATGTGTGAGGTAAAATAGATCGTCTCCACACCATCTTTTGTTCCTTCTAATGTACAAACTAAATTTCCAGCTCCATGACCTGTTATACTTGTCGTATTATCTTCAAAAACATGAACACCTAGGTCTGTAAATTTCTTTGTTAATACTTTCGCAATCTCAGTTTCATTTAAAGTTTCAGAATCAATTTGAACTAATTCTAAAAATTCGTTTAATACACGATCTTGATTAATCATGTCAACACCCTCCACCTACTTATGTATTCAACAGTAAAGTATACTCTTATTGATGAAATCTCTCAAACATTTCCCTTTATAGAGGGATGTTTCCATGTTTTTGGTAGGCCTTTGCTCTTTTTTGTTTCGGAGCATCTCTAATGACTGAACAAGCTTTAGTCTTGTATCTCGAGGGTCGATGACATCATCAACCATTCCCCTGCTGGCCGCAATATAGGGATTTGCAAATTTATCTTTGTATTCATTTATTTTTTTCGTTCGCTCTTCTTCAGGATATTCACTTCCGTTGATTTCTCGCGAGAAAATGATATTGGCTGCACCCTGAGGTCCCATTACAGCAATTTCTGCATTCGGCCATGCAAAAACAAGATCCGCTCCTATGGCTTTTGAATTAAGAGCAACATAGGCACCGCCATAAGCTTTCCTCAAAATAACCGTTATTTTAGGAACGGTTGCTTCAGAGTATGCATAGAGAATCTTCGCACCATGTCGAATGATTCCCCCGTGCTCTTGTTTAATCCCAGGGAAAAATCCTGTTACATCTTCAAATGTAATGAGTGGAATATTAAAGCTATCACAAAAGCGAATAAAACGACTCGCCTTATCAGACGAATCAATATCTAATCCTCCTGCTAAATACTTTGGCTGGTTACATACAAGTCCAACTGACTCACCTGCAATTCGTGCAAATCCAACTACAATATTTTTGGCAAATTCTTTCTGAACCTCCATAAAGCTACCTGTATCCACAACTTGATCTATTACATTTCGAACGTCGTATGGCCGAATCGTATCAAACGGAACGATATCTGGTAGATCGGGTCGATCGTGCACTTCATCAAAATCGTCTAACCTCTCTACTTTCTCTTCACTGTTTTGCGGTAAATAAGCTACTAATCTCCTTACTTCCTGCAGTATTTCTACTTCAGTCTCTGCTCGGAAATGGGCATTTCCACTGATCGTGTTATGCACTTTTGAACCACCTAAATCTTCAGCAGAAATCTTTTCACCTGTTACGGTTTCAATCACTTTCGGTCCAGTAATGAACATCTGACTGGTACCATCTACCATAAAAACAAAATCAGTGATGGCTGGGGAGTACACAGCGCCTCCTGCACACGGGCCCATAATGACTGAAATTTGCGGTATAACACCTGAATAGATTGCATTGCGATAAAAAATATGACCATAGCCGTCTAACGATACAACGCCTTCCTGAATTCTCGCACCACCTGAGTCATTAAGCCCTATAAAAGGTGCCCCGTTCTTTACAGCTAAATCCATTACATTTGCTATTTTCTTTGCATGCATTTCTCCAAGAGCCCCACCAAATACTGTAAAGTCCTGTGAGAATAGATAGACAGGTCTGCCGTTTATTTTACCGTAGCCTGTTACAACCCCGTCACCAGGACCTTTTTGATTTTCTAGTCCAAAATCAGAGCAGCGATGTTCAATAAACGGATTGAGTTCAACAAAGCTTCCTTCATCTAGTATCAAGTCGATTCGTTCTCTCGCGGTTAGCTTTCCTTTGGCATGCTGCTTTTCAATCCGTTCATCTCCACCACCCAGTTCAATAGTGCGTCTTCGGTCGTACAATTCATTAATCTTATCGTAAATATCCATCCCCGCTATTCCCCCTTACTTTTTTCACAGATTTCATATAAAACCCTGCCAGTTGAGGAAGGATGCAAGAATGCTACCTCAGCTCCTGCAGCCCCGCGCTTTGGTTTATCATGAATCATCCTAATACCGTTTCGTTTTAACTCTTCTATTCGATCTTCAATACCTTGGACAGAGAACGCTATATGATGGATGCCTTCCCCCTTTTTCTCAATAAAAGAATAGATGGCACTTTTTTCACTAAAAGGCTCCAATAATTCTAATTTAAGATTGCCTGCGTCTAGAAATGCTACGATGACACCTTCCGACTCGACTCGTTCCGTTTTCAGTAGTCTTAAACCAAAGATATCTCGGTATAGAGACAATGAGCTCTCAATTGATTTCACTGCTATCCCGATATGATCTACTGCCTTCA
Organism: Bacillus coahuilensis m4-4; assembly: GCF_000171615.1. GTDB lineage: Bacteria > Bacillota > Bacilli > Bacillales > Bacillaceae_K > Bacillus_T > Bacillus_T coahuilensis. The sequence continues at coordinate 2,676 of NZ_ABFU01000040.3, read as the reverse complement.
CAAACATCTCCCCCTCATTCGTATCACATACGTATTCGATATTGATTCGACCAAAACCTTCAAATAGAAGCAAATTCAGAAAGCGTTTTCAAATTTTTCAATAGAAATCAAGGTTGTCTATTTCACACAATCCATTTAAAATATAGAGGAATGACTATGAGGAGTGTGTTTAGAAAATGAATAATCCAAAATTCCGCAAAATCGTTGTATATCTAATGCTATTCGCCATGCTAGCATCCTCTATATTTGTTGGATTGACGATGTTTTTATAATAGGTTAAAGAGGGTGTCCCAAAAGTATAAACATTTGGAACACCCTCTTCTATTTTGATTTATTTAACTTAAAGCTTTTTTCTTTATATTTTATTCATCTTCTTATATCATAAAGGGAAAGAAAAAAGGGATAGCTCGGCGTCCAAGCTATCCTAGCATCTAGGGAGTTTAGGGGTATGGATCTAGATGTATTATTATCGTACCCGTCTCTTATCTGCTTAAACCAGAAATTCAAACTTTTTTCAGCAAAAAACGACCGTTTCATTGAAAAAAACACCTCCTTCCACTATGATGGAGGTAGATTAGCAAGAAAGGGAGAACAAAAGAATGAATATGGATTTTAATCTATTTATGAACGATATTGTTCGCCAGGCTCGCGAAGAAATCGAGGCAGCTGGATATACGCAGTTAAAGACACCAGAAGAAGTAGAAGAAGCATTTTCAAAAAAAGGAACAACCCTAGTGATGATTAACTCTGTTTGTGGTTGTGCAGGAGGGATTGCTCGCCCTGCAGCAGCTCATGCCGTGCATTACGATAAACGTCCAGACCAATTAGTTACCGTATTTGCTGGTCAAGACAAAGAAGCAACAGCTAAGGCAAGAAGTTACTTTACAGGATATCCACCTTCCTCCCCTTCTTTTGCTTTATTAAAAGACGGAGAAATCATTACGATGGTGGAACGTCACGAAATTGAAGGATTTGAACCGATGAGTGTCGTAGCAAATCTACAAGAAGCATTTGAGGAACATTGCGAAGAAGTATAAGCGCTTACACCCCCTGTTTTTATACAGGGGGTTTGTTTGTACCTAAATCGTATATATTAACACTATAAACAAACGAGCTATAAGGAGAAGCATTATGCCCCGCTTTAGAATAGGATATCGTACGGTTAAAACCGCACTCGGAACAGCCATTGCTATTATGATTGCACAATGGTTTTCTCTTGATAATTTTGCATCAGCTGGAATACTGACTATTTTATGTGTTCAAAACACGAGAAAAAAATCTATAAATGCTTCTTGGAGCCGATTTTTAGCCTGTATCATTGCCATGGGTTTTTCAGCGTTCTTTTTTGAAGTAGTAGGATATGAGCCGTGGGTCATCGGATTGATGCTGTTATTCTTTATTCCTGTTACCGTTATGCTCTCCATTCAAGAGGGCATTGTCACTAGTTCCGTCATCATTCTACACTTGTATTCTTTTCAAGCCATCTCAACTGATATAATTTTAAATGAGCTTGGTATCATTATTATTGGGATAGGGATTGCATTAATTATGAACTTATATATGCCCAGTGTTGAAACACAGTTAGTTTCCTATCAGAAAAGGATTGAAGAAAATTTTAGAATCATCTTTCATGAAATATCTCACTATTTATGTAACAAAGATAGTGATTGGACGGGCAAAGAAATTACAGATACAGTAGAAATCATACATAAGGCAAAAACGATAGCGTTCAAGGATGTAGAGAATCATTTTTTACGTCATGAAAATCTATATTATTTATACTTCAAGATGAGAGAAAAGCAATTAGATATTTTAGAAAGAATCCTTCCAAATGTTGCCAGTATTTCTCTAACCGTGGAACAGGGACAAATCCTTTCTGAATTTATTGATGAACTAGCTGAACATATTCATCCTGGGAACACGGCCATTTTTTACTTAAAGCGCCTATATGAAATAAAATTAGAATTTGAGGAAATGGAGCTCCCGCAAAGCCGAGAAGAATTTGAAGCACGTGCTGCACTCCTTCAATTTATGAAAGAAATGGAACAATACTTAATTATTAAAAGTAATTTTAAAGGCATCTCTCAAAAAGCAGATCAGTATGAAAAAAGAACCATTGAAGCAAACTAATCGAAAATCCTTGAAAGGAGAGTCGGTATGGTTAAGCTAACGATGGTTCTCTTTTTTATCATGTCACCTATTTGGCCACTTGGTCAGAATCCTATTCCAGGAGATCCCTTTATCATAATCAATAAAACAACCAATGAATTAGCGTTCTTTCAAAAAAATGAGCTTCAGCATATCTACCAAGTAGGAACCGGACGAACGGATGATTTGACTCCAGAAGGCTTGTTCACAGTTACGGTGAAGGCCAAAAATCCTTATTATCGTAAGCTCGATATTCCTGGTGGAGATTCGAATAATCCATTAGGTACGAGATGGATAGGCTTTGATGCGGAAGAGACAGATGGGAGGATATACGGCATTCATGGGACAAATCGGGCAGAATCAATAGGTTACTACGTTTCAAATGGATGTGTTCGAATGACTAATCCATCCGTAGAAGAATTATTTGATAGGATTCCTCTAGGAACGAAAGTGTTAATCATAAATAAAACGGCTACATTTGAAGAAATAGCAATAGAGTATCAAGCCGTAGATTAATGCCTTTCTTAA
>NZ_ABFU01000041.3 GCF_000171615.1 Bacillus coahuilensis m4-4 | reverse complement strand
AATAATAAAGGAGAAGTTCAATGTATTTTTTTATCTTTCGAAGAAGATGGTCGGAAGGAACCATATCATCAATGAAACAAAATCATATTCATTTTGCGTAATTCTCTTTGGTTTTAGCATAGTTAATCCCCGCCAATCAATATATTATATATCTCTATTTTAACATATTAACGCGGTGATTTGTTAAAATATTTATACATTATTAAAGGCTGTCGAGATTTTCTCGACAGCCTGACGTTGCCTACCTAAGAGGCAACGTTTTTATTAGGATACAGGCTTTTCCATTGTTCGATGAGGAATACCTGCATCAAGAAACTCGTCTGACACAATTTTATACCCTAACTGTTCATAAAATCCAATTGCCTGTACTTGAGCATGAAGGCGTAAAGTTTGAATCGTATCTTGTTCAGAGGCAAAAGAATGAATGGAATCCATCATCAATTCACCAATTCCTCTACCACGAAAATTATGAAGGACACAGATTCTTTCTACTTTTCCGACGTTGCCTAGTATTCTGAATCGGCCTGCACCAATGGGAGTAGAGCCTTCGTATATAACAAAATGGTGACTGGATTCTTCAAACTCATCCAACTCTAATTCTAAAGGTACCTTTTGTTCTTCTACGAATACTTTTTTTCTAACAGAATAGGCATCTTGAAGCTGCTGCTCATTTTTTACTAATTGTGATATCATGTCTAACAATCCTTACCTAATCTAAACGTTTCGTAAACAGTCCATGATCCATTCTCAAGCTGATACAATAAATGGAAACGGTCGACTGTTTCATTGAACTCTACTTGCTGCATTTGTAGCGAACCAAAAACATCTGAATGCTCGTCGTTGGATAATCCTTGACCAACCGTTATGTGAGGAACAAATGGGTATTCTGGTACTCCACCAATGATATGGTCTTGGTTTAAGTCTTGATACAGACGTACTAACTTTTCAGTAGCCTCAAGTTTTAAATAAATCACGTTATTTACAGGACTAAATGAACTAAACTTATACGCATGAAGAGAMAATGGAGACGTATTTTGACTCACTACTTGCAAATGTTCGGTTAGTCCTTTTAACTCATCTTCTGATGCCTCAAATGATGGCTTAAGAGTAACGTGCGGAGTAATTAACGCATAATTAGGATCATATCTTTTTCTGTACGAGTTTGCGAAATCTTGAATTTGCCTGGATGGGAAAATGACAATTCCATACTTCATAATGGATCCTCCTCAATGTACATTTAGTAAATTATATCAGATTATTTTTGAATATTATAATATTTTATTAAAGCATCATTTTTAAAGCTCGTTTTAAATCTGGCTGCCAATATTTCCACGTATGCTCTCCATTAAATTCCTCATAGAATAATGAATATCCTTTTTCAACCATCATCTTATGTAATTCTCTGTTTGGCTTTAAAAAGTCTTTCACTTCACCATCTGTTGTTTTAACAGCGGTCTCTTCTGTTCCAATGACATGATAAACATCTAGTAGCTCTGGCTGCTTATGCTGTTGAACTTTATTCAATACATGCTCATCGACATAAGGCGATTGCAAAATGACTTTCCCAATCGAATGAGGATAATGTAATGCAGTCATCAATGATACAGTTGCAGCCAATGAATCGCCAACTAAGGTACGTCCTTGTCCCATTAGATAAGTAGGATATTCTCGGTCCAAAAATGGAATAAGCTCCTGAGCAATGAATCGGATATAAGCAGAGTTTTGCTCTCCTTCAGGATGATATTTTCTCCTCCTGTCATTCACATCTTTATAAGGCACTCCTACCATGATGGTATTCTCGATTTCTTTACTTGGAATCAGTTCATCACCTAATCGAGGTAATTTTCCTAATTGGAAGTAATCTCTTCCGTCTTGTGCTATTAATAGTGCGTATTTATATAAATCTGAGTAATTCGGCGGTAAATATACTAGAAAGGAGATTTCTTCTTGTAAAAATTCACTAAATATTATTTTTTCTTCAATTTTTCCTTGAGAGCCTGTCATTTTATGTCCTCCCGAAATATAAATAAGCGTTTTCATCTAGCATATCATAAGATATATTTTTTCGCCTGTAATGTGATTTTAGAATAATATCTTACGACGCCTTCTAACAGAAGAAAAGGGAAAAATGTATGGGTATGCATAATTTATACATAATATATAGTTATCATTCACGATTTATACGTTGTATTAATTATAGTGATATCTGTTTTAACTGATTGAATAAGGGTTTCAGCTAACTGTAAGCGAGGAATACTTGACAAAAACTTAGTTTTATATGGTAAAATGAATACGGTGTGTTGCAACATTATAAAAAGGGGGAGTCTTGTATGAAAAAGAAAAGTCTAATGTTATTAACGACAATGTTATTATCATTCTCTATGATACTTGCTGCTTGTGGCGGCGGTTCTGAAGGCGGAGAAGAGGTAGACTTTATCGGAATTGCTACTGGCGGAACTGGTGGTACATATTATCCATTAGGTGGAGCCATTGCAAAAATTATTCAAGATGAAACTGGAATTAAATCTAGTGCAGAAACTTCTGGTGCATCTGCTGAAAACATGGCAACTCTTAAAGATGGAAAAATAGAAATTGCATTTACTCAAACGGATATTGCAAGCTATGCTTCTGAAGGAACTCAAATGTTCACTGATAATAAAGTAGAAACAGCAATGGGTATTGCAACACTATATCCTGAAACGATTCAAATCGTTACAACAAAAGATTCTGGCATTAACAGCGTTGAAGATCTTAAAGGAAAAGTTGTATCAGTAGGTGAAGCTGGTTCTGGAACACGCTTAAATGCTGAGCAAATTCTTGAAATTCACGGAATGTCTTTTGATGATATTGACACACGTGATCTATCATTTGACGATTCTACAACTGGAATTCAAGATGGTTCAATTGATGCGGCCTTTATTACTTCTGGTACACCGACTGGAGCCGTTGAAGGATTAGCAGCCGTTACAGATGTAAACGTGGTAGCTATTGATTCAGCTAAAATTCAAGAATTAATCGAAAAATATCCTTATTATGCAGAGGATACAATTGCGGGTGGAACTTATTCTAACCTAGAAGATGAAATTGGAACAGTAGCTGTACGTGCGATGTTAGTGACTCGTGAGGATATTTCTGAAGATGTAATCTATGATATCACGAAAGCACTTTTTGAAAATACAGATGCTATTGCTCATCCTAAAGGTAGCTTAATCACGGTTGAGACAGCTCTTGATGGAATGGGAATTACCGTTCACCCTGGTGCGAAAAAATATTTTGAAGAACAAGGTTTAACGGTCGAATAACAAACAATTTATAAAAATATGAATAGACCATCATGGTCTATTCTCTTTTCTATTTATGTGATGGAGTGCTTGTATGAAGAAAAATAGAGTAAAGCGAATGTTTATCGGTAGTTCAATTTTAATCCTAGCTTTATTTTTCATACCTTTTACAAAATGCTTAATCATTTCACCGGTCGAAGAACAATCTTTCACCTATATACCCATCCAACCAAATGAGGTATTCAGAATAGAATATACTCATTCCATCCATCTATCCAAGTAGAAGAATGGTATGCCGCTCGTAACCATAAAATTGAATTATTTAAGATGGTGTACGAAGACACCTCTATTGGCATGCCTTCCAAAGGTGACGAAGGAACAAGTTTCAGAATAACAGAAGAAGGAAAATATGAAATTAGCAATATGAATCGATTTTTTTCTTCTTTTCATTTAAGAATTGGACAAGTTAAAGCCAATCATTTGTTGCATATTAAAGAAGAAACGATTCCCTTTCGTGAAATTTATCATGAAGGAACGCTAGTAGAAATCAAAGTTGACACATTATCACTTTGGCAATTGTGGAGAGGAGTGGACTTCCATGTCTAAAAAACATGAGGGATTATCAGAGCAAGAACAACAAGAGTTACTCGAAAAATTTGACCCAGAGGCAGGAGTAAGAAAAACAGATGGAATTATGAGGTGGGTGATCTTTTTTGGATTACTAGCATTCTCCGTCTTCCAGTTATATGCTTCTATATCGCAAATGATCCCAAGAAAGCTGTTACTAAGTATTCATTTGGGATTTGCCTTATCCCTAATTTTTCTCTTATTTCCAGCACGTAAAGGAGTAAAGAAAAATACGATTGCTTTTTATGACTATATTCTAGCCTTATTAGCTATTGTCGTAGGGGCTTATTGGCCGCTTATGGAAGAAACGATTGTAAGTAGAGTAGGTTCTTTAACAACCATGGATTTTGTAGTAGGATTGATCGCCATCCTATTAGTACTTGAAGCAACTCGTCGTGCGGTAGGATTACCCATTACGATCATTGCGTTCGTTTTTTTACTTTATATGTACTTTGGCCGCTCTATGCCTGGTTTCCTTGCACATAGAGGCTATGATTTGGATGATATTGTAAAAACTATGTTCTTTACAGGTGAGGGGATATTAGGTACACCACTATACGTATCTGCAACATTTATCTTCTTGTTCTTATTGTTTGGAGCATTCCTTGTAAAAACAGGAGTTGGTCAATACTTTAATGATCTCGCCGTTGCAATAGCAGGAAAAAGAACGGGGGGACCCGCTAAAGTAGCCATCTTTTCATCTGCCTTACAAGGTACGATAAGCGGAAGTTCTGTTGCTAACGTGGTAACCTCAGGTTCGTTCACCATTCCAATGATGAAAAAACTTGGGTACAAAAAAGAATTTGCTGGTGGAGTAGAGGCAGCCGCTTCTACTGGTGGACAGCTTATGCCACCAATCATGGGAGCAGCCGCATTCCTTATGGTTGAATTTATTGAAGGTATTTCATATTGGGAGATTGCTAAAGCTGCAACCATTCCTGCTCTTTTATACTTTACAGGTATATGGATTATGACTCACTTTGAAGCAAAACGACTCGGATTACGAGGACTAACAGATGATGAAATGCCTAATCGTAAAGAGGTATTGAAAAAGATCTACCTGCTGATTCCAATTTTAACGGTTATCATATTGTTAGTAAGTGGAATGAGTGTCATGAGAGCTGCACTTTGGTCAATTGTTTCTACCATTGTAGTGAGTGCGATTAGAAAAGAAACACGTATTAACTTGCGTAAAGCAGTAGATGCATTAGTTGACGGTGCTCGAACAGCTTTATCAGTAGCGGCTGCTACGGCCTGTGCTGGGATTATCGTAGGTGTTGTAACGAAAACGGGCCTTGGTTTAACAATGGCTAACGGATTAGTTGATTTAGCGGGAGCATTAGCTAATAATGAGACAACCATGCTATTGTTAACATTGTTCTTCACCATGATCGCATCCATCATTCTTGGAATGGGGTCACCGACTACCGCTAACTATGTAATTACGTCGACGATTGCTGCTCCAGCCATTATCCTATTAGGAGCACCAGCCCTTGCTGCACATTTATTTGTGTTCTACTTCGGAATAATCGCAGACATTACACCACCGGTTGCGCTTGCTGCATTTGCCGCCGCGGGTGTTTCTGGAGGAGAGCCAATACGAACGGGGTTAAATTCCGCTAAGTTAGCGATTGCGGCCTTTATTATTCCGTATATGTTTGTATTAAGTCCTGAACTTCTGATGATTGATACAAACGCGACAGAACTTATCTGGGTTATTTTCACTGCTGTTACGGGTATGATTTCCATTGGTGCAGGAATGATTGGGTTCTGGTATCGCAAATTAAATGCTGTTGAGCGATTAGTAAGTGTAGCAACAGGTTTATTATTAATCTATCCTGAAGGATATTCAGACCTTATTGGTCTAGGAATGTTTATTGCACTTCTTGCCTACCAATACTTTACACGTAAAGGAACGGACGGAGAGGTACAACAGGCATAAATATAGTAGGGACACGTAGAAAGCTCAGTACTTTCTACGTGTTTTTTGTTATGCAGAAAAGGGATTTTTACGTTTAATAGAAGGAGTGTTTGCAGGTTGAATGGCAAGGATTTGATCAAGAGAGAATGTACGAAGACTATTTCGTAAATAGCAGTAACCTTTTAAATGTGTAGAATTTAGACTTAACACCTTTACTTTTCGTTTAGTACATGTGTTACTAGATGGAGAGAAATAAATAAATTCGATTGGTCTATTTTCTTCTTTTGCTTTTTTTAGAAGCTTTAACATAAAAAATCACCTCACTTACTATTTGATGTTATTATATACGAACACACGTTCTTTAAGCAAGTAATTTCTAAGAGTTAGAGAAGGGACTTTGTTCTTTTAGGAAAAATGGTTAGTGAACTCTCCCAAGCAGAGGGATCGAGAATGATTGAGTGCTAGTAAATTCGGAGATTAAAGATTTCTTGGAACAAAGTTTATACTTAAAAATTGACAAGTGTTGAATAGGCTTCATGTTCCGTTATTCAAACAGAACCATAGATTATCGATTAGAGTCTTTCTTATTTTCTATTGACTTTGTTGAGATAATACTTATAATATTACTTATACATATTGCGACTTGTTAGCTCAGCGGGAGAGCACTTCCTTGACAGGGAAGGGGTCGGGGGTTCAAATCCCTCACAGGTCATACAGTTTAAGAGCCTAGAATTCTTTTTAAAAGGGATTCTAGGTCTTTTTTTATTTCTGGTCGATTTTATCAGTTATCACCCAATCATTCCATTTGCTCGCTAGTGACGGGTGGGTAGGACGGTATCATTTTTCTTAATTGGTTTACAGGTTTTGTCTCGTTATTTAATAACGATTATTGTATACCTTGTGATTCTACCTAATAATAATTATTTCCAAAAAATGAACTTGACGAA
>NZ_ABFU01000042.1 GCF_000171615.1 Bacillus coahuilensis m4-4 | reverse complement strand
AGAACTGGCTCCTATCATAGGAACCATTTCTCTGCCACTTCTTCTATTACATTTTTCCTCCAAGCGTCATGTAACCAGCATGACATGCATATAGCATTTTACTTTAATATAGTAAACTATTTTACTCATACATCGTAAAAAAGTGATGCCATTATGCATCTACTTTTTTTATTTACTTGTAATAATTGGTCTACGGCTTCTCTCACATTCGTTGTACCTTCCTTTACTTGTTCTTTCATTAAAGGAAGTAACGTCTGAACTTGTTGCTTTTGATAAAATTGGTCTAGTATTTCTTCTTCTAAACTTGAACGAAGCCATTCCAGTCTCTGATTTGTTCTTCTTTGAATAAATTGTCCGGACTCTTTTGTTGTTTGGATAAATGCTTGGATGGTTGTCCAAACTTCCTCTAACCCTATTTTGTAGTGGAAGAAAGTGGATAGGCCTTCGTCGTCCAGCCTGGTGTGGACGGCTGTAAGAAATGAAGTAGTTGATTTAATTCACTCACAGTCTTATTTGCTTTACCGACGTTATCACCATCTGCTTTATGAACAAAGAGTCCATCAGCGAGCTCCATAATCCCTTTTTTCATCCCTTGAAGTTCATCACCTGCACCCGTTAAGGTTAAAAGCATAAAATAATCTACCATTTCACGGACAACATACTCACTTTGACCTACTCCTACGGTTTCTACAAGCACGATGTCATATCCAGCCGCTTCACAGAGTAACATCGTTTCTCTTGTTTTCCTGTGAACACCGCCAAGTGTACCCGCTGTAGGAGAAGGCCGTATAAACGCAAGGTCATTTCGTGCAAGAGATTCCATTCTTGTTTTATCACCAAGAATACTTCCACCTGAAAGACTAGATGACGGATCAATAGCAAGAACAGCGACGTGTAGTCCTTGATCACAAAGCATGCTTCCAAAGCTTTCAATAAACGTACTTTTCCCTACTCCTGGAACGCCTGTAATTCCAACACGAATGCTCGTCTTCCTTGTTATAGAAGACAGTTTCTTCAACAGTTCTTTTGCTAAGATTTGATGATGCTTGGCCTGACTTTCAATGATCGTAATTCCTTTTGCCAGCCACTTTCGTTCGCCCCTTACGATTCCACTCACCATTTCATCTAGGTTAAGAGACTCATCTTCTGCACGTTTAAATCGCTTATTTTTCACGAATATCTTCCTCATACCCTAATCTAATAAAGATTTCCTCCAGAACTTTTGCCGCTGCGACAGGAATGACAGTACCAGGACCAAAGATTGCAGACGCCCCGTTGTTTAAAAGGAAATCATAATCTTTATACGGTATAACGCCCCCTATCACAACGATAATATCTTTTCTCCCTAGTGCTTCCAATTCATTCATTAATGCAGGAAGAAGCGTCTTATGTCCCGCTGCAAGTGAACTCACGCCAATCGCATGAACATCATTTTCAACCGCTTGTCTGGCTGTTTCTTGCGGTGTTTGAAATAATGGACCAATATCTACATCAAAACCCAGGTCTGCAAATGCTGTGGCAATAATTTTGGCTCCGCGGTCATGACCGTCTTGACCCATCTTCGCAATGAGAATGCGGGGTCTACGACCTTCACTTTCTAGGAACTCTTGAGAGAGAGCTTTAACCGTTTCAATCTCTTCTTCATTTGCATAATTAGACTGATACACTCCGCTTACAGATCGAATAAGAGCTTTGTGCCGACCACAAACTTGTTCGATGGCTCCAGATATTTCACCTAATGTCGCCCGAGATCTTGCCGCTTCAACAGTACGTTCTAGTAAATTACCTTCACCTTTTTTTGCCGAATCAGTTAATGCCTCTAACGCTGCCTTTACGTTTTCATCGTTACGATGTTCCTTTACGAGGGCAATCCGTTCTAACTGCTTTTTACGCACTTCTGTATTATCAATATCCAATACATCAAGGGGATCTTCTTTTTCTAAGCGATTCATATTCACTCCAACAATCTTTTCCATACCTGAATCAATCATGGCTTGGCGTTTGGCGGCCGCCTCTTCTATTTTCATTTTCGGGAGTCCAGTCTCGATTGCTTTGGTCATTCCTCCTAGCTCTTCTATCTCTTCAATATGTTCCCACGCCTTTTTCATCAGTTCATCTGTTAAGCTTTCCACATAATAAGAGCCACCCCATGGGTCAATAATGTCTGTAATGCCCGTTTCTTCTTGAAGGAATAACTGAGTATTTCGAGCTATTCTCGCTGAGAAATCTGTTGGTAAAGCGATGGCCTCATCTAGGGCGTTTGTATGAAGAGACTGTGTATGTCCCATGACAGCTGCGTGTGCTTCCATTAACGTACGCACTACATTGTTGAATGGATCTTGTTCCGTTAAGCTCCAACCTGATGTCTGGGAATGAGTGCGTAAAGCAAGGGATTTAGGGTTCTTAGGATGGAACTGGGACATTAATTCTGCCCACATTCTTCTTCCAGCTCTAAGCTTTGCCACTTCTTTAAAATAATCCATACCAATTCCCCAAAAGAATGATAGCCTCGGGGCAAACGCATCAATATCAATGCCAGCTGCTAATCCCGTACGTACATATTCGAGTCCATCTGCTAACGTATAGCCGAGCTCTAAATCTGCTGGAGCCCCTGCCTCTTGCATATGATATCCTGAAATACTGATCGAATTAAATTTCGGCATGTTTTTAGCTGTATATTCGAATATATCAGAAATAATTTTCATACTCATTTGTGGTGGATAGATATACGTGTTTCGGACCATATATTCTTTTAAAATATCATTTTGAATCGTACCTGAAAGCAGGTGCTGCTCAACCCCTTGTTCTTCCGCTGCTACGATAAAAAAAGCAAGCACCGGAAGAACTGCTCCGTTCATCGTCATGGATACACTCATTTGATCGAGAGGAATCTCATTGAATAGGATCTTCATATCTTCCACAGAATCAATCGCAACGCCCGCTTTACCTACATCCCCAACTACCCTCTCGTGATCGGAATCATATCCTCTATGAGTCGCTAAATCAAACGCAACCGATAATCCTTTTTGACCCATTTTTAAATTTCGCTTGTAAAAGGCGTTACTCTCTTCTGCTGTAGAGAAGCCGGCATATTGTCTAATTGTCCAAGGTCTCGTTGTGTACATAGTTGGGTATGGTCCTCTAGTATAAGGCTGCATACCTGGGAAGTCTCCTAAATGAGTAACAGATTCCAATTGTTTTTTGTAAAGAGAGAATCTCTTGATTCCTCTAGCTCTTTTTGAGTACTATATTCAGGTACTATTCTATCAAATTCGGCTTACTCACGAATCAACCCCTCCACTCTACTTACTATGGTACTAATTTTTTCTGGAATATCCTGACCTTTAATGATAAATCCATCTACATCAAATTGATCGGTTCCAGCTATATCTAATACGAACGATCTCGATTTAAATTTCTGTATAATTTCAGGAACCAACTGGTTATAGCTATCTTCTGTTCCGCACAAACAATAATAAGCATGATTGGTAGTGTTTATAAATGTTTCTACATCGTGGGCTGTTACACATTCTTCGCTCCAAATGGTTTCAATCCCTCCAGCCGCTAATACACCTGAAACATAATCTGCACGAGGCTTATATTCTTTTAGCTTTCCAAGTCCAATTACCCCTGCAGTAAATGACTGTTTAGGCAGGTCTTCAAATAATACGGGTAATCTTAACTGTGATAATGGGAGGATCTCCTCTCCCGTTAATCTATCGCCTATTGAATGCATCCCCTGCTTTTCTAGTTCTTCCTTTTGTCTTATATCTACATAGACATTCGTACCAATAAGAGAACACTCGCGAGTTTGAACCGAATGTTTCAATGCTTCTAGCTCAACTTTAAGTTCCCTTTGGATTTTTCCTGTTTTCATTAACTGGAGGATTCCACCTTCTCTTTGCTGCTCTTGAAACTTACCCCATGACTCTTTGATAAAATCATGTGTTATCGTCTCCACTGAGTAGGATCCCCCAGCAGGATCGATGACTCTATGTAATTGACTTTCTTCTTTTAATAAGGCATGTATATTATGTGCAATTCGATTAGCTAGATGTGATGTATTAAAGGGACAAATACATAAATAATCTATCCCTCCTACGACACCTGCAAAAGCTGCTTCAGCATGCCTTAATATATTTACATGGGAATCAATTTGGGAATGAGTGAGACAAGAAGTAGAGGCACTAATGACCATTTGAGTCTTATCTTCTTCTATGCCATATGCTTTTAGTAATGTCGTCCACACGCCTCTTGCTGCTCTGACTTTACTAATTTGAATGAAAAATTTTGAATCAATCGGCATCATAACAACCAATTTACTCATCGTTTTTTCAGGTGTCCAACCTATCTCTTTCCCCAACTCAATATATTCAACAGCAAGACTAAGCATACAGGCTAGCTCCATGAATGGATTTGCACCTGCCATATGATACGGGGTCAAATGGATTCCAATGGTTTTTAAGTTTGGTACTATTTGATCTAACCGTTCAAGACAATCTAACCAACTCTTTTTTCTTTATCGGACCACAATTTTCCTGTCGACACCATCTCAGTAATAGGGTCTGACTGGAATACTCCCCTCGTAGTAGATGGAAACGTTAATTCTTTCGCTAATTCAGATTGCTCGTTTGTCGATAAAGAAAAATGAATAGGTGTATGTATCTCATTTAATGCCGTTTGAATAATAGCGATTGGAAATTTCTTTTATTTCTTGACTGGTAAGAGACAAGCTATCCTGATTTTCTCGTGCTTTTCTTGAAAGATCAGATGGATTCACGTTAATCCAATTATTAGAGGATTTAGTAAAGCCTCTTGTGCTTAGTCCCTGACCTGGGAGTTCATCTACAGGAATATTCTCTATATCTTCTTGTGTGTATAGTGGTTTCGTCGAGTAGGTAGTGTGAATGCGTTTATTTAAAACATCACTTGATTTCCCTTTTAATGTTGTATCAACTAACGTTAACCATTCTTCTTTGGTTCTCTGCTCCATACGATTTGAACGAATCATCTTACCTATTCCCCCTTTATTTGTAATCGTTTTCAACCATCCCTACTATTATTTTAGTCTATTTAGAATTTTCGTGAAAGAGTTTTCCTCTTTCTATCATCTGTATTGCGAACAAAATAAAAAACATTCATTTTTGTGAATGTTTTTCAAGGACTTTACATTATACTGTTTAGTAGATGAATTCTTGTGCTTGTAAATAGAGGAACTAATTTATCATGGGGTATAAAGCTTTTATGTGTCAAAAAATGTTATTATACCGACTATTGCGATCAAAGTAGAACCAATGGAAAAAAGTAAGTCCCTCCGTTCTTTCTTCCTGAGCCAATTCGTATCAATATCCTTTTCTAAGATTAACCTTAAATCGTCTATAAATTCTACATACGTACCTTTGTCCGATCTATCCTTATAATACAGTTCCACATCTTTATGTTCTCCTCGTGCAGCATAATTTTTTATCTTAATGTGAATCTGTTCCCTGTTAAGCAATAAAGTGTAATTATCCCCGCTGTCTTCATAGTTCATTTGGAGATCATACCCTCGTTTTTCTTTCCACTTATGAATAGCTCTTAAAACGTTTTCTTTCGTTGTGCCTTTAACCTTTACTTTCTTTCCTCTTAAGAAAATTTGGCAAACCAACGTACTAAAAACAACGAGTAGAAGCATACCGATAAATTCCTTTGGTGCACCAAATAGTGTAGGTATAAAAGTTAGAGGAACATAATAAATGGTATCCATGGGGTCAGATTTTATCACACCACTTTGATCACTCTCTTTTATATAGTTATACACCTCATAGAGTGTTACTAAAAATAGCATAGTGACAAAAATTATAAATTCCTGTTCAAAAATATCCATGTTTTCACACTTTCATTTTTCTTCTTATTTTACCAATCTAGTAAAGATTTTTACACCTTATTAGGAATTTTTTTGACAATGATATGGTTTTCATGTAGTATAAATACGAACATTATTTATAAGCATAACTTTATTATTCGTTTTTAGGGGGATCCACCATGGAAAATGTATTTGATTATGAAGATATTCAACTAATCCCGGCAAAGTGCGTAGTTAACAGCCGTTCTGAATGTGATACGAAAATAACTCTTGGAAAGCATACGTTTAAGCTTCCAGTGGTACCTGCAAATATGCAAACCATTATGGATGAAAAAATTGCTCTCTATCTTGCTGAAAATGGATATTTCTATATCATGCATCGTTTTGAACCAGAAAAAAGAATCCACTTTATTAAAGAAATGAACAAGCGTAAGCTGTACTCCTCTATTAGTGTAGGAGTAAAAGAGGATGAATATGAGTTTGTCAAACAGTTAGCGAACGAAGGATTAACACCTGACTATATTACGATTGATATTGCTCATGGTCACTCTAACGCAGTGATTTCGATGATTCAACATATTAAAAAGTACTTACCTGAAAGCTTTGTGATTGCAGGAAATGTCGGAACACCCGAAGCGGTTCGTGAATTAGAGCACGCTGGAGCAGATGCAACAAAGGTTGGAATTGGACCTGGTAAAGTGTGTATTACAAAAATTAAAACGGGATTTGGAACAGGTGGATGGCAGCTAGCTGCCTTACGATGGTGTGCAAAAGCTGCAAGTAAACCAATTATTGCAGACGGTGGAATTCGTACACACGGTGATATTGCAAAATCAATCCGGTTCGGCGCTTCCATGGTGATGATTGGTTCTTTATTTGCTGGCCACGAAGAATCTCCAGGAGTTACAGTTGAACAAGACGGAAAGATGTACAAAGAATATTTTGGGTCAGCATCTGAATTCCAAAAAGGTGAAAAGAAAAACGTTGAAGGAAAAAAATGTTCGTTGAATACAAAGGACCACTTCAAGATACGTTAACCGAAATGGAACAAGACCTACAATCGTCTATCTCTTATGCTGGTGGTACAAATCTTGATGCCATTCGTCACGTAGATTATGTTGTAGTAAAGAACTCTATTTTTAATGGGGATAAAGTGTATTAACTACGTGAATTAAAAGCTGTAACAGGTTCTCTGTTATGGCTTTTTAGTCTGCATGAATTTTTGAATAGCAACCTGTTAGGCATATCACCTTAATTATGCTATATTCAACTATATAAAAAAATTGACCCCTACCCCACTTTAGAATGAAAAGGGTACGATGTTAGGAGTGTGGATAGTGAAGACATTTAATATTCCAGTAGAAGCAGCACTTGAAGTGATTGGTGGTAAGTGGAAAGTTGTGATTCTTTGTCACTTAATTGACCACGGGACCTTACGCACTAGTGAATTAAAACGAAGAATGCCGAACATTACTCAAAAGATGTTGACTCAGCAGTTACGAGAATTAGAAACAGACGGTGTACTTAGACGTATTGTGTATAATCAAGTTCCTCCTAAAGTTGAATATGAATTAACTGACTACGGAAACTCCTTAAACCCAGCCCTTAAGATGCTTTGCTCTTGGGGAGAACAACATATCGAAAAATCGGTTTCTGAAGGAGAAGAGGTAAGCTTACTTTCTGTGAAAGACTAAACACGATTAAATTGATTATCGGGTGAAATATGGGACATGTGTCTATTCCAATTCATCTCTTGTTAACATATTTTAGTTTATAAGAGGTGAATTTTTATGGTAAATTATCCAAAGTGGAATGAAGTTTCTTATGCAGGAGAAAATGCACCGCCAAAGAACGTGGAAACACCCTATGCTGAATCATGGAATATGTATTATTATACACATATTGGTGTAGGGTATGTTGAAGATGGGAATTATTGGAATCAATTATTTATTGGAAAGTAAAGGGGAATAGACAAAATGCAGAAGCGATTAGCTTCTGCATTTTACTGTGATGATTAATAGACAGATGTATTTTCCTTAGAAATGTTTTCTAAGATTTCTTTTACACGTTGTAAGAACTTACCGCAAATTAAGCCGTCAAGAACACGGTGATCAAGAGACAAGCATAAGTTCACCATATCTCTAACACCAATCATGCCATTTGGCATGACAACTGGACGTTTAACAATCGATTCGATTTGAACGATCGCTGCCTGAGGATGATTGATAATTCCCATCGATTGAACAGAACCGAACGAACCCGTATTGTTCACTGTGAACGTTCCACCCTGCATATCTTCGCCTGTAAGTTTTCCACTACGTACCTTAGTAGCAAGCTCTGCAATTTCACGGCCGATTCCTTTGATGGTCTTTTCGTCTGCATGCTTGATAACAGGCACAAACAGACTATCTTCTGTTGCCACTGCAATAGAAATATTGATGTCTTTCTTTTGAATGATCTTATCTCCAGCCCACATGCTGTTGATTTGAGGATATTCTTTAAGGGCTTGAGCAATGGCTTTTACAAAGAATGCAAAGTACGTTAAGTTAAACCCTTCTCGCTGTTTGAACTCTCCTTTTATGCTGTCACGGTACTCCACTAAGCTTGTAACATCCACTTCCATCATCATCCATGCATGAGGAGCCTCATGTTTGCTCTTCAACATATTTGCCGCAATGGCTTTACGTACTCCAGATACAGGAATTTCAATATCTCCTGCAGCTACAGGAATGGTAGTTGAAGCAGCTTTTGGAGCTTTTATATGAGAAGCTTCTGTCTGAACTGCTTGAATAGGCTCTGGTTTAACCTCTTCAACTTGAACGTCTCCTGCTTTCGGTATCGTTCCGGCTTCAATTAATTTTTGAAGGTCTTTTCTTGTAATACGGCCGTCTTTACCAGATCCCTCTACTTGATTTAGATCAATATCATGTTCATTTGCCATTGTTAATACGGCTGGGGAGAAACGCGCTTTTCCTTTTTCTCTTTTGACAGGAGCAGAGCTAGCCTTTTTCTCTTCTGAGCTTTGGTTAGCAGTAGCCTCCTCCTTCATAGGCTCTTTCTGACTACTTGTAGAAGCGGCTGATCCGCCTTCCGTTTCAATAGAGCAAATTACTTCTCCAACAGCAAGAGTATCCCCTTCGCCTGCCACTAGTTCTTTAATCGTACCAGTGAATGATGATGGAACTTCAGCATTTACTTTGTCTGTCATCACTTCTGCGATGGGATCATATTTATTCACTTTATCTCCAGGTGATACTAACCACTTGCTAATCGTACCTTCAGTCACACTTTCCCCCAGCTGAGGCATCGTCATTTTTTCTAAAGCCACACTATTTCCTCCTTTACGTCTACTTAAAATTCCGCCAGTTCACGCATTGCTTTTTCAATTTTATCTGGGTTTACCATAAAATATTTTCCATTGTTGGTGCATAAGGCATGGCAGGTACATCAGGTCCTGCTAAACGTTTAACAGGCGCATCTAGATCAAACAGACAGTTTTCTGCGATAATCGCCGCTACCTCGCCAATGATACTTCCTTCTTTGTTATCTTCCGTAACAAGTAATACTTTTCCTGTTTTAGAAGCTGCCTCAATAATAGCTTCCTTATCTAATGGATAAATCGTACGTAAATCTAGGATGTGTGCTTCAATCCCGTCTTGTGCTAAGCGCTCTGCAGCTTGTAATGCAAAGTGAACACATAGTCCGTACGTAATAACTGTTATATCATCACCCTCACGCTTCACATCAGCTTTTCCAATTGGAAGAGTGTAATCTTCTTCTGGAACTTCGCCTTTAATCAGGCGGTACGCACGTTTATGTTCAAAGAATAATACCGGATCCTCATCGCGAATGGCGGCTTTTAATAACCCTTTTACATCATAAGGAGTAGATGGCATAACAATTTTTAATCCTGGTTGATTCGCAAAAACGGCTTCAACAGATTGAGAGTGATATAAAGCACCGTGAACCCCTCCGCCGTAAGGAGCACGAATAACCATTGGACAGCTCCAGTCGTTATTAGAACGATAACGAATACGTGCAGCTTCTGAAATAATTTGGTTTACAGCTGGCATAATAAAATCAGCGAATTGCATTTCTGCAATAGGACGCATCCCATACATTGCCGCTCCGATTCCTACTCCAGCAATGGCAGACTCAGCAAGAGGTGTGTCGATCACGCGTTCTTCACCAAATTGATCATATAGTCCATGTGTGGCTTTAAACACCCCACCTTTTTCCCTACATCTTCTCCAAGTACGAATACTTTTGGATCTCTTTCCATTTCTTCACGAATGGCTAATGTAACTGCATCAATATAACTCATAACTGCCATGATTGATCTCCTCCTTACTGCTCTTCTGCGTATACGTATTTTAATGCACTTTCAGCGTCTGCATAAGGTGCATTTTCTGCATAATCTGTCGCTTCGTTCACTTGCTTCATGATTCGGTCATTGATTTCCTTTTCAAGGGCATCGTCCATTATGCCAACTTCTTTTAAATACGCACCAAATGTAATAATTGGATCATTTGTTTTTGGCTTTTGCCACTTCATCAGGAGAACGATATGTACGATCATCATCATCTGAGGAATGTGGAGTCAGTCGGTAGGATACCGTCTCAATTAATGTTGGACCTTCTCCTCTACGCCCTCTATCTGCTGCTTCTTTTACAGCTTTATATACTTCTAGAGGATCGTTACCGTCAACCGTGATTCCAGGCATTCCGTAACCAATGGCACGGTCAGAAACTTTTTCACATGCTAATTGCTTTTCAATTGGTACACTTATGGCATATTTGTTGTTTTCACACATAAAAATAACTGGTAATTTATGAACTCCCGCAAAGTTTGCTCCTTCATGGAAATCACCTTGGTTCGATGAACCTTCACCGAATGTTACGAACGTGACTAAATCTTTTTTCTCCATTTTTCCAGCAAGTGCAATCCCTACTGCGTGAGGTACTTGAGTCGTTACAGGTGAAGATCCTGTCACGATATTATTTTTCTTTTGTCCAAAGTGCCCTGGCATTTGTCGTCCTCCAGAGTTTGGATCTTCTTTCTTAGCAAAACCAGAAAGCATTAATTCCGTAGGAGTCATGCCAAAGTGAAGAACTACACCCATATCACGATAATAAGGGAGTGCATAGTCTTTCTTAGGATCTAATGCGAAAGACGCGCCTACCTGAGCTGCTTCTTGACCTTGACAAGAAATAACGAATGGAATTTTTCCCGAACGGTTTAGTAACCACATACGCTCATCAAGACGACGAGCCATGAGCATTGTTTCATACATTTGTACCACTTGATCATCAGATAAGCCTAATGCTTTGTGACGATTTTCTGCCATTTTGAAAAACCTCCTAAAATTCTTATCTATACGAATGAATTATGAATGAATTGCTTTTCCATCAACAGCTAGCGCTGCTTCTCCAATTGCTTCTGATAGAGATGGATGAGGATGAATGGTATGACCCACTTCCCAAGGTGTAGCGTCAAGTACGCGGGCAAGGCCAGCTTCAGAGATCATATCCGTAACATGGGGACCAATCATATGGACACCTAGAATATCATTCGTTTCTTTATCGGCAATGATTTTTACAAAACCATCTTTTCACCATAGACTAATGCTTTACCTATGGCACGGAATGAAAACTTCCCTACTTTTACATCGAAGCCTTTTTCTTTTGCTTCATTTTCTGTATACCCAACGCTAGCAATTTCAGGAGAGCTGTAAATGCATTTGGATACTAATGAGTAGTCAATTGGAGATGAGGTTTCACCTGCGATATGCTCAACCGCTAAGATTCCTTCATGAGACGCTACATGTGCAAGCTGTAGACCTCCTATAACGTCACCTATTGCATATATATGTGATTCTTTTGTTTGACCAAAAGCATTCGCTTGAATAAAGCCTTTTTCCACTACTATATCCGTATTTTCAAGACCGATTCCTTCTGTATTTGCTTGACGGCCTACAGATACAATTAGTTTTTCAGCAGAGAACTCTTTTGTTTCCCCTTTATGCTCAGCGGAAATGGTAATCCCTTCACCCTTTTGAAGAGTTTCAGGAAGTACTTTAGCACCTGTCACAATTTTAACGTCCTTTTTTCTTCATCAAACGTTCCATTTCTTTAGATATTTCATGATCCTCTGTTGGAACGATACGATCTGTGTATTCAACAACGGTTACGTCTACATCAAAATCACTTAACATAGAAGCCCACTCGATGCCAATAACTCCTCCACCTACTATGACAACTGACTTTGGAAGTTCTTCTAATTCTAAAAGTTCGTCAGATGAAAGCACAAATTCCCCGTCAATATCTAAACCTGGTAGGGTTCTTGGACGTGAACCAGTTGCGATCACGACATTTTTTGGAATAAGCATTTCATTTTCTTCCCCACTGTTTAACTCAACAGAGATAGTTCCTGGCATTGGAGAAAAAATAGAAGGTCCTAGAATTCGTCCTATTCCTTCAAACACATCAATCTTTCCTTGTTTCATAAGATGTTTGACACCCTTATGTAACTGTTCTACGATCTGTTCTTTACGCTCCTGAACTTTCGTAAAGTTTAAAGATACACCGTTAACTTCTACACCAAACTCGTCACTTTTCTTTGCAGTGGCATAGACTTCAGCACTTCTTAGTAGAGCTTTACTAGGAATACACCCTTTATGTAAGCATGTACCACCTAATTTTCCTTTTCAACGATTGCCGTTTTTAACCCTAATTGAGAGGAACGAATGGCTGCTACATATCCACCAGTTCCGCCACCTAAAATGACTACATCATACTCTGTTGCCATATGTTTCTCCTCCGTTCTAAACGTTTAATCCTGTCTTTACCTGATTTGGATATACTTTTGCTTTTTCTTCTCCAGTTAATACACGAAGTGCGCCTTCCGCTAACGCTTGAAGTTCATTTTCTCCAGGTTTAACCATAACATCCGCAATCCAACTAACTTGTTGAACGATTGTTGAAACAAAGTCCTTCCCATATGCAAGACCACCAGTAAGAATAATTGCATCTACTTGACCTTGTAATACGGCACTAGCGCTTCCAATTTCCTTCGCTACTTGATAAGCCATAGCATCGTATACTAGCTTTGCTTTTTCATCGCCTTTTTCTATTCTCTTTTCGACTTGAATCGCATCATTCGTTCCTAAATATCCAACAAGTCCGCCTTGACCTACTAGCTTTTTCATGATTTCCTCACGGTAAAAATCCCCAGAAAAACAAAGGTCTACTAAATCACCAGCTGGAACAGTACCTGCACGTTCAGGGCTGAATGGACCATCCCCGTGAAGACCATTATTTACATCAATTACTTTTCCACCCTTATGAGCACCTACTGTTATACCACCGCCCATATGAGTCACAATGAGATTTAATTCTTCGTACGATTTATTCAGTTCTTTCGCTACACGCCTTGCTACAGCCTTTTGATTTAACGCATGGAAGATACTTTTTCTTTCAATTAAGGAAAATCCAGACACCCTAGCAACATCTGATAATTCATCTACTACAACAGGATCTACAATAAATGAAGGGATATTAAGTGCACCAGCAATTTCATTTGCAATAATTCCACCTAGATTGGAAGCATGTTGCCCTGAATACCCTTTTCTAAGATCTTGAAGCATTTGTTCATTTACTTCGTATGTTCCACCCTCAATTGGACGTAGTAGTCCACCACGGCCACACACAGCACTTAGCTTCGAAACATTGATTCCCTCTTCATCTAATGCATGTAAAATCGTTGTTTTTCTGAATTCATATTGATCAATAATAGATGGATACTGATTAATCTCATCTGAGTCATGACGTAGCGTTTTTTCAAATACCACATCATCGTTATCAAAGACGCCAATTTTTGTTGAAGTTGAACCTGGATTAATGACTAATATTCTAAATTGTTCTTGCATTTTTTGTAAGACCTCCGTGTATTGCTAAATTGCAAAGGGGAAACGCTTTGCGCACAAAATAGAACACAAAGCGTTTCATTCATTATCTGTAGCTTAAAATATGCTTTCCATTTTGAAGGAATTGACTACGGGAACGTCTCATTCTTTCAATTCGTTCTTCTGCCATCCGATCGGCCGCTACATACGTCGCAATTCCATCTCGCTTAGAAATATTAAATACTTTTCAACATTATTATAAATAAGTTCTACTTTCTTCATCGCACGTTCAGCATTATAACCGTATAATTCATCTGCTACGTTTATAACACCACCTGCATTAATAACATAGTCAGGAGCATACGAAATACCTAATTCATGAATAAGGTCACCATGTCGAGTTTCTTTTAATTGATTGTTTGCAGCACCAGCAATAACCTTCGCTTTAATTTGAGGAATGGTCTCGTCATTAATGACAGCACCTAATGCACATGGAGCAAAAATATCACAATCAACATTATAGATTTCTTCAGGATTTACAGCTTTTGCACCAAATTCTTCTACAGCACGTTGCACAGCTTCTTTGTTGATATCTGTAACAATTAACTTCGCACCTTCTTCATGTAAATGACGGCAAAGGTTAAATGCCACATTTCCAACACCTTGAACCGCAACGGTTAAACCTTCTAACGAATCATGTCCGAATGCATTTTTCGCAGCTGCTTTCATTCCAACATATACACCGTAAGCTGTAACAGGAGAAGGATTTCCAGAAGAACCAAACGCAGGAGAAATACCTGTTACGTATGAAGTTTCTTCATGAATTAAATCCATATCTGCCACTGTTGTTCCTACATCCTCAGCTGTGATATAACGACCATTTAAACCTTGAATGTAACGACCGAATGCACGGAACATTTCTTCATTTTTATCTTTACGAGGATCTCCGATAATAACCGTTTTCCCCCCACCTAGGTTAAGACCAGCTGCTGCATTTTTATACGTCATACCACGAGAAAGTCGAAGAGCATCTTCAATTGCTGCTTCTTCAGAATCATATGTCCACATACGGGTTCCACCTAATGCAGGTCCTAAAGTTGTATCATGTATCGCAATAATTGCTTTCAATCCTGATTGTTCGTCTTGACAAAATAGTAATTGCTCGTAATCATATTGTTCCATGTAAGAAAAGATTTTCATTAGTGTTTCCTCCCCAAAATGTTGTTTATTTTGCTGAACAAATTGCTAGTGCCATTGAATATAATTTACTTTCTGCACTGTCTGCTCTAGAAGTTAGCACGATGGGTGCTTTAGCTCCAGCAATAACAGCACCTACTTTAGCATTTGCAAAGTACACAAGTGATTTATATAGAATATTTCCAGTTTCAATTGTTGGAACAAGCAAGATATCTGCTTGACCAGCTACTTCACCTGATATTCCCTTATGCTTTGCAGCTTCCATATTAACTGCGTTATCTAAAGCGAGTGGACCATCAACGATACAGTTAGGTATTTGTCCCTTCTATTCATAGCCGTTAAGCTAGCCGCATCAATTGTTGCTTCCATATTAGGATTAACCACTTCAACAGCACTTAATGGCGCCACCTTTGGTAGTTCGATTCCAATTGACCTAGCAACAGATACAGAGTTTTGAATAATTTGTGCCTTCTCTTGAAGAGTTGGTGCAATATTCATAGCAGCATCTGTAACAATGGTGAATCGATCATATCCTGGGATTTCAAACACGGCCACATGCGATAAAACTGCACCTGTTCTTAATCCAAATTCTTTATTTAACACAGCCTTTAATATAGTCGCTGTAGGTACATTCCCTTTCATTAACGCATTTGCTTCATTCTCTCGAACGGCTTTAACCGCTTGTTCGGCAGCTGCCTTAGGAGAACTGGCATGCTTAATTCGAACTTTTTCATGTTTTCTTAGCTCGGGTGCATATTGTTCAATAGCAGTATCTAACTCATCCTTGTGCCCAAAAAGAATGAATTCCCCTAATTCAAGCTGGAGTGCCATTGATACAGCTTCTAAAACTTCTTTATCAGAAGCTTCTGCCACAGCAATGGTGGATGTATCTTTTTCTTTTGCCATCGTAATTAGTGCAGATAATTTCATCGTATCAGCCTTTCATTAGTTGGAATCCTATTCAATATCTCCTTCAATTCCATATTTTTCAATCTTATAATATAGATTTCGTAATGAGATATTGAGTGCTTTTGCTGTAGCTGTTTTATTACCTTGTTTATCTTGAAGCTTACTCGTTAAGATTTGCTTTTCATATTCTTCTAGTAAGGTAGCCAAATCCTTCTCTTCATCAGTTAGTGGTTCTTTATTTTGAACGTTTTCCATACCATGGAATAAGTGGTTTTCCGATACATATTTTTCACTATGATTCATAAAAATAATGGCGTGACTTAATACATTTTCAAGTTCTCTTAAATTACCAGGCCAGTCATAGGATTGAAGTTTTTTTAGTGCCTCACTAGAAACACCAAAAATATTTCTTCCAAATTGCTGATTAATCTTTTCTATAATGTGCTCAGATAACATAGGTATATCTTCTTTTCGTTCTCGCAAAGATGGTAAGTGAATGGTTAGCTTTCCTAGTAACGAATATAATTCTTCATTAAACGCACCCTCTGCCATAAGTTTTTCAATATTAGCAGAGGAAGCTGCAAAAATTCTTACATCGCTCGTAAAATTTGTAGAAGCTTGAAAGGGTGTAAAGGATTTTGATTTAATAAAGGTGACTAGTTTATTTTGCACGTCTAATGGTAAAAGATGAATTTCATCTATGAATAGTGTGCCGCCGTTAGTTTCTAACAAAATGGACTCTTTTTTAAATAAATTAGCACCACTTAACTCACCCATTAGTTCCCACTCAATGTCTTCCACATTGTAGTTGGCTAAGTTCATCGTCGAAAGCTTATGGTGCTTTCTAGGACTAGTGTGATGTATGGCGTGTGCAAACAATTCCTTTCCAGTACCAGCTTCACCTCTTAGTAGAATGGAATGATTCATACTAGCTCCAATTTTCCCTTGAGCAATGGCTAGCTTAATATCGTCACTACTTCCAATAACATCTTCAAATGTATATTTCGCTTCAAGGGTTCGGATAATTCTTCTGGCTCTTTTTAAATCATTCGTTAATTCTTCAAGTTCTTGTCGATCATGTATGACACCAACACTACCTTTTAACACCCCGTCAACAATGATTGGAGCAACATTTACAAGCACTTCTTTTTCTTGTGGCCCTACTCTCAATCGCTTTCCGCGTATGGAACGTCTAGTTTCAAGAACCTTAAGATGAATACTTTCACCTTCACTAATGTCTACCGTTGCAGGCTTTCCTATCACTTGAGCTTCCTCTAACCCGGTTAATCTCGTATAAGCAGGATTAATTAAGAGTCCTCTACCTTTTTCATCAACAACCGATATAGCATCATCGCTAGAATGTATAATCGCTTGGAGCATAGTTTGAATTTCTTTTAGGTTGGTCACCTCTTCAGCCAGTGTCAATACTTCTGTGTGATCTTTAAAGACCGTAAGTGCGCCCATCGATTGATTATTGTGATCAATGATAGGAATTTTAGTGCACATGACCTTTAACTGATTTGGCAATACCAATTCTTGATTAGATTCTACACGTTTAGTCATAATGGTGTCTGATAATTGAAATACTGGGAAAACCTCATCTATATCTCTACCTAAAGCCTGTTCTTTCCTCATACCTGTTAGTTTTTCTGCTTGTCGATTAAATAGGATAATGTGGCGCTCTTCGTCAACACCAATCATACCTTCTTCAGTTGAGTTTAAGATTAAATCTTGTTTGAACGATCCTTCTTGTAACTGAAGAATAAGCTCTTCTTTTTCTTCAATTAAATTTGATAGAAGGTACGCTACTGATCCTGGTATTATCACCATATCCGTGGTTCTAGCATTAATAAGTTGTTGGAATAGAGTAGGATCTCCAGTAACATCCACAACGATTTGTACATCTTCGTTAAAGTAATCCCGCCAATCCATGCTGTAGGGAATTTGATACTGCTTTGCTAACTGAATCGCTTTAGCATCTGGGTTTTTATCCACGACTGCTACTACTTTTAAGGAGGAAGAATCAAGTAGCATAGAAAGAATGGCAGTACCACCTTTCCCTCCTCCAATGACGAGTACGTTGTGCAATTTCATTCCACCTCTTTGTGATTTTCCGTGCAAATCACTTCATACATTACTTATATTGTATATGAAAGCCCTTTCCTTGACAAACATTTTCTTTGCATTATAGTAAAATTGAACAAACTTGAAGGAGAGTATGTATGTCGAGAATTATTGCACTATTCATTATGTTAGTCCCTGCAATCCTTGCTGTTGTCGGAATTAAATTAATGAGAGATATGTTATTCGGAATCCTGCAAACACCTTTTCCATTTTTATGGTTACAATTTTTAATTGGTTTACTACTCTTTTTATTTGGCCTTGCTTTTGTTGCCGGATTCATATTTTATAGAGACAGAAAACGAAACAAAGTGCAAAAGCGATTTCAGAAATAGTCACTTCCTGTTAAATAACGGCACAACAAAAACTCCCTTGAAGCAGTTCTTCAAGGGAGTTATACTAATTTTTCATCTTTTTTCTAGCCTCTTCAGGAACATCAGTAAATACAGCTGTACATCCTAATTGGGCTAATCTTTCAATCGTTTCCATATTATTCACAGTATATGGTCTTATAGGAACGTTCATTTTTTTACAATCCACCAACAATTCATCGGTAACATAGTGGACAGGAGGGTGTATCCCTTCCACCTTTATGCTTTCTATATATCTTTCAGGGTGCACTAATTTGTCACTATACAAGGCTGCACATTCAATGCTGTTATTTAATTCTTTACATTTTAGTAAAGAATGGTGGTTAAAAGAAGATAACACAATACGACGATCAAAAGAATAATCTTTTATTAGTTCAACAACCTTTTTTTCCAATCCCTTGTATTCATATAGATTGTTTTTCAATTCTACGTTACACATTAATTGATTTTCTTTCAACCATTCAAAAACCTCATCTAAGGTGGAGATTGTTGTATTAAACCCAGTAAAGCGATAATCGTATGTAAAGGATTTTAATTCCTTTACGGTCATGTCTTTAATTTTCCCGCTTCCGTTCGATGTACGATTAATTGTTTCGTCATGAATCACTACGATTTGATGATCTTTTGTAAGATGAACATCTAGCTCTATGCCATCTGCACCCACTTGTTCAGCTGCTTTGAACGCTACCATTGTATTCTCGGGATAATTCCTTGAGTACCCTCTATGAGCAAAAATTTTCATGGTTAATCTCCTTCTACTGAATAGTGAAGTCTCCTCTTACTTAAAGAATACAGTCCCATACCGTGATCACCAGGTCTAATGATACGGTCATTTGACTTGATGATGGTGTTTGGAAAAGCGTGTAACGTAACATGAACTTGTCCCTCATTATTTAATTTAAGCCATGTTTCAAATCGACTTCGCTTCTCTTCAAGCTTATTTAGTTCTCTTAGCTCTTTATCTAACTTCGTTTGGAGATCATCTTTTATGACGGATTCCTCTATCATTTTCTCAATAGTCACTTTTTTCTGTTCCGAGGACTGCAATAATCTCTTGTAATTGTTTAAGAGCGTCATGTACTCCATCTCAAGCTGAAGTGGATCAAAGCCGCTTAATTCAATGGTGGTTAGCTTTTCCATTCGATTTCCGAGAGTAGAAACTGATAGCATACCTTCTACATGGACGATCCCACCAATTATACTCCCTTTTGGAGAAGTAACGTGAATATTCCTACATTTCACATGACAGCCTTTTATGTAATACCCTACACTTATTGTTTCATCGGCTTCTAAAATGCAATCGTTCCCGTGCTTGAGGTAAAGATTTTTCCCTGCCTTCACCATTGTATGCTCTGATCCAAAAATACCTCCTTTAATAAAGATATCTCCTTCAGTAGACACAATTTTTTCACAGTGATGAATGCCCATATTCCCAACTATTGCAATATCTCTCGATGCATTTACACTGTATCCTGGTTGAACAGTCCCCTTCACTGTCACATGCCCGTCAAACTCAATATTACCTGTTTCAATACCAAGATCTCCATGTACTACAAGATGATTTGCCACTGTTAATTTACCCGCAATGAATTCAATGATTCCTTTCTTTTTTGGCATGAAGAACCGTTTTTCACCATTTTCTACAGCTTTGATAACCCGTCTATCAAAATTTAAAGGAGCATTCTTTCCAGGCTTTGCTACCACTTTTCTACCTGTAACTGTCAGTCCGTCTTGACCGATAGATGGAGGTGTTTTTTCACCTACCCAGTCACCTTGTTGAACTTGCACAACAAAATTCATATCATAATAATCAGCTGTTCCATTTTCATTTATGGTTGGTTTTTTCTCAGGACCTTCGATATATTTTACGGTAGCTTGATTACCGTTGACCGCTTCTTTCCCTTCAGCAATGATCACCCATTTATTAGCTTCTAAATCGCTTTCAATTTTTTGTTCAAGTATCCCATATGTTATTTTTTTCTCCTTCAATTGTTTGAGAACTTCCTCTTTATACTCTTGATATTGCTGTGCTAGCTCATTAGAGGAGCAATTAATTCTAATGGACGCTTTCATTTCATCTTTAGATAGTTGACATTCTACGATAGGCTTTAAAAATCCTATTTGGTGCTTTCCCTCGCCTGTCTGTAACGCCTTTCGAAGAGCAACGACAGCAGTTATTTGTATACGTGGGTACTGTTTAAGAATTTCATTAAATGAATGAATGGAGTAGTCTACCCCCTCCATAGCAATCCAAACATCCTCCTGCTCTGTGAATAATGAAAATGTTTCATTCCTGAATATTTCCATTGTCTCACCCCCAAACTTCTACACTTTTCTTTATTTAGTTTATCGGCATATATCCCTAAATCCATAATGAAAAATTTAAAATAATTTATTTAAACAAAAAAAAGAAACCTAACACGTTTAGGCTCATTAACATGATATAAATGAATAAATAAGTACCTTTATTCCTTACTCTTTCAAGACGCTCTGTGTTCAAGTCTTAATTTATCTGCCACCATTGCAATAAATTCTGAATTTGTAGGTTTTGCTTTTGTCATACTCACTGTATAACCGAATAGGCTTGAAATGCTATCAATATTACCACGACTCCAAGCTACTTCTATTGCATGACGAATGGCACGCTCAACTCGAGAAGCCGTTGTGTTATACTTTTTGGCGATATCTGGATATAAAACCTTTGTAATGGAGCCAAGCAATTCAATATCGTTGTATACCATTGAGATTGCTTCTCTTAAATACAAATAACCTTTAATATGAGCTGGAACTCCAATTTCGTGAATAATACTTGTAATGTTAGCATCCAAGTTTCTAGTTTTAGGTTCTCCATTAGATCTTGAGGAAGATGACATTTGTTTCTTTATTAATGGATTAGATTTTCCACTGACTTGGCGGATATGGCTAACCAGATTTTCCATATCGAATGGCTTTAAGATAAAATACGATGCTCCTAGTTCCACTGCCTTTTTCGTAACATCCTCTTGACCAAAAGCAGTTAGCATAATAACGTTAGGAATTTTGCTGCGATCCTGCTCACGTAGCCTTTCAAGTACCGCTAAGCCGTCTAAATGAGGCATAATGATGTCAAGTAATAATACATCTGGCTCGATATCTGCTAACATCTCTAGGCAATCTTGACCATTATGAGAAACTCCAACCGTTTCCAAATCCTCTTGGCTGTCAATGTATTCTTCAAGTAACGAAACAAGTTCCCGATTATCATCCACAATAGCGACTTTTACTTTATTCACAAAAAGTTCCTCCTACATTTCATTTTCTTGTCTATTTCTATACTATAAATTATTTTCGACAAAGCTGTATGAAATCCTTTAATTTTTAAAAAAAATCCTAATTATTTTAGTTTTTCTTTCATTTGCTTTTTGTTTTTCTTAGATTTTCGACTAATATCGAGAATAAAAAAATGCATTTGTCGAAAAATCTTTATAGCCATAGTATAGCATATTTGAGAGGGACTGCACTTTCCTTAGCAAACAAAAAAATACGTCTCATAGCGAGACGATTGAAAGGTTAACTTGCTTTTTGTTGATCAGGGTTATTCTTATATATGTTAATGCCGGCTTCACTCAACATCCATTCTATATGAACTCCATATCCACTCGTTGGATCATTGACAAAAACATGAGTTACGGCACCTACAACCTTACCGTCTTGAATGATTGGACTTCCACTCATTCCTTGAACGATTCCACCGGTCGCTTCTAACAGATCAGGGTCTGTAATTTTGATAATCATCCCTTTGACTGCTGGAAATTTCTGCGGGATGGAGCTCATAATCTCTATATCATATTTCTCGACTTTATCATTTTCAACGACAGTCAAAATCTCTGCAGGACCTTCTTTTACTTCATGAGATAGAGCAATCGGCATTGGTTTATTCATGACTTTATTGTTAATGTCACGATTTAACTTTCCGTAGATACCAAAAGGGCTATTTCTGTTAATATCCCCAATGACTTCTCTGTCGGCAGAAAACCTTGCAAGTTTTTCACCAGGCTCACCACTTGCTCCTTTTTCAATACTCGTAACAGTAGAATGAACAATCTGTCCATCTTGAACCACAATCGGTTTCTTTGTGTCCATATCAGATATAACATGACCTAATGCACCATATTTCTTTGAAATGGGGTCATAAAACGTCATCGTTCCAATACCAGCTGCTGTATCACGTATATATAATCCAATTTTTCGTTGACCGTCATCTGGATCTTTAATCGGATTTAACGTGGTTTCAATGGTTTGATCTTCTCTTTTTAATTCCACTTCTAGCGCTTTATCCGATGAATTCACTACTTCTGCGATATCTGAAAGGTGATCTATTTTCTCACCGTTAATATTCGTAATTAAATCTCCAACTTGAACTCCTGCTTCCTCACCTGGAGATACCTTTGCATTTCCCTTTTGAATTAAGTGATGTCCTACAACAAGAACACCCACAGAATTTAATTTAACCCCAATAGATTGACCACCGGGAATGACCTTAAAATCATCAATAACCTCAACTTCAACTTTTTTCACTGGAATCCCAGCTAACTCTAATACCATTTCTTCGCTACCCGTTCTCGTTGCTTCAATGTTTCCGTTTGTTTGAACATTCAGTGACTGTGAAGTAGAGGCAGGTACCGCTTTAAAATGAGAAGGAATACTTGTAATCGTAGAGCCTTCCATAATTTTTATACTTTTTGGAATGTTAACATACTCCAGAAAGCTTGTATTTAATCCCACGAAACCTAACGAAACAAGGAGAATCAGACCAATCAGTTTTCTTACCATATCTATTTTCAACTTATTTTCACTCTCCTCGCTTCTAATCCACACACTGATAAATGGCTACAGTTATAATTTAGCCTTCATAGAAGACAAATATAAGCAAACTTAAAACAAAAAAAGCTATCCACTCTTGGATAGCTTTTCATGTATAGGCTTTTTTCATTTTGTTTGCAATCTCTAATAATTCTTTTGCATGATCTTTTGTTAGCTCAGTAATTTCTACTCCAGAAATCATACGACCAATTTCTGTAATTTTTTCATCTTTTGTTAATACATTTACCTTAGTACTGGTTCTTTCATTTTCCGTTTATTTTGCTAATATAAAGGTGAGTATCAGCCATTGCTGCAACTTGAGGTAAATGAGATATACATAACACTTGAGAATTGGTAGCCACTGTATAAATCTTTTCAGCTATCGCCTGCGCAACCCTTCCACTTACACCAGTATCAACCTCATCAAATATAATGGAGGTAATTCCTTGATGCTTAGAAAAAATGGTTTTAAGTGCTAGCATAATTCGGGATAGCTCTCCACCTGAGGCCACTTTAGACAATGGTTTCAATGGTTCACCGGGATTGGTTGAAATATAAAATTCGATCACATCCTGACCGTTCTTACCGAACGAACGTTGAATCTGATCAAACCTTACTTGAAAACGGTTTCGCCATATATAGCTCTTGAAGTTGGTCATGAATGCTGTTTGTTAATTCTGTAGCAACTTTCTTTCGTACATCTGTTAGATTGTTTGCTTCGATTTCTAAATCTTTCTCAAATGAAGCTAACTTGTTTTGTAACTCTAGAATGTGGGTGTCTCGATTTGTAATTTGATCAATCTCTTCTTCTATTCGAGCACTATATTCAAGAATTTCTTCAATGGAAGTACCGTACTTTCTCTTTAAAGAATTGATTTCATTTAATCTATCTTCAATCTCGTGTAATCTTTCTGGATTGTACTCGAGACCATCAAGCTGATAACGTATCGTCCTAGATGCATCCTCTAATGCATAATAGCTTGAAGATACGCTGTCTAATACTGTATTCAATTCTTCATCAATATCAGAAACTGATTCCATATGGCTCATTGCTAGGCCAGTCCAATCAAGCGCCTTCTGCTCACCTTGAATGCTTTCATAAGCAGAATTTAACGCTTCATAAAGCTTTTCAAAATTATTGAGCTTTCGTTTTTCCTCCATCAATTCTTCATCTTCATGGAGTCGTAACTCCGCCTTTTCAATTTCTGATAATTGAAATTGAATAAGATCTAAGCGATGAGCTGTTTTCTGTTCATTATCATTTAATTTATCTAAGTGATTTTTTGTTTGATCATACACTGTATAAATTTCTTGATAATTAGAGAGTGCACTAATAATTTCATTACCACCGAATTGATCTAGCAGTAATAAATGGAAACGTTCATCCATCAATTCTTGATGCTCATGTTGTCCGTGGATATCCACAAGCGTTGATCCTATCTCACGTAAAGTAGAAATAGTCACCAGTTTTCCATTTATCCTGCAAACACTTTTACCTGATGCAGAGATTTCTCTGCGAAGAATGAGCATGTCGTCTTCTATCTCTACACCTACAACTTCCGCTTTTTGATAGCAAGGATGATCTTGACGATCTAAATAAAATAAACCTTCAATTTCAGCCTTCTTCTCTCCATGACGGACAAATTCAGCAGACCCTCTTCCACCAACTAATAAATGGATAGCATCAATAATGATGGATTTACCCGCACCTGTTTCACCAGATAATACCGTTAAGCCTTCTTCTATTGATAAATTTAAGGATTCTATAATAGCAAAATTACGAATTGATAGCTCTTGCAACACTACAGTTTCACCTCAACTTAAAGCATGTCTAGTAAGCGATTAGATATCAAAACAGTATCTTGTTCTGTTCTACATATGATGAGACACGTATCGTCACCGCATATCGTCCCAAGAATTTCTTCCCATTCAAGATTATCAATCAAGGCACCAATTGCATTGGCGTTTCCCGGAAGAGTTTTCATGACAAGAAGATGTCCAGCTGAATCGACTTTAATAAATGCATCCATCATCGTTCTTTTTAATTTCTGTAATGGATTGAACCGTTGATCTGCCGGTAAACTATATTTATATCTACCGTCCATTAACGGTACTTTTACCAGGTGTAACTCTTTCATATCTCTAGATACGGTTGCCTGAGTCACGTTAAATCCTGCTGCTTTTAATTGATCTACGAGTTCATCCTGTGTTTCAATTTCATTTGCAGCTATAATTTCTCGAATCTTTATATGTCTTTGCCCTTTATTTACCATACTAATCACCTCTAAAAACCTCTGCATAAATATACCGATACATTCATAGTACCTTATTGTTTTTGATTTGTATATGGATTCCTCAAACTATAAGAACGTTCGTTCTAAAAATGTTGATTAAAAAACGAATTCCCAAAATTGAGAATTCGTCAAATCAAGATTCTTTTTTTTGTATTTTAACTCATGATGCGCTTCCATCACGACATCCTGTAAGTCTTTTAGAACTTCATTGGTGCCTGACTCTTTTTCATTCCACTGAAGGTGTAGGAGGAATTCTATATTCCCATCTCCTCCTGTAATAGGCGAAAAGGAAAGATTTTTCACATCATATCCTTCTGCTAAGGAAAACTGAACAATCTTTTCTAAAACTTTTTTATGCGTTTTAGGGTCTCTGACAATGCCCTTTTTTCCAACTTCTTCCCTACCTGCTTCAAATTGAGGTTTTACCAGTGCGACTGTATCACTTCCCGGAACAAGTAGTGTTTTTAAAACAGGAAGAATAAGCGATAAAGAGATAAAAGATACATCAATGGAAGCAAATGTAGGCATCTCTCGTTCTAAGTCTTCAGGCTTAACATACCTAAAATTTGTACGTTCCATCACCACGACTCTATCATCATTTCGTAGCTTCCACGCGAGCTGATTGTACCCTACATCTAGTGCATAAGACATTTTCGCACCGTTTTGTAGAGCACAATCCGTAAATCCTCCAGTGGAAGATCCAATGTCTAATAAAACCTTATCCTCTACAGAAATATCAAATACTTGTAGAGCTTTTTCTAGTTTAAACCCACCTCGGCTAACGTATGGCATGACCTTACCTTTAATAGAAAGGGTTATATCTTCCGCTACTTTTTCACCTGGTTTTTCTAGACGTTCTTCATTTCCATAAACAAGTCCTGCCATAATGGCACGTTTAGCTTGTTCTCTTGTATCATAATACCCTTGTTCTACTAAGAGAACATCTACTCTTTGCTTTTTCACTTTCATTGATTACGCCCTTTTTTGTTTTTTTGGAAGAAGTGATTGAACGCGATCAATAATTCCTTCTTTCGTTAATCCAATTTCATTTAATAGCTCTTTTACACTACCATGCTCAATAAAATGATCCGGAATACCAAGACGGTCTACTACCGCATTATGGTAGCCAACATCATGAGCGAACTCAAGTACCGCACTACCAAATCCTCCTTGAAGAACAGCTTCTTCTACAGTGAGGACCGGAAGTTCACTTGAGAAAATTTCATGAAGCATATTCTCATCTAGTGGTTTAATAAATCGAGCGTTCACGACCCGTACTGATACACCTTGTTTTTCAAGAAGCATAGCGCTTTCCATTGCCATAGGAATGGTCGTACCAAACGTTAAGATTACAGCATCTGTACCTTCTCTTAATACTTCCCATTGACCAATAGGAATAGTATGAAGTTCGTTATCCATTGGTACTCCGTATCCATTACCCCTAGGGAAACGCATCGCGATTGGACCATTATCATACTTTATAGCCGTATTCACCATATGCTGACCTTCATTTTCATCTTTTGGCATCATTAAGACCATATTCGGTAAGTGTCGTAAAAACGCGATGTCAAAGACACCTTGATGTGTCTCACCATCTGCCCCGACTAGTCCTGCACGGTCAATCCCAATGAAAACATTTAAGTTTTGACGACAAATATCGTGAACGACTTGGTCATAAGCCCTTTGTAGAAACGTAGAATAAATCGCCAAGAACGGTTTCATATTCTGTGTAGCCAGACCAGCTGCAACTGTTGCTGCGTGTTGCTCCGCAATTCCCACATCAAACATTCGTTCAGGAAATTCTTCTGCGAAGCCGGTTAATTTTGAACCTACTGGCATGGCAGGAGTTATCGCAACAATTCGTTCATCTTTACGTGCTAGCTTTTGCACGGTACCACTAACTAATCCACTCCAAGAAGGCGGAGCATTTACTGGCTTAATGATGTCACCCGTATCAATTTTATATGGGCCTGTACCATGCCAAGTTCCTGTTTTGTCTGCTTCTGCAGGATGATAGCCCTTACCTTTTTTTAGTGATCACATGGAATAAGACAGGACCTTTTGTCTTTTTGGCATACTGTAAATTTTCAAATAACTGTTCATAATCGTGTCCATCAATTGGACCTAAATACGTAAATCCTAGCTCTTCAAAAAACACACCAGAAACTAATAAATACTTTAACGAATCTTTTACTTTTTCAGCCGTGGTTGCTAGAGTTCCGCCAACAGCAGGTATTTTCTTTTAGTAGCCACTCAAGCTCTTCTTTCACCCAGTGGTATTTCCCTGCAGTTCTTAATCTTCCTAATACATTATGAAGGGCTCCCACATTCGGGGCAATAGACATTTCATTATCGTTTAAAATGACGATCATATCTTTTTGTTCATGCCCTATATGGTTTAATGCTTCTAACGCCATACCACCTGTTAAGGCCCCATCACCTATGATTGGAATGATATGTGATTTTTCTTTTTTTAATGTCACGTGCAATCGCCATTCCCATTGCTCCAGATAAAGAGGTTGAACTATGCCCCGTTTCCCACACATCATGCTCACTCTCTACCATCTTAGGAAATCCACATAACCCTTTATATTGACGCAATGTATCAAATTGTCCTGCTCGTCCTGTTAGTATTTTATGAACATAGGATTGATGCCCTACATCCCATAAAAATTTATCTTTAGGACTATCAAAAACTTTATGTAAAGCGATGGTTAACTCCACAACCCCTAAATTGGGTCCAATATGTCCTCCTGTATTTGATAGGTTTTCTATTAAGAATTGACGTATCTCTTCACTAAGTTGTTCCAATTCAGAAATAGACATGTCCTTCAAAAATGAAGGGTCTTTAATAGACGTTAGATCCATATGGATCACTCACTTTCATGTCGAATTTTTCTACGAATATTTTCCCGTTTTTTATTTCTTTTTATTCTTTTATTATAACGATATGAAAATTTTCCTCAACAAATTGTAACACTTTCCCTACTTGAAAAATAATATCCTTTGAAAAATGTATCGCTATCGTTTTTCCAATTGCTTTTCCGCCTACGGTTATAGCCGCAATAATACTTGTCAATATAACACTTATTGTATATTCTGTCATACTTCCACTAGAGATTTCAAAGTTTAAGGCTAATTGAATGATTACGATAGCTGTAGCGGTACCGCTAATAATCCCTGAAATATCACCAATAACATCGTTACAAAAGCTAGCAAAGCGGTCGGCATTTCTTACAATTCGTATAGAATGTCGTGCCCCGTATACTTTCTTTGATGCCATCGCATGAAAGGGCGTCTCATCGGCCGCTGTCGCTGCGATCCCTAACATATACAAAAAAAATACCGATTAACACGATCATTAATACGACTAACAGTCCAATTGTCCAACTTACTTTATTTAAGACTAGGCTAGATATAATTGAAAAAATAGCCGCTAACACTAATGTGATAACGGCTATAGAAACACTCCATTTTATTGATTTTCTTAAAAGATCATTCATATATGGTTTTACACACCGTTTCATCATTATGTATAGTTTGGATGGCCACACAAAGGATAAAAATTACGGCTTAGGTCCAGTAGGTTTTCCCAGACAACTACCAGATGTTGCCATTCTGGCGGTTTCCCTTTAAAGTCGCCTTAACTGTGTCACCATCAGTTAGACTGGATTACCACTTAGTCCGTACTATAATCCCCTTTATATGTCTTTTGGAACAGTCTAGGAGTTTTCCTCAACAGTCTTTAACCTGTCCTTAGCCTCTTTTGCAAAGCAGATTTCATATGGACGAAAAAGCACATATTAATGGCCAACTAATGTGTACTCTGTTACCATAATCCCCTCATACCTCACTCAAGGCAGGCTACGCTGCTCACTGACCAAGTAGAATGGCCCGTCTCACAGGTTCATACTCTAAACATGCAGTAATCGCCCTTTGAAAATCTACACATTTAGAGCCTCCGCGGCGAAAGGGTCAACGCCCACATGCCATTGTGGATCGCCCTAATGCCTTACTCCCAACATCAACCCAAGGCTGGGCTGGGCTCCTCAAGCCAAAACCAGGAACTTCATCGATGTGCCCTTTAGTGGATTTTTAGGCCCACCTTCATGACAGGAAGACTGACTAGAATACTGCACCACCCAAACGAATTGCTTCTATTATAACATATTTTATGCCACTTTCCCAATGAATGTCACCGAATGACGTTAATGGTCACGGGAGACAATCATCTCAATTAGATCATTTAATAAGACCGTTTTCTGTGACGTTTTATGTAAAATAGAATGTGCTTCGTTTCTGTGATACTCTAATTTTTCTTTGGCTCCTTCAAGAGTCAGAAGAGATGGGTAGGTTGATTTGTCATTGTTCACATCACTACCGACTCTTTTACCTATTTTGTCTTCAGTACCTTCTATGTCTAATATGTCATCCTTGATTTGAAAGGCTAATCCAATATGCTCTGCATACTCTTTATACAGTCGTACCTCTTCTTTAGAAGCTCCACCAATAATTGCACCTGCTACAACAGCATACTGAAGTAATTTCCCTGTTTTATTTCGATGAATATACTCCAACTCTTCTAGAGTTAAGGTTTTTCGTTCACCCTCCATGTCTGCAACCTGCCCACCTACCATGCCTTCTGGACCAGCTGCCTTTGCAAACAAACGGACTAATTCAATTTTAGTTTGGGGTAAAATATCTTTCATGCTCGCAATCACTTCAAAGCTGTAGGTTAATAGTGCATCACCTGCTAAAATCGCAGTAGCTTCACCAAATACTTTATGATTCGTCGGCTTTCCTCGCCTTAAATCATCATCATCCATACTTGGGAGGTCATCATGAATAAGAGAATAGGTGTGAACCATTTCTAAAGCAACGGCTGCTTTAATCCCTAAAGCAGGCGATTTTCCAAACGCTTCTATAGTCGCTAAAAGTAAAACAGGTCGAATTCTTTTTCCGCCAGCACTTACTGAATAGATCATACTTTCCTTTAAGCTCGTTGGAATAGATAGATAGTCAATTTGCTCTACTAATTCCTTGTCAATAATTGCTTTATATTCTGTCATGAAAGACCGGAGATTCGTTGTCATTCCTTTGCCTCCTTAGGTAAAGTAAATTCAACTTCTCCTTCTTCAGTCAGAACCGTCGCAAGCTCTGATTCGACTTTACGAATTTTCTCATGACAAAGTTTAGAAAGTCCCATTCCTTCTTTATAGATTTCAATTGCTTCTTCTAATGGGACATCTCCCTCTTCTAATCGTTGAACAATTTTTTCAAGATTCTCCATTGCCTTTTCAAAACTTAATTCTTCTGACATACGTTTCACTCCTTCTCCACCACTTCACAATATAATTCTCCATCAGCTAGCCTAACATTGATCTTATCTCCCCGGTCAACTTGAGCAATACTCTTTACTACTTGTTTTTCCTCGCTAAATAAAACACTATAACCGCGTTCAAGTATTTTTAACGGACTCAATGCATCAAGCATGGCAATGTGACGATAAAGTTCTTTTTGAGATGATTCAATCATACGCTTCATATGATAGTTCTGTTGTTTGGTTAGTCGGTCTAGCTGTTCTTTTTGATTCGACATAGCCTTACCTGGATGAATGAATTCTAATCGTCTAGCTAACCCTTTTAGTTGCTCTGACTTTTTATCAAGCATGCGGTTTTGCTCAGTACCTAACGATTCAGTTAGTCGGTCCAGTCTCTCCATATGTTGCTCATAAAGCCTCTTTGGGTTTCTTAAAGCATAGGAATCTGTTAATGCTTTTAAGGCAGTTTGACTTTGTCTAATCCGTTCATTTACAGCCCGGTTTAACCGTAACTCTCTACTTAGTACACGCTCCGTAATTTCTTCTATATGAGGGACCGCGAGTTCAGCTGCAGCAGTAGGAGTTGGTGCTCTTTGATCCGCCACAAAATCGGCAATCGTAAAATCCGTTTCATGTCCAACAGCAGAAATGACTGGTACATTTGATTGAAAGATGGCTCTAGCCACTGCTTCTTCATTAAAAGCCCATAGCTCTTCTATGGAACCCCCTCCACGCCCAACAATTATGACATCCATTTTTGGAATCGAATTCGCCTGCGCAATTGCTTTCACAATGGATGGAGCTGCTTGCCCCCCTTGAACCAGGGCAGGAAGAACCAGTATTTTGGCTATCGGGTACCTTCTTTTAATGGTCGTAATTATATCTCGCACAGCTGCTCCAGTAGGAGAAGTCACTACACCAACCACTCGAGGATAAAGAGGTAACGGCTTTTTATGTGCGGTATCGAATAGCCCTTCTTGTTCTAAATTCGCTTTTAACTGCTCATAAGCTAGATACAAAGCTCCAATACCGTCAGGCTCCATAGTTTTTACATAAATCTGATACTGACCGCCTGATTCATAAACGGTTACATCCCCTGTTACTAGAACCTTCATGCCATTTTCCGGGTTAAACTTTAAAGATTTTGCGCTAGAAGCAAACATAATGCTTGAAATTCTAGCTTTATCATCTTTTAATGTAAAATATAAATGTCCAGAGGAATGTGATTTGAAATTAGATAGTTCTCCCCTTATATGAACGCCTGTTAAATGAGGATCTCGTTCAAACTTTCGTTTTATGTATTTCGTTAAGGCTCCTATGGATAAATAACGGTCTTCTGTCAAATGAAGTCATCCTTTATTTCTTTATAAGAAAGAGCTGTTTCAAAGTATGAACCATAAGTCAACACTTCTCTACAACTCTTTGTATTCTTATTCTATTGTAAATAACTTTAGAGGGAATAGCTAGAATCTAGCACGTTCGCAGCAGATTTCACAGTATTAAACAGTAGCATTGTAATCGTCATTGGTCCTACACCACCAGGGACAGGAGTAATAGCCTTTGTCATATTCCGAACACCTTCAAATCAACATCCCCGCATAATTTATCTTGTTCATCCCGGTTCATCCCCACATCAATCACAACAGCTCCAGGCTTAATGTATTCTTCCGTAATAAATTTCGCCTTCCCAACCGCTGCCACTAATATATCAGCCGACCGCGTAACACTAGCCAAATCTTTCGTACGAGAATGACAGTACGTAACCGTTGCATTTTTGTTTAAAAGAAGTTGTCCAACTGGTTTCCCCACAATATTACTACGCCCGATCACTACCACATGCTTGCCTTCAAGATCAATATTCTCATGTTCAAGCATTTTGATAATCCCATAAGGAGTACAAGGTAAAAATGCATCTTGACCTGTCATCATACGTCCAATATTAATCGGATGAAAACCATCTACGTCTTTTTCTGGAACAATCGTTTCGATTACCTTAATTTCAGAGATGTTATCAGGTAAAGGTAATTGAACTAAAATACCGTGAATGGACGTGTCTTGATTTAACTCATGCAGTTTTGCTAAGAGTTCTGTTTCAGATACTGTTGCAGGATAATGGATAAGAATGGAGTGCATTCCAACATTCTCACAAGCCTTCTGTTTCATTCTAACGTAAGTCTCCGACGCTTGATTATCTCCTACTAACACAACCGCCAGACCAGGTGTGATGCCTTTATCTTTTAAAAACATAACTTCCTCTTGAATAGAATCTCTTAAAACTTGAGCAATCTGTTTCCCATCAATTATTCTACCTGCCACGATATCTCCCCCTATTTTTCTTCTTTTTAGGATAGTGATAATTGCACTTTAGAAAGAACTGCGTTAATAAATTTACTTGACTGATCATCACCGAACGTTTTAGCTAACTCAATCGCTTCATTGATCGCTACCTTATTTGGCACATCCTCGATGAACATCATTTCACAAACTGTTAATCGAAGTATACTTCTGTCTACTTTTGCTAGACGCTCAAAAGACCATTTCTCTAAGTTCTCCCGAATCTTTTGATCAATGACTTCTAAGTTCGTTTCTGTTTGAAGTACAAGTTTGGATAGGTAATCATCCATTTCACTTTCTTCTGTTACATTGGTTAACGCTTCTTGCCCACTCAACTGGCTCATATCCATTTGAAAAAGGGCTTGGAGTGCCTTCTCGCGAGCCGTATGTCTTTTCATCATTTATTGCTCCTTTAGTAGATAAAATACTCTAATGTTCTTAATATAATAAAGATAATAGCATATCAACAGGACAAGCGCACGAATTCCTCGAAAAAACCTTATTTTCGCAAAATTCTAATAGAGAATGTTCGGATGTGGAGGAATTTTATTGAATTATTATTGTTAGATTAGAACGGAGAGTGAAGAATAAAGTAGTAATGCGGGACGATTGTGGGATGCATGAATGAGATAAATAGAAGTAGATTGCTTCGCCGGATGCTGGCGCGGGGCTCAAAGCACCTTCATTACTTGAGATGTGCACCGCGCCTCGCCTGCGTGGGGCTCAAAACACCATTATTACTTGAGATGTGCACCGCGCCTCGCCTGCGCGTGGCTCAAAGCACCATCATAACTTGAGATGTGCACCGCGTCTCGCCTGCAACCCCAGCCACGCAGGATTCAAGGAACCCTCTAAATCCCCTACTCCCAACAAAAAACACCAGACATCAAAGATATCTGGTGCTTCTTTCATTTCATCCTTACATTTGCTCTTCCATTTCTGGCTTTTGTGTTTCAAATTGAATGCCGACTACATGTACATTGACTTCTTTTGCTTCTAGAGCTGTCATGTTTAATAGTGCTTCACGAATATTGTCTTGTACCTGTGCTGCGATGGTTGGAATAGATAGTCCAAAGCCCATTACGCAATAGATGTCAATGATGATTCCATCA
The DNA here is from genome assembly GCF_000171615.1 of Bacillus coahuilensis m4-4. Taxonomy (GTDB): domain Bacteria; phylum Bacillota; class Bacilli; order Bacillales; family Bacillaceae_K; genus Bacillus_T; species Bacillus_T coahuilensis. Next base: position 73,887 of record NZ_ABFU01000042.1, on the reverse strand, counting down.
TCGTGTAGTTCAACTTTTACACCTTTTCCGTGATTCTTTTTACCAAGTCGCTCTACTACACCAGATGCGAAGTTTCCACGCATTTGAGAAACTCCTTCAACTTCAGATGCCGCAATACCTGCGATTACTTCGATTACTTCTGGAGCTATTTCAATTTTTCCATGATCATCTTTATTATGATTCATTTGTAGTAGTGTTTGAGTTTGAGTTTGATTTTCAGCCATTTGGCACACCTCCAAGAGTTGTTTCCTTCATAATATCATATTTCTCTAAGAATTTCGTATTAAAGTCGCCACTTATGAAAACTTCGTGGTCTAACAGCCTCAAATGGAAAGGTATGGTCGTGTATACACCTTCAATAGCAAATTCTTTTAGAGCACGCTTCATTCGTGCAATGGCTTCTTCTCTTGTCTTGCCATATGTGATAACTTTGGCAATCATGGAATCGTAATATGGTGGTATGTTATAGCCTGGGTAGGCAGCTGAATCTAAGCGGACGCCGAAACCACCAGGTGGCAAGTACATGTCAATTGTTCCTGGAGAAGGCATGAAGTTTTTCGAAGGATTTTCAGCGTTAATTCTACACTCAATTGACCAACCTTCTAATTTTACGTCTTCTTGGGTTAATTCTAACCGTTTCCCACCAGCTATCTCGATTTGTTCTTTTACAAGATCGACCCCTGTTACCATTTCTGTTACAGGATGCTCTACTTGAATACGTGTATTCATTTCCATAAAATAAAATTTCTTTTCATGATAATCAAATATAAACTCAACGGTTCCAGCACCTTGGTAATCCACAGCCTGTGCAGCTTTTACAGCCGCCTCTCCAATTTGCTGACGCAAGTCTTCCGTGATGGCAGGAGAAGGTGTTTCTTCTAATAGTTTTTGAAGACGTCGCTGAATCGTACAATCTCGCTCACCTAAGTGAATCACATTTCCATACGTATCAGCAAGAATCTGAACCTCAACATGTCTGAAGTCTTCAATATATTTTTCAAGATACACTCCTGGATTTCCAAAAGCAGTTAACGCTTCTTGCTGTGTAATTCGTACACCTTTTTCTAATTCCTCTGGAGTTCTGGCAACGCGGATCCCTTTACCACCTCCACCAGCAGTCGCTTTGATGATTATTGGGTAACCTATGCCTTTTGCAATTTGAAGAGCGTCCTCTACATCTTTTACAATTCCTTCAGAACCAGGAACAATGGGAACACCCGCATCTTTCATCGTATTTCTTGCAACATCCTTTGTTCCCATCTTGCTTATGGCTTCTGGTGTGGGTCCTACAAAGATTATGTTACATTCTCTGCAGCAATCTGCAAAGTCAGCATTTTCTGACAAGAATCCATATCCTGGATGAATCGCATCACAATCGGTTAGTTTTGCCACAGATAGGATATTGGTAAAATTTAAGTAGCTATCTTTTGAAAGCCTTGGTCCAATACAATATGATTCATCAGCAAGTTGTACATGAAGTGCTTCTTTATCAGCTTCAGAATATACGGCTACCGTCTCCACGCCAAGCTCTTGACATGCACGAATGATCCGAACAGCGATTTCTCCTCGATTTGCTATTAACAATTTTTTTATCATGGTACCGCTCCTTATTCCTTAACTAAGAATAATGGTTGACCAAACTCAACAAGTTGTCCATCTTCTACTAGTATTTCTACAATTTCCCCTTCAACATCTGCGTCAATTTCATTAAAAAGCTTCATAGCTTCTACGATACATACAGTAGAATCTTTCTTGACCTTTGTCCCTATTTGGACATATGGATCTGAATCTGGTGATGACGCTTTGTAAAATGTGCCAACCATTGGAGATGTGATTTTATGTAACGTATCATCATGGGATGGTGCTGCAGCTTCTTCTTTTACAACCGGTGATTCGACAGTAACTTTTGCTTGTGATGCTTTCTCTTCCTCTTGAACAGGAAATATCGACTGGGCTACCTCAGGTTGCTGAGAAGAATGTGGAACGTCTGCCCCTGTTCTTTTTTAATTTAATGCTATTGCCTTCGTATTCATATTCAAATTCGGTAATACTGGATTTGTCGATTAATCGGATTAATTCTCTGATTTCTTGTACTTTTAACATATTCTTCACCTCTTGAATTTAGTACCAGATACTAAAACTATACTATATAACCTGTTGATAATTCAATCATGATTTTTACCGTTGTAAAATTGCTGCATCATGTAAAAAAATAGTAAAGCGTTTTCACTTCTCTATTTTAATCTTTTTTCTTACCAGATAAAATAGAAAAGGGGATATTCGTCAAAATTTAATGAATTTTTCGCTTTTAATAAAAGGGGGACAAAAGATGACTACAATAGAAATATTAAAAGAAAAAGATTTACTGAGTAAACATAAGTTGATGATTCAATCTACGTTTGCTTCCGTCCTTCTAGCCATTATTGTTGATGTTGCTATGGGCAAAGAATTACAAGTCATACTAGCGATCCTTATAGGGGGTGGCGTTGGTGTAGGAATTGTTTCAATTATGTACTGGAAACGCTTTCTATTACACTTACTCCCTTATATCGCTGTCATCATTGTATCATGTGTGATGTGGATTATCATGGAAAGCAGTCTATCTGCAACTTCCTATTTTTTAACTTTTTTTATTACTTGGATTAGGTGCACTCTATCTTAGAAGAAGTGTTTTACTCATGTGTTATATATCTGGCTTAACCGTTATCACACTTTTTATCGTCCTTCACATTGATGACTTGCCTTTAGAACTTAAAAATTATGTAACAATATATTTACTATTTACCCTGCTTACGATTCTTCTATTATTTCAAACAAAACTTTCAAGAAATCTTGATCAAAGCCTCCTGCGGGCCATTACAGATTCACAAGAACTTATTGATCGAAATTCATTCCTTCAACACACTATCTCTGAGAGTGCCGTATCCCTCTCTCATATGATAGATGATACAAAATCAAAGAGCACATCCTCTTCCTATGCGTTACAAGAGATGAATCATACGATACATAGTATGGCCCTAGGACTACAATTACAATCTGATCAAGTTATAGACCTTCACCAACACGTAAAAGAAGTGACACATTCAGCCCTACAAATGGTTTCTGATATAAGCTCTATTGAAGAGCACGCTAAAACGGTTTCTAACACGTCTGATCATGGGGCAAACGACATGCTTCAGCTTCAAACTGACTTAAAAAAAAGTTAATAAGCGAAGTGAAGGAACTCTATACTCAGCTTCAAACAGTTGAGAACCAGCAGCGAGACATCTCATTACTGACAAAAGATATTCAAGATATCGCAAAGCAAACAAATCTTCTCGCACTAAACGCATCAATTGAAGCCTCCAGAGCTGGAGATTCAGGCAAAGGCTTTGCAGTGGTCGCGGATGAAGTAAGAACGTTAGCTCATTTATCCAATTCATTTGCAGCTAAAATTTCTGACACCCTATCTAGCACTCTACAAAATTCAAAAGAATCGTTGTTAGCTGCTGAAAGGGTGGTACACGATATGAGCAAGCATGATCAGCTCGTAAGGTATACATTTGGACAGTTTTCCGAAATCAAAAATGGATCATATAGTCTATTAACGAAACTAACGAATTTTAAAGAGTACACCCTACAGGTTTCATCGTCTATGGATTCATCTGAAGCCCAACTAAAATCGGTAAGTGAAATGATTGAAGAGTTTACAGGAGCGCTCGAAGAGTTATCCTCCCATACAGAAAACCAGCTTCAGCAATTTGTCCTATTAGATGATGAAATACAAAGCGCTCACTCTGCTATGAACGATTTAAAAGAACTTAGCTCATCAACATAAAAAGGGCCTGCTTCTTGGGAAGCAGGCTCTTTACTTTATTGTTCAATAGGTTGGAACTCAACAGCTACTCTGTATAAGGACCCCATTTCGTCCTTTACCAATTGGATGATTTTATTTGCTTCAGCCGTGGATTGTTCCGTTGCTTTTACCGTAACCTTTACTTCACTTTCAAGAGCTCTTACTAATGCATCATCATATCCTAATGTTTTAATCATCATTTCTAGGTACGATTCTTTTGTTGCAACTTCTGTTAATTCTTGCATCTTATCGTATGCTGCATTTTTGTCTTCAGCCGTTACGTCAGCTGATGCGACAACAGCTGTTAAATCTTCTCGCATTTTGTCTCGTTGAATCGTCATATCTAATCTCATTTGGGCAAATGCATCGTCCCCACTCATCACTACTTCTTCTCCAGAAGCTGAAGCCTCTTCATCGGTACCTTCTTCCCCTTCAGAACCTTCTGTGTTTTCCTTACCTTCTTCTTCACTTGTCCCTACAGATAGCATATTAGTTGGTTCAGTTGGAGACGTAACATAGAACACAGATAAAACAACGACTAAACTTAGCATAGTTAAAAGCCAAACGGTTTGTTTTTTAATAACACAATCAATTCCTCCTCTTATTTCTTTGGCATTACAGAAACACGATGAGTCGGGACGTCTAGAAATCTCGACACAGCTTCTACAATCCAGGTTTTTACTTGTATATTATCAGCACCCTTAGCGACAACTAGGACGCCGCGGATAGGTGGTTTTTTTGTTTCTAAAATGACGGGTATTTCCTTTTCGCCATCCCGAATGATGACAATGGTATCTGATTCACTTTGTTCTTGTATCTCACGCTCTCCGCCTTGAGTGTCTGTTTCAGTAGTCGCTTGTTTTTGAGTGGTTGTGTTTTTTTCATACACTTTTAATTCTGTTGCATCGACATTTACTTCAACCGTCACCTCGGACACTCCAGCTATTTCTTCTAACGCTTCTTTTAACTGATTTTCGTATTGCACTTCATAATCTGTGATGGATTTAGGGTCTGATGACTCTTTTCCAAACGTTTCAACTGTTGATTCTTTTGGTGGATCACTACTTGTTACGATGGCTGCATCATTTGTATTTGTTCCAAAAAAATCTGTACCTATCATAAACGCTACACCGATACCGAGTATGATAATGACATAATGACTTTTTTTCATCCCGGTTGTCGTTTGATCTTGGTTTACTTGACCCTTGATCCATTCAAATGGATTAAATTTCATTTTCTTTGTCAATCCCCCCTTCACCAACAATGACAATGGATTCCTCATTAATTTCCCAAATGGTAGAAAGCAACGAAGAGATCTCTGACCAGTCTTTTGGCTCTTCTTCGTTTGGAGAGGTAGATACAACCACTGGCTCTACTATTGGAACTGACTCATCTTCTGTATATTCTTTGATGCTAACCATAATTGAAGTTAATCCATCAGGAAAGTTATCTAAATTTTCTACTGATAATGAGATCGATTCGATTTCTACGTTTTTCTGATCAATCAACTCCTCATTTGCTTGTTCTTTTTAGTTGGACAGCCATCTGTTCTAAAATATATGCATCTTGTGAGGCTTGTATTTCTATTTTCTTCTCTTCTATTGAATTTTTACTTTTTCGTCCATCCCTTCATTGTAAACGGGGATTTCTTTTAACATTTGTTCAAAGTCTTGGGATAGTAATTTAAATAGTGGAGTTAAAATAATGCTGATTAAGAGTAGACCAATAACCATTTTGGTATACTTTTTCATCTGGTTTGAAGGTAGTAGCATTTCGATGACGGTCGCAAGTAAAATAAAGATAATAATGTTCGTAATCCATTCAATTAAATAATTCATAACTTCCTCCTATCGAACCATCATCGTAATATTTCCAGCGGTAATGATAATGGTCAGACACAAAAAGAACATGAGAGATACGATGGCTAAGGACGCAAACACATAGATGATATTTTTACTAATAATATCTAAGCATGCTATAACTGGTCCCCCTCCAAGAGGTTGAAGCAAAGCTGCTGAAAATTTATAAATAAAAGCCATCATTAGGATCTGTACAGCGGGAAAGGCCACAATCATTAAAAGAATGGCGACCCCCACCACACCTACCGTATTTTTTAGTAAAACGGAAGCACTTATGACGGTATCTGCTGCATCGGTGAACATTCTTCCTATAACAGGCACAAAATTTCCTGTAATAAATTTGGCTGTTCTTATCGTAATTCCATCAGACACTGCGGCCGTTGCACCTTGAACCGAAATAACACCTAAAAATATGGTCATAAACGCACCAAGGAGTCCGATGCTCCAATTTCTTAACATATTGGCTAACTGGGTGACTTTATATTCAGCATTTAGCGTACTAACGATGCTAAGCAATGCCGATAAGAAAAGGAGTGGCAGAACAATGAATTTGATCATTAACCCACTAGTGTTCATAATAAAAATTAAGACAGGATGAAAAAAAGCTGCCGATAACAATCCACCAGAACTAGCAATTAACGCTAAGAGAATGGGAATTAAGGCTAAAATAAAATGAATCATGGTATCAATGGCATCCATTGCGTAATCCATCGCCACACGGAAGCTATTAAGAGCAAGTATGATCAGTACCATATAGACGAGAGCATATGCGACTTTACTAACCGTACCTGACTCAAACGCATTTTGGATGGATTGTAGAAACATACTAAATAAGGTAAGCATAATGAGCGTTCCTAATAATTGACCATTCATCATTAATTCTTGGAACGCAAACCTAGCGATGCCCTTTACCCATTCTTCAAATGAAAACTTTTCTCTCCATTAATAAAATCAATAAAGCTGCCCTTTTGACTTTCTGGTAAGTACCCGCCATAATTCTCAACAATATCCTCCCAAAACACCTTCAGCTCCGTAACATCAATCCGTTCTAGCTGACTTGCTACGGACTCTCCTCCGAAGTTTGTTGATTGTTGACCTTCTGGTCCCGTAGCTCCAAATGCTTCTTTTGAACCTAGCATAAGAAGAAGGAAAACAAACAAGAAGACAACCCATCTCTTCATCATATCTTCACCCCATTTATTGCTCTATCAATTAGTAGGTATCATTGCGATGATTGTTTCAATAAGGACTGTTAATATGGGCACAGCCATGGCCAGGATAAGGATTTTTCCAGCTAACTCTACTTTTGATGCTAACGCTCCTTGCCCAGCATCCTTAGTAATTTGTGAGGCAAATTCCGCTATATAAGCAATTCCAATAATTTTTAGAATCGTTTCTAAATACATCATGTTAATATTGGCGTTCACCGCTATTTTTTCTAGCATAGATAGAATGTAATAAATCTGTTCAATTAAAAAGAGGAAAATAACGCACCCAACAAACACAACAAATAGAAAGGCATAATTTGGTTTTTGTTCTTTTATGATGATGGCTAAAAATGTTGCGATTAAGGATATTCCTACAATTTGAAGAATTTCAATCGGACTAACCTCCTAGCTTTAGCTTTGAAATAGAAAGACTGATTTTAATTTTTTGGAATAATTCATTAACGATAGATGCCACCATAAATAAAATGTAGAGGAACCCCATTAAGGTTACCCACTGGGCATATTCTTTCTTCCCTACCTGATCTAAAATCGTATGAATAAACGCTACCACAATACCTACCCCTGCAATTTTAAAAATGACATCAATATCAATCCCCATCGTTCTCCTCCTTATAGCAACAGTATGACTACTAATAGTCCTGTTAACACACCTAAGCTTTTCGCCATCTTTTCGTATTTTTGTTGAGTTTCATGAGCTTCTTTCTCGACCCGTTCCAAGTGGGTTAATGCCAGAACAATTTGTTTTTGTTGAGTGGCAATATCATACCTACCTAAGCTTTCACCAAATTGCTTGAGTATTTCTAACTCACTCTTCTTTAAAGCAGTAAATTTCCATACCTCTTCCAAACTCTCTTCCCATGCTTCTTGTACAGTTGTCTCCTTCGTCGTTAACTTTGAGGAAAAGGCTTCGAAAAACCAAGATAGAGGCTTTGTCAATTGCCTTGATAATTTTCTCGCTGCTTCATGAAGAGGAGTGTGACTGTATAGAATTTCGGCTTCTAAGCTTTGTAGCGCACTCTTTAAGCTTCGCAGCTGCTTTGGTCGTTCGCTTAAATACGAAGATGCTTGAAGACCAGCCCAGGTTGTCGCGATAATGATAAAGGCGGCACCTATAAGCTTAACCATAAGGAACACTCTCTCTTGTTTTGCAAGCTCTTCCTAATTGATCATAGATGGTCGTAACTGTCCCAGGTCCACTCTGGCGTGATAATTCAATAAATCTCTCGAAAACGCCAAGCTCAATAATTTCCTTTGCAACCGGTCGTTTTTGACGTCCTGTAATGATGATCCGTGGATACTCATCATAAGCGTAACACCTGCATTCACCGCTTCTAAAATGGCGTCCCCATCTTCTTTTCTGCCTATTTCATCTACTACTAGAACATCTGGGCTCATAGAACGAATGAGCATCATCATTCCCTCTACTTTAGGACAACCATCTAAAACATCTACACGATTACCCAGTTCAAGCTGAGGGACACCTTTGACACAACCAGCTATTTCAGAGCGTTCATCGACAATCCCAACTTTAAAGGAAGGGATGCCTTGTCCATTACCTGATGATACGAATCGTGCAAGATCCCGTAATAGTGTGGTCTTGCCTGATTGAGGTGGACCAATAATCATCGTGTGCTTCCATTTTTGGTCAAACAGACTAGGAACAAATCGTTCGCAAGTGCCAATTTTCTGTCTAGCCACTCGTATGTTGAAAGAAGAAACCTCTCGGATCCCTTTTACTTCACCGCTTTGGAGTATAACTTTACCTGCTAATCCTATTCGATGACCTCCAGGTATCGTCAAATACCCACGTTTCAACTCTTCCTCTAACCGATAAAAAGAGTGCTCTGCTATTTGCTCCATAAACCGCTGGGCATCCCGCTCATTTGTTACGTGATGAAGATACCGATGATGCTGCTTATGAAGAATCTCAACGGGCTTCCCGATTCGAATTCTAATTTCCTCTACTTCCTGCAAAATATCCACTGGCAGTTCCAACAGCTTACTAGAAATGGTTTGAGGTAAGAGCGACAATATTTCCTTCATAGAATGCCTCCTTTAGAACCCAGCTTGTCTACTATTCATATGTATTCTAGCAAGAGGAGATTATTCCAAATGGGGGGGAGTGAAAATCGAAATTTAATCAAGGAGAATTTAACAAAATGATTGTATGAGAACCCAGATGTTCTAGAATGGTGATATCGTTCTATCAAAAAAATCAGTGAACTTTGGAGCTTCTAAATTCTCTCCACCGTAATCCAATTAACAATATCTACAATAACGCATAAAAAGATCACACCATTGAAATTGGAGTGATCACATATTGTATCTTTAGTTGTGTCTACAATTAGTAAAGAACTTAAAACTATGTATAATGTTTTTTAAATTCTACTTGTATCGTTTCTTCACTTAACCCGCTCATAACTAGTTCTTTTGATGTTACACATAATCCTCCACAGATGGTAGCAAATCTTAAGCTTTCTTCTGTCGTGTATCCATGAAGGTACCCATATAAAAATCCAGAAAAGAAGCTATCCCCTGCACCATTGGCATCTACAAAGGGATACGATGATATTATTGGCATTTCTACCCATTTTCTGTCTTGGGTTAGAGCTGTCGCCCCTTTTTTTCCATGAGTACAAACAACTAATTGCTTTCCTTCGCTAATCCATTTTTCCATAATAGGTTTGTATTCGTTCAATTGATCAGAGCTGAGAAAAATGTAGTCTGCTATTTCAATATAATCTTGGTGATAAGGATTTCCTACATCATAATCATGGAGATCCGTCCACACAGGCTTCTTGTGTTTTTAATGAGAGGAATCAGTTGTTTTGTGTAGCTAATAATATTTAATACGATAAGATCGCAATCCTCTATGAGTTCTTCTAACCGATTCATATTAAGGGGTAGCTCATCGGAGGAATTTGAAACAAAAATGGAAATCCTGTCACCCTGCTGATTCATGATGTTAACATGTCGTTCTGTCCCTTTAGGGTCAAAGTCATAGACAAAATCTACGTTTCCACCCTCAAGATATTGAATGATTTTTTCACCATAATCATCCTTCCCAATGATAGAATGAAGGGTTGTTTGCACGTTTAATTTTGCCAGATTCAAGGCCTTTCCTGCTCCAGTTGAACCAATTGTCTCATGAAAGGGAGCATAATGAATGGTTTGTGACTTAGGTTCTGGTAAGTGTTCTAGCGTAATGATTGAATCGTAAGTCGTTCCACCGATTACTAATATTTTTTTCATATACATTCAACTCTCCTTACTATAAATCATCTTATATATAGCTTATAAAAGATTTTATCAACCTTCACTAGAGGGAACGTACTTGGCAGCTCTTCTTTTTCTAGTTTAGTAAATCCATTTTTCTCATAGAATTTATGAGCTGCCAGAAACTGAGTGGTAGTCCCTAAAAATAGTTGGTGAATCGCTTTTTCCTTTGCCCATGCTAAGGCGTGTTTCAATAATCTATAGGCCACTCCAACCTTAGCCCCTCTATATTCTTTATCCACAAACATTTTTCTTAATGCCACCATATCATTCCCAATATCTAATAGAGCAATCGTTCCTACTACTCGATCCTCTATTCGAGCAATCCAGAAATTCCCTTTCCTTATTTGATAGAAACCTGGAATTATGAGTAAATCTGGCTGGTCCTCTTTTGTGATAGATACACTATATTCATGTTGCTGTATGTTCAGTATTAGGTTTGGTACTGGTTTGTGTATTCTTCAATTGTTATATTTTCCAGCATAGAATCATTCCTTACTTCCATAGATAATGGTTAATATGTTTTTTGGTTAGACATATTTTTTAAACTACTAATAAGATAAACTAGCACAGATAGCACAACGGTTAACAATATAACAATCATTGAGCCCATCGTATAAATGGCTGATTCGTATGGAAGATCGCTACTGAAAAAAGCCCCTAATGATATAAATAGAAAGAAATTACAGACCATCAGAAGTATGAAAATCCCTACTAACTTCATTATAATTGATATCCTTTTTTTACTTTCTTCAAGTATGTATTTTTTATTCGTGGATTTCGCGTAAGTTTTGTATAATAATCCCCTCATCCATTCTATGATTGGTTAAAATTTAGACATTCAATTGTTTTCACCATAAGTTCTATGTTCATAAAGGTTTATTTAAACGTTTTTAACAGAGTAGTGCATTAATCTACTAACCTATGATTAGATAAGATTGCCTACTCTATTTCTCTAGTATGTACCCTATAAATGAATTATGTTTGGTTTAATTTGACTTTCAAAACGTTTGCTTGATGAATGCCATACTCATTAAGAGGAAGGCCCATTCTACCTTGCAATTTTCTTTCTTTATTTAGGTCGGTTTGTCCGTGTCGAATGACGTATATCATAGGAACTTCTCTTCACTTCCTCCCTATAGAATTGATTAAGATTATCCACTATTTTCTAATATATGACAATACCACACAACAAAAAAGACTAAGTCCCTTAAGACTTAGCCACGATCATCTATTTTTAAAAAGTTTATGATTAGCCTCTTGATACGTAAGATCCATCCGTTGTATTTACGACTAACACATCACCTTCGTTAACGAAGAAAGGTACGTTTACGATAAGACCTGTTTCAACTGTTGCTGGTTTCGATCCACCTGTTGCAGTGTCTCCTTTAATTCCTGGTTCTGTTTCCGTTACAGTTAAATTCACTGTGTTTGGAAGCTCTACCCCAAGAGTTTCTCCCCCGTACATCATGATGTGGACTTCCATGTTTTCTTTTAAATACTTTAGTTCGTATTCAATAGAAGTTGCAGGCAGTTCAATTTGATCGTACGATTCTGTATCCATAAATACGTGCATATCTCCGTTAGCATATAGATATTGCATTTTACGGTTATCAATTTGAGCTTTTCCTACTTTTTCACCTGCACGGAATGTTTTCTCTTGGATGGCACCTGTACGTAGGTTACGAAGCTTTGAGCGTACGAATGCTGCACCTTTACCTGGTTTAACGTGTTGGAAGTCTAATACTCTCCAAATACCGTTATCCACTTCAATGGTTAAGCCTGTACGAAAATCGTTAACAGAAATCATGATATTGTCCTCCTAGACATTAAAGAATTAGTAAGTCTTTTGTAGAATGTGTGAACCTCTCATTTCCACTCTCAGTTATAAGTGTGTCATCCTCGATACGCACTCCGCCAACACCTGCAATATAGATACCTGGCTCAACAGTTACTGTCATACCTGGCTCTAGAACAACGTCAGAACGGAAGGATAGTCCAGGTCCTTCATGAACCTCTAATCCAATTCCATGACCTAGTGAATGTCCGAAGTATTCACCATATCCATGTTCTTTTATGTAATCTCTTGCTATTGCATCTGCATCTTTACCTGTTAAGCCTGGTTTCAGTAGTTCCATCGCTTTCAATTGAGCCTCAAGTGTTACGTTATAGATCTCTCTAAGTTTATCACTAGGTTCACCAACAGCTACAGTACGAGTAATATCGGAAACATAGCCCTTATAGTAAGCACCAAAGTCTAATGTAACCAGTTCGCCTGTTTGGATTACTTTGTCACTAGCAACACCGTGTGGAAGTGCAGAGCGATATCCTGATGCCACGATAATATCAAAAGAAGATGAAGTAGCTCCACATTTTCTCATAAAGAACTCTAGCTCATTAGATACTTCAAGCTCTGTTTTACCAGGTTTGATGAAGTCTAAAATATGCTTAAATGCTGCGTCCGCAATGTCTGCAGCTTCCTTTAATATCTTAATCTCTTCATTAGTCTTAATCAAGCGTAATTTTTCAACGACACCACTAACAGGTACAAGCTCTCCCTCTATCGCTCCGTTAAACAGTTCAAAGCTTGAGTATGTAACGTGGTCTTTTTCAAATCCTATGCGAGAAATATTCAGTTCTTTTACTAGACGAGCTATCTCTAGAGGAATGTTACCACCATGTTCAACAATTTCAAAGTCCGCGCATTGTTCAGTTGCTTGCTCTACATAACGAAAATCTGTGACAAATAATGCTCGTTCCTTCGTGATTAGAGCAACTCCAGCAGAACCAGTGAAGCCCGTTATGTATCTTCTATTAAATTCACTTGTCAGTAAAAATGCATCCACATTCTCATTGTCCAGCTGTGCTCGTAACTTTTCTACTCTATTCATTCTCTCTCCCCTTAAAACATTTAGTAACGCAATTAACGCTAATTCATATCCATGATGACCTAACCCTATGATTTGTCCCACTGTAACAGGTGCAGTAACAGACTGATGCCTAAATTCTTCTCGGCTATGAATATTACTTATGTGAACCTCCACAACAGGAATGTCTATGGATGCAATGGCATCCCGAAGACTGTAGCTATAATGTGTAAGAGCACCTGGATTTATTATAATTCCATTTACGCCCTCATCATACGCTTCATGAATCTTATCAATTAACGCACCTTCGTGGTTCGACTGAAACGTATCCAATTCTACTCCAAGTCCTGTTGCTACCTTTTTCACTTGTTGTTCTACCTCATTTAACGTTGTACTGCCATAAATCTCAGGTTCCCTTTTGCCCAATTGATTTAAATTGGGACCATTCATCATCATTATCTTCACATGGATTCACACCTATTACTAAAATATTCAACAAGAATATTCTACCATAGTTAGAGGGGTAACTCTATGTAGAAACCTCGTTTGATGAAGAATCCTGCTCTTTGTCCTTATTATGTGGCTTTCTCAATTCATTCTCTTCATACGATATGGAATAACCAACAAACAGGCCATATAGACTATATAAACAAATAGATGTAATGAGTGTGTTAGCATCTGTCTCAAATAGTGGGTTCATGCTCTTAAACAAAGGATGTAGAACTAAAAATACAACAAGGAATAATCCTAATCCATAAAGAACGCCTACCCACATACTTTTAAATCTGCGTAATACTGCATAATACACATACGCCACCCCTATGGATACAATTCCATAAGCAACAATCGAAAGAACGATCCCTAACCAAGTAGACTTCCAATCACCAACAGCCCAAGGTTCAAAAATGATGCGTGGATCTAACTTAGTGAAATGAAACATATAACAAATAAAGCCCAGCGAACTCCAAAATAACCCTCCAATAAATCCAGTTAAAGCTACTACACTTAAAAATGATAATGGCTTCTCTTTCTGATTTTGCTCTAATTTTTCATTCTTTTGCGCCATCACGATACCTCCATGCTTCTACTGTAGTTCTTTTTCTATTTTGACCGTTTTGAACAGATTCTATGAGAAAAATAACCTAAACCTAGTGTAAAGGTAGAATTTTTAGTAGAATAGGGATAATCTTTCGTTTTATAAGAGCATTCTCTCAGTAAAAGTGCGTATGCTCTTATGAGTATAAACACAAAATGAAACGGAAAATAAGTAAACTAGGTTGGTGTAGACTACGATGAACGAACAAAAACCAATATACGGAGGTCAAGCTGTTGTGGAAGGTGTTATGTTTGGCGGAAAAAAACACACCGTGACAGCCATTCGCAGAAAAGATGGTAGTATTGACTATTTCCGTGCTCCAAAGAAAACGATTTCGTCCATACAAAGACTAAAGAAAATTCCTTTCTTACGTGGAATTGTAGCTATTATTGAAGCAAGTGCCAATGGCACTAAGCACTTAAACTTTTCTACAGACCGGTATGATGTAGACCCGGCTCAGGATCATGAAATAAAACCTGAGGAAGAAACGAGTAAGCTTACGATGATACTAGGAGTAGCAGCTGTCGGGGTGTTATCTTTCTTATTTGGGAAAATTTTATTCACTTTGATTCCTGCATTTTTAGCAGACTTTACTCAGCCCCTATTTCCTTCTGTCTTTGCTACGGTGTTAATCGAGAGCTTGATTAAGTTAATTTTATTACTTTCGTATATTTATGTGATTTCGTTAACCCCGTTAATTAAACGAGTATTTCAGTATCATGGTGCAGAACATATGGTGATTAATGCCTATGAAAACAATTTTGATTTAACCGTTGAGAATGTACAGAAACAATCTAGATTGCATTACCGCTGTGGTAGTAGCTTTATTTTATTTACCGTTATTGTCGGATTTTTTGTCTATTTACTCGTTCCTGCTGATCCGTTATGGTTTAGACTGTTAAACCGATTACTGCTCATACCAGTTGTTCTTGGCATTTCATTTGAGGTACTACAGTTAACCAATAAAGTCCGAGACATTCCAGGTTTAAGATTTTAGGGTATCCAGGGTTATGGCTGCAGCTTCTCACAACGAAGGCGCCGGATGATCAGCAAGTTGAAGTAGCGATTGCGTCGTTTAATGAACTGCTAAACGTGGAAAAAGAGGAAAAACAGGAGTAAAAGAAGAAGAGATTGTCTAAACTACTTATTAAGGAATAGCCCCTAATTTCTTTCCTGTCATAACAGGAGGAGGTGCTTTAATTGAAAGCTCGTTCACTTATAGTTGGTGCGATTGTTCTATTTGGTGTCGTTGGCTTAGTCAGTACGCTTATTAACGATCCATTTTCACTTTTTCAACGCCTACTAACGATTGTTGTCATTGGCGCCATATTTTATGGAATTTATCGTTTCTATATTTCGAGGCGCTCAGGTAGTTCTGCAAATTGGTCTTACCGGAAGGCAGCTAAGCAGTCTAAAAGACGCTTTTCTGCTTCCCAAACAAAGCCAAAGAAAACAAAAAAGATTCAAAAACCTTTACGCAAACGCTCCGATGTTAAGCTAACTGTCATTGAAGGTAAAAAAAGACAAAAAAAATAACCGCGCCCTTTAATAAGACCATTTCTTAAAAAATTGCTCGGCTTGGTCGTACCCTTGTTTGACAAGGGTATTTTTTTGTTCTTCTGTAATCGCAAACTGGGTAGTTAAGATATCCTCAATAGGAATAAAGATGATATTTTTTTCATGCTTTCTTGATACATATCTAGCATCATGAGCCTCTTTCATCGTTTCAAATAAGGCCCCAAACATTTGAATGGCATTTTTAATGGTATTTCTCTCTTGCTGGGTATAACTATAATTTAATTTAATACCTAAGACTGGACGAATTTTCTTCACATTATCCGAATCAAAAAGCCACATCGGAAAGCTACTTAATACGCCCCCATCGACTATATAATCAATCGTTTTATCCGTTTCAGCTTCACTGGTTGAAAAAAATACGGAATGGCACAGCTCATTCTAATCGCACGTGCGACAGAAAAATCACTTGGTGACCTCCCGTATTTCTCTAAATCATCTGGAAGAATGAGCATGCGACCCGTTGATAAGTTCGATGCGACTACTCGAAGGGAATCCTTTGGAAGATCTTTGAACGTATAGATTCCTCTATTGTTCAACTTAGTGTTTAACCACTTTTCTAAAGCCTTTCCTTTATATAAGCCTAATTGAAAGTATATGGATAACCATTTACCAACAGGTCCTGGTATGAGTTGAAGACTCGGGTCTAACAGTTCTGCAAATTCAGTTTCATTCATTATTTGAAGCATTTCATCACTTGAATAGCCTGCTGCAATAAAGGCTGAAATGATTGAACCCGCACTGGTGCCCGCCACACGCTCGAACGTAAATCCGCGCTCTTCAATTGATTTAACAGCTCCGATTAAAGCAAACCCCTTTATTCCTCCTCCTGAAAACACTCCATCAATCTTCATTCTCCTGTCTCCCTTAGAAGTGACTTGTTACAGTATAAGAAGTGGGATAAGAAGTTTAGAACAAAAATTATCAGGTGCTAGACATTCAATCATATGTATATAGGTTGTCATTCTCTTTACCTAGAGAAATATTCTTTGAGCTAATTCCTCAAGATTTTCTCCATCTTTTTTCCTTTGGCTAATTCATCAATAAGCTTATCCAAGTATCGAATCTCTCTCATCGTTGGTTCTTCTATTTCTTCTACTCGAACACCGCAAATGATACCTTTAATCAACTCTCGTGAAGTGTTCATTTGCGGGGCATGTTCAAAAAACGTTTCAAAGTCTGTCTGTTTTTCAAGTTGCTCCTCAAATTCTTCTTGTGTGTAACCTGTTAGCCATCTGATAATCTCATCCACTTCCGCTTTTGACCGTCCTTTTTTCTCAGCCTTCGTAATATAATGGGGGTACACTGTTGCAAAACTCATGGTATATATTTTATGCTTCGTCATAATCAATCCTCCTAATTTGTATATGGTTTAATGATTCGATCAAAACTAGAATCTATAATTTATATCTATCATTTGTAATATTTTCATGCCTTCTACAAAACCTAAGATAGGAGGTGATAACATGGAAAGACAAGAAAAATCAAAAGAGATTGGGCAAAAATCTGATTCAATGAATACCGTTGATCAAGGACTAAACCTAGTTGCACAAGTAATCAATAATGTAACAGGGATTGATAAAGGGAACGATGGAAAAGTTGAATAAGATTAAAATGGAGCGCCTTTGTAGGCGTTTTTCTCATCATGTTTTTTATTGTCTACCATGTCCATAGCTCATTTTTTTAATTCAGCTAATACAAATGTTTCTCTTTTCAGCCAACTATTATCCCGAAATTGACTCATAAGCATCTTATTTTGGGTGATAGCTTCTTCAAGGGTAACCCATTTAGGATTGAACTCTAGAAAATCTTCATAGTCATCCAGTTGTTGAGAAACTCGTTTTTTGTTGGATAGTTCACACCAATAGTAATGGGAAGTCATCTGAAACATGAGAGTATGGATTCGTTTAAATGTGTTGCTGCTTACAAATTTGCTCTCTTCAAAGAAAATGCCCATCTTTATTCCTCTTGATCTTTAGAATGTTTCATATTGGGCTATAAGGTTATCACTTCATTTTAATTGGCTAAAGGAAAACATTTGATAAATAGGATTTAAATCCTTGTAAGTAAGAGTAAGTAATATGTAGTGACTACTGCTTGAATATCTACTTTTTCCAACCATAGTACTTGTTACAAGCAATGTATCTATTGTATTACCTAGTTTTATCTATCTTTTCTTTTTGAAAAGAATCATACACCAGTATACAAGGATGTATAGTAAACCAATAATCACAAGTAAACTCCAAATTTCTCCTTCCAGTAACTTGCTTATCAGATACTCTAGTTCATTCATTCCCTCATATCTAGACATACTATTCAATATGCCTACAATTGGAATTAAAATTGTGACAACAATGGTGAAAAGGGCAAGCTTATACCGTTTCTTTGAGCGTAAATTCCATATAGATAGTCCAATGGTCGAAAGTAAAAATAAGTAGAATAGAACCCAAACGAATTGAGGTAATGTTTCCCAGTACATTTTTATTCCCCCTTTCTATCATCGGTAATATTTCCTACCACTACCAATTATCCATTATTTTCTAAATATTCACAATACAAAAAACTAAGAACTATGATAGAAAAAAGAGCGCACATATCACTAATGATTGGCACCCTTTTCCCTTAATGAATCACTATTATTAGTTCGCCCGGAACTTAGGCTGTCCTTCTAATATCATCTACATAAAATTTAAAGTCTGAGCTAAAATGGCTACAAATAAACTTATGAATAAAGTAAGAAGCCAATTAATTTTTTTTGTTCATATTTAAGAGAATATTTAACACTGTACCTATACACATACAAAGTATAAAGACAAATAAAAACATAATTAAGAATTCCATAGCTTATACCACCTCTTAATAAATAGATAAGGGGACAGGGACTTTGTCCCTCATAAATAGACCACTATCCATATTCTCCTTTTTAATAGTAAGAAAGATTATGAATCTTAAGTTTATCAAAAAATATACGTATCTCAAAACATTAATTTTATTATTTACAATTTTCTGCTAATAATGTAAAGTTTAATAGAAGTTAAATTATGGAATATGATGATAGGTAGGGAAAAATCTATGTATTTGAACATCAAAATAATAATGAAAATAATTACTCTTAGTATTACTATTCTTTTTTTGTGGGGGCTGCCCAAGATAGGAAGTCTACTATCTAACCGCCCGACTATAGAATTCACCCTTATAATCGGTGTGTTAATTACATTGTGTGTATTTTATCTTCATGCAACTGGTCTTAGTCTTTCAAATCGTGAGGATGATGAGGTAGAAATTAGAAATGATTTTTATCGGTCACTTTCATTTTGGACAGCCTTTATTTATACGTGTGTAGCATGTTATCACACTTACCAACTATATTATCGTTTTGTTTGATCAACGATTTAAAATCCCGAGTTAATGGTAAGAATCTCAGATTTTTAGCCAATGAATATTCATTCTATCGGATTACTATTAGCCAATTTCAAGCTTCTGTCAAACTTTAGATTAACTTTAACGGCTACAATGTAAATGTTATAAAAATTGAAATAAATCGGTCCAGATATATCAAATCTCCCACCCCGGTACTGTACAGTGATTCTTCATTAGAACTTACTTCATTTTAATAACACTATTTAAAATGAAGTAGTATATATAACTTTTCAAATTAACTTCAATTATCTCTGTCCTCTCATCTAATACCAATTATTTCAAATTATTAAAAATCCAGCAAGCCCCTAATCTACAATCTAGACCTAAATTTGAATAACCATAACAGTCCACTTACATTACACTAAACTGATATTTTCAATGATTATTCTAGATTGCAAAATAGATCTCTACCAAAAACACCCCTTTAGATCCTATCAATCTAAAGGGGTAAAAGTTAATGCTGAATGAGTATGATTATAACCCACACTTCAGCTGTGCATTACAGTTCGTACATGTATTACACCCACCGATTTCTTCAACGGTTCCTTTTCGGCAAACTGGGCATGTGTTTCCTACTTCAGAACCAATGGTTACGTTAGTAGAGCGTAATTCTTGGATGGTATCAACTAGAACCACTTTGGCTTCCTCTGTTTTGTGTTCTTCTTCAAATGTGTTGTCTTCCGCTT
Source organism: Bacillus coahuilensis m4-4 (assembly GCF_000171615.1). GTDB lineage: Bacteria > Bacillota > Bacilli > Bacillales > Bacillaceae_K > Bacillus_T > Bacillus_T coahuilensis. The sequence goes on along the minus strand of NZ_ABFU01000042.1, from coordinate 54,044 downwards.
TTAATGTTAGTACCTGTGCGTCACGGCTTCCGTCAACGTATACGGTACCACCTTTTGCTCCACCTTTATACAGACGCTCATACACCTTTTCAACTTGTTCCACCGTATATCCCTTTGGTGCATTCACTGTTTTGGAAATAGAGCTGTCGATCCAGCGTTGGATGACACATTGAACATCTGCGTGTGCCTCAGGCTTTAAGCTCATGGCTGTTGCGAACCAATGAGGGAGAGCGTGAGGATCTGCATCAGGATGATGATCTAAATATTCTTGAACAATATCCGCTTTCACTTCAATAAATTTACCTAGACGACCACTTCTGTAGTACGTAAAGGAGAAATACGGCTCAAGTCCTGTACTTACCCCAACCATCGTACCAGTACTTCCAGTAGGTGCAACAGTTAGTAAGTGAGAGTTACGAATACCGTATGTTAAGATATCTTCACGAATATCCTCAGGCATGCCTTTCATATACCCAGTCTCAGTAAAAGCTTGGCGCAGTCTGTTTGTTTCTTCTTCCGTTGAGCCTTCAAGGAACGGGAAGCTACCTTTTTCTTTCGCAAGATCAATAGATTCACGGTAAGCGGTTGTGGCGATGACTTCAAAGACCTGATCCACTAGTTGATTGCCTTCTTCTGAACCATATTCTTTCTCACAGTAGATTAATAGATCAGCAAGTCCCATCACTCCTAAACCAACACGTCTTTCACCAAGCGCTTGCTTTTTATTGTCTTCTAAAAAGTATGGAGTAGCGTCAATCACGTTGTCTTGCATTCTAACACCAATGGCCACAGTTTGTTTTAGTTTTTCAAAATCTACTGTTTTTGACTCTTTATTTGCGAATTCTGCTAGATTAATGGCAGCTAAGTTGCAGACAGAATATGGAGCAAGTGGTTGTTCTCCGCAAGGATTTGTCGCCACTACTTTTTGCCCATATGCCGTTGCGTTTGTTTTATCGTTTGCATTATCGATAAAGAAGATCCCTGGCTCAGCCGAATACGTTGCACAAATGTTAATTAAATTCCAAAGCTCTTTAGCACGGATGGTGCGATACGTTCTTACAGCATATCCTTGCTTTTCCCATTCACGAACATCTCCAACCTGATGCCAGTTTTCATTGTAATACTTCATTTGCTCTTCGTTGTAACTTTCAACATCTGGGAAACGAAGCTCGTAATCTCGATCTTCTTCTACGGCTTTCATAAAGTCATCTGTTAAACAAACGGAAATATTAGCCCCTGTAAGAAATTCTGCATTATGAACTGTGTATGTTCCACCTTTAGATAACTTTTCTTCTGCATCACGAATAACACCAGCTTCAAATCCACCACATCCAGGAATGGATTTGTAGTTCAAAATACCCTGATACATAGACTTTTCTTGAGCCGTTAGTGGAGTGAACTTCAATTTGTTGGTTGCCGCTTTGCGAATATGCTCGTCTTCTGTTTGTTCTAAAAGGAAGCGAAGAATGCGTGGATTTTGCATTTTACTTATAATGAATTCCACAATATCGGGATGCCAATCTGATAGCATGATCATTTGGGCCCCACGTCTTGATCCACCTTGCTCAACAAGATGTGTCAGTTTGGCAATATCATCTAACCAAGAAACCGAACCACTTGATTTCCCGTTAACTCCTTTAGCTAATGTGTTTCGAGGGCGAAGGGTTGAACCGTTCGTTCCTACACCACCACCGCGGCTCATAATTTCCATTACCTGCTTGCGATGCTCTGAAATGCCTTCTCGTGAATCTTGGACAAACGGCATAACGTAGCAGTTAAAATATGTAACATCCGTTCCTGCTCCTGCTCCATATAATACGCGTCCTGCTGGGACAAACCGCAAATGAACAAGCTCGTTATAAAATTTTTGGAACCATTCTTGACGCAATTCTTCTGTTTTTTCAGCAGAGGCTAGACCTGTCGCATTTCGTTTTGCGATTTGTTCATAATATATTTCTAAAGGTTTTTCAATGACATCTAGGTTTCGTGTCACCACCCCTTTTTTGGCTTCTTCAGGGTGATCAATAGCACCACGATATTCTTCCTCAATTAAAACGTCTGCTGTCTTTTGCTCCCAGTCTATCTTTTGAATAAAGCCTAACCCTCTTGCAGGAAACTTCGGATCATCCTTGATCGTTAAGACAACAAAATCTCCATCAGTCAGCGTTACCTTCTCAGTATCCTTAAATGTGTAACGATCAATCATGACTAAACGAGAAACACCCTTGTGAGTGATGTTCATATCCTCTTTTATTGGGTGTACCTGTGGAAATAATTGAATATCCTTGTTTAAACGTTCTACATTTAATGACACTTTTTGCTCAGAAGCAATTGACATAAATACAACTCCCTTTCTCCTCTGGTACTATCATCTATGGAAATCTAGTTGTATTCTATTAGTACCCATATTTTGAGGTTCAAATCCTCTTTACACAACATTTACACAATATATAGTGTTTGTTCACTTTAGAACTATACTACATATGGATATATCGGTCAATAACCTAAATTTGTGTCAAATCACAAAAAGCAAGATATTCAGAGATATTGCTAGATATTTCGTGAAAAATATCTATTTGAAGCCGTTATAGAATTAATTTTACAGTTGCAAACTTTACAGAATTTCGATAAAGAAAGACAAAAATTTTATAGGGACAATGAAGAAGAGCTTAGAGAATTTCTCTAAGCTCTATTTTCGCAAAATAATAAGGTACTATGTTATCTTCTATAATTCCAATCATGACTTGCATATTTTTCATCTGCTAGTCTTTCAACGTACATTACTTCTTCTTCAGTTAAAGTATAGGGTTTTAATTCAACACTTAATCCTTCTTGAATCCTTTAAAGAATGCTTCTTTTGCTTGCTCGATTGTAATCGTATCTTTGGCAATATCATTAATAGGAACGGCTTTACTCTTAAAGGCCCGCTGCATTCTTTCTTTCACTCGATCATTTGGATAATGGAAGACACTGAATAATTTATCTTCATCTAAATCGAGCAATATTGAACCATGCTGCAGGATGACTCCCTTTTGCCTCGTCTGTGCACTGCCTGCTACCTTACGGCCTTCTACCACCAATTCATACCAGCTAGGTGCATCAAAGCAAACGGATGACCTTGGATTCTTTAACGAGTTCTTTTCTTCTTCTGTTCGAGGAACAGCAAAATACGCTTCAAGTCCTAGATAATGAAATCCTTTTAAGATTCCTTCTGAGATGACGCGATACGCCTCTGTTACGGTTTTTGGCATGTCAGGATAGTCTTCTGCCACAATAACACTATAGGTAAGCTCATGCTCATGAAGAACGCCTCTTCCTCCAGTTGGCCTTCTGACAAAACCTAAACCTAATTCTTTTACTCTGTCTAAATTGATTTCTTTCTCTACTTTTTGAAAATACCCGATGGAAAGAGTGGCAGGATTCCAGCCATAAAAACGAATAGTTGGCGGAATCTTTCCTTCACTATGCCAGTCTAATAACGCCTCGTCTAATGCCATAATTAAAAAAAGGGGAACAATTTCCCGAATCAATATATCTCCATGTTTCCTTCGCCATCCAAATCCCTCTTCCTAGAACAAAATCTTATCATAGTCTACCAAATGTCATGAAAAAAACAAAGAATTGTGAACTAGATGAAATTTACTTTGAAAGATTCACCCGAGATGAATATAATAGAAATAGCGTAGAGAAAAGAGAGGGGTTTCATTAGTGGATACAGTAAGTATTATTTTAATTATTCTAGGAGCTATCATTGTTTATACGGTGGTATCTTACTTTTTACAAAAACGTTCTGTTAAACCGTTAACTCAAGATGAATTTATTGCTGGTTACCGAAAAGCACAGCTTGTAGACGTTCGTGAGCCAAATGAATTCGAAGGTGGTCACATTCTAGGTTCCCGTAACATCCCTGTTTCACAAATAAAAATGCGTATGGGGGAATTCCGCAAAGACCAACCGATCTATTTGTATTGTCAAAGCGGACTTCGTAGTGGACGTGCAGCTCAAATGCTATACAAAAAAGGCTACAGAGATATCTACCACTTAAAAGGCGGCTTCAGAGGCTGGTCTGGAAAAGTGAAAAAGAAATAAGAAGAAGGCTTGAAGGGATATTCCTTCAAGCCTTTATTAATTAGCAGTTGATGAGAATGTAAGTTTATTCTTTCCTGTACGCTTCGATTCATATAATGCTTCATCTGCATAACGGATGATATCTATTCCGTCCTGCTCTTCACTTTTCCAAACAGCTGCTCCTATACTACACCCAATATGAACCGCCCCTTGAGGAAGCTCGAATGGTAAATTTAATCGATGAATCACTTCATCACCTATTTTATTTGCAACATCTTGGTAGTTATGTTCAGAAGTGTGAAGGATTAAAAGGAATTCGTCTCCTCCTATGCGAAAGGCTTGGTCATTTAGGGATATCGATTGTGTTAATCGATTGGCAACCTCTTTTAAAAGAACATCTCCTGCTTCATGACCATATTGATCGTTCACTAATTTGAAACCGTCTAGATCCAAAAATAAATAGGTTAACGTATCTCCGTTTATCATAGCTTGTTTACTTTCTTTTTCTATATACGTATCTAAGTAGATTCTATTATATAAACCTGTTAACTTGTCATGATGAGCGAGAGACTCCATGTCATTTAAATCTTTCACAGATTTCACTAGAGAGGATACTAAGTCACGTAAGGTTGTAGATAAAATCTCTATGTCTTTAATCCCCTTGTACTCGGGGATTTCAACATTTTGACCGAGCATCAATTGATTAGCAGAAATCGTAATTTTACGAAGAGGCTTGGTAAAGAATCCTGATAGGTACCATCCTAAAAATGAGAACAAGACAGCAAAGCCTAATCCGATTAGTAGAATAGATTGTTGAAGATCCTCTAACGGTTGATAGGCAATCTCCTTTGGAATTCGCACAAGGACCGTCCAGCCTAATCCTTCATAATTTTGATACCCTTGACCATAGGAATACCCCGTCACATATTCTTTCTCATCTGGCCATGTCTCTAATTGCCAGTCATTCTTTCCGTTTTGAGCCTGCTGAATACTTCGCAACTCAAGCTTCGAACCAACCATTTTATTTGGACCGAGGAGCACGGTTTCATCTGATTTACTAATAATAAACACTTCTGCACCTTGTAAATTGTTCTCTAAAGGGCGCAGCAGATCGCGTTCCACCTGTTTTGACCAATCCCAGCTTAAATGAGCAGCTAATACTCCAATAGGCTCGCCCTCATCATTTTCAATCGCCCTGCTGATATCTACGAACTTCATAGGTTCTCCGCTTGGATTTGGTAACAAATCGGCAAGCAGCACCGCATCATGCACATCCCCAATAAACCGTCCTTTTATTCCTTCCATATAGACCGGACGCATACTGATATCCGCACCTTTTAGGATGTTATCTGTTGCTGCTATAACCTTTCCATCCTTGTCTGTAATTCCTACCCATGAAAAGGCTGGGAAGCTTTCTTGCAGTTGCTCGAGTAAATTACTCATTTCTTCTATATTGTTTAAGTCTTTAAGTGCTTCTAATTCACTTAGTACTTCAATTTCACCTTCTCTAGACCACATAAAAAAATCTAACTTATCGGCCATTTGATAAGCCGTTGTAGATAAAGAATTTCCAATTTCAGCTGTTACTTTTTCGCTTGATTGCTGACCGATAAAATAACTTAAACTAACCGTTAAAAGAATAATGATAACAGCAAAAAGTAACGCCACAAAAGTGCGCAATTTAATCGTCATATATGAACTCCTATCAATTAAATTAATTCGACATACTTCAACTTCATTCTACATAAACATTATATTCTAACTGTCACACTATTACTAGACTAGATAGAGAGAACCTGATATCTTGACTCCCCCTATATGCCCTAGATCTCCGCAAGTTTACGTAACGTGATGGGGTAATTTTAACTTATTCATCATCGTTTCAGAATCATAAAGAAAAAGGCATCCTGATGGATACCTATTATGAACTATTCCATTAGAAAGTTGACAACTTCTTTAGGATCTAACCATTCCATATAATTAGCGTTTGAGCTAGCCAATACTACAGGATCACCTTACCCATTCATAAGTATTCCTACAACAGGTTCTATTTTATTTGCAAATAAAAAGCAATCAACCTAGCTCATCCCATCTTTTCCAATCCTTTTTATCTCGGATCGTATATTCTGATGATGATCGGTCCATAAACCCTTGCACAATAAATTCCCTTCGTATTGTACAGAAATCTTCATGATAGGTAAGAATCACTTCGTTTAATTCTATTTCATTGTATGTTCTCGTTGAATCCAGCCCTTCTACTATATGTTCTAAAATAATTAATTTCTTTTTTAACTGAGAAGGAATGTATTTTAACTTACCGTCTTTTGTAAAAAAATTATTGATGATGATTTGTTTAACCTCTGGTTCATTTTTCATTCCTGTCCCTCTTTCCTTTTTTCTATCCATTCTTCTCGTAAGATTCCCATCTTAATAGAATCGTAGTATTCACCCTCTACTACTCGAGCTTTTCTAATCCTGGCCTCTTCAACCATTCCTAATTTGTATGCAACTCTCATCATTCGGTCATTCCCAGACCATGTGCTCATTCCTAGCCTATGTAAATTCGTGTGCTCAAACAGATAATCAATCCATAAAGCGTAAGCCTCTGTACCGTATCCGCCATTCCAATAAGAAGGGTCGTATATCACAATTCCTGTTTCAAGCCAGTCAGTATGTTGATCAACCCAATAGCATCCTACTGTACCGATTACTTTTCCATTTGCTTTTATGACGAGAGTAGAAGGAACACCATTTAGTACCCTGGCACTCTCAAAAAAACTATCGTTGAATTCACTTTTGGTCATAAATGGCTCAGGGATATATGGACCATTCCATTTTTTGCCTCTTGTTTTTCTTCTTCAAATTTCCAGTAATATAAGATAGCTATATCTTCTATTGTCGCCTCCGTTAAGGAGACTTTCTTACCTTGAATCGTAATCATTCGTTTCCTAGTTCCCTTCTTCATAGCTGATTAAAAAGCTTCTTATCTTACAGCGAAAGCTGACCCATACGGTACATGCAACAACCGATGAGCCAGCTTCCTGAACATTTATTTTTGGTAACGTAATACAGGCTTTCTAGCCGCTAACGTTTCATCCATTCGTTTTACAACGGTTGTATGTGGAGCTTCCTGGACAATTTCAGGCGTCTCTTCTGCTTCTCTTGAAATTTGAATAAGTGCATCAATAAAATGCATCAAGGGTTTCTTTTGATTCCGTTTCAGTAGGCTCAATCATCATACACTCTTCTACATTTAGCGGGAAGTAGATAGTCGGAGGATGATAGCCAAAGTCCAATAACCGTTTGGCAATGTCTAATGTCCGTACACCCAATTTCTTCAGTCTTCTTCCGCTAATCACAAATTCATGCTTACAATGACGATCGTATGGTAAATCAAAATGAGGGGCTAATCGTCTCATCATATAGTTCGCATTTAAAACCGCGTTCTCTGTTACAGCCTTTAACCCATCAGGGCCCATGGTACGTATATACGTGTACGCACGAACGTTAATACCAAAGTTTCCATAGTACGGCTTAACTCTTCCAATGGATTCTGGTCGATCATAATTAAAGAAATAGCCGTGTTCGCCTTTCTCTAAGACTGGCTTAGGAAGGTAAGGAATTATATCTGCTTTCACCCCAACAGGACCTGACCCTGGTCCACCCCCGCCGTGAGGACCTGTAAATGTTTTATGAAGATTCAAGTGAACAACATCAAAGCCCATATCTCCAGGTCGAGCTTTTGAAAGAACGGCGTTTAGATTGGCACCATCATAGTATAATTTTCCGCCTGCCTCGTGTATAATGCTGGCCATTTCTAGTATATTTTCTTCAAACAAACCTAGTGTGTTCGGGTTCGTCAGCATAAGAGCAGCTGTGTCCTCTCCCACTACACGTTTTAAATCGTCTAAATCAACTAGACCATTTTCATCAGACTTTACGGTAACTGTTTCAAAGCCCGCGACTGTAGCTGATGCTGGATTCGTTCCATGAGCAGAATCTGGTACAATCACTTTCGTTCGGTGGAAATCACCATTTGCTTCATGGAAAGCACGTATCATCATTAGACCTGTCCATTCACCGTGAGCACCAGCAGCAGGCTGTAGTGTCACCGTGTCCATGCCCGTAATTTCTGTTAAATGCTCTTGTAGGTCATACATTAATTCCAAGGCCCCTTGAACACTTTCTTCTGGTTGAAGTGGATGAATATGTGCGAATCCTGGAATTCTTGCCACGACTTCATTGACTTTAGGATTGTATTTCATCGTACAGGAGCCTAAAGGATAGAATCCAGAATCTACACCATGATTACGTGTAGATAGCGCCGTGTAATGTCTCATAATATCCAGCTCTGAAACTTCTGGAAGCTCCGGAGAATCTTTCCTAATAAAGGTTTCTGGTAAAAGCTCAGAAAGATCTACTTCAGGGATGTCTAATACGGGTAAACTATGACCAACACGGCCTTCTTTAGATAACTCAAAAATAAGGGCTTGATTCTCGTTATGCAATGATCGCACCTACTTCCTCTACGAATGTATCAATCTCTTCTTTTGTACGAATTTCTGTAACCGCTACAAGCATATGACCTGATAGCTCATGATCGTCTCTTGCTAGATCATACCCACCGATGATGCCTTTTTCTAATAGCTTGCGATTCACTTCTTTCACTTCAAGTGGAAGCTTAATCACAAACTCATTGAATGACGCCCCTTCATATACCACTTCAATCCCAGCCTTTTTACATGCTTGTTTGGCATAATGAGCTTTTTGAAGGTTTTGAACAGCCATTTCTTTTACACCGTGTTTTCCAAGGGCTGTCATCGCAACGGACGCTGCTAACGCATTTAATGCTTGGTTTGAACAAATGTTAGAGGTTGCTTTGTCTCTTCTTATATGCTGTTCGCGAGCTTGAAGCGTTAATACATACCCTCTTCTACCTTCTTCATCAACAGTTTCCCCAACAAGTCGACCAGGTACTTTACGTGTTAACGCTTTGGTGACAGCAAAGTAACCACAGTGAGGCCCACCGTAAGAAGCTGGAATTCCAAACACTTGAGCATCCCCAACGACAATATCAGCACCTAGCTGACCTGGAGGCGTTAATACCCCTAAGGACATGGGGTTGGATGAAACGACAAACAGACTTTTTTCACGATGAGTGATTTCTTCTACCTTCACAAGGTCTTCCACTCGTCCATAAAAGTTAGGATATTGCACAATGACAGCTGCTGTTTCCCCGTCCATCATAGTATCTAATGCAGAAAGATCCGTAATGCCCTCATGAGAAGGAATCGTCACAACTTCAATGTTTTGCCCCTTACAATACGATTCGACAACCGCTTTGGATTCAGGGTGGACTGCTTCAGAAATTAACACTTTCTTTTTACGCGTATGACCTGCAGCTAACGTGGCTGCTTCTGCTAAAGCCGTACCTCCGTCATACATAGAGGAGTTCGCGACATCCATTCCAGTTAACTCACAAATCATCGACTGAAATTCGAAGATAGCTTGCAGCTCTCCTTGAGAAATTTCAGGCTGATAAGGAGTATACGCTGTATAAAATTCAGAACGAGAAATCACATGGTCCACTATCGAAGGAATGTAATGATCATAAACACCTGCACCTAAAAAGTTGGTGTAGGTTTTGAAATCAGCATTCTTATTGGCTAGAATAGTTAACTCTTTTACTAGAGCCGTTTCTGTTTTAGCTTTTTTAATGTTATATTCTCCTTGAAATCGAACCTTTTCAGGTATGTCAGCGAATAATTCATCAACTGACTCTACACCAATTGCTTCTAGCATTTCTTTTCTATCTTGCTCAGTTGTTGGTAAGTAACGATGCTTCATCCCTATGGACCTCCCTATTTCCTTTTATAGAACGGTGTGGATACGACTTTCGCTTCAACCATTCTATTTCTAATTTCTACATTCACTTCTGTACCCTCTGCTGTATAGTGTGTATCGAGTAGCGCTAACCCAATCGCTTTTCCCAATGTAGGCGATTGAGTACCTGTTGTCACTTCGCCTATTTTCTTTTCACCAACATATACAGCATACCCATGGCGAGGAATTCCCCTGCCTGTCACTTCAATCCCTACAATCTTACGATCTAGTCCATCCTCTTTTTGCTTTTCTAATGGTTTTTGACCAATAAAATTTTCTTTTTTGTGTTTTCACAGCAAAACCTATGCCTGCTTCTAGAGGGGAAATGTCTTTTGAAAGCTCTTGACCATATAGTGGTAAGCAGGCTTCAAAACGTAGGGTATCTCTCGCTCCTAAACCACAAGGAACAAGACCCTTATCTTTTCCTGCTTCTATAATAGATCGCCACAACGTAGCGGCGTCTTTTTGATGACAATAAATTTCAAATCCATCTTCTCCTGTATATCCTGTACGAGAAACTAAGGATGTGACTCCGTCAATCACCACATTCTCTTCAAACTTTAAAAAACGAATCTCACTAAGATCTTTATCTGTGATTGTTTGAAGGATGGCTTCTGCAAGAGGTCCTTGAACAGCTAACTGTGCTGTCTGATCTGAAACATTCTCTATCCTAACATCCTCTTCTACATGGGACACTAGCCACTCTACATCTTTTTCAATATTGCTTGCATTCACGACGAGTAAATATTTTTGGTCACCAAGCTGATACACTAGCAAATCATCAACTGTCCCACCATTGTCATAGCACATTGCCGTATACTGAGCTTTTCCTGGTGATAACTTAGACACATCATTTGTCATAATACGGTTTAAGTAGGTAAGACTATCAGGTCCTGTTACCATTACCTCTCCCATATGGGACACATCAAAAAGTCCAGCCTTCGTTCTAACCGCCTCGTGTTCTTCTTTAATAGAAGAAAATTGAACAGGAAGCTCCCACCCACCAAAATCGATGGTTTTTCCTCCATGCTCACCATACATTTCGAATAATGGTGTTCGTTTTAATTCACTCATCGTCATCCCCCTTTTATTCATTTCGCCGCAACATTCCCAACATTCAGTCTTTAATCCCACTAAAAAAGGACAGAGATATCCTCATACGTACGATGAGAATTCTCTGTCCTTTGACCTGAAAGTTTACCAACTGGTTTCCTCTTGGGTGGCTTCAATCTTTACTGAAGCTCTCTCCAGAGCCGCGTCCAACAAGAGTCTTTTTGCCTGAGAGATTCACAAAATAGATTGCTTGCTCCTTCGGCGCTGAAATATCAGTCTCTCCCCTTGCTGTCATCCGCAACTATTCAATTATTTATAGAACGGAATTAATGGATAATGTTCGGATTTGGCTATTTTAAAAAGATTAAAAACTCTTACAACCATCCTACCACTTCCTTTTCTCTGTATCAATCATTTTAATTCCTGAATACGCTACCAATTCTATTATTCATATTACTAAGTAAACAAAATCTAGAAGATTTATGAATTTTATGATAGAAACAGTTGAATTTATTTAGCTTTTCTACTTATAAGAAACGATCTAAAATGCGAACATTATAATTAAATACCACAGTAACATTAAGTTATTATTCTTTTACATACTGTCATCTTCTTATGGTTATACTACAAAAAAACCCGTTTTAGTAGATCAATAAAAAGGAGAGGCTTTAATGAATGTATCCATCCGGACAGATGACACATGGACAAATGAATTAATGGACCGCTTAGAGCATGATGGCCCTTGGTCGAATTGGGAACTCATGAAGCTATCCACGAATATTGAAAGAAAAAATGTTATTCCAAGCTTTCAGGGACTACAAGCCCCGAAACACTTACCAGATTTCACACCCCTTCCTCATCAACTTGAGGTGGCTCAGCAAGTGGTAGAACGAATGAACGGAAAAGCGATACTTGCTGACGAGGTTGGATTAGGAAAAACAATTGAAGCAGGTCTTATTCTCAAAGAATATATGATTAGAGGACTCGTAAAAAAGGTTCTGATTTTGGCACCTGCCTCCCTTGTTTCTCAGTGGGCTATGGAATTGAATTCGAAATTCTACATTCCTGCCGTCGCGCAAAAAAAGAGTTATGTATGGGATCAGTGTGATGTTGTGGTCAGCTCATTAGATACAGCAAAACGGCAGCCGCATAAGGATAAAATTTACGAACAAAATTATGATATGGTGATTATTGATGAAGCCCATAAATTAAAAAATCACAAAAACGAAAAACTATGAATTCGCTCAAAATTTGAAGAAAAAGTTTTGTTTACTACTGACAGCGACGCCAGTACAAAATAAATTAGAAGAAATATTTCACCTAGTTTCCCTATTAAAGCCGGGGCATCTAGGAAATGAAAGTATATTTGCAGAGAACTATCAAACGGGCAAATCTACAGAAAACGATCAGTATTTAAAAGAACTCGTTAATAAAGTGATGATTCGAAATCGCCGTGAAGATACAGGAATAGAATGGACGAAACGAAAAGTGAATACACATGTAATTGAGTTTTCAAAGGAAGAACAAGAGCTTTATGACAGTATTTTAAACCTTAAAAGCCAATATGACGAATATGTAACGAGTTCTTTCTCCTTATTAACCCTGCAAAGAGAAGCCTGCTCTAGTAGAGAAGCTGTGTACTACACCTTAAAGAATATGCTAGAAAAAGAAGACATATCTGAAAGAATGAAAGAAACCATTCATATGATGCTACAGAAAGTGGATCAGGTTCAAACCAATTCAAAGGCAATGAAAGCTCTTGAACTTATCCGTAGTATTAACGATAAGGTTATTATTTTCACAGAATATCGGGCAACACAGCTTTACTTACAGTGGTTCCTTAAGCAACATGGAATTTCGTCTGTTCCTTTTCGAGGTGGTTTTAAGCGCGGGAAAAAAGATTGGATGAAACAACTCTTTCAGCAGCACGCCCAAGTTCTCATAGCAACTGAAGCCGGTGGAGAAGGAATTAATCTTCAATTTTGCTCCCATATGATTAACTTTGACCTCCCGTGGAATCCCATGAGACTAGAACAAAGAATAGGAAGAATTCATCGCCTTGGTCAAACGGATGATGTGCATATTCACAACTTTGCTGTGAAAGGCACAATTGAAGAGCATATAATGAAGCTACTGTATGAAAAATCCAGCTATTCGAACGCGTAGTTGGAGAACTAGATGATATTCTAACAAAAATAGAATTTGGAAAAATCGAAGACCATCTAACGGATATTTTCTCACAATCTAAATCAGAAGGTGAAATGAAAATAAAGATGGACAACCTTTCTAGCATGATTGACTTTGCCCGGGAAATGAAAGAAGGTGAACAGCATGCAACAAGCTGAAATATATGAGTTTCTTGAAGAATATTTTAATAATAATCAATGTGAAATTGTTGATCGATCACCTGGACACTTGAAGGTGCAGCTAACGATTGATATGGATAAAGAATTAATGAATCGCCCCTTCTACTGGCATTATCTTGAAAAAACTGGCGGCATCCCAAACCCAGCATCTATCACATTTATCACAAATAAAGAAAAGGCTCCCGAAGGGTTAAAAGGGGAATTTATACACTTTGGTTCTCCTCGTCTACATCAATTGTTTCAATCTACTAAAAAACTTGCAGGATTTGTCAGACTCTATGAAAAGACTCCTGTCATGCCAAACAAACAAACTTCACTTTTTCCTTGGTTGTTAGTGAATATTAAAATCTCCTATGAATGTGATACAAAAAAAAAGATAGCTTTCGTTCATATGGCTTAAATTTAATTAACGGTGGGATGAAAGAAGATTTTTTTGACAGATTACTCACAAAGGAACTTCATGCGACAATCCCTGATTTCACCTTCACCCTGACACCAATCATTAAGCCAAAAAGCGGGGTCTCTAGAATATTAAATAGCATTTCAGATGAGCTTAGGCAAGAAGAACACGAGTGGGCAACGGAAGCAAGGAAACGATGGGACGAGGATTTAAGTTTGCTCGATGCGTTCTATAGTGAAGTGGACGAGCTTCCTGAGTCCTATCATATCGAAAAAGAGGCACTAAAAGAACAGTATGAACCACGAATATCATTAGAGATTGTGAACGGGGGAATTATATATTTAAGCTAATAAAAAAAATAGAGCAAGATTCAGTCGTATTACTGAATTCTTGCTCACTTTTTCTTAAAGAATAGCATAATCGCATAAGGAATCATGCCAAACCATCGAAATAGAATTGGTTCCTTCTCTTGCTTTTTTTGCTTTCTCTTTGTGGAACGTTGTTCTTTCGGTTGGTCAAAATGCTTCACAAGTGACTGAGTGATATACTTGATCAAATCATTTAAGGACATCTACTTCACCTCAAATGACAGTTTGGACAATTCAGTTCAGTTTTAGACCTTTAAGAATATGATGAATCGTATTCACGACATCATCGTCTTCTGTGTTGACTTTAAAATGAGCGGCTTCCTCGTAAAGGGCGTAACGACTAGTGTACCTATCAAACAGTTCTCTGTAGCTTGCTCCATTAGATAAGGGACGATTATGATCACCACTCACCCTCTGCCAGATTGTCTCAAACTGACAATCTAACCACACAACGACTCCGTTATCATGCATCCACTTTCGGTTCTGAGAAGATAGGACCATCCCTCCACCCGTTGTTACGATAACATTCTCCTTACTCCCGCACTGTACCAATATTTTTTCTTCCAGCTCTCTGAAATAGGTTTCGCCGTGCTTACTGAAGATAATGGGTATTTCAACGCCTTGCTGATTCACCATTTCTTCATCTGTATCAACAACAGATAGGGCAAGCTCCTTACCAAGCTTTCTGCCAATTGTTGTCTTTCCTACTCCCATAAATCCAATTAAGAAAATCGGTTTCATCATTCGCTTCCTTTCCACTGTAACAATGTTCCTGTGGTATTAGTATATCGGAAAGTCATGCCTTTTTCTCCTTGAGAAGTTTGGGTGGTCAGGTTGATCGTTGTAGTATTTGAAAGAACTTGTTTTTGAAATCTCACGGTTCCCTTGTTCCAGTGTAATTCACCAGATAATGCTTCACTCTCTTTCGCAGTGATTGCCGTTAATAAAAATAGCGATTCTCTTTCCTTTAGTTCATTTAATTCATGGATCGTACGAGTATGAGTGTGAATAATCGATGTTAAACTAACCAAAAACAGTAAGAAGGATGTGGTGAAGAGTAGCGTATAAGGAAGAATATATCCTTAGTTTTTTCTTTTTTATTTAACATAATAAAAGTTCCCACTATAAAATTCTCCACTTTGTGAATGAACCGTTAACGTTACTCCATTTTCAATTTCTTGGAATGTAAAACTTTCAAGCCGTTGAAGCATAATTTCATGACCTTTATGATTTAATTTCCTTCTAATATTGAGCCCATATTTTTCATACGTCACCAATTGACCATCCATAATGAATTCTATTTTATTCGGGCTAATATTCATGCTCTCTGCTTGTAGTACTTCATTTGTTAACGTTTGATGGAATAATGACCACTCAAAAGGGAGAACCGCTAATCTCGTATCGATTTGATGAAGAGAACTAAGTGTTAAATACAATCCTTGTAGAATCATAACAAACAAAATAAATGATACAAGAGTTTCTAGTAAGGTAAAACCATGATTATTTGAGATAGAAGCACTCATGCTTATCCTCACGTTCTAGACAAATGGAAGCATCACTCCCTACAACTATATTAAACGTATTGACAGGAATAACACTCTCCTTTATTTCATCATTCTTAATAAGTTTATTTAAAAGCTGCTCATTTAATATATATAACGCTTCGTTATATTCTTCTCCCTCTCGTAAATGGACAAAAGCAGAGATAGTAAGAAACATCAGGCTTAATACAAAAAGAGTAATGCCCACAGACACGACTGTCTCAGCTAATAAAAACCCTTTTCATTCATAGATTAGATGTCTTCCATGACCAATTTGTACAGTAATGTAATAGGGTTGGTCGTGAACATACAACTTTAAAGTTCCGAACTTATCAACAGTTCCATCTTTGGTATAGGACCAATTTAATAACGAACTATATGGATCTACTTTTACATAATGAGGTAATGGCTTATTCAATAGAATCTCTCCCGTGTTAAAATTTTTTACAACAAATCGATTTACTGATACCAAAAATTGTATATTGGTTTTTTGTGCTCTATTGATGGAAGTGACTTGACTTGAATATAAATCCGATTCTATCTCTTTTAAAAACGAATGAGATTGTACGGTTTTACGATACTGATCGACCACTATTATTCCTAATGATAGAAATATCGAAAACACCACTAATACTAGTAATAATTCTATATAAGTGAATCCTTTCTTACTCATTCCATTGAACTAATGGACACCACTCCATTTGTAACAACAACTCTATCACCATTCGGACAGGTATTTTGATTTGTTTTTAAATACTCTGCAGCAACGAGCTCATCAATCGTCGATGGGACTTCATGCTTTTCTAATTCATACGCTTCCACTTGACCCGATACCATATTCACTAAAGCTTCGCAGCCTTTGGAGTTGATGGAATCACTTTGATCAGATAGATTGGGGACGGTCACAAGAAGAATCATACTGATGATTAATAGAACAATCATCATCTCAATTAGGGTAAATCCTTTTTCATTTTGTTTGAAGCGTTTAGACACGAAAGCTAGCATAGCTATTCCTCCTTAAATAGTTTGAATCATTTGGTACATAGGGAGCATAATCCCTAAATAGACTAAGACTAATAGAAGACCGACCCCTCCAAAGGTTATAGGGTGTATCAGTTTCATAATAAAATCCGTGCGCATCTCCATTCTTTCTATACAAATCGTGCTATACAGCTCTAATTCTTTATACAACTCACCGTTATTCTCACCATGCTTGACCATTACATAAAAATCATCTGTTAAAAGAGGATAATCTTGAAGGATTTCTGGGAAAGAGTGACCATTAATCAGCTGATTTTGAAATTGTTTTGCCATTTCTGCAAATAATCTCTTCGACGATTGCTTTTCAAAGACTTGCAAAGCGTTATTAATCGACATCCCTGTTTTCAGTAAGAAGCCCAATTCCCTCGAAAGAAAGTGGGTTATATAATTTTTTGTGTAAAAGGAAAGGAAGGGAATCATGACTGAAATTGAGGCTTGAGTAAAAGGAGAGGTACGTTTTCTAATTAAATAGACAAGGATTAAGATGAGAGTAAACATCAAACAAAAAAACAAACAAAATAGTAGGTAGAAAATGGAGAAAGAAAACTAAAACCTCTGCCATTCCTGATGCCTTATAATTAAGAGTCTGTCCTAGTAATGAAAATTGAGGTAATAATAATGTATTGATGACCATGATGATGACGATCACTAGTATAATGAGCACAAATGGGTACTGCAACGTTTTTTGTTAATTTTTCTTTTTCTTTCTTTTTTGTAAGTAAGTAATAGCCTCCATCACTTAGGGTTTTACTCATATTTCCATGCACCTCGGCAAAGTATACTTGACTGCAGATGTGTTTCCCGTAACCAATCATTTCAAAGACATCTGCCAAGGAATTCCCACTTAATAATGCATGATTAATCGTACGGACCCATTCTTCTGGAGCTTTTTCTTGGTAATAGAGCAAAAAAATCAAAGCTTCCTTTAAAGAAAAACCATTCTCTAGCATTTGAGCAAGACGGATTAGCGCCTCACCTTGTTTCCTAATCGTAAATTTCTGTTTGGATCGCCCATTTGGAATATTCTCTCTCCGTAATGTATCCAAGAGCCACTCCCTTTCTTAAGCTTTCATCTAAAGAAATAAATTTTTTTCTTGATAATACAGGACTTCCATTATTCAATACATCGAGTAAAGCGGAACCCATAAGAATTTCCATTACACTCGCTCTTCGATTGTGAAACAAGTGTAGACAATGTAGTTTCTCTTCCTCACCACATAAAGGGCATCTAAGACGAACGAGACGCTGAGCGGTTATGCCTACAACCGTTTGAATGACTTCCTCCTTATTCACTCCGAATTCGAGTAGTCTGTGTACAGCCCCTACCGCATTTCTTGAATGGATAGTAGAAAGTACTAAATGTCCACTAAGTGCTGCCCTAACGGCAATATGAGCTGTTTCCTCATCTCTTATCTCTCCAACCATTATGACATCCGGATCGTGCCTCAATATAGCTTTTAGTCCATTTGAGTAGGTCATTCCCGCTCGTTCATTTACTTGTATTTGTAGAAAATCCTCATTTATTTTTTCAATGGGATCCTCAAGGGTAATCACATGGCGATGCAGTTGATCTGAACAGTATTGAACTAATGTGTACAGTAGTGTAGTTTTACCACTTCCGGTTGGACCACTATATAGGAGGAGTCCATGGGGATTTTTTAATAGAGATACTAACTGCTTTGCCATTGTAGGGAATAATAATTGATGTTGTATGGGCTGAAATGAATGTTGAGGTAAGATTCGAATCACTAAACTTTCACGTTGGTAGGAAGACGGAAGAGTTGAGAAACGTAAGGAGTAAGACTGATGGTTGAAGGTAAGATGAAGTGAACCTGATTGAGGCTTTCGTTTCTCTGCAATGTCCATGGAGGCATCATACTTGAAGTGAGCAATCATCCGCTCTCCTTCTTTTGCATGAATAGAGGTGAAGTGAGAGAGCATTCCAGCCGCTCTAAACTGGATGATGTATTCATTTTTTCTTGGTAAAAAATGAATATCTGACACTCCGCAACGAATAGCAGCTTCTATAATACTAACTGCTTTAGTTTGTATGCTCATTTTATTTGATTCACCACCTTTCAAATGAGCTAATGGAAATATTCGCCATCCACTTCTAAACTCCTCTAAAAGACACAAAAAAATTTGCATATTTTTTTCTGATTATGTCATAATAAGATTACATTCATATCAGTGGGCTATAGCCAAGCGGTAAGGCATCGCACTTTGACTGCGACATGCGTTGGTTCGAATCCAGCTAGCCCAGTATTGTTAAGGAGGTGTCAATGACACCTCCTTTTTGTTGTACAACCATTGTACAACAAAAAAGAAAGGGTTTCCCTCTCTTTAACTTGATAATTTCATGATATTTTTTTTATTTCGTCAAGCTTCTAAGAGCTTCTGGATTATACCCAACTACTAATTTTTGTCCATCCGTTAGAATCGGTCTTCTTAATAGCTTCGGATCATCTACTAATAATTTCACTACTTGTGATAGAGGAAGTTCATTTAGATCTAGGTTCAGCTTTTTGTAAGATTCACTTCTTGTCGCTAAGATCTCGTCAATCCCTTCGGTTGTCATTGACAGTAGCTTTATTACATCTTCATAGCTAGGAGTTTCTCTGAATAAATGTCTTTCATTAAAAGCAACCCCTTCTTTCGTTAACCACTTTTTCGCTTTTCGGCAAGAAGTACAGCTTGGATACGTATAAAAGATAACCTCCATGATCAATCTCTCCCTTTTTATTAATAATAGAATCCCGTGAATGCATGTCGACGTTTAAGTTATATTCATTGTATACCTTATGTATAACTTTTGTACACTGATAAGCCTTATAAATTTGTGAACATTTTTTGAACATGAAAGGATTCACATTTCTTCCATACTTTCTTTTGATGAAAAGTTTTATAATAAAGATAAATACGGTGAAGAAGGTGAGATCATGGATCACACGCTCAAAATAACCAACACACTCGCAGATCCAACACGATATGGGATATATCATCATATCTTGAAAACAAAAGAAGATGTAACGGTGCAAGACATTGCAGAAATGTTTCACATCCATCCAAATGTAGCCCGTCTCCATTTAGGAACTAGAAGACGTTGAGCTCATCCTGTCAGATGTCTATAAGACTGGAAAAGGCGGTCGTCCGGGACGTGTATACAGGACGAATGACAAAGTCATTGAATTAACATTTCCTAGAAGAGATTATTCATTGTTAATGGAAATGACTCTTGATTTAGTAGGTTCTTTAGGAAATGAGCATTCTTTTTTAATAAAGGAAATCGGACAAAAACACGGAAGGAAATTAATTGAAGACAAAATAAATCATGCTACAAAGGAGCTAGCTCAGTGGAATTTTGATGAAAAGATGGAGCTATTTAACGAAATATCCCACTCCATTGGGTATTTCACTCGCGTTCGTAAAGACTATGAGGGGTATACTTTATCCTATGAAGTCTATAATTGCCCCTTTAAAGAGCAAGCATCCGCACATCCTGAACAGGTTTGTACTATGCATACAGCGTTTCTTGAAGGAGCATTTAAAACCCTTTTTCAAGTAACAGAGTTTAAGCAAACGGAAAATATGACAAAAAATTGTCCATCTTGTCAATATCACATTTGTATTATGAACTAACCTTTAGAGAATCATTTACTTTTCTTCATTTGTTCCTTATAATAAACATTGACTAAATGTGCAATAAAGGAGGGGGATACATATGGACCGTATGTTTAGAGTTCTTGGTTTTTGGACAGCTATTTTTGCTGTTATGTTCTATCTGGGTGATATGAAGACGACATCATTAATCTTCCTAGGCCAAACAGGATTCTTTATTCTGCTAAGCTATTTACGTTTATCAGAACGTATGTATATTTATGTATTTGGTGCATATTTAACAGTGTTTTTTGCAGGCTTCACATACTGGACAACTTTTATGATGGTTCCAGGAGCTGGCGGACATTAATAATAAAAAACCCCTACAATCAAGTTGTAGGGATTTTTTATTTCTTTTATATTTTTGTAGTAAACCTATTAAAAACTGGCTCTGTTAAACAGAACAGTTAATAGGACAAATAGCCTTACATCAAAATGATGATCTAACTAAGCAAAAATTAAAACCCATTTAAATAAGGATTACTCACCATCTCTTCTTCAATCGTAGTGGTTGGTCCATGTCCTGGTAGGACAATGGTTCTCTCCGGCAAAGATAGTAGCTTCGTATGAATACTCTTCAGTAGTTGATCCATGCTTCCTTTGTATAAATCGGTTCGCCCAATACTTCCTTGGAATAATGCATCACCAGATACAACGATTTCTTCCTTTTCTAAGTAAAAGGATACACTGCCTGGAGAATGCCCTGGAGTCTCCATTACATGAATAACAAAATCATTAAAGGTTAACTGCGTTTCTTCTGATATCACATGTTCGGCTGCGGCTGCTGTTATGCTGTATTGCAAGAAATTTTGAGAGCCGTTTTTCATCCCATCTGATAGCCATGTTTCTTCTTGTTTATGTATATAAACAGGCACCTTATATTGGTTTCTAATTTTGTCTACAGCACCAATATGATCAAAATGAGCGTGGGTCAGCAAGATGGCAAGAGGCTTTAGTCTTTGGCCATCAATTTTGGCCATAAGCTTAGCCGCTTCTTCTCCAGGATCAAAAATTACGCATTCTTTTTGATCGTTGTATACGATATAGCAATTTGTTTGAAGTGGGCCAAGTGGAATTTTCATCCATTTCATACAGTATCATCTCCTCAGCTTTAGTTTAGCATGTTCCTTTTCCACTAGGAAAGAGAAGTTGTCTATTACATCTCGACAAACGGATGAAAAGATAATAAAATAATAATGATGAATAGATGTGCTTTACATAAACAGTTTCTTGGACTGTTTCAAAGATAGCGCTTTACGAAAGGAGCAAATACGATGGGATTAATCATTATTACGGCATTAGCTACTCTTTTAGCTTTATTTGGAAGCATTAGTGCACTTAAAAATAAAACGTTTAGGTATCGTGTTCGGTGTTGGAACTCTTGCTGTGTTCGGATGGTTCACAGTTCTAACGATCATCCATCAAGGCTTCCCTGCTGCTCATTAATGTATGAGAGGGTAAAGTAATGAGGTTTCTCTTAATGAGAAACCTCATTTTTTGTTATTCTTTTCATCCATGATGAGCTTCCAATCGATTGTAAAATGCTCCTTTAGTGCTAGAATCCACTCAGACTGGGAGGTTATATCTTTTTTCACTACTTCACCACCTGATGTTTTCTTTATATACTGATCCGTTAATGAAACTCTCCCCTGATCATTCATCAGACTACATAATTTCTTTTGAGTAAAGATACTGTCCCTATCGGTTTGTGTGATTTCACACATTTCTTCAAATTCATGTAGTGCTCTTGGAGTAGTACTTATTTTAAATAATCTTTCCCATTGTTCTTCCACACGCTTCACTATTATAAACTCATTTTCACTAGCTGTTTTCTCCACCTTAAATTCACCATGATGATCCAGGTGAATACATCTATCTTGAATAAGAAGTGGGGTTAAGAATCCTCCCCCAACACCTACGTCAACTAAGTATTGGTGGTCTTCTATGTTCACCATTAAGGCTAGATGAGAACAGTCCCGGTTCCAGGATTGTTTATCTTCATTCCAAAATCGAGCAGAGATATAGTGCACATCATAAAAAAGCTCTTTTAAGACACTATACAAAAGACTATTTACTTCAAAACATAACCCTCCACGATGGTTCCCTAGTATTTTATGTATGACTTCCTCAGGGTTCATAGAGAGTTTCTTACCCACATGGATGTCTAAGTTTTCAAAAGGGATATGATACAAATGTTGTTGATGTATGGAAGAAAGTAATTCATGCTGTGATAGATTCCTATAATCTGTGATCCCAATATACGTCAAATAATCCTTACTAATCATTTCAAGATTCCTTTCAAGAACAGTCATTTTAAAAAAGGAAGCCAAGCGGGCTCCCTTCTACAAAGCTACGACAACTTACTCTCTACAGCTTTCACTTTATCTTCCATCGTTCTCTTCTTATCTCGGCGGTCATCGATTCTTAAATTGGTAGCCACTCTCTGTATCCCTTTATTAAATGGTGCTTCATGAATTGCTTGAACCACTTCTAATAATACAGCTAGCTCTCCTTCAATTAACGTATTCATAGGCGTTAGCTGAAAGCGAATCTTTCCTTCAGCTTCATATCTCTTCAAAATGTTTTGGATATCTGCCACATAATCACTCACACTCGGCGATGTGGTTCCAATCGGTATAACTGTTACGTCAATAATAGCCATTAGAAGTTCGTCTCCTCTGCATATAATATCATTTCCTTTTTAGTACCAGTCTCCATTTCAATCATAGTCGAAAGATAATATCCATACAAGCACCTCGTACCATTTGGACTACACTCAATCGGCTGATTTTCTATTCCATCTAAGGACGTCTCTCTTTTCCCAGTAGCCATGTTCCACTTTTCTAGTCGAAACCCTTCAACGTATGTATCAATTTGGCCACTCTTATTTGGAGTGAAAATAAACAAACTGTCCTCCATTATTTCCATATGAGGAATAAGCCACCCTGAATAAGTTGAAATCGAAGGCAATTCTACAGAGAAGGCGGGAAAATCCTCAACGGTTACTTCAGCTGTCTTAGAATCATTTTCTATTGTCATCCGTAATACACGATTATTTTCTGCTGTGGCATAAAACAGTGATTCGTCGAGTATTTTCCGGTCAAACTCTTCCGTATCTTCCTCCACTAATGGTGCCATAAGCTTAATTTCATCCCATGATGTATCCTGGTACAAAAAGTGTTGGTCATCCCTCCAAAAAAAGAAAAGGAGGATATCCCTTTAACTCCTTCTGTTGATTTGATTGAAGATCAAGAAGATATGTTGAGTACTCCCATGATTCATCAAAGGCCGCTACCAAAAGTTTAAAAGGATTTACTGGATTCCATGAAAAGGACAATTCAGCTGAGGGGATGGTGTATGTGTACTCCACTTTTCCATCCAATGTAAAAAGCTCAAGCTTCGCTTCGTAAGTAGAAGGCGAGGAATGAATAAGAATATTCCTCTTATTCTGATGAACAAAGCCTTGTACAAATGTACCTTCTCCAATAAATAACTCTTCCCGAACACCTGTATACAAATGGTACTCTACAATCTTATATGTAGACCCACTATACTCCACGATAATTATTCGATCATCGTCAACCCAGTCCACAACCTGAACCTGTTCTTTGCTACTTACAGTTAATGGTATCATCTCTTTTTCTGTCTTTTTACTTTAACCTCTTTGTTTGATTCTTCATTTAAATGTACCTGAGGAACTGAATCTGAATCTGACTCTGACTCTTGACATCCGTGAAGGAGAGGAATGAGGCACAAGATTATTATAAAAGCATAGTTCTTCATTGTCACTCTCCCCTTACCATTCGTCTCTACTAATAGACGTATTATATCGGTAAAAAGTTTACAAAAAAAAGAAAAAAGCCCTTAGACTTTTTTCTAACGATATAACGCAACTAAAATTATTCCTACTACTCTTTCGTAAATGTTTTGAAATTGTGAGAGTGGTAATGGGTTAATACCTAGTCCTGCTTCAATTGTAAAGCCTGCTTTTTGAAATTCTTTTATAAACCAATCTTTATACCCTGCATAACTATCGACATATCTTATCGATCGGTACCCACTAACTCGTTCAAACATTTTTGCTAATTGTACAGACTCCTCTGGCTCTAATCCTTCATATCCCCAATAAAATTCTTGTCCTTGTGTATGAAAGGCAAGAAGTCGGTCAAATCCTCTATCCTTCGCTAATTCTGCCATGGCGATAGCCTCGGGTTCTGTTAACGGAGCATCTCCTGGGTAATCCCGGTAGGCAGGTGACTTTTCTTCTTTGCGTTCCTTTTCTACCTCCCATTTTGCAGGATACTGATTGTTTAAATCTACTCCTCTTATATTTGCTTTCCACCTAGAAAAATCAGAGCTGCCTTTATTCATTTCGATTAATTGTTGCTTTCTTTCTGCAGGTGGCCCATCAAGCACTAAATTTACTCCATCGGGATTCACCATTGGCACTATCGAAAGAGTGACGGATTGATAAATTGGTAACATCGATATGCCTCTTATGGGATTTCCATTTGTTAAAGACAAGGCATAATTATTTAAAAAAGCTAGTAGCAGAGAGGTGGTAATCCATTCGTTAGCATGAAACGAACCATCAAAGTGAACCTGTTTCTTTCCCTTTCCAATCACAATTTCATATATGGGCAATCCATCAACACTCTTTCCTATGGTATTTGCCTTTAAGAATGGATAGATTTCAAGTAATCGATTCAGAGTATTTTCCAATTTACTAAATGTAAAAGCCTGCTGCCCTCTTTCAATTGGAGACGTCACTCTAACAGGTACTAAAATGTCTTGTCCTACCTGTAAATTAGATGGTGACGTATCTTGATTAAGAAGTAACAATGCATCCACATTCATATTTCTATTGTTTGCGATACTCCATAAGCTATCACTTTTTTGAATCGAATATCGTTCAACATAGAAGCCAGGAATTTTAATGCTCTGACCGATTTGAAGACTATAGACATCCATATCCCTGTTACTATCTAATAGTAAAGGTAGTGGCATATAAAACAATTGACTATAATACCATAGTGAATCTCCTTGACGAACTTTCACATCCATTTCTTTCCCTCCATTTCTCTCCTTTATAACGTTTATGAAGGGATAGAGAAAAGGATGACAAAAAAAGCTTGCGAGATTCTCGCAAGCTTTCCTTTATTCTTCCATATATTCAGGATCTTCAATGATGCCATTCTCACCGTAGAAGCGCAACAAGTCTCCATAAATAATCTTATCCGAATAATCTAATTCTGTTTTTACACGTTCACTGAACCTATCACATTCAGCTTTATCGATTGGTTCGCCCGAATCTTTATCCCAGCACGCTTCTCCAGCAAACACTACCTCATCTGTAATGAAACGTCCATCACGTAAAATAAGGAAGTCTTCATGATCAGGAGAGAATAAGTCTTGACCAAATTGTAAATCACCTTTTGAGTCAATTCCAAGTAAGTGAAGTAAAGTTGGACGAATATCAATTTGACCACTCACATCAGAAATAGTTTGAGCCTCAACACCTGGAATATGAATGATAAATGGAACCTTTTGAAGTTCAGTCGTCACATAAGGTGTAACCTCAGTTCCTAAGTACTGCTCCATCGCGGCATTATGGTTCTCAGAAATCCCATAATGGTCACCATACATGACAATAATGGAATCATCATATATACCGCTTTCTTTTAAATCTTCAATAAATAATTTAACAGCCTCATCCATATAACGTACGGTCTGGAAATAACGATTCAATGTTCCAGAATTAGAATCAAACTCATCAATATACTTATCCTCTTCATCTAATGTGAAAGGATAATGATTTGTTAAAGTAATCATCTTTGTAAAAAATGGTTGTGGCATTTCCTTCATATGCTCTACCGATTGTTCAAAGAATGGAATATCCTTTAAACCCCAGTTCACTGAGTTTTCATCATTTACTTCATAATCTGGTAAGGAATAGAAGTAATCATATCCAATCGCATCATACATTAAGTCACGGTTCCAGAAGCTCTTATTATTCGCATGCATAGAAGATGTATAATACTCATGTTTATTTAACTGCTCCGTTAACGAGTGATATTCATTTCCTGCATGAGTAAAGAATACTGCTCCACTATTTAAGGGATAGAGTGAATTATCCACAATAAACTCTGAATCCGATGTTTTTCCTTGTGCAGTTTGATGATAGAAGTTATCAAAATAAATGCTTTCTTTAATAAAGTCATTTAAGAATGGGGTTACTTCTTCACCGTAAACATCATTATTAATCACAAACGACTGAATGGATTCTAATGAAATCATAATAACATTCTTGTCTTTTGCAATACCAAACAACTCATCATTTGGTTCAACATAATTGGCTGCCAGATAATTGTCAATCTCACTTAATTCACTACCATCAGCTAGCGCTCTTTGAGCACTAGATTTCGATTGTAAATAAATATCGTAGAGATGATAATTAAATGTTCCAATGTTTTTCACTAGCATCTCTCGGTCAAATGTTCTAGTTAACAACTCAGGACGTTCAGATTCTGAAAGACCCAAGTTAAAGAAAAGAATCGCAATAGATGCAAAATAATAGGCTCTACGCTTATTACGTTTAATGCTTTCAAATGAAAGGAATGCTGGTTTCAGCTTAATTAACCCAGCCAGTATCACTACATCTAAAAAGTATAAAGAATCCGTCCACTTTATGGTTGCAGAAGCACTACTACCTAAATCTGAAAAATTACTTGTCTGGAACAAAACCGGTAATGTTAAGAAATCTGTAAAGAAACGGTAGAATGCTACATTACCATATACCACAATGGACAGAATAATCGTTGTTACCATAACATATCGTGTTCGTTTACGTTCTGTTTTAATAAAATAACTAACTCCAAAGATTAATAGCAAGAAGCTAATTGGATTGATAAACAGGATGAACTCCTGCATACTATTTTCAATTGTTATAGAAAAGCTAGTTTTATAGACGATATACGTTTTTATCCACACGAGAATGGTAGCAACTATCGGAAGGGATATTATAAATTTCTTCCTACTACTCATACGTTCAACCTCCAAAATGGTTCATTTTCTATTTATTTGTTTACAATAATTTACTTATATTTCAAGAATCAAAGACTATCTTAATACTTTTTTAACAAAAATCAAACAAAAATTTATTTATATAAGTTATAATGATGACTTATACCTTATCAAAAAGCAAGATTTATTTTTTGGATATTTCTATCTAAACATATTAAACGAACAAAAAGACTCCTTTTGGGAGTCTTTTTGTTCGTTTAATACATTCTTAGAAATTAAGCTTTCACTTTATTCTTGACTAACCAACCAGCACCAATAGCTCCTGCATCGTTTTCTAGAGTAGCTATAGCTAATTGTGTAGAGGTTGCAACAGTTGGGAATGCAAATTTGCGGAAATAGCCTTCCACTGCTTCAATTAGTATATCCCCGGCTTTTGAAACGCCACCACCAATTACAATTTTTTCTGGATTCAGAGCATTCCCTAAGTTAGCTAAAGCAAGACCTAAATAAAAGGCTAGCTGATCTACGACCTGCTTTGCGACATCATCCCCTTCTCTCGCACAATCAAAAACATCTTTCGCTGTGATGTTTCCGCTCTCTTCTAAAATGGTACGAAGAGAGGAATCTTCATGATTCGTTATCAGGGTATCATTGGCTAAACGTACAACACCTGTTGCAGACGCAACCGTTTCTAAGCATCCTGTTTTACCACAGTTACATGGATATCCGCCCTCCGGGACAACCGTAATATGACCAATCTCTCCTGCAGCTCCTTTGCTACCATGAACAATGTCTCCATTTGTAATGATTCCGCCCCCGACACCTGTACCAAGTGTAACCGCTATCAAATCTTTGGCGCCATTTCCTGCAC
Source organism: Bacillus coahuilensis m4-4 (assembly GCF_000171615.1). GTDB lineage: Bacteria > Bacillota > Bacilli > Bacillales > Bacillaceae_K > Bacillus_T > Bacillus_T coahuilensis. Next base: position 25,773 of record NZ_ABFU01000042.1, on the reverse strand, counting down.
CCTTCCACATCTCACCAAGTGCCGCACAGTTTGCGTCATTATCAATAACAGCAGGCAAACCTGTTTCAACTTCTAGCATGTCTTTTAAAGGAGTATTTTTTTCCCATCCTAAATTCACTGCTTCAAAGATAATTCCTTTTTCCATATCAACTGGTCCAGGGGCACCCATGCCTATTCCTAAAATTTTTTCTTTCGTTTCTTGTAATACTTCTAGCTTTTCATCCATTGCTTTTGCTATATTCACAATAATATTTTTTCCGTTATTAGAAACATCAGTCGGTATCTCCCATTTTTCAACAATTTCACCGTAATAGTTTAAAAATGCGAGCTTTGTTGTGGTTCCACCTAAGTCTACTGCCGCTATCCATTTTTCAACCATATTCATCACCTATTATCCCTTCAATTGTCTCTGTATTTCTTGTCTTAATAAAAGTAGAGCCATCTGAAAATCTCTTGGCTCAATTAATTGCGATCGATTAAGCTCCTTGATTTCTTCCTCCATTAATTGAAGATCGGATACTCTATCGCCAACATAAATAATCGTTCCGTATTTTTTTAATTAATTGCTGAACATCATAGATTGAATTCATTTCCATCACCACTTTAAAGTATAGTGGAAAAGGAGTGTGTGAACAAGGTCACAAAAAAGGATTTGTTGTGAATTTTTTTGATATATTAACTCAAGCTTTTTTTGGAGAGTAGACTTTCGAAATCCTAGTCCTAGTTCTATTCGTTGCTCTTTTCTACTTCTTTTGGATTTCCCTTACCATTTTCCATAGAACTAAAAAAAGCAGCAAACATTATGTTTACTGCTTTTTCAATATGCGCTTAACGATCTGGATCCCGAGGGTTTAAAAACCTTGGTCTTCTATTTTTAATGGAAGAGGTGACCTTACAAGTACATCCCGCATGGCTCTATAGTTAAATGGGATAAATGGCCATAAATAAGGAACTCCAAACGATTTCATTGATGCTAACAGGATAATCCAAAGGGTTACACCAATGACGAAACCAGGTAAGGCAAATATACCTGTTAGGACTAGTAACAGTAAGCGAACAATTCGGTTTGCTAAACTAAGCTCATAGCTAGGTGTTGAAAATGTTCCAATCGCAGCAATGGCCAAGTAAAGAATAACCTCATTAATAAACAAGCCTACCTCTACTGCAACCTGCCCAATCATTAAGGCAGCGACAAGACCCAATGCCGTAGCTAGAGCTGAAGGGGTATGAATGGCTGCCATCCTCAATATGTCAATTCCTATTTCAATGATGATGAACTGTAATAGTAACGGCACCTCCCCTAGCTCGTTAGGTCCGACAAATTTTGCCCAGTCTGGTAACAACGTCGGTTGGATCGCGAGTAAATACCAAAGAGGTAATAAGAAAACAGAAGCCCAAACTGCTACAAATCTTACGAATCGAAGATATGCTCCAACAACTGGCTTGTTCCGGTACTCTTCTGCATGTTGTAAATGATGCCAAAAAGTAGTAGGAGTAATTAACACACTAGGAGTTCCGTCTACAATGATACAAACATGTCCTTCATATAGATGAGCCGCCGCCGTATCAGGGCGCTCAGTATACCTGACCATAGGATATGGATTCCAGTGCCTTCCCGATATGTATTCCTCTAGTGTTTTCTCTCCCATAGGTAATCCATCTGTATCTATTTGACTTATACTATCTTTAACACGCTTCACGAATTCAGCATCAGCGATCTCTGCCAAGTAACAAACAACAATATCTGTTTTTGAACGCCTTCCAACCTGCATGTATTCCATGCGTAATGATCGATCTCTAATTCGCCTTCTTGTTAGGGCTGTATTGAAAACAATTGTTTCGACGTAGCCATCTCTAGATCCTCGAACGACTCTTTCTATGTCAGGTTCTTGTGGACCTCTTACTGGATAGGTTCTAGCATCTATCAAGATAGCTTTGTCAACGCCTTCTACTAATAAGGCAGTTGGACCCGCTAGCACACCGTCTACCACTTTCGTTAAATCATCAACAGACTCTACCTCGACGTAAGGTATATACGTTTTTAATAGCTTCTCTAATGGCTCTTCTTCGAGCTGATCTGGCGTTAAGTCAGCTAATAGCTTCATAATGTAATGAAGAATATCGTCCTTAACGAACCCATCTACGAGATACATGGCCATTTTTCTTTCTGCATACAAAAGGTCTAGTTGAATGACATCAAAACTTTCATCAACGGCCAATATGTCATTTAAATAATCTATATTTTCTTGAAAATGTTTGGAAACTTTTTTACTTTCTCCAAAACACTACCTCCTAAGACATGCGACACTTTTACCATCCTAGACAAGGAGGAAGAAATTCATACGTGTCTTTCATATTTCTACGAGTTCATTCATAAAGTAAAAATAGCTTGTATACATAAATTACAGGGGAGTGTCAAAAGTATGAAGAGAATCGTTCTCGTAGTAATACCCCTTGTTCTCATTCTTTTGGTCATATGGATGAAAGGGTCGACTGTTAAAGAGAGCATTATTTATTTTCCAATTGACGAGGATGCTCGATTTGAATCGGCTACTACATTTCTTTCATTAGAAGAAAAAAAAAGAATGGTCATTTTAGAGTTCGATGGGATATTCAGTCTAAACTAAATGAACAGGCGTATTTACGCCAAGATATTAGCCTTTTATTTATTAATGGCCGTTTAAAGGGGTTAATCAATGAATGGGAACAAAATACGGATCAAATGATTGAAGAAACCGTTGTGGAAGGAAAAGAAAGCAGTCTATTCGAAGCGATCACATTTCATTACGGAGAACTCCATGAACAAAACGATTTGATCACCTCTGCTCAACTTATGTCAAAGGACTCTCTCTATATCATTGATTCCAATTTCAGTCCATTGAATTCTTTTAGAACTCCCCAAACGGATTCAGAAAAAGAATGGAAGGATATTCTAGATCGTGTAACGACTCAGCAATTAGAATCCGCGTGGGAGAAGAGCCTGCAAGAATTGTCCATCGATAAGGATAACTTTAACGTTTTTACCCTTTCTGAACTTGTTGATTATAATGAACGGCCGCTCCCAGGCTTTACAGAAGAGGAAACAGAGAGACTTATCGGCAACCTTTGGGAGGGATTATATAAGAATTACTTTCTTGGAATAAAAAAAGAAGAGTGGTGAAGTAGTTGAACCTTTTGACAGCACCATCCCTCTTCTATTAATAAGTAAAGACAAAAAATTTCTATATGTGTTAATCATTAAAGATAATGAACCTGTTATATTTAAGCAAGTACTAGAAGAATCTTGATATGACCGGTATCCATAAGGATACAAGGAGAAACAAGATTGTACCCGTTACATAATAAAGTTGAGATACACTTTTCTTTCTAGGAAAATAGACAATTCCTGTTGCAATGAATCCACCCACTAATCCACCGATATGACCTGCATTATCTATACCAGGAACAGTGAAGCCTAATACAAGGTTTAGTCCTACAATCACTAGGATGTTCATTCCCATCGTTCTAAAAAAGACTTGAGGAAATGTATAGCCAAAGTATAATAACGCTCCAAAGCACCCAAAGATTGCACCACTTGCACCAGCAGATAAACCAACAGGATTAAAATAAAAACTAGCGATACACCCAATGATTCCTGCCAGTAAGTAAATAAATAAAAATCTCCATTTACCGAATATCTTTTCAACTTCTCTACCAATCAACACTAAGGCAAATGTATTCATAAGCAAATGAAAGAATCCAATATGTAAAAATATCGGTGTAATAAAACGCCACCATTCTCCTTCTAGTATCAGTGGGTTAAATTTTGCCCCAAAAAACACTAATGTTTCGGGATTGGTGCTTCCCCCAAATAACTGTAAAATGAAAAACATAAGAACTTGAATACATGCAAACATATATGTAAAGAAAGGATTGGCTGTTTGAAATAATTTCCGGTCTTCTTTTACCTTATGATTAGCTAGGTTGATGGCTTCCTTCTGTTCTCTTTGTACATCAAATAAGTCAAGAGGGGACGGGATCGCAATAGTTCCATTAAATTCTATAAGATTGATAAGATCCTTTATTCCTGAACTGACATTTTCGTCGCTGAGTAGAATGGGTTGAACTTCAATCTTTTGATATTGATTATTCATATAGCTTCGTTCTACTAGTTCCAATTGATCTAAAGGAGGATGATTAGAGATGTATACATTAACAATCTTTACTCTCCGTTTTAGAAATTTTTTCGTAATTCTTTCTCCATTGGCAACCGTTCGATCTAAGTCTTTCTTCATCCAATTTCCCCAATCGAGATTGTAGCGTAGTAGACGAATAATCGGTGCCTGCTTTTGGCTTAGGTTTTCAAGCCACAGCTCGTTTTGACTCTCAGACAGACTTACTACCCGGTAATTTCCTTCCTGAATGAAAGTGCTGGTAAGCTTCCAAAATAAGAAGTCTAATTGTAAACTCAAGACCCACCACTTCTTTCTTTTACAAATTTCATTGGGATCATTCTTCTACATTATAGGATTTGTTTATTCCTTCGAACTGGTATCACTAGGAAGAACAAAACTAGATTAGTTTAACGATACCTAATTAAACTATAACGAAAGAAGGGTGAAGAAGTAAAGAAAGGACTCTTCTTCTTCTTTTAGAATGACATAAAAAAAGAACCTCGTTAAAGGTCCTTCTTACTGAAATGTATTTCGAATGAAGAGGGAACGTAATCCCGGTACATTCATAGATAACTTAATGGCATAAGCACGGATACTTGGATTTCTTAGTAAATAGTTTAGCAAGCGGTAACGATTTTTATAAAGTGCTGAGATCGCAATCGTCAAGACAATATACTTGTAGATGGTTTTCATTATGTATCCCTCCTATCCTTAGGGTTTCACGGATAAGAAGAAAATATTCGATTTAAATTTATTCAACATCTTTCACAGCATCTAATGTCTCTTGTAACACATTAACAGAATGCTGAAACTTTTTCATTTCTTCTTCATTCAATTGTAATTCAATGATTTTTTCAATCCCGTTCCGGTTTACAACCGCTGGTACTCCAATATAGATATCATTTGCTCCGAATTCTCCTTCTAAGTATGCTGACACAGTTAAAATACTGTGTTCATTATGGAGAATCGCTTTTGTGAGTCTAACAAGACCCATGGCAATCCCGTAATAGGTAGCTCCTTTTTTTTCTAATAATATGATACGCTGCATCACGAACGTTTTGAAAAATAGTATCAAGTTCTTTTTCATCAAACTCGTCTTTATCCTTTACCCAATCTAGAATGGCACGCCCTCCAATATCAGCATGACTCCAAACGGGTAGCTCAGTATCCCCATGCTCTCCAACAATATAGGCATGAACATTCCTTGTATCGACATGAAAATAATCCCCAAGCATGTATCTAAAACGAGCGGTGTCAAGAATCGTACCTGATCCTATCACACGTTCCTTCGGTAACCCTGAAAACTTCCAAGTCATGTATGTTAAGATATCTACAGGATTAGTCGCCACCAAAAAGATTCCATCAAAACCACTTGCCATCACTTGTTCTACAATATTTTTAAATATCTTTGTTATTTTTTTCTACTAAGTCCAATCTGGTTTCACCAGGTTTTTGGTTAGCACCCGCTGTTAATACAACAAGATCTGCATGCTCACAATCCTTGTAATCACCATACCAAATCTTAGTAGGTGAAGACGTAAAGGCTAAACCGTGATTTAAATCCATTGCATCCCCTTCAGCTTTATCTTTGTTTAAATCCACCAGTACTAGTTCTTCTGTGACACTTTGATTTAATAAAGCAAAAGCATAGCTAGACCCTACAAATCCTGTTCCTACAAGAACCACTCGATTTACTCGCTTCTTCATGCTTTACCTCCTAATTTATTCATAAAATTCTAAAGTAGGCTTAACTCTATCGATACTGCAACAAGACCTCCAGATAATGAAGCAAGAAAATTAACGACCTCGTTGTTTACTCCCTTCAAGCCTTTTACTTTCTTCGTTGTGAACCCACAGTGCATCTTTTTCTCTGTTCGACTATAACAAGATGGACATTCAAATTCTTCTTGGACAAATGCTCCAATCATCGAGTCCACTAGGCTACCAATAACACCTGCAATCAATAACCCCACAACCATTGAATCCTTCATCTCTACAAGTACCCCAGCAGTCAGAGCAATTAAGCATGCACCTAAAAAAGAAACAGCGGTTCCCCAAATGGTAATGGCTCCAGAAGATCCTTTTTCAACTCTTTTAAAATTTCTAAGAGAGATTGGTGATTTGGAACTCAATGTCCCAAGTTCTGATGCCCATGTATCACTTGTCGAAGCAGCTATTGAACCCACAAAACCAATGAACCAAAGCTGTGAAGGATCAAATATGTACATGACGGTAAATAAAACGGCAGGTCCTCCGTTCGCTATCACTTGCTCTGCATCACGCTTTGAAGATTTCACTAACTTTTCATTCATCATACTTTTTCTATTTCTACCAATTATTGAAAACAAGCTAGATGTAGCAAAAAACATCGCAACAATAACTAGTCCATTCAGTTGAAATGCTTCATAGAATAAGATACCCATTCCGCCAGCAAGAAATGCCCCCCAACTGCTTAAAAGGTGGAAGCGATTCCCCATTACACATCCTACTAAAAGTAGTAGGATAATTATGTAGTCTTCGTGCATGATAGTAATCCTTTTTCAGTTATTAAAAATTGCACAGGTTGATCGTGAGGTTCAACTGGAATCTCTTCATTTAGCTGAACAGAATAAGCAAAAGACAATGTGACAGGTGAATGTATATTAAGAAATCTGTCATAATACCCTCCTCCAAAGCCAATTCGATATCCTTCAGAATTAAATACAACTCCAGGAACAATCAATAAATCAATCGTTTCAGAATCCATTTTCTCTGTTACGAATGGATTGGGTTCTACTAAATCTAGATAGGTGTTGTGCAATTGATCAAATGAATGAATTCTGTAAAATTCCATTTGTTTAGTTTCTGTAAGGCATACTGGGGCCACTACTTTTTTTCCGTCATTCCAAAGAAATGGAATTAAGGATCTTGTATTCCATTCATTGTTCCTCGAGATTGTAATGCCTATTGTAGTGGCTTGTTGGTAAATATCACTATCCCTAAACAGATGGATCATTTCCTTATTCCACTGACTTCTTTGAACTTCAGAAATATGCTTCATTTTATCTAAAATTTCTATGCGTAATCTTTTCTTATCACTCAAAGAGAATCCTCCCTTCTAGCCAAATTTCCTCTATACCTACCATACTAAATAAACATAAACGTTTCACTACTATTTTCTTTTCTTCAATATGTTCTAAAACACTCATCAATCTCTTTTAATCATGATAAGTATATGGAGTATCAAAAGGAGGAATTAAATTAAAACAAAAAAAACAGCGAAGAAATCTTCGCTGTTACTTTGTTTCACGATGGATAGTGTAGCGCTTTAATCTTGGGCTGTATTTTTTAAGCTCAATACGGTCAGGATTATTACGTTTATTTTTAGTTGTAATATAGTTACGATCTCCGCTCTCAGTGCAAGCTAATGTAATATTTACACGCATGTTATTTCCCTCCAAACTCTAAATCATTTATCAGTCCATACGACTTTTATATAATATCATTTTTGAAGGGGAAATGCTAGTGTGTTTTTTATTGCATAGTGAAAATTTAATAATTCATCTCGGTCATGACCAGTTAAGCAACCGATAGACCCCTTTGCCTCTTCAAATTCACCTAATTGCATGGAGAATCTAACAATGGAACATGATTTTTGATTGGATAGAGGAAAATACATATGTTTGTTTTGAAGAATTCTTTCTAAACCATGTACCAGTAAATAATCAAGCGGGACAAGCTCAAGAGTTACCGTTCCTTTAGTTGCCCATCCACATTGTAAAGACAACAAGTCGTCAAACTGGTGCCAAATGATGGAATGAATAGGTGAAACAAAACTTGTTTCACTATTCACACTTTGTGAAAGTTCTAGTAAAAAAATAATCTCTAAATGGTCACGATAAGCACCATTATTTGATATACAAAATGTAAGCTCTTCACCAATAATATTAGAATCTCTATCAAGGGTAATATCAATATTTTGTGAAAGCTTATTCTTTTTATCTACACTAATATACTCTAATTGGTTCTGTTTCAATAGAAATGCTTCAATTCCATACAGCGTATTCTCTTGTAAACATTTATTATAGTAGTTCATTGCGCCACCTTCTGCCACTTTTGAATCTTCTGATAATAGTAATTGGCGTACTCTCTAGATAAACTTCTCTTCATGCTATAAGAATAGATAACAACACTAGATGGTGAATGGTTTTTGATGACTGTATAACAATCGTCTTGATGGTTAATTTTTTATTCCATGAAGGATTTCAAGTTTTTCTATAGGTGTTGAATGAATTAATAATTCTAAAACGGTTCTTCTTACGTGAGAAGGACAGTCAACGACCATCCTAGATACAAATCGATTACTGGGATGAACAATAGGATTGGAATGCTCTTTGACGATTTTTTCATATTCTTCATGGGTACCTATATCTCGCCAGTATTCTGAGGTAATATATCCGTAAATTGCTTCGTTTCTCTCAATTATTTTAGGAAATAGATCGGTGGCAAAATCAACAGGACCTGATAAATTGTGCTTTAAAAAAACCTTTGGATCGAGAATATACATGCCAGTGTTTATATATCCTTCGGTTTCTTTTGGTAGTTCAGGTTTTTCTTCAAATTTCTTTATTTGTTGGTTTTCGTTTACTACACATACACCAAACTGTCGTATGTCATTCATTTTCTTAATGGCTAATGTAACCAAGGCATTTTGATTTCTATGATATTCAATCATGTCTTTAATATCGATGGTCGAAAAAGAGTCTCCACTTATCACTATAGAAGTTTCTTTTGAAGATAGGTTCCTTAAATAATGCACCTGCTGTTCCTAATGGTTCAGTTTCAACTAAGTAAGTTATCTCTACCCCGAGCCGTGACCCATTTTGAAAATATTTTTGAATTTGTTCAGATTTATAGCAGGTTGAAATATATATAGATGTAATTCCTGCTTCTCTTAGCCTATTAATTGTATGTTCCATTACAGGCTTTCCGCCTATTGGAACAAGAGGCTTAGGAATTAGGGACGTATATGGCCTTAATCTTTTTCCTTCACCACCAGCTAGAATGACTCCGATCATACAGAAACCTCATTAATTGTATGTTCCAGGACTAAGTCTTCAAAAAGCTGCTTCGTTTGCTCCGCAACTCTTTCCCAGCTATATAATTTTTCTGCCACCTTATACCCTTCTTCTCCTAGACTCCTTCCTTGATCATGTAAGGATAGTACATGTCTAATCTTAGCAGCTAAGTCTTCTGCATTTCCTGGCTCAAAATGGAAGCCTGTTTTTCCGTCTTTTACAATTCCTTTTAAGCCACCCGTTTTTGCCACAATGACCGGTTTTTTCGCTATCATTGCTTCTAGTGCAACAATACCAAAAGGTTCATAGGAACTTGGGAATACCGCGCCAACTGCATGCTCTAACCATATCTCTTTTTCTTCATCCGTCACATACCCTATAAATTTTACACGCTTATCCAACCCACTCTCAGAAATTTTACGCTGATACATTTCAAGTAGAGGACCTTTTCCGCCAATAACAAAATGCACTGTATCCGGTAGGTAATCCAATGACTGAATCATCACGTCATACCCTTTCTCATAAACCATTCTCCCAACTGAGAAAAAATAAGTTTGCTCATATTCAATTGGTTTGTATGGAAGGTTAGATTCTTTTACATCCACTGAAATGCCATTTGGAATAATGGTTAGTTGTTTGTTGTATTGAAAAACTTGCTCTATTTCTTCTTTCATGTATGAACTGCAGACTATAATCTCATCTGATTGGTGTACTAATTGGTATTCTTCATTGTGAATAGCTTTTTGTAATTCGGTGTAAATTCCATTATTTCGTCCAAATTCAGTTGCATGCACTGTCGATATTAACGGAAGCTGATAGTCTTCTTTCAAAACCCTTGCACATTCTCCCACTAACCAATCATGTGCGTGAATGAAGGCAATTGGATGGTGGTCAAATATTGTACTAATCATTTGTAGCATCGAAAGGTTTAAGTCCTTTATCCATTTCAAAAATTGTCTTTCATGTGATTGTAGTGGCCCAGTTCGATAAACATGGACACCATCCATTAGCTCATACGGCAATGTATTCTCCGTTTTTGCTGTAACCACCACTACCTCTAAGCCAAGCTCGACCAATTGCTTAGACAAATGATAAACATGTCTTGATAATCCTCCTACTACATTAGGCGGAAATTCCCACGTTAACATAAGTACGGCAGGTTTATGATTCATTCTTCTTCGACGTGATCTCCACTCTATAGAGTATGATAGAGATGGGGTTAACCATTTCAAGTCTATTTTCCCTTTTTCTATCCCCTTACAAATCTTGTTGAACTCCTCTTCAATTACAGCGGCATAATCATCTTCTTGTAGCTGAAGCAAAGAAATATAGTTTACCCAAAGTGAAACAATCTTGTGGAACAATGGTGTTTGGCTGCTAATGGTGACCTTAGAAAACATTCTTTCCATTTCATGAATTACAGGTAACTTCCTTATAAATTTATCAGATAAGATAACCCTTCCTTCATCGGATGACGATGTAAATTCCTCTTTAAAGTAGGGAACTTCTCCTGTACTATTTTCAATAGGTCCTATTGTTTCGTATAGATCTATACAAATATCCTTTTGGTATGATTTCTTCACTTGATGCATGAATAACCTATGAGGGGATAGAAACGACGCATGTGGATTGGATTCAGTTTGGAAAGTGAAAATAGAATGAACTTGACATTTTACCAGATTTTTATCGATACCAGGCATGAACGATAAAAAGGGTAACCAGAACTCTCCTTGAAACTGTCCAAATAGTTGTTCATATAAATCAATACTCGTTTGAACCTGAATAGTGATTGCTTCTTCAGTAAGATGATGAGTTATTGGGAAAGATGAGATGGTTGTTGGAATTAACTCGAGTTTAGGTATTTTAGTAAGTTCTTTAAAGAAATCAATGATCGATGTTGGAGAGCTAAACCATGTGCGATATAGCTTGGTATCAGTTGATCTAGAAGTCGGTAGTAATAGATGATCCATTTCAGTTTTAAATTCAGCACGTGCTGTCATTTCTAAAAATGCCGGATTAATGACAACACGCTTAGAATCTTCCACTTTGTTTAATGCTTCCAAAAGAGAATTCAATTCCTTCAAAACATTGACTAAAAATGCTTCCTTTTTCTCTTCATCAAGGAGGTGAAAAGGAACACTGTGTAGTTTAGGAACAAAAATTGTCGTCATAGTGATTCCTCCTTTACTACATAATAAGAATAGGTGCTTACATGCTCTATCCAGTTCGGTTCTGAATCCGTTTCTTGTAAGAACCTTACCAACGGTTCTTGATTTGTTCCTCTTATTGTAGAAGCAGGAGTATGAATACAATTAGAACGTAAATACGAAAAGAAAGACCCGCTTCCATCTTTTACACCAAGATCAATACAATAGGAGCGGTTTCCTTTTAGTCCAGAGAAAAACCAATCCCTTTGCTCCGTTCGTACATAGGTATCAGTATAATAATGGGCATTATGACCATTAAAGACGATATCTGTCACATCAAATAAACGAAGCGTAAGTACTGTTTGAGGTGTGACTTGAGAGAGTATATATGAGGATAGATGCCAATAACAATATATTCGAGTAGGATGACTAAAAGTGATATGAAAATAAGATTCAGATTTTTTTCTCCAAAGTGATTTTACAGGAAGAACGGAATTCACTCTTTTCTTTATACCTTGACGAGCTGGTTTGGTATTTTCTTTTACGACTGTAGGTGTAGAAGATACTTCTTCTTTTTCGGCTTCTAGTTGCTTTTGATATTTAATCCATTGATACTGAACTTTACCTACTGTAGTATTCAAATTTGCCGCTATCTTTCTAAACGATAACCCTTGTTTACGATATTCAATGATTTCCTGTAACAACTTGTCCACCTCTTTAATCGTAATTAATTATTATATGAAAATGTTATACATTTTATGCATGTATTCTTACTTAATATCGTACCATCCATTGATAACTCTAACAATGTACGCATTTTGTCGACCAATAGATAATTGGACTAAATGTAGTCATAATAAGGAAATACCATTCAATGTTTTTTAAAATGAATTCTATACGACAATTTCATCAAAAAAAACCGAACAAAAAAACACAGAAACTTTCGTACTTTATAAAGGAAGTTTTTGTTAACATTAAGATTGAGGTGAAGTAATTTGAACATATTATTTCTTAGTTTGTTCGTCATTTCCATTATTCTATTCATCGTAAGCTTTTTCCAAGAAGATCGAATGAAAAGAGTAGAAATGGACTTAGAAGAGTTATCAATAAACATGATTCAGGAGCATTATCAATTGAAAAAAAGGCTATCGCTCGTGGAGGAAGAAATTCTGGTAGTACAACCACAACCTATAGTCCACAAGCCTATAACCGAAGTAAATGCTATCCTTAAAAATCAAGTATTGAATTTACATGCTCAAGGTATTCCACTTGAACAAATTTCAACACAATCTTCTCTTCCAATCCATCTGGTTGAAAAGATTATAACGAATTCGAATTAAAGGAGTAGAAGAATGGATAAACGTACGACTAGAGCATTTTCAATCGGTTTACTTGTCGCAACTCTTTGTTTGTATACAATCTATCAATTAGATGGAGAAGATCGAGATGCGGCTGTGAGTGAAGCAGATATGATAAAATTAGAACAACAAATACAGAGCTTAGAAGAAAAGCTAGCATCTGCTGAATCAACACAGGAACCTACTGAGGAGACAAATGAAGAAGCGGCTGAGGAGACGAACGAAGCCCCAACAGAAGAAACAGAAACAACTGAACAAGAAGAAAAAAATGACGTGAAAGAAGTTACGGTAACAATTGAATCTGGTGTTTCCATTGGAGAGATTTCCTCGAGACTTGAAAGCGAAGGTTTTATTGAGGATCAATATGATTTTAATAACTTTCTAAAAGAAAAAGGTTATGAACAGAAGATACAGCTAGGAGAGTTTAAAATCACTAGCGATATGAACTATGACCAAATAGCAAAGATCATCACTAAACAAAACTAACGATAAACAATAGTAAAAGCAAGAAGCTTCCTACTGAGGAAGCTTCTCGCTTTTTATTCATTGTAGAAAATCTTAATCGTTTAGATCATATCGTTTGCCTTTAACTAAGTAAATGATGTTCTCTGAAATATTCGTAACGTGATCTGCAGCTCTTTCTAAGTATCTACTGATAAATGATAACTGCGTAATCTGACTTGTCATTTCAGGATGGTCAATATTAAGAGCTAAAAGCTCTTGAATTGTTTCACCATATAATTCATCAATCCTGTCGTCGATCTCGGCAACTTTTTTAGCTTTCACCACGTCTTCATCCATATAGGCATCAATGACTAACTGAACCATCTCTGACGTTAAACGGTGCATTTGGCGAATGTGAACGATTGGCTTTATTAAAGGTTCTTTTCCTATACGAATAGTCGATTTCGATATATTTACTGCATAATCCCCAATTCTTTCTAAGTCACCAGCTATTTTTATGGCAACAATTAATCTACGTAAGTCTGTTGCAACTGGCTGTTGCTTAGCAATTAATAGTATAGCAAGATCATTGATTTCTTCTTCTAATACATTTAACTTACGATCATCATCCATGATCTGAAGTGCTAATTCCATATCCTGCTGGTCTAGAGCATCAATAGAATGCTTTAAAGCCTCAACAGATAGATTTCCTAAATCAATTAGTTTTTGTTTTACTTCAAAAAGTTGATCTTCAAACTTTCCGCGAATTATACTCACCTCTATGCCCCCCCATGTGTAAAAATAAAGTCGTACGGTATGTACGACTTTATTTTACCCATTATATCATAATTATTAACCGAATCGACCTGAGATATAATCTTCTGTTCTCTTGTCACTTGGATTTTGGAAGATTTTATCTGTCTGATCAAACTCAATAACTTCTCCATTTAAGAAGAACGCTGTTTTATCGGAAATACGTGCTGCTTGTTGCATATTATGAGTAACAATAATGATACTGTAGTCCTTCTTTAAATCTTGAACTAACTCTTCAACTTTTAAAGTAGAAATTGGGTCAAGCGCAGAAGTTGGCTCATCCATTAAGATAACATCTGGCTCAATAGCTAAACATCTTGCAATACAAATACGTTGTTGCTGACCACCAGAAAGTCCATAAGCATTTTCATGTAATCGATCTTTTACTTCGTCCCAAATTGCGGCACCACGTAAGCTCTTTTCAACGATTTCATCAAGAACCTTTTTATTTTTAATTCCGTGAATTTTTGGACCGTACGCGATATTTTCATAAATAGATTTAGGGAATGGGTTAGGTTTTTGGAATACCATTCCTACTTTTGTACGTAATGCCTCAACACGGTAATCATTGTCAAAAATGTTACGACCGCGGTATAAGATTTGTCCAGATGTTTTAACAATTGGTACTAGTTCTGTCATACGGTTTAACGTCTTAACGTACGTAGACTTCCCGCATCCAGAAGGTCCAATAATAGCCGTAACCTCATTCTCCATAATATCTAAATTAATATTTTTTAGTGCCTGCTTGCTTCCGTACCAAAGGTTTAGTTCCTTCGTTTCATAAACCGGCTTTTTATTTTGAACTTGTTGCTCTGATTGTTGTTTAGTTTCTTTATTTGCTAATGTAATCTCCATAATTGAAGACCTCCTCCATCCAAACTTGTCAACCTAATTAGTAGCGTTGCGAAAACTTGTTACGAATAAATACTGCAATGGCGTTCATTAAAATGAGTAGAGCTAGCAATACAATAATACCAGCTGCAGCTAAGTCTTGGAATTCTGCTTGCGGTCTACCAGTCCAGTTGTAAATTTGCATTGGTAGTGCTGTAAATGTATCTAATACAGAGCCTGGTAAGAATGCTAGGAATGTAGGAATACCAATTACAACTAATGGAGCCGTTTCTCCAATAGCACGAGATACAGCTAATATGGTCCCTGTTAAGATTCCCGGAATGGCTGACGGTAAAACAACACGAATGATTGTTTGCCACTTAGTAGCGCCCATTCCAAAGGAAGCATCACGAAGTTCTCCAGAAACCGATCGAATCGCTTCTTGTGAGGCAACGATGATAACAGGAAGTATCATTAAGGCTAACGTTAATCCAGCAGCTAAAACAGACGTTCCAAAAGCAAATACACGAACGAAGATTGTTAAACCAAGTAATCCAAATACAACAGAAGGTACACCTGCTAGATTTGAAATATTTACTTGAATAAAGTTATTAATTTTGTTTTGTTTTGCATACTCTTCTAGGTAAAGAGCAGTCCCTACTCCTAGTATAAAGGATACTGGAGCAACAACGGCCATTAACCACATAGAACCTACTATAGCAGCTTTAATTCCTGCAATTTCAGGTTTTCTTGATGCAAAATTTGTAAAAAGTCTAAACTAAGATAACCAAATCCTTGAGTCAGTATCCGGTATAGTAGTACAGCTAAAACAAGTAGCCCAAATGTGGTTGCAGCAAAGAAAATCCACTTAAAAATAGAATTCTTGTTTAGTCGGGAAGACATATTTTTTTCAACTGCATCATGATCAATGTATCTCATATTAATATTCCTCCCTAAATCGTTTAGAGATGAACTGAGCTAATAAGTTCATAACGAGTGTAAATACAAATAGTGTAAATCCAACGGAATAAATACTATAGTATTTCACTGTACCGAATCCAGCATCCCCAGTCGTTACTTGTACGATGTATGCTGTCATCGTTTGAATTGATTCCGTCATATTCCAGTCAAGTGATGGTGTAGCACCACCTGCTACAGTAACGATCATTGTCTCACCAATTGCACGTGAAACAGCTAATACGATAGATGCCACTATTCCTGAAATAGCAGCTGGTAATACAACCTTCAAGGTTACTTCTAATTTCGTCGACCCCATTGCTAGTGCGCCTTCTCGCATTGCATTTGGAACAGAAGACATAGCATCCTCGGAAAGTGAAGCAATCATTGGAAGAATCATAATACCTACTACAATACCAGGACTTAACGCATTAAAGATCGCTAAATCTGGAATGACGTTCTTCAAAACTGGCGTTACGAACGTTAAAGCAAAGAACCCATAAACAATCGTGGGAATTCCCGCAAGAACTTCTAATACCGGTTTAATAATTCTTCTAGAACGATCTGTTGCATACTCACTCAAATAAATGGCTGCAGCCAACCCTAATGGAATAGCTACAAGTGAAGCAATTAATGTAATTTTTAATGTACCCACTACTAGAGGTAATACTCCAAAAGTAGCCGTTTCACCAAATGGATACCATTTGGTTGCTGTTAAGTATTCTGAAATCGGCACAATGCTAAAGAATGTTACCGTTTCAAAAATTAAGGTTAGAACGATTCCTAAAGTTGTTAGTATCGACACAGAAGCGATAACAAATAAAATTGCTGGAATCATTTTTTCAATCATTTGGTTAGTTCCAGAAGACTTCTGTTCAATCATCTGTTGTACAGATTAGTTTTTTTTTGTATCCGTTGTAGCCAATTTGAAAACCCCTTTCAGTTACATGACAAGATGAGAAGCTAAGAGCCGCTTCTCATCTTGTCTATTCATCACAAATCGTTAATTATTTTAAACCTTCTAATGTGCTAAGAGCTTCTTCGTAAGCAGCATCTTCAAGTTTAACATATCCTACTTCTTCAGAAAGAGTAGCAGAATTTTCTATAACAAATTTAACATACTCATAAACGTGAGCATCTTTAACTGCAGCGTTATCAACGTAGAAGAATAATGGACGAGAAAGTGGAGCATATGATCCGTCTTCTACAGTTTCAGCAGTTGGTTCTACTGGACCTTCACCATTGTCGATAGGAACAACTTTAAGAGAATCTTGGTTTTCGATATAGTATGCATAACCGAAGAATCCAATAGCGTTTTTGTCACCAGTAACACCTTGCACTAGAACGTTGTCATCTTCAGAAAGAGTAGCTGCTTCAACCATTGGCTCTTCTTCTAAGATTTCTTCGTTGAAGTAATCAAATGTACCAGAGTCAGTTCCTGGAGAATAGAATTTGATTTCTTCTTCAGGCCATCCTTCACGGATATCAGACCATTTTTTAGCTGTGCCGTCTTCTTTCCACATCATAGCTAATTCTTCAACAGTTAGGTAGTCTACCCAGTCGTTTTCAGTGTTAACTACAACAGAAAGACCGTCGTTAGCTACTTTGAATTCAGTCCACTCGATACCTGCATCAGCAAGTGCTTGTACTTCTTCGTCTTTGATTGGACGAGAAGCATCAGAGATTTGAGTTTCACCAGCTGTAAATTTCTCGAATCCGCCGCCAGTTCCAGATAAACCAACTGTTACGTTAACATTTGGGTTAGCCATCATGAACTCTTCAGCTACTGCTTCCATAATTGGATAGACAGTAGAAGAACCATCGATTGTGATGTCACCTTCAAGAGTCGCTTCTTCAGTTTCTGTAGCTTCTCCTTCAGTACCTTCTGTTTCTGTTACTTCTGTGTTTTCTGTTTCTGTTTCTGTAGTTTCTTCACCACATGCACCTAGTAATAGTGCAGAACCGATGATCGCTGACATAGCTAAAAACTTAAAATTTTCATTTCCTAAATTCCCCCTAAGAATTATAGTTAATTTGTCTTACGAGTTATAGATTAATAGATGACTATTAATTCGGTTTTAACATATTGTTAAGACTTTGTAAATTCGACTTTTTTTGCGGAATTTTCGTAGCAAATTGTCAAATTCCCTATAATTAATTCGTAAGCAAATCAACTTGATTGTTGAAAAGCCTGTGCTTTTAGTATTAACTGTATTTTCCCCCCTATTCATGGAATATTATTTTTAGTGATAATCTGCAAAAAAGCTCCAAAACTTATTCAGAACTTTGATAGATAATGTCAACGTTAGATTTAGATGGTTTTCTATTGTTCTTCAGGCTCTTCAACCACTAATTCTTTCTTTTCCGCTTCGGTTTGCTCTTGTGTCTCTTTGATATTTCTTCCTTCTTTTAATTCGAAGTATTTCTTTAGCATTTTTTGTGCAATTACTTTTTCTGAATTAAACTTATCATCATCAATATCAGCCCACGGAAAAATAAACGGAAAAACTCACTTCTGGATTATCATAAGGAGCAAACCCGATTAGAGTATGGGTTTCTGTTTCTATTCCATAGTAGTCTCTGTAAGGTCCATAATATAAACTTTGTGCAGTTCCTGTCTTACCAGCGGCTGTAAAGTCAATAACTATTGGATATTTAAAGTACGAAGCAGCTGTTCCTTCATTTCCGTTATATACTTCATACATGCCTTTTTTTGACCTGCTCTATTTCATCCTCTGTAACATTAACCGTATTCATGATTTTGGTTTCCATTTCTTGATAAACAGGACCAAGTTCTTGATCTAATGATGGTTCTCTTAATTCTTTTACAATCTTCGGAGCTACCCTTGTACCACCGTTAGCAACGGTTGATATATATTGTGCCATTTGCATAGTAGTGTACGTATCATATTGTCCTATTGCCAAGTCAAGTATTTGCCCCCCTTGCCAATTATTACTTTTTAACCCTGTAGCTTCATTAGGTAAATCAATACCTGTTGAAACCCCTAATCCGAACTGACTAAGATAATTTCTAAAGGTTTGAAATTCACCTGTAGATACATCAATGGGCATATCTGGGGTATAATATGGTTCTCCAGCTAGACGTAAAGCAATTTTAAACATATAACCATTGGACGACTTTTCTAACGCCCCTATATCAGTGAATGTTCTAGTTCCAGAAAACCACGATTTTTTACATTTGGAACTCCTTTTAATTGGATTGGTTGATCAACAATCCTCTCTCCAGGTGTTAATATACCTGCCATGTAGCCAGATAAAATTGTCGCACCCTTAACTGCAGATCCAAACTCATGGGCGGATTGGAAAGTTCCAGCCGTATCATCATACAATTCGTAGTCTTCATCTGTTTTCACCCAACGCTTTCCTGACATAGCCAATATCTCACCAGTATCAGGCTCCATCATAACAAAATAGCCACGATCTAACATAGGTAAATGACGCCCTGACTCTTTGATCTTTTCCATTTCTTCAACCATCAACTCTTCTAAGTAAGCTTGAAGCTCCATGTCTACAGTCAGGACTAAATCTTTGCCCCTTTGTCCCTCTGTAATCGTCTCAGTTGACAATACATTTCCAGCTTTATCTGTAATATTTCTCACCTTACCAGGTTGACCTTTTAATACATCTTCATATTGTAATTCTAAATAACTTTTCCCCACTCTATCATTTCTCAAGTAGTCTCTTGATAAATAATAGTCAAGCATATCACTCGGCAATCCTTCTGTTGAGGAGGTTACTTTACCTAAGATGGAGCTTAGAGTATTCCCAAATAAATACTCTCTTTCCCAGTCTGTAACCGTGTTGATACCAGGTAATAAGGATAGATGTTCACTCACTTTTGCCATTTCTTCAGGTTGAATATTTGTAGAAATCGTTTGAGGTGAAAGTGCGTAGCCACTGTTCATTTTAACAAAGAGATTGACAATCTCCATTTCACGTTCATCTTTTCGTATGGCATTTAAATCTGAAATCGGGATTCTATCAAGCTGCAATGCGTAAATTTCTTTTATTTGCATCCTCAATTTCTTCATCATTTTTTTATCTGATCTATTTCTTCACTCCTAACTAATTCCAAAGCTTCTTCTGGATGAGTAATTAACCAGTAATCTTGTAGATCACGGTCTCTAATCTTTTCAAACTCATCAAGTTCTTCTTCTACCTCTAAAAATTTACTTAATTGACCAGCAACTTCTAGTACTTCTTTCGTTGAAGTTGACATCGACTTTGTATACGTTATGGCAGGAACTGGCGTATTATCTACAACAACATTTCCATAGCGGTCATACATTTTCCCCCTAGGAACGGTTGTGTTTACGACAACTTCCTCTGTTTTCTCAATTTCCTTTTGATAATTTTCACCGTGAACAATTTGGACAATTCCTAATCTGAGGATCAACGCTGAAAAAAGAAGAAACACAGCAAAAAACAACACGTTTAACCGTATTTGAACATGTGTTTTTTCTTCTTTCTTATTTTTTTTTCGGTCATTACCAACCACCAATTTATTCACCCTTCCTTACTACTCTATTTCCATTTTAATAAAATATTAAAATTTATCTATAAGCAAGAAGGATTATTAAAGCATCTAAAATTTTAAAGGGAACTTTTTGCTAGATCTCAACATTCTTAACAAAAAAATAGATAATAAAATGTCCTGCTCCCAAAACAATTAAGAGATAGGAAATACTTTGTTCTGGAGAGAAAAAGTTATGGCTAAAAGAAACGATAGAATAGATACAATTCTTCCTCCGTTTAAAAAGACTTCCCGTACTACTATGTATTCAATTCTCATTTCAGCCGCCTTCCATGCCTTACCAATCACATCATAGGTGGTAGAAATATAAGGCACGAGTAAGATAGGGTAGGCCACTGCTATCACAGCTGCATAAATGAGTAATCTTGGATAGGTGACGTTAAAGGCAATAAGAAATATGCTAGCAAATAAAATACTTCCTCCTAAAAGGATAAATTTTTCCTACTATCTTTCTTTATTGTACGTGAGGCAACGTAATAGACCACAAAGGCAATTCCTGAGTTAATTAATCCAAAAGTACCAATTGCCATTTCACTGCCTGTAGATACATATACAAATACGGATATAACAAACAAAAAAGTTCCCTCTCTGAGACCTTGAAAGAAATGAGCAGAAGTAATTAACTTCCAGTTCTTATTTTTACTTCGTTGTTTTAGTATCTCCACAAACCAAAACCTTCCATTAGCAGGTCTCCGTTTTAAAGAGAAACTAAAGAAAAACTGCAAGTGAAAACAACCCTAAAGAAAGACCGAATACAATAGTATACCCCTGGTATGATACAAAATTAGAGATAATGTAACCTGCTAGTATAGGTCCTATCATTCCACCACTCGAAGTGAGAATCCCTTGAAAACCATTGAAAAAGTCTCTTGTTTCAGGTTCTGTAATTTCGAAAGTTAGGACATTATATGCTAGCCAATAGAAGCCATAACCCGTTCCCAGTAATGCTCCTAGAAGCAATAAGTAATCAGCTGCTGCCTCACTAATCACTAATACCGTAATATAAAATAACGTTAAAAATATGACTCCTAGCCTAAGTACGATGACACGATCAATTTTCTTTGCCCATCTCCCTGCTAGGATGAATGTGAGAGGCTGAAATATTACAATGGTTAAATTGTATAACCCAAGATCGAAATACTCACCTGTTTGTTTCCACAGATATATATTGACAAATGTATTGGATAACGCGATGCTTAATGAATACAATCCACCAATCATTAATAACAGGATAATATCCCTTGTCAGTTCAACTTCTCCAACAACCTTCTTGATTAATCCGTTCATGTTAAACTCCCCTTTTCCGTAATGCTATTGTTTGAAAACAAAAGGGTAACTATACAATAAAACTGGATTCTTTCAAAAATGCACCGTTTGCATTCTAAACCGCATCGTTCATCTATACATTTCAGGATTTTCTCCATAAAAAAGAGATTGCCCTACATTTGGGCAATCTCTTTTTGTAGAATCATTTATTATTTTGCTTCGTTGTAACGAGTGTTAACAGCATCCCAGTCTACAACGTTCCAAAATGCGTCGATATAATCTGGACGACGATTTTGGTAATTCAAGTAATATGCATGCTCCCAAACGTCAAGTCCAAGAACCGGTGTTTTACCTTCCATAATAGGAGAATCTTGGTTTGGTGTACTTGTAATTTCAAGCTCACCATTGTTTACGATTAACCATGCCCAGCCTGAACCAAAACGACCAGCTGCTGCAGCTGCAAATTGTGATTTAAACTCGTCAAAGCTACCGAATTTATTGTTAATTGCTTCACCTAGCTCGCCAGTTGGATTTCCTCCTCCGTTTGGTGAAAGAATTGTCCAAAATAATGAGTGGTTAGCGTGTCCTCCACCATTATTACGAACAGCTGTACGTGCAGATTCTGGAACCGCATCAAGGTTTGCAATTACTTCCTCTACTGACTTACTTAGAAGCTCATCGTGACCAGCTAATGCATCATTTAACTTTGTTACATATGCGTTATGGTGCTTAGTGTGATGGATGTTCATTGTTTCCTTGTCAAAATGTGGTTCTAATACATCGTAAGCATATGGTAATTGTGGTAGTTCGAATGCCATAAAAAAATTCCTCCCTATGTATGGTTTATCCCTTAGGATATTTCCATTTTAGATTACCAAATATTTTTTCTACTATCAAACATTAAGGCCTGACTATAACACAATGATGAAAAAATATAGAATCATGATAAATTGTAGAAAGCCTTTTGTAACAACTGAGCTTACGAATCCTACAACAGATCCAACGCCAGCCATCCCTGCATCTTTTACCGATCTCTTATTAAAAAGTAATTCTCCTAAAAAGGCTCCTAAAAATGGTCCTATAATAATTCCAAATACCGGTATGACAAATGGACCAATTAGTATACCAATGGTACTGCCCCATACTCCAGCTCTCGAGCCCCCAAATTTTTTTAATCCTACATAATTGGCTAGATAATCAGCGGCGAATAGTAAAACGAATAACAGTCCTTGAATTGTCCAAAATAGAGGGCCAAAGGGCTCAAAAGAAAATAAAAAACCATAGGCAATGAATCCACCGACTAAAAACACCACGCTTGGAATAATAGGATAGATCAGTCCTACAAAAGAAATGATAAACAATGCACCAACGACAAACCAATAAATAATTTCCATTTGAATCACTCCATTAAAAAAGGTGAGCTCTAGAAAGAGCCACCTTTATTTTATACAGTACATTGAAAAAAGGAAATGCTTATTGATTTAGTTCAATAATACCTTCTGCGATATTAACGGCATGATCTCCAATTCTTTCTAAATTACTGATTATATCTACAAAGACAATTCCTGCTTGACCAGAGCACAATCCTTCATTTAAGCGAAGAATATGCTGCTTTCTTAATCTTCTTTCCATTTTATCAATAATATCTTCTTTTTCTACAACCGTTTTGGCTATGTCTGTATCATTATGATCTAAAGAAGAAAGGGAAAGTTCAACTGTCTCAATCGTTAAGAAGAACATCTCATGAAGTTCTTTCATCGCTTGGTCCGTTATTTTCACTTTACTTGCCAAACGATAGTCGACAAGTTCTACAATGTTTTCAAAATGATCTCCAATTCGTTCGATATCTCTAACCGCATCTACAAGCTGTGAGTGCTTTGAAGACTCCACTTCAGATAGTGAAGATGAAGAAAGTTGAACTAAATAGTTGGTAATCTTTTTGTCTAAGTTATTGATGGCGTCTTCAATTTGATAAGCGCTATCTGAATATCTGCCTTGACTTGAGTTCAAATATTCAAACGTTTCTTGTAACCCTACAATCGCAAATTGCCCCATTCGTAACACTTCTTCTTTTGCTTGTCCAATCGCAATAGAAGGAGATTGCTCTATGAACATCGGATCTAGATGCTTCGCCTTATATTCAATAATTGAATCTTCACCAGGTATTAACTTGGTTACAACAAAAGCTAGCACACCAATGAATGGTAATTGTATCAGTGTATTGGTAAAATTAAATGTTCCATGTGCAAAGGCAATCGTCATTTTTGGGCCAAGATCTAATTGTAACGTTAAATACTCAATAAATAGCTGGAATGGTACTAATAATATGACAAACAAAGTTGTCCCAACAATGTTAAATAACACGTGGGTTGCAGCTGCTCTTCTTGCCGCTATCGAAGTGCCAATTGCAGCTAACACCGCTGTAATCGTTGTTCCAATGTTATCACCAAAAAGTACTGGTAACGCTGCGTCAAGAGTAACAAGATTTTCTGTATATAGTTCTTGTAATATCCCAATCGTCGCACTTGAAGATTGAACGATTACCGTAAATAATGTACCAACCACGACACCTAAAATTGGATTATTACTCATATTGATTGTCAGCTCTTGGAAAGCCTCTAAGCTTCTAAGTGGCTTCATCCCTCCACTCATTAACTCAAGACCATAAAACAATGCTCCAAATCCAAATACGACCTGACCTATGTTATGTAGCTTTTTATTCTTAAAGAAAAACAATAGAATAGCACCAGCAGCAATAATTGGCAGGGAATATTCCCCAACGTCAATTCCAATAATAAATGCTGTTACTGTAGTACCAATATTAGCACCCATGATAATACCGATCGATTGACGTAACGTCAAAAACCCTGCACTTACTAACCCAACAGTAATAACAGTAGTAGCAGAACTACTTTGAAAAAGTATGGTTACGATGATCCCTGCTAAAACACCCACAAAAGGATTCGTCGTGAACTTATCCAAAATATCTCTCAATTTATCACCAGCAGACTTTTGCAGTCCTTCTCCTAAAACTTTATACCAAATAAGAAAATCCCGAGTCCTCCAAGAAATTCAAATATCATTTCTTGCCAATTTAAATCCACAAATTTCAACCCCTAAAATAATGTCAATTAAACCCTCTTCTATTCTACTAATAAATCTATTAGTGTAAATAATTATTAATCTATATTTACATTTAATTAATAATCAAACTTACTTATTGCATTTGTGTTACTTAAGATTGAATTTTCAGTTTTAAAATTATCCCTTGTTTCGCTCACTTATTTCAGAATAGAATAGTATAGAAAGGAAAAGGAGGGAAATTATGAATATATTTATGCAATGTATTAAAAGTTTATATTCACCGCAAGACATAGCTAAGTTTAGATTTCAAGGTATCGGAAAGACCATTCTGTACATTTTCTTTCTAGTATTCCTTACCTCAGTTGTTTCCTATTCTTACTTTGCATTTCAAATGAATAAAGTTGTGCAAGAGGGGATGGAATATATAGAAACTGAGGTTCCTGAATTTGAAGTAATTGATGGAGAACTCATAACAGACCTTACAGAGCCTCAAATTTTTTATGATGAGGAAGCTGCCCTTCAATTTATCGTTGATTCAAACGGTGAATGGACATCAAGAGATGTAGTAGCTGAAGAAGTCGATACGATTGCACTGCTTCAAAACGAAATCATCATCACCTCTGCTGGCGAAGTACAAACAA
This sequence comes from Bacillus coahuilensis m4-4, assembly GCF_000171615.1. Lineage (GTDB taxonomy): Bacteria > Bacillota > Bacilli > Bacillales > Bacillaceae_K > Bacillus_T > Bacillus_T coahuilensis. The sequence goes on along the minus strand of NZ_ABFU01000042.1, from coordinate 466 downwards.
TAGATTATACGATGATTGGGAACTTAACTAAAGCGGATGTACTTAGCTTTTTTGACTCTATTGAATCTCTTAAAGTAATCTTTATTCCAATCATTTACTTATTTTATTATCTAGTTGCCGCTGCAGGGACGTTTATAAAGATTCTAATTTTCTCTCTGATTGGGTTACTTTTTGCTTCTATCTTGAAAAGAAAACTTAAATATGCGCAAAGTTTTAGAATAACAGCTTATGCTATTACCTTACCGACGTTTCTATTTACACTGATTGGAATACTTCCACTCACCTTACCTTTTGGATTATTACTTAACTGGATTATTACGATGACCATGCTCTATCTTGCCATTAGAAGCATGCCTAAACCGAAATCAGTTGAATAAAATATGAGAGGGTGACTTAAAAGGTCGTTAAAAGACGATTTTTTTGAGGCACCTCTTTATTATTATTATTATTATTATAGAATTTTCAC
>NZ_ABFU01000043.1 GCF_000171615.1 Bacillus coahuilensis m4-4 | reverse complement strand
GTGTAACTTACATCCTTTTCAATTGTAAATTGACTGCTTAATTGTTTTAAGCCATGTGATAAATCGGTTAGCTTTTCCCCAATTTCATGACTATTCTTCACATTAGATAGTTGTTCTTCAAACGCTGCTAGCATTTGCTCGGTGCTTGCTAATGTTTCTTGAGAGATGGATGCAAATGATTCATTTGTTGCTTCTACTTTTGGGAGTGACTGTTGAACGTAGTGTAAATCCGTTTTTATACTTGTAAGCATAATATCTACTTCAGAAATTTCTGCTTTTAACTTGTCAAATGAATCCCTAGTCGCCGTTGTTGTCTGAACATTTTCTTGAAATTTCTCTAATAATGACTTAAATTCATTGGATGCTTTTTCTGTTACAAACTCCATTTCTTCAATGGTTGCATTTATTTGACCGGTAGCTTTAGACGATTGATCCGCTAGTTTTCGAACTTCATCTGCCACTACGGCAAACCCTTTCCCAGCTTCTCCAGCACGTGCCGCTTCAATAGCAGCGTTAATTGCTAGTAATTTGGTTTGTTCTGCAATTTGTTGTATCACAGTTACAACCGTGCCAATTGTTAAGGAATGCTTTTGTACATCTTGTACAGTTGCTGTCACATGATTAAAGTCTTTGACAAATTCATTCATGGATTCACCCATTAAGCCAACGGTTTTTTCGCCCTCTACTGCGGCATTATTCATTTCATTGGCTTTACTAAATATCATATTCATTTGAGAAATGACGGTTTCGACTAAATCTTTCATACTAGAAAACTGTTTAATACTGCTTTCTGAAGTACCAGCCGTCTCCTCTGCCCCGTGTTTTACCATCCGAACTGTTTCAATCATCATTTCATTTTCGGATAAAAGATGGTTAGATGAAGCTTGTAGATCTAAACCTGTTGCCGATAAATTCTTCGTTGTATTTTGAATATTTCTTATAAGGTCTTTCATATTGTCTAACATACTAAGAAAGCTTTTCTCAAGAGACCGAATTTCAGGAACGCCACTATTAGTTTGGACATCAACTGTTAAATCCCCTTCTCTAATATGCAACATAGAAGTTCTTAAGCGATTTAACGGCGATGTTAAAGAATTTACAAGTAAGAATACGATTATACTTCCGACTAAAATCGAGACAAGTATAGAAATTAATACAGTTCTTTCGAGAACTTGGATGCTTTGCATATAGGTCTCATCTTCAACAGCAATTAAATATTCACCTCCAAGTTCTTGGACGTTAAAGAATGACAAAGTGTAATCTTTACCATTTAATTTAGTATGGATGATACCCTTTTCTTTATCTTCAATTTCTTGAATTAATTTATCACTAAAAGTAAGAGAAGTATTCATACTTGCATCAAAAGGAGTTGCGACCCCATTGGAAACAAGAAAATAATCACTATTGAATCCATCTTGTGTTAGCGCTACATTTTGTTTTTTTACAGCAGTTTGAAGCTGTTTTTCAAATTTATCCTCTTTTCCAATATATACAAGCATCAAACTTTGACTTAAATCATTGATGCTTGTTACCTCGCGTTCAAGCTTTTGTTCCATAATGTTTATTATTGACTTTTTTGATTGATTTATTGCAATTCCACCAATGACAGTCCCACTTAACATCAACAGTAACAGAGTTGCTAGTAACAACCTTATTCGAATCGAAACATTGTTTAGCAGGCCAATCCTAGTTGATGCCATTCTAAGCCTTGGTATGTTTCTTAACTTCTTTGGGTTCAGACTATTTTTATTATCGAGTTTAAAACGAAATCGTTTTGGTATACTCTTCCATAATTGATTCACAAGAAACACCCTTCCATATTTATTCATTATAATTCTGACAAAACTTTGTTAAGGAAATGTAAAGTCAGCGTGAATTTTGTTTGAAATTAGGACTTTTTGTCGATAAAATCTACTATTTTTTCTAGTAAAAATAGAATATTCATCAATGGAATGAATAGAATTTAGTAAGAATTGAATAAAGGAGATGTTCTCATTGAAGCGTCCTCTCGTCTTACTATTACTCTTGGTTTGTCTTTATTCTATCTATTTTGACCTCTCAGTTGGAACAGTCCCCTTACTAAATCCTTCGAATCAATATGAACCTGTTGAAACAGCTTCCCATTCTATGAGCTTTGTTAAAGTCGTTCAAAAAGGGGATACACTGATAACCATTGTAGAAAACGAAATAAACGGTAGCTTACCTGTACCAATCGATGAATTGGTTGCAGACTTTTCTAAACTTAACAATGGATTAGTACCAGAAGAGATACAAATTGGAAAGGAATATGTTTTCCCCCTGTATTAACAATAGTATTACAATCATCTTGCATTCAAATTGTTGTCAATCTGATAATTTTACTGATACAATACTAGGAGTAACTTAGTTTACTTAACTCTTGAACGTATAAAGGAGCGAAATACTCTTGAGTGAAATTATACATCGTACTAAAACACGTCCAATTAAGGTTGGAAACCTTACAATTGGTGGAAATAATGAATTAGTCATTCAAAGCATGACCACAACAAAAACTCATGATGTGGAAGCAACTGTTGCTGAAATTAATCGTTTAGAAGAAGCTGGATGTCAAGTAGTTCGTGTAGCTTGTCCTGATGAAAGAGCAGCTAGAGCTATCCCAGAAATTAAAAAACGTATTAATATTCCGCTAGTCGTTGATATTCATTTTGACTACAAGCTAGCACTACTAGCTATTGAAGGTGGAGCTGACAAGATCCGAATTAATCCTGGTAATATTGGTCGGAGAGAAAAAGTAGAAGCTGTCGTAAAAGCAGCCAAAGAAAAAGGTGTTCCAATCCGTATTGGTGTTAACGCTGGTTCACTTGAAAAGAAAATCTTAGAAAAATATGGCTATCCAACTGCTGATGGGATGGTTGAAAGTGCTTTACATCATATTAAAATTCTTGAGGATCTTGATTTTCACGATATTGTTGTTTCGTTGAAAGCATCAGATGTTAATTTAGCGATTGAAGCATATGAAAAAGCATCTAAAGCTTTTGATTATCCACTGCATTTAGGTATTACTGAATCTGGTACACTTTTTGCAGGAACAGTAAAAGTGCAGCAGGGATTGGAGCACTATTAAGCAAAGGGATAGGGAATACTTTACGTATCTCTTTAAGTGCAGATCCAGTAGAAGAAGTAAAGGTTGCACGTGAACTTCTAAAGGTTTTTGGATTATCTTCAAACGCCGCTACATTAATTTCCTGTCCAACGTGTGGACGTATTGAAATAGATTTAATTTCTATTGCCAATGAAGTGGAAGAATACATTCAAAAAATTAAAGCGCCTATTAAAGTAGCTGTATTAGGATGCGCAGTAAATGGACCTGGTGAAGCTCGTGAAGCAGATATCGGTATTGCCGGTGCACGAGGTGAAGGTCTTCTCTTTAGAAAAGGAAAAATTGTTAGAAAAGTACCAGAAGATATTATGGTAGAAGAACTGAAGAAAGAAATTGACCAAATTGCTGAAGAATATTTTGAAAAGAAACGCCAAGAAGAATTAGCAGCAAACTAATAAAAAGGAGACACCTTCAAAGAGGTGTCTCCCTTTCTTTGTCTCAACATCCTTTGCTCCTCTAAATCAATCCTCGACTTAGAAAAAAGGTAGTACAAACAATCCAACGATAATGGAAACGGCCCCTATACCTACTGCCCAGCTTCCTAATGTGGTAGCACCTCTTCTTCTAGCCACAAAGCCTATTATTATACCTGACGCTCCTAAAATGACAGGTAATATGAACAAAGAGAGAATCGATAGTGCAAGACCTGCATAACCGAAAACACTACCACTGCTGGCTTCATCATCAACTGAATCTTTCATAAATTCAGCTTGATTTAAGGTTGGTACAGCAATTTCTCCCGCAACCTCTTCGTTATAATTATCTGTTACATCCTCTGTTACTTCCTCATGTCGTTCATTATGACCATTAACCCCCGGGTATTGAAAATTGGTTGGGGAATACCTTGTTTCATCCTTCATACCAATCCCTCACTTTCGGTTTTAAAGGAGCAGTATTAGTATGAGCAGTATGTTGATTTTTACAATATGAAATGATTACCTGTAGATGAAAGTGCTTGACAGAAAAAGATATGATAAACTGATTTAGAGAAAAAAGGAGGATTTCTATGCAAAAGAAACGATTTGGAATCGATATAGATGGAACAGTAACATGCCCTACATCACTCGTTCCCTACATAAATGAAGCATTCAACCTAACCGCGACGTTAGATGATATTACACATTATGACTTAGCTAAAAGCTTAAACTTAAATCCAGAAAAATTTTGGGTATGGTTTCAACAAGCAGAGGCCACTATTTATGAAGAAAGTCCAATGGCTCAAGGGGCGAAATCTATATTAACTAGTTGGAAAGAAGAACATGAGTTATTCTTTATCTCTGCAAGGCCGAGCCATCTTTTAGACGTTACTCAAAAATGGTTTTCCGAAAATGACTTACATTATCACCATATTGAATTAATTGGCAGTCACAATAAGTTAAATGCAGCAAAAAAGTATGGTGTAGAAGTTTTCTTTGAAGACAAACATGATAATGCTGTAATGATTGCCGAAGAGTTAAACATCCCGGTTATTTTATTTGATACCCCTTATAACAGAGAACCTGTTCCTTCTCTCGTTCAACGAGTACAAGACTGGCAGGAAGCAAATCAGTGGATTGAACATTGGATTCTAGAAACAAGCAAATAAAAACAAGGTCAAACCCATTGGGTTGACCTTGTTTTTATTTAATCTGCATGTTCGTTTCAATTGCATGCCTAATTCTATCTAGTCTTTTTCTATTCGTATGAAAGTCATAATACCCTATTCTAGAAGACGATTTTATATGCACAACCTTTTCATTCTGATCGTGAAAAAAATACACCTCATCTTTAAAATTTAGCCAACTAGTTGTGAACACATAATGAAGAAAATGGTCCCTTTCTTCCGTTAATGTTGCATGCCGATCGTTCTTTAATTCACTTTTAATGAGGCTAAGAATATCCCCACTTGAAGGAGTATTGTGGAATGATATAGGCTCGATATATGAATGCGAATGACTAGGGTTGTTAACACTACTAACACAATTCTTACTCCCTCTCTTACATGGTGTAAGAGGGTTTTGACTTTGGATTACCATACGCTCACCCTTTCGAACAAAGACTCCCCTCCATCATTCCCTTATACATGGGTCTTAAACTTATGAACACTCTGGGCATTGACCATAAATTTCGAATTTATGACCGGTAATGGTATATCCTTCAAATGTTTCATTGACAGAAGGCATGGGGCAGCTGTGCACTTCTTTTGTTTTACCGCAATCTGTGCAAATAAAGTGATGATGATGGTGATCATTTTTGCATGAAATCCTAAAAAGGCGTTCGCCTGATAATTCAGTTTCTTCTAAAATACCGAGTTGTACAAACAGGGACAAATTTCGATAAATAGTATCAAAACTAAGTCCAGGAAAATCTTCTTTTAGATTTTCAAGTACTTCTTTAGCATTAATATACTTATCTCTTGTTACAAATAGTTGAAGCATCTGTTCGCGTTTATCGGTAAACTTATACCCTTCATCTTTTAAAATATCTAAAGCCTGTTGGACATTCATTCTAAATGATCTCCTTTCTTTCTTTACTGCTGTATAGTTTTTTCCCATAATGACTAGTAATAGGATTAAGATGGCTGTCACAACAATGGTTCCACCTGGTGCTAAATCTAAGTAAAAAGCAGAGACTAAACCGATGATGACGGATAGTTCCCCTAAAATAATGGACAAAGCAATGGTTTGCTTAAACCCTCTTGCAATCCTTATACTCGCTGCAACGGGCAACGTCATTAAGGCAGAGACTAATAATGTCCCCACAATTCTCATAGAAGCGGCAATTACTAAAGCAACCATAATAATAAAGATAAAATCAATTGATTTTGCTTTTATTCCAGATGCTTTTGCGTATTCTTCGTCAAAAGATAGTAGAAATAATTCTTTATATAGAAAGATAATCGTCAACGTTACCGCAACCGCTATGACAGAAATAACCATCACATCATTTCTCGTTACTGCACTCACACTTCCGAATAAGTATCCAAGTAAATCTGCATTAAAGCCATTTGCAAGTGAAATAAATATGACACTTAAGCCAATACCACCAGACATGATAATAGGAATCGCTATTTCTTCGTAATGCTTATACACTAATCGTAGCCTTTCGATTAAAACAGAACCGATAACTGAAAAGAACATTCCTAAATATAGGGGATTAAGCGGTGCAAAAAATGTAATGTTTTTACTTAGCAATAGACTTGATGCAATTCCTGCTAAAGTAACATGACTTAATCCATCAGCAATCAAGGATAATCTTCGAACAACGATAAAAGCACCTAAAAGTGGTGCCATAATTCCAATAATAATACCCGTTATAAATGCATTTTGTAAAAATTCATAAGTAAAAATAGCTTCTAACATACGACACCCCAATGTTTATTAATGTTCATGATGCAATACATGAACATCATGACCGTATAAACTTGACACTTCTTTGTCATTAAATTTTTCAAATTCATCTGTATTTCCGTGGAAATGAAGCTCTCGATTTAAGCAAGCAACATGTGTCACATTATTGGTAACCGTTCCAATATCATGAGTAACTAACACCAAAGTAATCCCTTTTTCTTTATTTAACATATGAAGCATATCATAAAAATTTTGGACATTATGTTGATCCACCCCTACAGTAGGCTCATCCAATATCAATATTTTAGGTTCACTCACTAATGCTCGAGCTATAAATACGCGCTGTTGCTGACCACCTGATAGCTCGCCGATATTTCTATGGATATATTGCTCCATTCCAACTGAGGTAATAGCTTGTATAATGTCTTTCTTCTTACTCGACGGGATAAACTTAAACATACCTGTTTTCTTGGTCAATCCACTTTTTACTACTTCGAACACTGTCGCTGGAAAAGCAGAATTAAACGAATTAGATTTTTGAGAAACATAGCCAATTTTTTCCCATGCTCTAAACTGCTGGATAGGTTCCCCAAACAGATGGATGCGCCCTTGTTTAGGTCTAAGTAGCCCTAAAATGAGTTTAAGAAGAGTTGATTTACCTGAACCGTTTGGTCCTACTAACGCTAAAAAAGCTCCTTCAGGAACTGATATATTTATGTCTTTTAACACTGTTTCTCGCTCATATCTATAATGTAAATCTTCAATTTCTATTACTGATTTCATTCTATCACCTTTTTAAGAATCATTCCTATTTATTCTGTATTGAAGTATACCACTTATTAAATGGTTTTGTAAATGTATAAAAGCTAGACATTGTCTGGCTTAAACGCATAATTAATGGATAGCAGATTTAAATTTCGCTCCCTTTGTTTCTTGGGTATTCATGATGGTCAAAAAAGCGTTAGGGTCTACATCTTGTACAATGGACTTTAATTTAGTTACTTCAAGTCTCGTGACTACAACGTAGATTACTTCTTTTTCGTTATCCGTATAGCCACCACGACCCTTTAGCATCGTAGTTCCCCTTCCTAGTCTGTCAAGTATCGCCTCTGAAACATCTGTGTACAATTCAGAAATAATTATAACCGCTTTGGTTTCATCCATTCCTTGTATGACAGTGTCAATCGTTTTAAATGCAATGTAATAAGTCATGATACTAAACATAGCCTGTTCAATTCCAAAAACAAACGCAGCCCAAGCAAAGATGAAAATATTGATAAACATAACAAATTCTCCAAGAGAAAAAGGAAAACGTTTCGATAAGAGAATTCCAAGGATTTCAGTTCCGTCTAATGAGCCTCCATGCCTAATGACTAGCCCTACTCCAACTCCGAGTATTAGTCCGCCAAAAACTGTCGCTAATATAGTCTGATCTGTGTTAAAAGGCTCTATATGATGAAGTAAACTTTCGATAACAGCTAATGATACAATTCCAAACAGGGATGATAGGACAAATGTTTTCCCTATCTGTTTATATCCAGAAATCATAAAAGGTAGATTTAATACGACGACTAACGTACCAAAACTAAAAAACGGAATTTGATCTGATAATAAATAACTTAAAATCAAAGACACCCCAATGACTCCACCATCAATAATATTATTTGGTACGAGAAATAACTCAATGGAAACGGCAGCAAGAGCAGCTCCAATTATAATAAACGTCATTCTATATAGTAGGTGAGGGATACTTTCTTTTTTATTGTATCTTTTTTGCCACAATGAAACCTCCAAGTTTAAAATGTACAAGCAATAAACATTCACTCTATGCATATGCTTCATTGAGGGAGTGATATGCATGAATTTAATAAAGTCTGTCATTAATAATAAGATAAATAACATAACAGCAGATGAACTAATGAAGTATGCCCAACAGTATTCTATTAGTTTAACAAATAATGAAGCCGTAAACATAGCTGGGGTTTTAAAAGGGAAAAAATATGATGTGTTTAATGATTCAGAGAGATCTGTCATTATAAGAGAAATATCCAAAATTGCCGGAGTTAAAACAGCTAAAGAAGTCAATCGTCTTTTTTTAAATTTAACACGTTTTGGTTAAGAGTGCATGAAATATACAATTTAACAAAAAGAAAGCTGCTCGAATAGGAACCCCTATCTTATAAGCAGCTTTTCTTATTGTTTGATCAACGCTTGATCATTTATGATTGCACAATCAATTCTTTTACATTCTCATTAAAGCTTTCATTTCTTAGCATTTCAATTTCAAATAAATATGGTGGTTTTTTATCCTTCTTATCCTCTCCAACATAAGGAGTTTCAAGAATTTTTGGGATATCGTGTAGTGATGGATGATGAACAATATAGTTTAACGTTTTAAATCCAATATGACCAAATCCAATATTCTCATGACGGTCTTTATGTGCGCCCATTGGGTTTTTGCTGTCATTTATATGGAGTACTTTTAACCGATCTAGTCCAATAATCCTATCAAATTTATCTAACACACCATCAAAATCTTCAACTATATTATATCCTGCATCATGAACGTGGCATGTATCAAAGCATATTGACAGTTTTTCGTTATGGTGAACTCCATCAATAATCTGAGCTAGTTCTTCAAAGTTACGTCCACACTCAGTCCCCTTACCTGCCATCGTTTCTAATGCTATTTGGACATTTTGTTCTTTCGTTAATGCTTCATTTAATCCTTCAATGATCTTTTTGATTCCTTTTTCAGTACCTTCTCCAACATGGGCACCAGGGTGAAGAACAATTTGTCTAGCACCAATTGCTTCAGTTCGTTCAATCTCTTGACGTAAAAAATTCACCCCAAGCTCAAACGTTTCTGGCTTGACAGAATTCCCAATATTGATAATATACGGAGCGTGGACCACAATCTCTTCTATGCCGTTATTTTTCATATGAGCTAATCCCGCTTCAATATTTAAATCTTCAATTGGTTTTCTTCTTGTGTTTTGAGGTGCCCCTGTGTACACCATGAACGTATTTGCCCCGTAGCTTAATGCTTCTTCACTGGCAGATAATAACATCTTTTTTCCGCTCATTGATACATGAGATCCTAATTTTAACACTTCCCCTACACCTCTCACCATTATTTATTTCTTTTACTTACTCGTCGTTCACGTTTTTTAATTTGTTCCATTTCATATTTCATCTTCTTTTTATAACCAGGCTTTACTTTTTTCGGTTTACGAACTTTTGATTTAGCCTTTTGATCCATTTCATCTTCTTGTTTTTTTCTTATTTTTTCGCTTATTACGCGCAGGTAGAGTAATCCATTCTCCTAGTCGGTAATCCTGATGAAGGAATTCTATTCCTCTACTTTCTAATCGATTTAAAGCATCTTCATCTGATACTTCGTAAATAGTAAACGCGACTCCTGTTAATCCAGCTCGTGCAGTTCGTCCTACGCGGTGTATATAAAAGTCTAGGTCTTGAGGTAGTTCATAGTTAATAATATGACTAACACCGTCAATATCAATTCCACGTGCTGCAAGATCAGTGGCTACGATATATTGATATTCAAGATTTCGAATCGCTTTCATTTCCTTTGTACGTTCACGAGGAGTTAATCCACCGTGCAGTCTACCTACTTTAATACCTCTTTTACTTAGGGCAGCTGCCACTTCATCGGCCTTAACTTTCGTGTTTGTAAAAATAATGGCCAGGTAAGGGTTAATACCACTTAAAATGGTTTCTACAACCGCCACCTTTTCACGACTTCTTTTCGGAATAAGGATATGCTCAATATTGGCAGCGGTAGCTTGTTTTGGTTGTACGTTCGCATACTCTGGATTTTCCATATACTTGTTTAAGAATGGTTTTAATTTCTCAGGAATTGTAGCAGAGAATACTAAGATTTGCAGGTCTTTAGGCATTCTTCCAGCAATTTGATCAACATCATGGATGAATCCCATATCTAGCATTAAATCCGCTTCATCTACTACTAACATATTTGCACTAAATACGTTCAACGCTTGTTCATTCACTAAATCTTTAATTCGACCAGGGGTACCTACAACAAGGTGTGGTTGCTTTTTTAGCTTTTCAATCGACCTTTGTTTATCGGTTCCACCAATGAATAACTTTCCAGTGATTTCTTCCTCTGAGAATTCTGCAAGCTTCATTGCTTCCGTAAAGATTTGTTGAGCAAGCTCTCTTGTTGGTGCTGTAATTACTGCTTGCACTTCGTCTTTATTCGGGTTAATGGACTCTAAAATAGGCAGTAAATAGGCAAGAGTTTTTCCTGTTCCTGTTTGCGATTGACCAATTGCACTATCTCCGTTAAGGGCTATTGGAATAATCAATTGCTGAATCTCTGTTGGTTCCTTGTATCCAGCCTTTTCAATGGCTTTATTTATAAATGGTTTTAATTCAAATATCTTAAATTGTTGGGAAGACATTCGATTTCCCTCCTTCTTCTAATAAAACGTTCCAAAAAATGAACTATCTTTCCATTATAATCAATAATGAACAAACATACTAGCCTTTCCTTTATTCCTTTACTCTCCCTTCTTGTTTTGCCAAAAAATATACATTCTACACAAAAATATCAGCGATTTCCTTAGGCATTTTACACTTAGACGCATACATTATAGAGAACTTAGTTGAATTCACAGGAAATTTTTATCAGATGAAAGGAGGAAGGACGAACTATGATCTTTCAACAGCCTCCATATCCCCCACAGCCACCAAGAGGCAATCCATTTGGTATGGGACGAGGGATGAGAGGATTTTCAAACGTGTCCAACCAAATGAGGAACGTACCAGGTCAAAGAACATCACCACTAGCTGCTATACTCGGAAAAAATTCTGGTAATGCTACTCAGCTTGCTAACAACTCAGGGTCAGGTGGTATTCTCAGTAAGCTTTTTCAGCGAGGAGCGGGAGCGGGTGATGCGGCATCTGTAAGTAACGCTGCAAATGCCCTTACTGGATTTGAAAGAAGTGCTGGTGCAACGAGTGGGATATTAAGCGGGGCCATGAACCCCTCTTCCATTAATTCCTTTTTAACCAACACACAACAAGTGATTAAAACCGCTCAACAATTTGGACCTATGGTACAACAATACGGTCCGCTTGTGAAGAATCTACCTGCCATGTATAAGCTATACAAAGGTCTTAAAGATGTAGATACAGACGAAGAGGTTGAAACACCTAGTGATACTTCTATAGTAAACGAAGAAACTACACAATCTGATCCAAAACCAAACACAAGTAAAAAAACATCAACATCAAAACCCAAAAAATCTACTACACTACCTATTAATGAAGAAAATCTAAGCACTAAGAACCGCGCTTCAAAACCTAAGCTTTATGTTTGACTATTCCTCTCTTAAATGACGACTTGGAAAGGATAACCTTGAAGTGGAAAATTGAAATGCTTGGAGCTTGAGCTGGTAACACATTCTAATCTTTGTCAGATGAACAATTCTCCTATATAATAGACTATGTATATCATCAATCGATCCGATACGTGATTAACGTAAGTAGGAGGATACCTAAAATGAATGTAAAAAAATTACCCCTCGCGGCTATTGTTATGGAGTAGTAGATGCGATGGTCATTGCTAGAAACGCGGCACTAGATAAATCATTACCAAGACCCATCTATATCCTTGGAATGATTGTTCATAATAAACATGTAACAGATGCATTTGAAGATGAAGGCATCATTACATTAGATGGTGCTAATCGGTTAGAAATTTTAGAAAAGTAGAAAAGGGTACCGTTATTTACACAGCACACGGTGTTTCACCTGAAGTTCGTGAGCTTGCTGAACGAAAGGGGCTTACCGCGATTGATGCTACTTGTCCAGACGTCACCAAAACGCATGATTTAATTCTTGAGAAAAAGGCTCAAGGGTATGAAGTGATCTACATTGGGAAAAAAGGACATCCAGAGCCTGAAGGGGCTGTTGGCGTAGCGCCAGATATTGTTCATTTAATCGAGAACAGTGAAGATGCTGCCTCCTTATCAATAAAGTCAGACAAAATCATTGTGACGAACCAAACAACCATGAGCCAATGGGATGTTATGGATATTATGGAGAAAATTCGTGAGCGTTATCCACACGCGGAAGCTCATAAGGAAATTTGCTTAGCGACGCAGGTCCGTCAAGAAGCCGTTGCAGAACAAGCGGGGGAAACGGATTTACTGATTGTTGTGGGAGATCCAAAAAGTAATAACTCCAATCGCCTTGCTCAAGTTTCAGCAGAAATTGCCGGAACACCAGCTTACCGTGTTTCAGATGTATCAGAAATCCAATTAGAATGGTTACAAGGTGTTGAAACTGTAGGTGTGACAGCGGGAGCTTCTACCCCAACACCTATCGTCAAGGAAGTTATCCAGTTTCTTGAAAGCTTTAATTCTGATGATGAAACAACGTGGACACGGGAGACGACCGTTCCACTTCATAAAATCCTACCTAAGGTTAAAAAGTCTAAAATTCAAGCATAATTTTCACAAAAGGAGTAGAATAATCTACTCCTTTTTTATTTATAGAAATTTAAATGGATTCGTGTCCGTCTCCGATTGAATAATGTTGACCTCTAGCTTTTGCTCACTAGCTAAGGCTGCAAGTTTTTCGGCTACTCCCTCTATCATAACCTTTTCAACGTGGTGTCCAGGGTCTACTACATGTAATCCCAGCATCATGCTATCATGTGCAGTGTGAAAATAAAGATCACCTGTCACCAGTACATCTGCTCCTTGGTATTTCGCTGTATGAATATATTTATTTCCGTCTCCACCTAAAACGGCTACTTTATTAATGGTCTCATTAAGATCTCCAACTACTCTTACCGCTTCAACCCCTAATTTTTCTTTTACATGAAGAGAAAAGTCTCGTAAGCTTTTAGGGGCTTCTAACCTACCAATGCGACCTAACCCCATTGGTTCTGAAGGATTGTCTAAGGGTATAAGGTCATAGGCGATTTCTTCATATGGATGGGCCTGAAGCATAGCTTGAAGAATCCTTTTTTCTTCTTTTGCATGATAAATGGTTTCAATCTTTACTTCATTGACGATTTCTGACTTTCCTGATTCCCCTATAAAAGGACGGCTCCCTTCAGTTGGGGTAAACCTTCCTTCCCCTCGGCTAGTGAAGCTAGTATGTGAATAGTTACCCATTTCACCTGCTCCAGCATCCCCCAATGCCTTCCTTACCTTCTCTGCGTGTGTAGTTGGTACAAACACAACCATTTTTTTCATCTTTTTTTCATAAGTTGGAGCAAGTACTTTAATATCCTGGAGGTCTAAGGCTTCTGCTAACAGATCGTTCACTCCGCCTACTGCGACGTCTAGGTTCGTATGGGCAGCATAAACAGAGATGTCATGTTTAATTAATTTTTCGAAGATAGGTCCTTGACCACTATCTGTCTTGAGTGCTGTTAACGGTCTGAAAATTGGTGGATGATGACAGATAATCAAGTCTACCTTTTTTCAACAGCCTCATCCACAACAGCTTCTAACACGTCTAGTGTAATCATAATATTTTTAACTGGTCGCCTTAAGCTTCCAATCTGTAATCCGATAGGGTCTCCATCCATGGCTAAGTACTTCGGTGAAAATGACTCGAATAATTGAATAATCCGTTCACCTTTCACTTCTTTCATGAGAACAACTCCTCCGTCCATTGAATTTTTTGCATTAATTCCAAACGCTTTCTCTTCACTTCTTCAGTTTCATCTGCATTTTCTAATGCTTGAAGAATTTTTCTCCATTGATTAGATTCATGCATCCATTTCGATTTAAATATAGATGATTTTTCTTTTAATAGAAATGGACCGAACAACCATTCTTTTTCTAATTCCTCATAAGGTGCATCTTGATTTCCTTTTTCAGCTACAACGATTTCGTAAATCTTCCCGTCTTCCTCTACTATTTCTTCATAGATTATTTCCCACCCATTGGAATATAGCCATTTTCTAATAGAGATAGCGCTTATATTAGGTTGCAAGATCAGTCTTTCTTTTCCAACTAATTTTCCTTTGCCTTCTTCTAAGATGGTAGCTATGAGTGTCCCACCCATTCCAGCGATTGTGATACAATCTACTTCTCCTGGCTCGATTACTTCTAAACCACTACCAAAACGAACATCAATTTTATCTTCAAGACCAACACTCTTTACTTGTTTTAGAGCAGATTCAAAGGGACCTTTTACTACTTCACCCGCAACGGCAAATGAACAAATCTCATGTTGAATGCAATAACACGGTAAATACGCATGATCTGATCCTATATCCGCTAATTTTGACCCTTTTCTTATGTAATTGGTTACTTTTTCAAGTCGTAAGGACAATTTTTCTTGATTCATCTTTATCACCATTTCTTTTACGCGTTTTCTATTCTCTATCATAAACTGTCTAAGATAGACGTATAGTATGTATGTTACAACAAAAAAGCTTCCTGCAACAGCAAGAAGCTACTTTGTTAAGTCTATTCTAATGTCGTTAACCATTCTACCATCGCTTCTACGTTATCAGCAGGTACTAAGTTACCAGGCATTGCACCTTTACCGTTGATAAGAATATCACTTAATTCTTCAGCAGAATATTTGTCCCCAACACCAATTAATGTTGGTCCTACTCCACCTTCATAATTACCACCGTGACAGCCGATACATGCGCTTTGATAGTGTGCTTCTGGATCAAATCCAGCAGCTGTTTCTCCGCCTTCTGTCGTTTCTTCTCCCTCGTGAGCAAGCTCACCTTGATTTCCTAAGCCTTCTAAAGATAAGAAAAACACAAGACCAATCCCCATTACCATGATAAGTAAGAAAGGAATAATCGGATTTCGATTCATGATTTTAACCTCCCTTATGTATAGCTTAAAATAAGTACACAAGCACCTATTATTTTACTTCAATTTCCCTTAAAGTAAAAGTAGAAACCTGTAAAATTTCGATATTGTTCGCAAAATTGACACAAAAAAACTTCACTCCCATTAAGAATGAAGTAAAGTAATCTTCAAATACAACCAATTTGACGCGCAATGACCATACGCTGAATTTCAGAAGTACCTTCGCCTATTTCAAGTAATTTTGCATCTCTCATCATTCTCTCCACTTCATACTCTCTCATATAACCGTTTCCTCCATGAATTTGAACGGCTTGTGAAGTTACCTCCATACACATTTCTGATGCGAATAATTTACATATAGAAGCCTCTTTTGTGAATTTTTTCCTTGATCTTTTAACCACGCTGCCTTATAAACCATATTTCTAGCAAGTTCTATTTTCATAGCCATATCCGCTAACTTAAATTGAATGGCTTGAAACTCAGATAAGCTCTTTCCAAACTGCTTACGTTCTTTAGCATATTGCAGCGCTCTCTCATAAGCTCCCTGTGCTATTCCGACAGCCATTGCACCTATCCCAATTCTACCTCCATCCAATGTAATTAAAAACTGCTTATACCCTTCCCCCTTCTTACCTAAGAGGTTTTCTACAGGCACTTCTACGTTCTCAAGAACTAATTCTGTTGTATTTGAACTATTTAACCCCATCTTTTCATAAGCCGAATGGATTGTGAACCCCTTAGCTGATGTTGGAACAATTATAGCACTAATTTCTTTTTACCAGTATTCGTTCCAGTGACTGCGGTTATTGGAACTACTTTACTATAGGATGCGTTTGTGATATAACACTTGTTACCGTTAATGATAAAAGAATCTTTTCTTTGTTCTGCCGTTGTGGCCGTTCCACCCGCATCAGAACCAGCACCTGGTTCAGTAAGTCCGAATGCCCCAAGAGTTTCTCCTGAACAGATCGGAACTAAATAATCCAATTTTTGTTGATGCGTCCCAAACATATGAAGAGGGGCCCCACCCAAACTGATATGTGCGGAATAGGTGATTCCAGTCGAAGCACAAGCCTTACTTAACTCCTCGACGACAATAGCAAAGCTAATTGTATCTGCCCCCGCTCCACCATACTCTTCAGAGAAAGGAAGACCCATTAATCCTAACTCACCTAATTGATGAAATATATCCTTCGGAAACTCTCCTGAACGGTCTCTTTCAATCGCTCCTGTTGCTACAACTTCATGGGAAAATTCTCTAATTGTCTTTTGTATCATGGATTGTTCTTCAGTCAAATGAAAATTCATCCCTATTCCCCCTTAATATTGAATGCGCTTACAATGCTATTATAAGGAAACAAAAGAATATTCTCAATATTTAAATAAAATGAACGATATAAAATAAAAAGAGTTTCTATACAAATATAGAAACTCCAACAATACAGCACCCCATTACTCCTGCTACCATAAAATACTTTTGTTGACTAAAACGCCCTATTACGATCCAAACTAAACAATTTATTACAACGGTCCCTTTGATGATAGAAGGTGAGGGACCAAACAATACTTCCGATAAAAACATGGTTGTTAAGAAAATTTGCAACAGCATGATGCTTTGTATGATCACTCTATTTATCTTAGTAGAATAATAAAATGAGATAAAAAATAGTAGTATGACAAAAGTTAACAAAATACCTGTTTGCAAAATGATTGATAATTCAGTAAAATAAAGGACAAATAGAGAGAGTGGTAAAGTTAGCAGGCATAAGAACAGCCATACGAAGGAAAAGCCATTTTTCTTTTCCTTACGTTCCGTTTCTACAGGTCTATTTCCTTCTGTGTAAAGGGATAGTAAAAAATCACAATAATGACTTGGTAGCAATTGATTCTCTTTCCAATATTTAATTTCTTGTATAAGAATATCTTTTCTTTGCTTATTCATCTTAGTTGTCACCCCATTTTATATTTCGGTATTACAAGTAAGAATTCCTGCAATAAAAAAACAATGGTTAAAAAAACCATTGTTTTATCGGTTCTATTCTAAGAAATCCTTAAGTCTTTTGCTTCGACTTGGGTGTCGTAATTTACGCAGGGCTTTTGCTTCGATTTGACGAATACGTTCGCGTGTAACACCAAATACTTTTCCTACTTCTTCAAGAGTTCTTGTTCGTCCATCATCTAAGCCAAAACGTAAACGAAGAACATTTTCTTCACGGTCTGTTAATGTATCTAGTACATCTTCTAGTTGTTCTTTAAGCAATTCATATGCTGCGTGCTCAGATGGTGACTGCGCTTCAGAATCTTCAATGAAATCACCTAAATGGGAATCATCTTCTTCTCCGATAGGTGTTTCTAATGAAACAGGCTCTTGAGCTATTTTTAAAATCTCTCGTACCTTTTCTGGTGGAAGATCCATTTCCTCTCCAATTTCTTCTGGAGAAGGCTCACGCCCTAAGTCTTGTAATAATTGGCGTTGTACACGGATTAATTTGTTGATGGTCTCTACCATATGAACAGGAATACGAATTGTTCTTGCTTGGTCTGCAATGGCACGTGTGATGGCTTGACGAATCCACCAAGTTGCGTACGTACTGAATTTAAATCCTTTACGGTAGTCGAACTTCTCAACAGCCTTAATTAATCCCATATTACCTTCTTGAATTAAATCTAAGAATAGCATACCACGACCAACGTAGCGCTTTGCGATACTTACAACAAGACGTAAATTCGCTTCGGCAAGGCGTCGCTTCGCCTCTTCATCACCTTGTTCAATTCGTTCTGCTAATGAAATTTCTTCTTCAGCAGATAATAAATCTACTCTCCCAATTTCTTTAAGGTACATTCTAACTGGGTCGTTAATTTTCACCCCAGGAGGAACACTTAAGTCATTTAAATCAAATTCTTCTTCATTTTTGTTTAACTGTTCTGCATTAGGGTCAGAATCACTATCGTTTTCGTGAACAATCTCAATTCCTTGTTCACCTAACTGTTCGAAGTATTCATCTATTTGATCACTATCTAAGTCAAAGCTTGATAGCTTATCTGCCACATCTTCGTACGTTAAACGCCTCTTTTTTCCCTAATTCTAATAACTGCTCTTTCACCTGATCTACGGTAACTTCTGATTCTACTTCTTTGGAACGTGCTGACTTTTCAGCCATTAGTTCCCCTCCTTCCAACATCCTAAAACTTAATACAGGGATAGTTCTTTATTTAACTTTATGATATCCATTGCAATTTCAGCTGCTTTAATATAATCTTTATGCTTTTCCGCTTCTTTTTTTTCAGCTTCTTTTTCCCTTATTGTCAACATCTTCTGCTGTTTTATCACAGAATGCACATAATCTGTCAATTCAACCGGATTCATCTCGGTTTGTATTGTCAGCATTTCAATTTCAGAAACAAGACGCCTTAGCTTATCGTCAGATATGAATGAGAGAAAAGAACTAGCTGAAGGTAAATTGCCTTCTTCATAATACGCTAATAAATAGGTAAATATGGCTTGGTGCTCATCAATATTAAATGATTCCCCAGATAATAGATCCTTAACCTTATAAGTAACATCTTCATTCTTTAACATATAAGCAATTAAATAACGTTCTGCATTAATATAGGCTGGTAACAGCTTATTTTTCTTTTCTAAAGGTAACTGTGCGACTTTTTTCGAAACAAACTGCGATGGATCACGTTTTCTTTCTGAAAAGTACATAGCCGTTTGTTGTTGCTTTAAAGCTTCGTATGAAATCTCAAATTCCTCAGATAACTGTTTAAGATATAAGTCACGTTCTACCGGACTTTGAAGATGAGAGATTTCTCTTAGTATTTCTTCTATATATTTAAGCTGATCTCCTTCATTTTGAAGGTTTTTTCCTATTTTAAAGTAGGATAGCTTAAAAGCCATAAAGGTTACAGCAGCCCCTATTACACTCTCTGAAAATCTTTCTCCACCATATTTTCGTATGTAGTCATCGGGGTCTAGCCTATCGGGTATTTCCGCTATTCGAACTGACATCCCTTTATCTGTTAGCATCTTAGCCGACCTATAGGCCGCCTGAATTCCTGCATTATCACCATCAAAAGCTAATACCACAGTTTCGGCCATTCTTTTAATGGATTGAATATGTTGGTCTGTTAATGATGTGCCCATTGTAGCAAGGCCAGTATGTACATTTGCTGCGTATGCAGAAATGACGTCTGCAAAACCTTCAAATAGAATAACTTGTCTGCTTTTCTTTATGGCAGGACGGGCACGATGGAAATTATAAAGAATTTGGCTCTTGTTGAAGACCTTAGTTTCAGGACTATTTAAGTACTTAGGTGTTTCATCATTTAGAGATCTACCTGAAAAAGCGATGATTCGACCTTTTTCATCCCAGATAGGGAACATGATTCTTGATCTAAATCGATCAAAATAGCTTCCATCTTCTTTCCTAATCACCAGGCCAGCTTCTTCCATTTCGTCTAAAGAGAAACCTCTCTTCTTAAGAAACTTAACAGTGAAGTCCCAACTAGGAACTGACCATCCAATATTAAATTCCTTAATCGTATCTAATGTAAATCCTCTGTTTTGAAGATAGTCTAATGCATCTTGACCCTGTTTTGTATTTACGAGCAAATGATGATAAAATTTACTTAGTAATTCATGGGCTTCAAAGATGGATTTTTGCTCTGGTGACTCCTGGTCTGCTGCATCTGTTGGAAACGAAACATCTACTGCAATTCCTGAACGGTCAGCAACGGATTTTAAGGCTTCAGTGAATGAACTTCCTTCAATGTCCATAAGAAAGCTTAATACATTTCCTCCCGCACCACAGCCAAAGCAATGAAATATTTGCTTGTCAGGTGACACTGAAAAGGAAGGTGTACTTTCTCCATGAAATGGACATAAGCCAAAATAATTTCTTCCTTGCTTTTTTAATTGGACATAATCACTTATAACATCCACAATATCAACGGACTGGCGAATTTCATTTACTTTCTCATCTGGAATTCTTCCTGTCACATAGCATCACCATTCATATTTCTAATCATGCACTTCCCCATTCTCTTGATTTTTTCCTGCAAGATCTTGAAAAATTTGTTCTAGGGAGGAGCAAAATGTGTCTCTGTCTTCTTCTGAAAATGCTTTAGGACCTTTTTCCATATTTACCCTTCTGCCTTTCAACGGAAGATAAATAACGAAATTGAAGTACAATATCAATTGTTTCTTTTTCGTACTTCTTTCCTCATGGAGACAATACAATGGAACCTTTGCCTAAAGCTATCGAAGCTAAACCTACATCAGCCGTAATCACACTATCTCCTTTTCGAACAAGGTTATTAATCGTGATATCTGCTGACTCTTTTCAGTCTACATAAATCCACTTTCCCTCAACGGGTTGATTCTTTTAGTGTTGATAAGCAGCAACGAATACCACTGATAGGCCGTATTACCTACAAAGCAGTAAGGTTTCTTCCTTAACTGGACAAGCATCTGCATCAACATATATAACCCTGATAGATTTTGATGTATTACTAACTATTCTACATCACTCCAAATTTTCCTTCTTCTATTATTAAAAAATGAAGAAAATAAAAGAAATACATTGTATTTTGTCGAATTATATTCTCCCTTAACTCTTGACATAACCTAATAAATAGTTTATTCGTAATGTGGTCACTCTAAACCTATTCTTTTAAGTTTTTATCACGATTTTTTATTATAGTATAAATTTTTCGATTTGACTATTAAAAAACTGTATATATTTTAAAAGACATCCTATTTATTTATCCGAGCCAAAAATGACAAGGGACAGTCTTAGTTGACTGTCCCTTCGTTCTTTTGGAAATGATGAATAATTAAATTTGCTGTTTCTTCCACTGCTTTATTGGTTACATCAATTACCTGGCAATTAATTTTTCCTGCAATTTTTTCAAAAAAAGACAAGCTCTTGATTGATTCGTTCAATGTTAGCATAGCTTGCTTGATCATTTAGTCCCAACGCTTTTAACCGTTCTCTTCGTATTGTATTTAGTTTTTCTGGACTAATTTTTAAACCAATACATTTTTCAGGAGGTACTTGAAATAATTCCTCAGGTGGATCTACTTCTGGAACAACCGGAACATTGGCTACTTTGAATCTTTTAAGTGCTAAATATTGTGATAAAGGGGTTTTGGACGTTCGTGATACGCCAACTAATACGATATCTGCACGTAAAATGCCTCTTGGGTCCCGTCCATCATCATATTTGACTGCAAATTCAATCGCTTCAATTTTTTTGAAGTAATCTTCATCCAGCTTTCTGACCGTCCCTGGTTCATTTAAAGGAGATAATTCATATTTTGATGCAAATGTATCAAGGAGTGGTCCGATTACGTCAAATGCATCCAAACCAAGGAGCTTCGCCCTTTCATTTATGTAAGCTCTCATCTCTGGTTTCGCTAAAGTAAAGACAATCATTCCACCGTCCATTCCAGCTAGTGATAACACTTCATCTAGATGGGAGAATTCTTCAACATACGGATAGCGCTTAATCGTTGTTGCTTTTTGCGAAAATTGGCTAATTGCTGCTTTCGTGACTAATTCTGCTGTTTCTCCAACAGAATCTGAAACAACGTATATGATAGGTTCTGTCACCTGATACCCTCCTTTACACTAAATATCTTCTTCTGCTAGTGACACAAAAGCTTTTGTTATATTCGTTTTTGTAATTCTACCCACCACTTCAACTTCTCCGGTCTCTAACTGTTTTACAACTGGAACGGCGTCAATTTGTTTATCAATTAAATCTTTCGCGACATCAATTAATAAGTCATCTTTTTCACATACGGTTATGTTTGGCATTCTAGTCATAATGATGTTCACAGGTAGACTCGTTAATTCTTGCTTTCCGATACTTGCACGTAGTAAATCTTTTCTAGACAATACTCCTACTAAATAGGACTTACCATCTACTACAAACAATGTTCCAACATCTTCTAAAAACATCGTGCATATGGCGTCATAGACTGAAACATTTTCTGAAACGACAACAGGGATAGACTGAAAGTCTTTGACATATATTTTCTTTAAATTTTCAGTAAGTAATTGCGTTCCGGTCTTTCCTGTATAAAAATAACCTACCCTCGGTCTAGCATCTAAATACCCTGCCATAGTTAGAATGGCTAAGTCAGGTCGTAATGTTGCTCTTGTTAAGCTTAAACGATCAGCAATAGCTTCACCTGTAATAGGTCCGTTTTCTTTCACAATTTGTAAGATATGTTCTTGACGTTTATTTAGTTCGATTGTCCTCACCACCTAATAAAACAAATTAAAAGTGCTATACTTAATGTATTAATTATATAATATAGGCTTCAAAATGAAACCATCTTTTTCATATTATTACCTACTTTATCAATAATTTTGAGTATGTGAAGAGTTTACTGTACTCATACTAAAATGACAATGAATATACTCATGACGATTTTTTTAATAATAGTTGAGTCTTGTCAAGGAACATGGTAAAATAATTTCATCTTTTTAACTGGATAGTTAGCTGTGAAAGACCAATAAGTACTCGACAAACTTATGAAGCGAGCTAAGGATGGTGAAAGCTTAGCAATGTCAAGGAAACGGCAGTCTGGAGCTATTTTTTACATAAAGTGAATGCCTATTGGCATTAACTAGGGTGGAACCGCGGGTATACAACTCGTCCCTAGGCTTCGTTATAGCCTAAGGACGAGTTTTTTTATTTGCCTTAGGAGTCCAGTTAACTTATAAAACTAACATTTATAAAGGAGTGTTGAATATGTCTATGGATTCAATTGTAAGCTTAGCTAAACATCGAGGCTTCGTTTTTCCAGGGTCAGATATCTACGGTGGTCTCGCTAACACATGGGACTATGGTCCACTTGGAGTAGAGTTAAAAAATAACATCAAAAAAGCTTGGTGGAAAAAATTCATTCAAGAGTCTCCGTACAATGTCGGATTAGACGCAGCCATTCTAATGAATCCTCAAACATGGGTGGCTTCGGGTCAT
This sequence comes from Bacillus coahuilensis m4-4, assembly GCF_000171615.1. Classification (GTDB taxonomy): domain Bacteria; phylum Bacillota; class Bacilli; order Bacillales; family Bacillaceae_K; genus Bacillus_T; species Bacillus_T coahuilensis. The sequence goes on along the minus strand of NZ_ABFU01000043.1, from coordinate 1,177 downwards.
ATTGGGAACTTTAATGATCCAATGATCGATTGTAAAAACTGTAAAGCTCGTCACCGTGCAGATAAGCTAATTGAAGACGCCTACGAAGCTCAAGGTGAAGAGATTGTAGTGGATGGATTACCTTTTGAAAGAATGGCTGAATTAATGACAGAAGCAAATATTGCGTGTCCTGAATGTGGAAGCCATGATTTCACGGAAATTCGCCAGTTTAACCTAATGTTTAAAACTTTCCAAGGTGTAACAGAGTCCTCCACTAATGAAATTTACCTTCGTCCAGAAACCGCTCAAGGTATTTTCGTTTAATTTTAAGCATGTACAACGTTCTATGCGTAAAAAAATGCCATTTGGAATTGGGCAAATAGGTAAAAGCTTCCGAAATGAAATCACTCCTGGAAACTTTACGTTCCGTACGCGTGAATTTGAACAGATGGAATTAGAATTTTTCTGTAAGCCAGGCGAAGACCTAGAATGGTTCACTTTCTGGCGTGATTATTGTAAAAACTGGTTACTATCTCTAGGTATGTCAGAAGACAATATGAGATTACGTGATCACGGTGAAGAAGAGTTATCTCATTACAGTAATGCGACGACGGATATAGAATACAAATTTCCGTTTGGGTGGGGAGAGCTTTGGGGAATTGCTGACCGGACGGACTTTGATTTAAAGCGTCATATGGAACATAGTAAAGAAGATTTGAACTATCAAGACCCAATTACAAATGAAAAATTTATTCCTTATGTCATTGAACCGTCTCTTGGTGCAGATCGAGTAACTTTAGCTTTCCTTTGTGATGCATATGAAGAAGAGCAATTAGAAAATGATTCTCGTACGGTGTTACGTTTCCACCCTGCGATCGCACCATATAAAGCGGCTATTTTGCCCCTATCTAAGAAGCTTTCTGATGAAGCTAGCAATGTGTTTGCTGAGCTTTCCAAAGAATTTATGGTTGATTTCGACGAAACGGGTTCTATTGGTAAACGTTACCGTCGTCAGGACGAAATTGGCACCCCTTTCTGTATTACATTTGACTTTGATTCATTAGAAGACAATCAAGTGACCGTACGTCACCGTGATACAATGGAACAGGTCCGTATGCCAATCTCTGAACTAAGTGACTTCTTACGTGAGAAGGTTGCATTCTAATTCATACCAACAAAAAACCGAGGAGCGTTCTAA
>NZ_ABFU01000044.1 GCF_000171615.1 Bacillus coahuilensis m4-4 | reverse complement strand
GCGTCTCTCGTTGTTTTTTATATACCTTTGTTCCGTTTTTAAAAAAGTCATTAACAATCATCACTAGAGATTTAATCTAAGCCTATTTAATGGTTTTCATTTTCTGAATGAGAGTCTGGCTTTAGTAATGATTCCATTGACTGAATTTGGTCTAAAAACCTTCTGGATTTCAAATATAATCCAGAATTCTCATCATAATATTGACGAATAATGGCAGTAAGCTCATCTTTTGTTTCTTTTTTGACGGATATAGTACCTAATCGATTTAGATCATAATAATATAATACTCTCAACAATCTGAACGTATTCCTAGACATTGGCGCAGCACTTCGATCATTCTCACGACATCGATGGCAAACTACTCCGTTTTCACGGAATGAAAATGAAAAATCTCCCTCGGTTTGTCCACAAACAGCACATTCGTTTAATCCTGGTTGCAATCCGAAAACAGGAAGCATCTTCAATTCAAATATATTCGTTAATATATCTGCGTCATAGCCCTCCTCTATATAAGAAAGGATCGTTTGATACAATTCAAATAAAAATGGATTGGGCTTTAATTCTTCTGTTCCTTTATCTAATAAGTCGGATATATAGGTAACATAGGCCGTTTTAAATAAATCCTCTTTAATTCCTTTAAAGCTTGTAATGATATCTCCTTGTTGAAGGGTGCCTAGGCCTTTTCCTTTTTGAAAAACAAAAATAAGCATAAGTAAAAGCTTGGGAAACACCAGAGAAGCGACTATTTGGCTTTTTCGCTCCTCTTGCCATAAAGGCTACCTTCCCAAGCTCTCGGCTATATACAACAACAATTTTATTAGACTCTCCGTAGTTAGTCGTACGGATTACAATTCCTTCACATTTTTGCAGCATACTTGCCACCTCCCGAAATATGTTCGGGGTGACCGGTGAAATTCACTCACTAAGATAAAGGGAAATCTGTTTCTACTAGTTGTTCCGTATGTTCAAGGTACGATGATTTTCCATCTTCATTTCCTTCTAGTTCTTTAAAGAGAAGATATGTGTCAATGTTACCTGTCTCAGAAAAAACTTTCCAAGTAAAGTCTAACATAAGTAAATCTCCACCTTTCGTTTAATTCACTAGTAACTTCCCAAATCATTGGCTTGTGATATTATCTTCACCCGTTTCACCGAAAAAATAAGACGAAATATTTACTAATTCCTTAATACTCGTCTTCTCTAAATCCAAAATCTCGCAGTTGTGACATTTTATTTCGCCAATCCTTTTGAACTTTGACCCATAGTTCTAAATAAACCTTAGAACCTAAAAGATTTTCGATATCTATTCTCGCTCTTTGTCCTATTTCCTTTAATAAAGCACCTTTTTTTCCGATAACGATTCCTTTTTGCGAGTCTCTTTCCACCATGATAGTCGCCATGACATGAATAGTATCTCTGCCATTATCTGCTTTCATTTTGTCGACAACGACTGCAATGGAGTGAGGTATCTCTTCTCTCGTTAAATGTAATGCCTTTTCACGAATAAGCTCAGAAACGATAAAGTGCTCAGGGTGATCTGTTACTTGATCTGCTGGGTAATATTGCGGTCCTTCTGGCATATATTTCTTTAACTGATCAAGCAAGGTATCCACATTGTTACCTTCTAATGCCGAAATCGGAACAATTTCAGTAAATTCAAATCTGGATCTGTATTCTTCAATGATTGAGAATAACTCATCTGGATGAATCGCATCAATTTTGTTTAATACTAAAAATACCGGTGTGGAAACGTTTTTTAACTTTTCAATGATAAATTCGTCACCTTTACCAATACCCTCTGCGACATCCACCATAAATAGAACAATGTCTACTTCTTTTAATGTGTTTTGGGCCACCTTCATCATAAAATCGCCAAGCTTATGTTTTGGCTTATGAATACCCGGTGTATCAATAAAAACAATCTGAGAATCAGCTAGTGTTAACACACCTTGTACTTTATTACGCGTCGTTTGCGGCTTATCACTCATAATGGCAATTTTTTGCCCAATAACACGGTTTAAAAAGGTAGATTTCCCTACATTCGGGCGCCCTATGATAGAAACGAAGCCCGATTTAAATGCTTGCTGTGAATCTGTATTATTCATGTAAATCCTCCGGTGAAAATGCTCCTGGCAATAATTGTTCAACTGTTAATTCTTGTATATCCCCATTTAGGTTCGTTAAAACCATCTTCATATCTTTTGAGCAAAGCTCTGAAATCACTTGACGGCATGCCCCGCAGGGTGGAACTGGTCGTTTTGTATCTGCTACAACCACCATAGTCGTGAAGTCTTTTACCCCTTCTGAATACGCTTTAAAAAGGGCTGTTCTTTCTGCACAGTTACACATGCTATACGCAGCGTTTTCAATATTACAACCGTGATAAACTTGACCGTTCGTCCCAAATAATGCGGCACCTACTTTAAACTTCGAATAGGGTACGTACGCCTTTTCTCTTGCTGCTTTTGCTTCTTCAATCAATTGCTCATTTGTCATGGTTAACTCTCCTTTATATTCACTATTATATACTAATTTTGAGGATGAGTGTAACTATCCATTACGACTGTTTGCTCATATTGCTGTGAAGTTATTTTAACGAAATGAAGGAAAGAATTCAAATAGCTGAATCAAATTCTTTTTACACCTTTTAAAAAACCTCGATGGTTCTTAACGAAAATAGCCATACTTTAGGACAGGCTCTACTAAACAATTTTAAACAGACATAAAAAAACTGCTACGTTTGAAGTAACAGTTTAATGAAATAAGGGATAAAGATGATAGCCCCAACTAAAACAGAAGCAATAGCTGAAAGTAATACGGCCCCAGCTCCAATATCTTTAGCCTGCTTAGCTAAAGGATGGAAATCATCTGTAACTAAATCCACGACCTTTTCTATTGCCGTATTAAATAGCTCACACACTAAAACAATTCCGACAGACAGTGTAATCACAATCCATTCCCATGTTTCTAATTGAAAAGCCAGGCCTACAATCAAGACAATAATGCTGATGAGAGTATGAATACGGAAGTTTTGTTGGGTTCTAAAAGTAAATACAATTCCTTCTTTTGCATAACCGAATGAGCGAATCAGTTTTTTTCGATCAATAAATTTATGATCTTTTGAGTCCGAATTCATCTAAAATATCCTTTTGTCGTTGAAACATCACTTTTTCATCCTGCTCATTTATATGGTCATACCCTAATAAATGAAGGAACCCATGCAGCGCTAGGAAACCCAATTCTCTTTGAAATGAATGCCCATATTCACTTGCTTGCTCTCTTGTTCTTTCAACTGAAATAATAATGTCTCCTAACACTCTCGGAATCCCTTCTCCAATGATTCGAATTTCATTTTCATCCATTTCTTCTAAAGCAAAGGAAATGACATCAGTTGGTTGATCTTTGTCACGATACTCTCTATTCACTTGTTGAATACGTTCATTTGTGACAAATGTAAGTGAGACTTCACTTCCCTGTGTTACTCCCTCTTTTTTTGCAGCAAAATGAAGAATTTCTTGTACAAGTTCTAGATCATCTTGAGCTACTTCTTTTGTTTCATCTAATAAATCCATTTCTATATAAGTCATGAATCCTTCTCCTTTTTTTCTTCTGGATATTCAATTCTACTGTGATAAATACTATTTAACGTATCACATAACACATGTTTGACAACATCTAATTCTTTTAATGTAATCGCACACTCACTAAATTGTCCATCTAAAATGCGGTCTTGAACGATGGAGTGTACTAACTTTTGTTATTTTTTCGTCTAGAAGGTTGACTCATTGCACGTACAGCCGCTTCCACACTATCAGCAATACTAATGATTGCTACTTCCTTTGTTTGAGGTTTAGGTCCAGGATAACGATAATCTTCCTCCTTAACATTTCCCTCATTTCCTTTGCTTTATAATAAAAGAACTTTAGCAAGGTTGTTCCGTGGTGTTGTTTCGCTATATCAATAATTTCCTTTGGCATTTTATTTTTAGAAAGAATCTCTGCTCCGTTCACGCTATGGTCAATGATAATATCACGGCTCGTTTCTGGTGAAATTCGGTCATGAGGATTATCTCCACTCATTTGATTTTCAATGAAAAATTGGGGTCTCTTCGTTTTTCCAATGTCATGATAATAGCATCCTACTCTCGCTAATAAACTATTAGCTCCGATAGCATCACACGCAGCTTCCGCTAAGTTTCCTACCATGACACTATGATGATAGGTACCAGGTGCTTCTATAAGTATCTTCTTTAATAATGGATGATTGGGATTCGAGAGCTCAAGCAATCTCATATGTGATAGTATTCCAAATGCTGCCTCAAAGAAAGGCAAGAACCCAATGGTCAAAACGGCTGATCCAATACCAGATAATAGACTAAAAAAAGGACAAAATCAAGATAATTGGCTGTCTCAAATTGAGTCCCATTTAAAAAAGATGATGACTAATACAACAACAACATTTAATAGGGTCAACAACCCTCCTACTTGCATAATAGAAGCTCGTTGATGTTGCTTCACCATGAACAAACTACCCGACAGGCCACTTATCAACAAATAGATAAAAATCTCCACATCAAAGTTACCGAAAATACCCTCGTGAAATATCACACTTCCACAAAGCGCTTGTGCAACTGCCATAATCATGGCAATTCGATCATTTAATAGGATCCTCAATATCATAGGTGCCATAGCTGCCGGAAATATAAATCCTACATAGTTTATATCCAGTTCAGTCAATAGGGAAATAATTTTCATTAGCAGGATAGAAAAGACCATTACAATGCTTAATAACAAGACATAATTTGTTTTCTTTTCTTCAGAAATCATCCACTGAGTGAAATAATAATGGAACAATACAACAATGACGACCACAAAAAGTGCTAATCCCACTGTATAAGTATAAGAGGTTTCCTGGTCTGTATAGCCTAGTAAAGAAAGCTGTCTATATATTTCTTGATCAATGAGTCCACCTTCTTGAACAATCAGCATCCCTTTCATTATGTAATCAGGGGTAACTTCATTTCTCGCTTTTTCTTTCGCGGTTTCCGTTTGATCAGCGTTATACTGTTCATTTGGAACAATAGCATAACGACCAATTGAAATAGAGGCTTCTTTGACTTCCTTTGGTAAGTTATTATCTTCAATTAGTATTTCAATTTCTTGCTTTTTAAAGGGCAATTGATCATTTCTAATTCGAGTGCTCATAACCGAATCTATTTTCTCCGTCACAATCTCGCTTGCTCGTTCCACAACCTGTTCTTCTGCAGCAAGTAAAGAAAGGAAAACTTCATCCGATAAAGAGCCTGTGATATCTTCTGTCACATTATTAGTGAGTCTTGCTTTAAGTGTTTTTAACTGTTCAGAGATGGGAAGAACGATTTTTTGGGGCTCTGAATTTTCAAGATTTTCCTCATTAGGTTCTTGAATCGTCACACTGTCTTCTTTCACCCTCATGATTTCATCAAACACGGATTGAATAAAGCTTATGCGATTTTCTTTTTGTTTCTTCGTTATATGTATAGACAGGTGCTACTGATTCAGCAGCTTCTTCTCGCTTCTCATCCGTTTTCACTTGATCAATAATAGTTTTAGGAGCAAAAACATCTTCTTCTGCCAGTGAATAGAGCTGATATTCATACGTTTCTTGGTTTACATTTGAATACATTAACCCAAATAGAATTAAACCAAGGAAGGAAAAAAATACAAAAGTGTAAAAGTTTTATAGCTTAAAAATTGACGAACTTTCATTAAGTATTGTTTCATACAAGCTTCACCTATCATTTCTTCGCTATTACAATCTTAAAAAAATAATAACAGTTTTTACCTACTATTTCATCCCTTAATAGAAAGTTCGGTGATTTTTAACGATTTATGTTGGTATGGCTCAATTAGAAGGACTAGGTTAAACTGAGCTGCCTGTTTTACGCAAACTATCGTCGCTTTCTGCAGGGAGTTGCCACCCCAACTAGTGAAAATGCTACAATTTTCTTTTGTGCAGCGATGGTTAAATGATGATTCCATACTGTTTAACATATCATTTGTTAAAAAAGAACCTTACTGATGAGTAAGGTTCCTTTTTGTTATGTTGTTGATTCACTATATGCTTCAATAATTTTTGCTACAAGTGGATGTCTGACTACATCCGTTTGTTCAAGATGAATGAATTTAATACCATTTACATTCTTCAGTGTGTGTTCTGCTACAAGAAGTCCAGATTTCACTCGATTTGGAAGGTCAATTTGAGTAGGGTCACCAGTAATGACCATCTTGCTACCAAATCCTAACCGAGTTAGAAACATCTTCATTTGAGCAGCAGTTGTATTCTGAGACTCATCTAATATGACAAATGCATCATCTAATGTTCTACCCCTCATATAGGCTAACGGAGCAATTTCAATCGTCCCTCTTTCAATCAGACGGGTTGTTTGTTCAGCCCCAAACACATCATGTAAAGCATCATATAATGGTCTTAAATAAGGATCAACCTTCTCTTTTAGGTCTCCTGGTAAAAACCCTAAGCTCTCTCCAGCTTCCACTGCAGGTCTAGTTAAGATAATCCGCTTAACTTTACCCTTTTTAAGAGCATCCACTGCCATCACAACAGCTAAATAGGTTTTCCCGGTACCTGCGGGTCCTACCCCAAATACTAAATCATTCTTTTTTAATTGCTTGAATGTAGTGGCGTTGACCAAGAGTTTTCACTCTGATTGGTTGACCCTTAGCATTTCTAGTAATCTCTTCTTGATATAGTTCTGTAAATGCGTCTAGGGAATCTTCTTTCCCCATATTTATCGCATATATTACATCCCGCTCTGAAATAAATATACCTTTTTGAAGAACATGTAATAAAGCATGGAATACTCTATCCGCCACTTCTACTGCATCAGGCTCACCTGTTACAAGCAAACCCCCACCTCGAGTAACGATTGAAACGTTTAGTTCTTCTTCAATTGTTTTTAAATGGATATCTCCATTCCCAAACAAGCTTTGAGCTTCGTTTGGATTTTCAAGCTGAATACTAATAGTTTTAATCTGTTCTGTCATTCTTGTCTCCTTGAACAATTGGTTGGGCTTCTGCAATATTTTCGATTACTTGGAAAATAATTGTTACGTTTACTTTACCACTCTCTACCTTCTGTTGTCTAATTTTATTAATTTTTTATTTCTGCTTCTTTAGGCAATTTAGATAGGATGGTTTCTTCTCCTATTTCAATAGCTCTATCAACTGCTTCATCCTTTTTATACGTTCTCGTTCCTACCTCCGTTTGGACTTCTGTCGATTCCTTTATCGATAGGGGCAATTGCCATTTCCAAATATATAGAGGCTTAGAGAACGTGTCTATATAGGATGAAGAGAATTTTTCTAACCAAAATCCCCATATCGGAATGGTAAATTCACCAAATGAAAGGCCAAATCTCCGATTTTCCTCACCTGTTAGGACTGTGAATTCAGTAGTAAGAGGAACCTCTACAATCGTATCATACCACGTTTCAGCAAATACAACCCCTCTAGCTGAGACTGCTGAATATTCATCTTCTTTCCCAATAAGTCCTGAAACGAGCATGTCCCCTTTTTTTACAAATTGGTTGACACCAACTATCGATTTTCCCTCTTCCACAAATTGTTTGACGATGGTCCCAGATTTTTTGGCGACCAAATGTTGTGGACTTACGGATTCCGTTTCCTCCGGTTCATTTTTCTCGACTACTTGTAATTGATAGCTTGTCCCCTGGAGTTCAACACCTATCCATGTAATGTTTTCTAATTGATAGGACAATTCTTTTTGAATGATTTCAGGGGTAGGCGTTAAAAATTGAAACTTTCCTTTACGAACGCCAATTTCCTCGAGTGTCTGTTTAATCTGATGCTCTGTTTCAGGACTAGCACCAGCTACATCAATCCGCCAGGTCATATTCGATAAAAGGATCAGCATAAGAAAAAAGAGAAAGGTCCCAATAGCGAAACCTAGGTTCAACATAAACCGTTTTGCATAAAATGGTAGTCCTTGCCCCTTCACGAAGGTCACATGACACTCTGTACGCCTTGATGCTCTTCTTAAGTTATGTAAATCATGAACAGAGATATAAAATGTTAAGGTTTCCGTTCCGACTCTTTTCACATTCCATATAAAGATGTTATGTCGCACAAGATTATTAATGAAACGTTCCACACCTTTACCTTGAACTTTCACGAAAATAGTTCCTTGTATTCTAGTTATCCAATGATTTTTCATATTGATCCCCCTTACGTTCCATCAAGAAAAAACACCTCTGAAATTGTACCCTCAAGTAATATTTCTTCGGGAAGGATAGTCTTAATAACAAAGCCATTTCCCTTAATTAATAATTGTCCTTGCTTTAATAACAGTCTTACTTCTTTATCTGAAAAGGTTAGGAGTCCTCTATGATTTTCAATGTAAATATGGAGTTGCCCTACCATAGTAATTCGTGGCATATCCATCATCACATCTTGAGGAAGGTCCATATTTTTTGTCATCCACTCTTGAAATGAGCGCAACCACTTTTTAGCCATAAAAAAAGAAACCCCCTTTCATCTCATATGTATGAAATGAAAAGGGGTTTCATCACTAAAACTATCGTCGATTTAACAGTTTCTTTGACTTGGGTGGTCCTAAAATTTCGGAGAAAATGATTCCTTGTAACACATTTTCTTTTGAAATTTCTACCTGCACAGCAACTTTTGCTTTTTCTAGTTTTATTCTTTGAATTAGATCTAATCATGCTAGCTCTTCTTTCAGCCGCTTTTCTTTGTCGTTCAAGTTCTTGAATTTTTCGTTCTGCTTCTTTTTTCTTTTCCTCAAAATCAACACGCTTAGGCTCTTCCTTTTTCGGGGTGTTATCTCCCTTACTTGCACCTGTTTCTCGACAGGCTCCACTCGCATCGTTTGAGGAATTTCTTGTTGAATAGGCTTTGTAGAAGTCGGTTGCTCTTTTTCATCTTTATTCATACGGCTTTGCACTAAACTAAATATAATGGCAATAACCGCAATGATGATGCTTTCCATTTAGGCCGCTCCTCCCTTCTACAATCTATTTATCACTTTTTGTGTCTTGGTCTTTATCTTTAGATAATTTACCAATACTCGATCTCATATTTGTATCAGCATCAATATTTTGTAAATTATAATAGTCCATTACACCAATATTACCAGAACGTAATGCTTCAGCCATGGCTAACGGTACAGTTGCTTCGGCTTCCACTACTTTTGCTCTCATCTCTTGAACTTTAGCTACCATTTCTTGCTCTTGAGCAACGGCCATTGCACGGCGCTCTTCGGCTTTTGCTTGGGCAATATTTTTATCAGCTTCAGCTTGCTCTGTTTGAAGCTCGGCTCCAATATTTTTACCGATATCAACGTCCGCAATATCAATGGATAAGATCTCAAATGCTGTACCAGCATCCAAACCTTTCGTTAAAACTGTTTGAGAAATTAAGTCTGGATTTTCTAACACTTTTTTATGGTTACTAGAAGAACCGATCGTTGAGACAATACCTTCACCTACACGGGCAATAACCGTATCTTCTCCAGCTCCCCCTACTAGACGATCAATATTTGCACGTACTGTAATTCGAGCTTTTGCCTTTACTTCAATCCCGTCCATTGCAACACCTGCAATAAACGGTGTTTCAATGACTTTAGGGTTAACACTCATCTGAACCGCTTCTAACACGTCTCGACCAGCCAAATCAATCGCAGCCGCTCTTTCGAATGAAAGCTCGATATTTGCACGATGAGCAGCAATTAACGCGTTTACTACTCTGTCTACGTTACCACCAGCTAAATAGTGACTTTCCAATTGGTTAATGGATACATCAAGACCCGCTTTCGACGCCTTAATTAATGGGTTAATTACTCGACTAGGAATAACTCGACGTAACCTCATACCAATTAATGTGAATATAGAGATTCTAACGCCAGCTGCTAGAGCAGATATCCATAGCATTACTGGAACGAATGTAAGGAGTAAAGCTAATAATATAATCCCTACCCCAATAGCTAATAATAATAATATTGCGTTCGATGTTAAAACCATTATTTTTCCTCCTTTAATAGTTGATTATGATGTTCTCTTACAATAACCCGTGAGCCTTCTGTTTTAATCACACGTACTAACTTACCTTGAGCAACATATCCGCCCTCAGAAACCACATCTATTCGCTCTTCATCGATGGTCATACTCCCAGAAGGTCTAAGAGGCGTTAAGGTAGTACCTGTTCGTCCAATCAGTTCTCTTCTTGTAACATTCGAAACATAGCCACTTTCTGTGTTTGTACTATCTCGTAAAATAATCTTATTAAATAGATTCATTCTTTTACCAAACACCTTCACTAGTATTATTATTCCAATCACTGCAACTAACATAGCAATCAAAATGGAAATACTCATTTGAACAATATTTCCTCCTGCTAGTAGAATACTCCCTATCACAGCAAGTATACCTAGTATACCGGCTATTCCACCAGGCACAAAAAATTCTAGAACAATGAGTATTATACCAATCCCAAATAAGATAATGGATTCATAGCCTGCAAGTCCCGCAACTAAATGACCATAGAAGAATAGAACAATCGATGTTAAAGCCATCGCTCCAGGAATTCCTAAGCCAGGGGAATATAATTCAACAATAAACCCAAGACTAGCTACCGACAAGAGAATAGATACAACTAGAGGATTGGTGATAAATCGCGCCAGTTCCTCAGCAAACGTAGTGTTTAATTGAACGATCTCTGCGGAATCCCATTGTTTAAATTCCAGAAGCTCTTCAAGAGAAGAAAAAGTACCTTCTGAATAGCCAACTTCTTGTGCTGATGTTGCATTTAATGTGAGTAACTTCCCCTCTGGTGCTCTATACTCTGGTAAGTCAACACTCTCATCTGCCATTGCTAAGGCATAAAGAGGGTCTCGATTCCCGGTCTCAGCAGCCGCCTCCATAGCAGTCAGCCAGTAGCTTACGGCTTTTTTATCAGCTGTATTCCCAGTTTGATCAATGATTGCAGCAGCGCCCATCTTTCCGTTAGGGTTGAATAAATTTCGTCCGCATGGAGTGCAATATAGGCTCCTGCTGAAATAGCATCAGGGTTTACATAGGCAATCTTAGTTAATTCCGTAGAACTAAGAAGTTCTGAAATATCCGTTGCTGCATTAACAGCACCCCCTGGAGTATCAATATCAAAGATAATTGCTTTGGCTCCAGCCTCTTCTGCTTCTTCAATTCCTCGCTTCAAAAATTGATATAAGCCCTTTTCGACTTCATTCTCAATAGGAATGACATAAACAGAATCTTCTTTTGCAAAAATCGGTAAAGAAGGAACTATCATTAGTGAGATGAACAGAATTCCTAACCAAGAAATGATTCGTTTCACATTTAAGCCTCCTTTCTTGTCATAATCATATATACGAACGACTACTAAAAAGGTTTCAAATCTCCTCTATAATTGTACTCTTGTTTTGACTATAAGAAAAGAAGTTGTACTCTTATCATTTTATATAGTGAATAAATGGTTCAAACAAAAAAGTAATGTATTTTCAGGATGGATAAAGCAACTAATAAAATAAAAAAAGAAAAAACTAGAGGAAGTGTACCCTCAGTTTTCTTTTTACGATAAGTGTTTCTGAACTACTTTATTAACAAGACCGCCGTCTGCCTTACCTTTAACCTTAGGCATAACAGCACCCATTAATTTACCCATATCAGCTTTAGTAGAAGCTCCAACTTCTGTCATTGTTTCTAAAACAATGACATCAAGTTCATCTTCTGATAACTGCTTTGGCATGTATATTTGTAAGTAAGTTAATTCAGACTGAATTTTTTCAACGAGATCATCGCGATTTGCTTTCTCGAATTCGTGGAGGGAGTCTTTTCTTTGCTTTACTTCACGAGAAAGGACTGTCAACTCTTCGTCTTCAGTAAGCTCTTGCTTCCCTAATTTGATCGCTTCATTTTGTAATGAAGATTTAACCATACGAATCAAGGAAAGCTTTTCTTTTTCTTTATTCCTCATCGCTTGTTTCATATCATTGTTTAAACGCTCGAGAAGACTCATTACTAATCAAATCCCTCTCTTCTTGTTACTTACGCTTTCTTGCAGCTTCAGACTTTTTCTTACGTCTTACGCTAGGCTTTTCATAAAATTCGCGCTTTCTTACCTCTTGTAAAGTACCAGTTTTAGATACAGTACGTTTGAAGCGTCGAAGAGCATCCTCTAGCGATTCGTTTTTACGAACAACTGTTTTTGACATCTCTCTTTCCCTCCCTCCGAACACACTACACTAAAATGTGCAAAAAGACATGAAGAACTCCATGTACTTTAACAAGTATAATATAACCTTTACATAAGGTCAACAGCAATTCCCTTTTAATAGAGAAAAGAAACGAATAACTAGAAAATAATGTTCTCTTTATAGGTCCTATTTATTATTGAAGAGTAAAAGCTATCATTTATGTTTATTTCTCCACTATGTAAGAACTGCGAAGCATGTTTCAGGAGGCTCGCAGACAGGCGGAAAGCAAGGGAATCAACCGAGCTTTATAAGATGAACGTTTGTTGAAAAAGAAGAGGGTGTTCCCAAAAGATTATACCTTTGAGACACCCTATCCATCATCTTAATAATCGCTATCGCTCGTTAAACCTTGTACAATTTTAACACCTGAACTTGCACCGATACGTGTAGCACCAGCATTAATCATTGTTTCTGCATCTTCAGAGCTTCGAACTCCTCCAGATGCTTTCACACCTAAATCTGGACCTACCGTTTTTCTCATTAAAGCAATATCCTCTACTGTTGCTCCACCAGTTGAGAATCCTGTAGACGTTTTAACAAAGTCTGCGCCTGCTCTCACTGAAAGCTCACAGGCTTTAACCTTTTCCACATCCGTTAATAGGCACGTTTCAATGATAACTTTTGATAATGCCTTCCCTTTCGCAGCAGCTGTCACCGCATTTATATCACGCTCTACTAATTCCCAGTCTCCTGACTTAATAGCTCCGATATTTACGACCATATCTACTTCTGTTGCTCCGTTTTCAATGGCATTCTTCGTTTCAAATGCCTTTGTTTCAGGAGTAGTTGCACCTAATGGGAACCCAATTACAGTACAAACCTTCACATCCGTATGTTTTAATAGTTCACTTGCATATGTAACCCAAGTTGGATTTACACAAACAGACGCAAATCCATATTTTGCTGCTTCTTCACAAAGCACCTTTACTTGCTCCTTTGTTGCTTCAGGCTTTAAAAGTGTATGATCAATCATTTTCGCGATTTCTTTATTCATCTTCATTCTCCTTTCAGAAGTTGTCCGTACCTCTATATCATATCAAATTTAGGCTAGTTTGACGACTAACATTGTTATTATTTCCTTAATAGACGTTTTGAAACCTTCACGTAAAAAATTACAGGCAGTTCAATTACCCCATTGGATGAACTTTTTATAGTAAACTAATAAAATAAATAGGATAACGGGATTAATCGATGCTGATAACCACAAATTCCACCATCCATAAGTAAAAAATCCCCATGGTTCAGGTAGTAATGTGTACGATTCAAATAAAAATTAAAAAAAGCTCCCAATATATAAAATATAGCACCTGCTTTTTTAGAGAGGTGTTAAAAGGATACCAATTAAGAAATACAATATTTGCTGGTACTACTAACAAAATCATAGCCGCTAAGCCGTCCCACAGAAGTTCGTTTTCAAAGTACCAATATCCATGAAAGGAAAAATCAACAAAGATATCAAAGATTAGAGCAAATGCAATGGTAAACGAGTATACATGTGCCACTTGCTGATAATTTAATTTATTGACAAAAAAAGACAATGACATTAAAAAGTAGTGCAAAAACAATTAGACCAAGACCAACCATAATGTCCCCTCCTACTATATTCTACTCCCATTTATTTACATTTTATTCATTCAATCTACAAATAAGAAAATTGTACTACTTAATAAATGTACTGAACACAAAAAAGACATGGAGATATGTCTCCATGCCATTTTTTATTATGATACCGCCGCGGATTCCTCTTCCTGAATACCTTCAACTACGTCCAAAACTCGAACAAACTGACCTTCATTATATGGATATCCAGCCTTTGTTAATTTTTACTTTTACAAGCTTACCTACCATATCATCCCTAGCGGGGAAGACGATTTTTAAATAGTTATCTGTATACCCAACATATAATCCACTATCAGGATCTTCTTTGAATGGCTCTTCAGGGATTACTTCCAATACTTCTCCTTCAAAGCGAGATGCATATTCTTTTGCCAATTGATTAGATAATTCAATAAGGCGATGTACTCTCTCATTCTTTATATCTTCATCTACTTGATCATCCATTCTTGCTGCTGGTGTTCCAGTACGTTTAGAATACGGGAATACATGAAGCTCTGAAAAGCCTTGTTCCTTAATGAAATGAAAGGTTTCCAAAAATTCTTCTTCTGTTTCACCAGGGAAGCCAACGATCACATCAGATGTAACGGCGAGTCCCGGTAATGCTTTTCTTAATTTCTCGAGACGTTCACCAAAGAACTCCATTGTATATTTACGACGCATACGTTTTAATACAGTATTCGAGCCTGATTGAAGCGGAATATGAAGATGACGAACAACCATATTAGATTGATCGATGACTTCCATTACTTCATCCGTCAATTGACTGGCTTCAATAGATGAAATACGAATACGTTTTAATCCTTTCACTTGAGTTTCTAGGTCACGTAATAGCAGGGCAAGATTATAATCCTTCATGTCTTCTCCGTATCCACCTGTGTGAATGCCTGTTAGGACGATTTCTTTGTATCCTGCGTCAACTAGTTGCTGTGCTTGACGAATGACTTCTTTAGGATCACGAGAACGCATCAATCCACGCGCCCATGGAATAATGCAGAATGTACAGAAGTTGTTACAGCCTTCTTGGATTTTCAATGAGGCACGTGTACGATCAGTGAAGGCTGGAACATCTAGCTCTTCGTATACACGATTCTTCATAATATTTCCTACTGCATTAATTGGCTGACGTTCTACCTTGTATTGCTCAATATAATCAAGCATTTTTACGCGGTCTTGTGTTCCAACGACAATATCTACCCCTGGGATTGCCATTATCTCAGCAGGAGATGTTTGAGCATAACAGCCTGTTACACATATAACAGCGTCAGGGTTACTACGAATCGCTCTTCTAATCACTTGACGACTCTTTTTATCACCTGTATTTGTTACTGTACACGTGTTAATGACATATACGTCTGACTGCTTTTCAAAATCTACACGTTCATAACCTTGATCTTTGAAAAGCTGCCAGATAGCTTCTGTTTCATAATGATTTACTTTACAACCTAGAGTATGAAAAGCAACGCTTGGCATACTTCGATCACCTCTTTAATTCTAATTCGTAAGAAATGGCAGCAAGTGCATAGAGTGGTGCTGTTTCTGTCCGTAATATTCTTGGTCCTAATCCACACGAAATAAAGTCATGATTTTTTAACTCGTGTACTTCTTCTTCGGTTAGTCCACCTTCGGGACCAAATATCATCATGATATGATCACCGTTTTGGACTTTTTGAAGCTCCTCCTTAAACTGGCTTGATTCTCCCTGTTTAGCTTCTTCTTCAAAAGCAACAAGTTTAACAGCATTTGAGGGTACCGTTTGAAGAATTTGCTTAAGTGTTTTAGGTTCGGATATGAATGGAATCGTTCTTCTATGCGATTGTTCTGCTGCTTCTTTTGCAATTTTTTCAAATCGTTCGATTTTCTTGTGAGCCTTTTTGTCATCCCATTTTACAATAGAGCGAGTTGCTTTAAAAGGGATAAACTCTGTTGCCCCTAATTCTGTCCCTTTTTGAATAATGCTCTCAAGCTTATCCCCTTTAGGCAGCCCGCTCACAATTGTGATACGTACAGGCATCTCTGTAGAGTTCAATTCCCATTCTACTACGCTTGCAGTGAGAGAATCATTGGAAATTTCCTCTATTTTGCATATAGCAGACTTATTATCTTGAAAAACAGAAAGGAAGGAGTCCCCTTCCTTCATTCTCATAACTCTTATCATATGATGGAAATCATCGCCTTTTACACGAACTCTTTCGTTAGAGTCCGTTTGCAAAAAATATCGTTGCATAAGAAAAACCTCAGCTTTCTTCCATCGGCTTTTTACTAATCATCGCTACCCAATCTTCCATTACCATCACTTCTTCAATGACAAAACCAGCTTCTTCTAAAAGTTCGCGTACAAATTGTTTCTTTCCTTTAATGATTCCAGAAGTAATATAATAGCCTCCTGGTTTAACGAGGTTAAATGCTTCCTTAGGGAATCTTGCAATAATTTCAGCTAATAGATTTCCGACCATGACATCGACTAATTCTGTTTTCCCTTCTACAAGATTATTTTGGGTAACAGAAACAATCGTTTCACAGTCATTTAATCGGATATTCTCCTTAGCAGATTGAACCGCTACTTCATCAAGATCCAAAGCTTCCACATGAGTAGCCCCAAGAAGAGCAGCTGCGATACTTAAGACACCAGAACCAGTACCAACATCCATAACAGTAGTGCCTGAAGTGATGGTTCGTTCTAATGCTTGGATACACATCACTGTTGTTGGGTGAGTTCCTGTTCCAAATGCCATCCCAGGATCTAACTCAATAATTAATTCATCACTTGAAACTGGTTCATAATTCTCCCAGGTAGGAACAATTGTAAAGCGTTCTGATATTTTAACAGGATGGTAATACTTTTTCCAAGCAGTCGCCCAATCCTCTTCGTTCACTTCAGATATTTCTACTTTATTCTCACCTATATCAATTCCGTAACTTACTAAGTTATTGATGCTATCTTTAATTCCTTCTACATTTTCATGTAAAAAGCTATTCACTAGTAAATACGCTTTAATAATTACACCATTCGTAGGATAATCTTCTGGATCGAGTTGATAGATTTCACCAAATGAATCCTCTCGTATTTTATACAAATCAGCAGGGTCTTCAATGACTACTCCACTCGCACCCGCTTCATGTAAGATATTAGATATCGGCTCAACCGCTTCATTTGTTGATAAAATACTGACTTCAGACCATTTCATGATCTACCAACTCCTCTTATTATTCTCCTTTAAAAGCTCTCTTCACTTTGTCAAAGAAGCTTTCATGCTGCTCATCTGGGACATTCCCGCTAATATCCGCAAATTCACGAAGTAATTCTTTTTGTTTATCCGTTAGTTTGGTTGGAGTGACAACTTTCACAATCACGTGCTGATCTCCTACACCATATCCTCTAACATTTGGTACCCCTTTACCTTTCAATCGGAAGCGAGTTCCTGTTTGTGTACCAGCCGGTATTTTGAGCTTCACTTTACCGTGTACTGTTGGGACTTCAATTTCATCTCCAAGCGTTGTTTGAACGAACGTGATTGGCATTTCGCAATAGATATCGTCTCCTTCACGCTCAAAGAATTCATGTTGACGTATACGGAAGACCACATAAAGATCCCCTGCAGGACCACCATTCACGCCTGGTTCTCCTTGACCAGAAAGACGGATTTGTTGCCCATCATCAACACCCGCTGGAATGGTTACAGAAAGCTTGCGTCTTTTTTCAACCTTTCCTTTCCCGCGACATGTAGTACATTTTTCAGGAATGATTTTGCCTGTTCCTTCACAGTGATGACAAACTCTTCTATTAACAATTCTGCCAAAAGGAGTGTCTTGTTCAACATTTAATTGACCCGTACCATTACAATGCGAGCATGTTTTAGGTTTTGTTCCTGGTTTTGCCCCTGAACCATCACACGTATCACAGGTTTCTTCTCTTGGGATTTCGATTTCTGTTTTCTTACCAAAGACAGCTTCTTCAAAATCTAACGTCATGGTATATTGCAGGTCAGCGCCTTGTCTAGGAGCATTCGGATCACGGCGTCTAGCTGCTCCTCCACCAAAGAACGTACTGAAGATATCTTCAAATCCACCAAAACCACTTCCTCCGAAGCCGCCTCCCCCAAATCCTTGATTAGGATCGGTGTGTCCGAATTGATCATAATGAGAACGCTTTTGACTATCGCTTAGCGTTTCATATGCTTCTTTGACTTCTTTAAATTTATCTGCAGCATCTGCCTCTTGATTAATATCTGGATGATATTTTTTTGAAAGCTTACGGTATGCTTTTTTTATCTCGTCTTGAGAAGCATTGTTTTCAACACCTAATACTTCGTAAAAGTCTCGTTTACTCATCCAACCAACTCCCGTTTCTTTTCACATAAAAATTATTCTATCATTACTCTCTTTACTATTTCAACACGAACATCATACATTGTATACATTCTTTTTTAAAGTTTGTTACCTGATGAATGAAAAAAGTCAAAGTCAAGAACACCCTGACTTTGACTTTTAAGCATGCCTATTCTTTGTCTTTTTCTACTTCTTCGAAATCAGCGTCAACAACATTGTCATCAGCTTTTTGTTGTCCTGCTGCACCTTCAGCACCTTGAGCTGCTTGAGCTTGCTCATAAAGTTTCATTGTTAGAGCTTGAACGATCTCAGAAAGCGCGTCTTTTTTCGTACGAATTTCTTCAAGGTCACCTTTTTCAATAGCAGCCTTTAATTCGTCTTTTGCTGTTTCTGCTTTCGCTACCTCATCTGCTTCTACTTTTCCTTCAAGGTCTTTAAGCGTTTTTTCTGTTTGGAATACAAGTTGGTCTGCTTCATTGCGTAGTTCAACTTCTTCCTTACGTTTTTTATCTGCTTCCGCATTGTCTTCTGCTTCTTTAACCATACGATCAATTTCATCGTCAGAAAGCCCTGATGAAGATTGAATCGTAATGTTTTGTTCTTTACCAGTACCTAGATCCTTCGCACTTACATTAACGATACCGTTTTTATCGATATCAAATTTAACTTCGATTTGAGGGATTCCACGAGGTGCTGGCGGAATGTCTGCTAATTGGAAGCGACCAAGCGTTTTGTTATCAGCTGCCATCGGACGTTCACCTTGTAAAACATGAATGTCTACTGCCGTTTGGTTATCCGCAGCCGTAGAGAATACTTGGGACTTAGACGTTGGAATCGTTGTGTTACGCTCGATTAGCTTTGTTGCTACTCCGCCCATTGTCTCAATTCCTAGAGAAAGAGGTGTTACATCAAGTAATACAACATCTTTCACGTCTCCAGTTAGTACTCCACCTTGGATAGCTGCACCCATTGCAACTACTTCATCTGGGTTAACCCCTTTATGTGGGTCTTTACCTGTTTCTTTTTTAATCGCTTCTTGAACAGCAGGGATACGAGTTGAACCACCTACAAGAATTACTTTGTCTAGCTCAGATGCACTTAGGCCAGCATCTTTAAGTGCTTGACGAGTTGGAACCATCGTACGCTCTACTAAATCAGCAGATAACTCATCAAATTTAGCTCGAGATAACGTTACCTCTAAGTGTAATGGACCAGCTGCTCCAGCGGTGATGAAAGGTAATGAAACTTGAGTTGACGTTACACCTGAAAGGTCTTTTTCGCTTTCTCAGCTGCGTCTTTTAAACGTTGAAGAGCCATTTTGTCTTGAGCAAGATCGATACCATTTTCTTTTTTGAATTCTTGTACAAGATAATCAATGATAACTTGGTCAAAGTCGTCCCCACCTAGACGGTTATCACCGGCTGTAGAACGAACTTCAAACACTCCATCGCCAAGCTCTAGGATGGATACGTCAAATGTACCACCACCAAGATCATAAACTAAGATAGTTTGGTCTTCTTCCATTTTATCTAAACCGTATGCTAAAGCAGCAGCAGTAGGTTCGTTGATGATACGTTCTACTTCAAGTCCAGCAATACGACCAGCATCTTTAGTCGCTTGACGTTCAGCATCATTGAAGTAAGCAGGTACTGTAATAACTGCTTTCTCTACTTTCTCACCAAGGTATTCTTCTGCATAGGATTTAATGTATTGAAGAATCATTGCAGAAATTTCTTGAGGAGTATAATTTTTGCCTTCTACTTCAACCTTATGGTCTGTTCCCATATGACGTTTAATAGAAATGATTGTATTTGGGTTTGTGATGGCTTGACGCTTAGCAACTTCCCCAACTTGTTTTTCTCCATTTTTAAATGCAACAACTGATGGAGTTGTACGGTTACCCTCTGGATTTGGGATTACTTTCGGTTCTCCACCTTCAAGAACTGCCACACATGAGTTAGTAGTACCTAAATCAATACCAATAATTTTGCTCATGATACTTCCTCCTTAATTTCTTCTATGTATTTATTGATTTACTTTCACCATACTAGGGCGAATCACACGATCCTTTAAACGGTACCCTTTTTGGTATTCTTCCAACACAACATTGCTCTCTTGTTCGCTGTCTTCCCCTTGCATTACAGCTTGGTGAAGAGTAGGATCAAACGGATTTCCAACCGCTTCTATTACTTCCACACCTTCTTTTTTCAGTGCATCCGTTAAGCTTCTGTATACCATTTCCATTCCTTGCTTTAAGGAAGAGAATTGTTCTCCCTCTCCTTCAACCTGCATCGCTCTTTCAAAGTTATCTAGAGCGGGTAGAATCTCAGTGATTAGGCTTTGTGCTCTATATTTTTCGCTCGCCTCGCGGTCTAATTCAACGCGGCGTCGGTAATTTTGAAAATCAGCTTGCAATCTGAGGTAGCGATTTTCTTCTTCTGTTACCTTCTTTTGAAGTTCTTCAAGCTCATTGGTATGATCTTCTTGAGATTGAGTAGTCTCATCTGTTGAAGTTTCTCTTGCTTCATCGAAAATCTCTTCCACATTTGCATCATCTACTACTTGTTCATTTTTCGTTTCTTCATTCATGACTTGTCACCTCCTTAAAAGTGCAGCAGTCTCTATGCGTATAGAGACACTACACATTGATAAATATAACCACGGTTATTCACTTTGATACAATTTTGATAACAAGGATGACATATTTCTACTAGTTAAATCTAGTATAGAAATAACTCTTGAATAATCCATACGAGTTGGCCCTAAAATTGCTATGGTTCCTACTTTATCTTGTCCAATTGAATAAGAAGCAGTAATCAAACTACAATTCTCCATGGCCGACAACGTATTTTCTTTTCCAATGGAAATATTTAAGCCCGTTGGTGTTTCTGATATAAGCTTATACATCCCTTTTTCGTGTTCAATCATATCAAATAATAACCGAACTTTATTAATATCATGAAATTCTGGTTGATTTAACATATTCATTTTTCCACCAAAGAATAATTTTTCATTTAGTGGGACCTGTAGCACGGATCCTAATGTGTTCAAAATGGAATCATATTGCTGAATATGTTTTTTCAGTAACGTTGCAATTTCTTTGTAAATCCTGTCATGAAGTTCAATGAGAGGAACTCCTGATAGTTTCTCATTTAAGATATTTGCAACTTTTTCCAAATCGCTTGACGATATATTCTCAGGAAGAGAAATCAACTTATTTTCTACATGACCTGTATCCGTAATGATCACTGCCACTGCTGTACCTTCAGATAGCGGTACGATTTGAATTTTTTTCATCTTGTGTTCTGTTACTTTAGGACCAAGAACAATACTTGTATAATTGGTTAGATTCGAAAGAATCTTGGCTGCATTTTGTACAACCATCTCCGTTTCATACAATTTATCTACGAAAAGGGATTGTAAAAGTTTCACATCGTTTTCCCCTAATAGCTCTGGAGAGAGCAAATGATCCACATAATATCTATACCCTTTTTCAGAAGGTACACGTCCTGAAGATGTATGAGTTTTTTCAATTAGCCCTTTATCTTCAAGATTGGCCATTTCATTCCGAATAGTCGCAGAACTGAACGATATCTCTTCTTTTTCAGCAAGTAGCTTTGAGCCTACTGGCTGGGCAGTTTGAATAAAATCGTCAATAATCACTTGCAAGATTAACAATTGGCGATCTGTCAACAAATTCATCACCCCTATTAGCACTCGAGTTACAAGAGTGCTAAATCTATAAATAAAGTATCAAAACCATTTTCTTCTGTCAATGGTTTACACTTCGTTATTGAAGAAAATATTGAAAACTTCATTTCCTAAAAGCGTCCTTCTCTAGTAAGCTTAATATATTGTTCATCATGTGTGACCCAACCCTTTTCGAAAAGCTCTTGTAAAGGGCCTTTATATAAAATAAATGGGTTTTGGTTGAATTTTTCATTGAACCGTTTTACACTTATTCCTTCCACTTTACGGAGTCCTAAAAACATTTCTTCTTCCATACGCTCTTCCACGGTTGTCGTATGTTCCTCTAGATAATCTAGATGTCCTTTTTCTAGTGGGTCCATATATTTTTTTAAAGGACCATGATTCGAACGTCGAACTTCTTTAACATAACTGTGAGCACCTGCACCAAACCCATAATATTCTTCATTACTCCAATACACTAAATTATGTTTACTCTCATACCCCTTTTTAGCAAAATTACTAATTTCATATTGGCTGATTCCCTTTTTTTGCCATCGTGTTCATAAGCACATCGTACATTGAGGCCTCCGTATCTTCTCCTGGTAAAGGGAGCTGCCCTTTTCTCAAGCGATTATAAAAGACTGTCTTCGGCTCAACGATGAGAGAATAGCCAGAGTAGTGAGGCAAATCAAACGCAAGCGCGATGTCTAGGGTTTCCTTAAAATCTTCCACAGTCTGGTTTGGTAAGCTGTAGATTAAATCTAAGCTTACATTTGTGATTCCAGTTCGAATAGCAGCGTCTATGGACGAAACGATATCTTCATATTGATGGGTTCTCCCAATTGCTTTCAAGAGATCATCGTCAAAGCTTTGGACCCCTAAGCTTAATCGGTTCACTCCATATTCCTTTAACACTCTTAGTTTATCCTCAGTAAGCTCACCAGGATTCGCTTCGAATGTAAATTCTTCAATCTGACCACCCGCCCGTGCAAGAATAGACTGGCAAAGCTTTTCTAATTGTTTTGGAGTGAGGGCCGTTGGCGTCCCTCCACCAACAAATACGGTCTTCATTTCCCCTGGAGGATGTAAGTCGAACGTTAAGCTCATTTCTTGATCTAATGTAGCTAGATACTCATCCACTGGCTGATTTTTTAAATAAAATTTATTGAAATCACAATAATGACAAATATGATGGCAAAAAGGTATGTGTATATACGTTGAGGAAATTATTGTCAATCACTTCTTTCTATTGGATACATTATCGCCTCGCGGAAAGCGAAGCGATCTTGGGAGAACAGTACTGATTTATTATCGAGCCTTTGGATAAAGAAAGAGGGAATGAGCATAATAGCCCCCTCCCTCTACTGTTTATTTTTTCGGTTCATCATTTAAGTTAAGAACAGCCATGAACGCTTCTTGTGGAACTTCAACGGATCCCACTTGCTTCATTCGCTTCTTACCTTCTTTTTGCTTTTCAAGTAGCTTACGCTTACGAGAAATGTCTCCACCGTAACATTTCGCTAATACGTTTTTACGCATTGCCTTAATAGTCGAACGTGCGACAATTTTGTTACCGATAGCTGCCTGAATTGGTACTTCGAACTGTTGTCTTGGAATCAATTCGCGAAGTTTATCAACAATAATTTTTCCGCGCTCATAAGCAAAGTCTCTGTGAACAATAAAGCTTAAAGCATCCACGTGTTCCGCATTTAAAAGAATATCCATTTTCACTAGTTTAGATTCTTTGTATCCAATTAGCTCATAGTCGAAGGAAGCATATCCTTTCGTACTTGATTTTAATTGATCAAAGAAGTCATACACAATTTCTGAAAGTGGTAATTCGTACGCAATATTTACTCGAATCTCATCTAAGTATTGCATATCAATAAAGTTACCACGTTTCCCTTGGCAAAGCTCCATAATAGCTCCAACATAATCATTTGGTACCATGATGTTTGCTTTTACATAAGGCTCTTCAATTCGTGCGACCTTTTGTGGGTCAGGCATAGCTGAAGGATTATCAACAAATACTTGCTCACCATCTGTCATATGCACATCATAGATAACACTTGGTGCAGTTGTAATTAAATCAATTTTAAATTCACGTTCAATACGCTCCTGGATGATTTCCATGTGTAAAAGTCCTAAAAATCCACAACGGAAACCAAATCCAAGGGCTTGAGAAGTTTCTGCTTCATATTGTAAAGCTGAATCATTTAATTCAAGCTTCTCTAGAGCTTCACGCAAATCGTTATATTTACTAGAATCAATTGGATACAGACCACAGTAAACCATTGGGTTCAAGCGACGGTAACCAGGTAAGGCCTCTGTTGCAGAGTTTTTAGCAGAAGTAATCGTATCCCCTACACGAGTATCTCCTACATTTTTTATTGCAGCAGTTAGAAACCCAACGTCACCGACGGTCAATTCTTTTTGAGGTGTTGATTTTGGTGTAAATACACCTAGTTCCGTAACCTCAAACTCTTTTCCTGTTGCCATCATCTTAATTTTATCTCCCATTTTTACGGTACCTTCTACAATACGAATGTACGCAACAACCCCTCGATATGGGTCAAATAAAGAGTCAAAAATAAGAGCCTTTAACGGTGCATCAGGATCTCCAGTTGGTGCTGGCACTTTTTCTACTACTTGTTCTAAAATGTCTTCAATCCCGATTCCCGCTTTTGCAGAAGCTAATACTGCCTCAGATGCATCAAGACCAATTACGTCTTCAATCTCCCCACGTACACGCTCTGGATCAGCAGCAGGTAAATCAATTTTATTGATTACCGGTAAGATCTCTAGTTCGTTATCTAATGCTAAGTAAACATTCGCCAACGTTTGAGCCTCAATCCCTTGTGCAGCATCTACTACAAGAACGGCTCCTTCACAAGCTGCTAAGCTTCGAGACACTTCGTATGTAAAATCGACGTGCCCTGGTGTATCAATAAGGTGGAAAATATATTCTTCTCCGTCCTTCGCCTGGTACTTCAACTGAACTGCATTCAATTTAATAGTAATACCACGCTCGCGCTCAAGGTCCATAGAATCCAAAAGCTGTTCCTTCATCTCACGAGCAGTTAACGCTTTTGTTTTCTCTAAAATACGGTCAGCCAACGTCGACTTCCCATGATCTATATGAGCAATAATAGAGAAGTTTCTAATCTTCTCCTGTCTTTTCAATCTCTCTTCACGATTCATCATAACTTCACTCCTGTTAAACGACACATGTACACTATTTTGAATTATAACAGTAGGGAAATTAATATTCAATAAGAAAAGCGGAAGCGGCTCGCTCAGGCCCGACAAGAGTAGTGGGGACCTCCCGGAAGGCGCTCTTTGCCTTTTGGGAGGTCCCCACTACTCTCGAGGGACTAGCCGCTGGAGCTGGATCAAGAAAAGCGGAGCCGACTGGTCAGGGGCGTACAGGGTGGAGGGCTTCTCCCCTGAAATATAGGAAACACCAAGAGCGTTAGCGATTGGATGTTGACTTATTGATGGGGAGAAGAACCGAAGTCTGTTTAGCCCTTAGGAGGTGGTGTTGGAAAAAGAAAAGCGGAGCCGACTGGTAATGGGGCGTATGGA
>NZ_ABFU01000045.3 GCF_000171615.1 Bacillus coahuilensis m4-4 | reverse complement strand
GTCAAAAAACTAGTTCAGACAGGATTAGATTATGGAGGGTACATTCCTGGCCCGTTAGGAGCAGTAGCTGATGGAGTGAATGCACTAATCTACTTAGCTGATGGTGATTATAAAAACGCAGCATTAAGTGGTATGGCCGTCTTACCTGGAGGTAGTGCGGCTAAGAGTGGAATTAAAGCAGGAGGAGCGTTAGGGGAGTGTTGCTAAGGGTAAGGTAAAAATTCATAAAAACTCGAATGACTATGTAGGTCACCAAGGCGTGTATGAGATAAAGATTGATGGGAATCTTCATAAATATGGAAAAGCAGATATGACACAAATTTCAAGTACAGGCAACCCTAAGAGACTTCAAACTCAAATAAATAAGTTGCAAAGGCAAAACCCCAATTCACAAGTTAGCGGAAGAGTGATATATGAAAACCAAAATATAAGTACAGCAAACATTAAAAAGGTAGAAACAAAAGCTATTCAAGGTTATTATGACAAGTACAAACAATATCCACCTGGTAATCAAAATCATCCAGGTGTGAATTAGTAGGAGGTTAGATCTTTAATGGAAATATTAACAAGTAGCTTGTTTTCTGAAGTAAACTGTAACTTTTCGATTAGCCATAAAATTGACTTGGAAATCAGAAAAGCTCTTAATGAAAAAATTAAGTCAGAATTGAGAATTACCTCAAGAGAAGAAGGGTTTAAGTTCATTAATCTGATGGTATCAACAAGTAGTAGTACCCACGAAGTGGAAGTGAAAGGACCGGATTTTAATCGTAAGGAAAAGATAATTAACTGGGGAATTTGGTTGCCATATAAAGAAATCGTGAACTCAGCTAATCAAGTAGTTCTCTATCTACAGTTTTACTTTGATGCCTTGGTATTGTTATTTAGAAACTATGGCATAAGTGAAGAGATTATAAGATCTATTCAGGAAGAAATTTCAAGTAAGGTAATTGGAAATAGTGAGTATGAATATGAAGATGACAGTATTGAATTTGATTTTTCCGAGTTTGATTCTAAATAAACGTATTTTTATCAACCTTGATTGGCTATATGCCTTTCAAGGTTGTTTATGTTTAAGAACTTTATTGTTAAAAATTCTATGGTTAAAAACAACGAGCCATTTAAATCGAAAACTCATGATAGTTAGCAAACTTACGAGATTGGTTGCAGTGACATTTGAATAAAACGGCAACACTCTTACTACTCGTTTTACATTTGCACACGAGAATGACAAAGCTCTTAATGCTAATGTGGTAACATACAAACACATAAAGCTAGTAACAAAAAGAAAAGATGTGTGAGCAAAATGAACAATGCCTTCATGAAATTCAGAGCTCATGAAGGTAGTACCATCATGGAGTTTGGTTTTAATACTTAGATAGGGAGACCCGTACGATAATTAGGCGAGATGACATTTTACATGGTAAGGGTATGACCTGGCATAGCTAACAAACTAACGAGAGTGACAAAGCTCGTCACGAGAACAATGGGTAACGTAAAAGAGTGTTTCCTATAATGTTTTGGCGTATAAATTTTGGGTTGTGTTTTTCCTGGAGACGGTCGTATAATACTCGCTATTCGTTTAAAAAGCGTTACGAATATTAAAATTTATGTAACGGGAGGGTAAAAAGTTGACCGTTGTCGGGTATATACGAGTATCGACTCAAGGGCAAAAGATATTTACAGCTTGAAATGGATACATATTTTTAGAGATAAAGGAATAAGCGATGCCAAACTGAACGAACACTCTTTATTTCCCAAGACACGTACTCAGGTAACGCATTTGACCCATGGACGCAGCATCTTTATACGTATACGACAAACAATCCAGTCAACTTTGTAGATCCAACAGGTCACTATCATGTGGATCCGGATGGGAATAAGGTGTTAGGGTCTGGTCAAGTGATAAAGAATCCAAGTCAACCAGGTCCATCAAATTATGGTACTCCAAGTGGTGTTAGTAAGAGTAAACCATCTACTAAGAAAACTTCTGGGGGTTCGGTCAAAAAACTAATTCAGACAGGATTAGATTATGGAGGGTACATTCCTGGTCCGTTAGGAGCAGTAGCTGATGGAGTGAATGCTCTAATCTACTTAGCTGATGGTGATTATAAAAACGCAGCATTAAGTGGTATGGCCGTCTTACCTGGAGGTAGTGCGGTTAAGAGTGGAATTAAAGCAGGAGGAGCGTTGGGGAGTGTTGCTAAGGGTAATAGTAATGCTCTTGCAAAATATGATGTTAAATTTGCCACTAGTAATCTGATAAGAAATGGAAAAATTTCAGTTGATGATTTAAAATCTATGATACCGAAGAATACACCAAATACTTTTAGACCAAGTGAAACTATAAAAGAAGGATATAAATACAAATTTGAAGTAAATGGTCAAAAAGTAGAAGTAAAATGGCATTCACCAGACTTAAATGCAAAACAACTGTATCCAAATAGTAATTCAGGGAATATGTGGACTGCTCAAGTGAAAATAGGTAAAAAACTTCTAGGACAAGATGGTAATCTTTATAAAAAACCTAATAATTTAACACATATTCCAATACAGTAGGAGAGTGAGAAATGGATTTTTCTATACTTGATGAGTTACCTGATTATTTGTCAGAAGAAACATTGAAAATGTATTTCAATCAGGTTATTGAATATTACGAAAGTACAGAAAGTGTAAATAAAATCGATTTTTCTGAGGGTATATATCAATTGTCAGAAAGACAGTGGCATACTTATAAACCTTTAGATGTGTTAATAAAACAAAAGGTAGACTTAATAATTAAAGAAATTCTAGACCCAATTTCTTATGAATTAATGGATAATGTAACATCAATAATTGCATATTTAGGACTCACAGAAAGTTTTCAAGCATTGAAGGAAATAGATAAAACAAATCTAGGTGTCGATGTTAGAAAATTGATAGAGGAAACAATAAATGAATTAGATGGAAACATTGATAACCCATATTCAGGTATAGAGTAACATTCTTTTTAACCTTGATTGGCTAAATGCCTTTCAAGGTTTCTTTTTTGTTTGTAAGGGGCTACCTAGTGCCGAATAAAACAATCTTTATTCAGACAATATACTTAAACCTTGTAAGCCCTATATGATGTTTTAACTAATTTTTTTAGTACGTACMACACCTTTAAAACGTATACCCTATTTATTCAATTTATTTACAAATAATTAACCTGAAAATTATCAGGTTWCCCACCTTTTTCATTTAGTATATCCTTACCTTCGCTTTCTCCCTGSYTTTTAAATTTTTTCGCAMCTTTTACGTACATAGAACGATTACTATGGSAAGAGGRCTACTCCACCTCGATTAACTCCTGAATGTCAATGTCTAACACCTTGCATACCGTTTCTAATGTCGATAAATAAATCCTGTCCACGTTGTCTGAACAAAGATGACTAATAGTATTTGGGCGAAGCCCTGTCATTCGTGCCAATTCACGTTGTGAAAGGTCACGTTCTTTAAGGATTTCCTTCAGTTTGATTGATATTGGCATGATATTTCCCTTCCTCTTTGTCATGTTACTTTTACGATACACAATAAATTTGTATCGGTAAAGGGGTTGATTGTATCGCTAAAGCCGCATACAATGAATTTATATTAAATATAGCGGCTAAGCGTTACGTTAATTGAGATTAGTGTAACGGAGGGGGAAAATATCATGAAAGTTATCGGATATATTCGAGTATCTACACAAAGACAAGCAAGGGATGGATATAGCCTTGCTTACCAAGAAGATGAAATCAAAGCATACTGTCAGGCTCAAGGATACACGCTTTTACGCTTGTTTAAGGACGAGGGTATCAGTGGGGCTAAAGTCGATGAAGAAGCGTTAGAAGTAGACAGAATAGGGTTTCAGGAGATATTGGAGTATCTCTCCCACCATAAGGTGGATTATGTTGTCACGCTGAATACAAGCCGTTTATGGCGGTCGGACATTGTGAAAGTGCTAGTTCATCCAGAAATGAAAAAGTATGGAGTGGACATTCGGAGTATAGAACAACCGCAGTATAGTATTCACAAGAAAGACCCTAGCGACTTTTTAATCAATGGCTTAATGGAGTTATTAGACCAATGTCAACGATTAGAAATCTCTTTAAAGCTAGGGAGAGGGCGAAACAAGAAAGCCCAACAGGGCGGCTATGCTGGAGGAAATATCGCATTAGGCTACAAATTGGAGAAAGGACAGAAAAGGCTTGTCATAGATGACAGACAAGCACAGACCGTTCATAGAGTGTTTGAATTGAAAGAGGAGTATCCTTCATGGTCATTAACCAAGATAGCAGAACAACTGAATGCAGAAGGACACAGAACGAAACAAGGAAAGCTGTTTACGAAAGTCCAGATCAAACGGATTTTAGATAGAAAAGCGTTTTATAGTGGGTTATACCACTATGGAGAAATAACGGCAAATGGCAAACATCAAGCCATTTATAACGGTTAACAGATAGAGAATGGATAGGCTTTCGTACCCTTGCGAGTCTCTTGAGACTAACGCTCGACCTAAGGTTGCCGACATTCTCTGTCTTGCTTTTACCGTTCAATCTAAAATAGGGGTGAGGTTTTCTGATGAGAAGAGATGAGTATATTTATATAGGACTTGATTTACACAAGTTTCAGCATACAGCGGTGATATTGGACTGTTGGAATGAAAAGCTAGGGGAAATGACTTTTCAAAATAAACCATCCATTTTCCAAAGTTTACTAGAGTATGTGAACAGATATCTAACAGAAGGTTTGACCCCTATATTTGGATTAGAAGATGTGGGCGGTTACGGACGAGATTTAGCTTTATACTTGCTAGAGCAAGGCTATATCGTGAAATTTGTCAATTCCTCTTTATCTAATGCAGAACGGAACAGCCATGCGATGATACAAAAGAATGATAGTTGGGACGCTCAATGTGTGGCAAGGGTTTTAATACGTGACCTACCGTATTTACCTGAAGCTACACCATCCGATATTCATTGGATAATTGCACAACTCGTGGGTAGAAGAAGTGCGATAGTAAAAGCCCAAACAGCCTTGAAAAACCAACTTCATATGCAATTAAACTATCATTATCCAAGCTATAAGGAGTTCTTTTCAGAGGTGGATGGGAAAACAGCTTTAGCATTTTGGGAAAGCTATCCTTCACCATCCCATTTGGAGGGGGAAACAATTAAGGGCTTACGAACATTCCTATTAGAAGCTAGTAACAATGCTTGTTCGACTAGAAAAGCAGAACAAATATTATCCTTCGTTCAAGCTGATGGAGAGATAAAGCGTGAATACCAAACCTCAAGAGACTTCATGATTCAAAGTATAGTAAGAGATATTCGCTTTAAAAAGCAGGAAATTAAGAAGGTGGATAGAGAATTAAAAGTAACTATTCAAACACTAGGTATGCAGCTTGAAACTATGCCTGGAATAGATGTGGTTACTTCATCCGCTTTAATTGCAGAGATTGGTGACATTCATCGGTTCGCAAACTCTGATAAACTTGCAAGATATGCAGGAATAGCCCCTATCAGAATGGGTTCAGGTGGTAAGGAAACGATGAAGAAAACAAAGCAAGGTAATCGAAGGTTATATGACATCTTTTACAACTTAGCTGTTCAACAAGTACAGGTATGCAAAGGGAGTAAAACACCTCGTAATCCTGTCTTTTACGATTACTATAACCGTAAGCTAAGTGAAGGGAAATCCAAGTCACAAGCCCTGCTCAGTATTATGAGAAGGTTAGTCAGAATTATCTATGGTATGATGAAAAATAAGATAGCATATATCATGCCAGATCAACCTGAAACAATAGCTAGTTAACTAATATGGGTGGTGGTTCATTAACTGCCACCCTTACATAAAGTACAATTTTAGATATTCCTAAGGGTACGGGTAAAATACCATCTTCGAACACTAAGGTAATAGAATTACATGAAAAGGCAGCCTTACGGCCAGTAAAACCTCAGGATGCTACAAAAAAGTGGGAGGAGTTTTTAGGGGAAGGAGAGTATAGTAATACACATCCTATAAAAGGAACGTCGGACCCTAATAGAATATTTTCTGCAGATGGAAAACGTAGCATTAGATATGGAAATCATGAAATGGGGAGCAAACCAACAAAACATTATTATCATTAAGAAATATAGGACTATGACCCAATCGAAGATACTATGATTTACAGTAACACTATTATAAGAGTTCCTTTTCAGAGGTGATGTTCATGAAAGTCAAAATAATAAAAGATGAAGGGAAATATAATGACCAGAATGTAGTAAGCTTTACTTCTAAGTTTGGTGGTGGAAAAGCTAGGTGGAATGGAGAAAATCCAATAGAAGGTCGAGAATATTTTGTCGAGCTAGAAATACCAGATACAGTAGAGTGGAGAAAAGATGTTACTATGTCGATCACAGAGCAATACTGTATTAAAAGTGATGGAAACTCCACAATTATAGTTTGTGAAGTTGAAACTTTAATAGAGTATGGGTGTTGTGATTTTAGAATAGGTTCAAGTATAGTAACTCTTGATATCGAGGGAGAACCTTATCCGAAAGGAACATTTGTTGAGATAAATTCTCAGAATCTCGTTTTGTATGATATAAACTTGTAATGATTTAACCTTGACTGGCTAAATGCCTTTCAAGGTTTTTTACTTTAAGATATTTATGGTAAACAGCAATATGACTTTTGAATCAAATACTCATGATCGTTAGCAAACTTACTAGATTGGTTGTAGTGACATTTAAATAATATAACCACACTTACTACTCGATTTATATGTGCACACTAGAATAACAAAGCAAGTAATGCTAATGGTGGCAACATACAAACACATAAAGCTAGTAACAAACAGGAAAGATGTGTGAGCAACATAAACAATGCTTAAATGAAATTCAGAGCTCATGAAGGTAAAACCATCAAGGAGTTTGGTTTTAAAAGCAGGATAAGGTGACAAGTACGATAAATAGGTGAGATGACATTTTTATGGGAAGGGTAGTTTTTGAGATGGTATAGCTAACAAACTAACGAGAATGACAAAGCTCGTGGGGATAAAAGGTAGGCTACATAAGAAGGTTACTAGTTAGCAATAGGGCAGACAAAAATTGGTTGCATTTTTCCTGATATGGTCGTATAGTACTCGCTATTCGCTAAAAAGCGTTACATAAAATCCTAATTTCCGTATCGGGAGGGTGAAAAGTTGAATGTTTGGATATTGTTCGAATTAACCAGAGGATAAAATCAAAGTATACTGTGTTACTCCCATATATATTCGAATGATTCCCTACCTTTTTCCACAAACTACTCCTAATCTAAAAATGGAATGGGAGTGGTAGGGAGATGGAATTTCAGTGGATCTGGAAGGCTGTACTCATTGTGTTTGTCGGAACTATTCTCCTCCGCATTGCGGGGCGTAAATCAATTTCTCAAATGACTTTAGCACAGACCGTGATCATGATTGGAATTGGGTCCCTTCTTATTCAACCCTTGGCTGGGAAAAATATTTGGGTCACGTTTGGGGTAGGAATGATGCTGGTCTTGACCCTCGTTGTCACAGAATATCTACAAGTAAAATTTGACTGGTTTGAAACATTCATTACAGGTAAGTCCAAGATGATTATTGATAATGGAGTTATTCAAGAAGATTCATTAAAGAAATTACGTATGACGGTCGATCAACTAGAAATGAAATTAAGGCAACAGACCATTAGCAGAATGGAAGATGTGAAGTATGCCACACTCGAGCCTAATGGACAAGTAGGGGTTGAACTGCAAAACGATGCAAAACCGGCAACGAAGAAAGACATTCAAGATCTTATGAGCGAAGTCCAGCATTTGAAAACTTCCTTGAATGTGATGGCCATGGCACAAAATGTATCAATCAATCATGGTGACATTTTTGAAGAAATATTATATGAGGGTCACGGTAAAGAGCCTCCAACTTATTTAAAGTGAGCTACATGTATACAAACCTATCTTATCGTTTCTACTTTTTTTCTTTAGGGTAGAACATAATTAGTTTGTAAAGGGAGAGAATAGGTCAATGTTGATGAGTATGATAAGATTTCAATTTAAAATCGTTAAAGGAGGATAATAGGGTGGAAAAATGGATGAAGTTCCTTGAGGTCAATTTTCCGCGAATTGTTGATTTAACCATTCAACATACGGTTTTAGTAGGGTTAGCCATTATAGTGGCTTTACTCATAGCGGTTCCACTGGGAATATATTTAACAACCAATGATGATTTAGCTGAAACTGTGTTACAAATTGCTTCTGTTATGCTAACTATTCCAAGTATTGCGTTATTTGGAATCATGATTCCAATCTTTTCACAAATCAATCAAGGAATAGGCTTTGTACCTGCGTTTGTTGCATTAGTTTTGTACTCTCAGCTTCCTATCATACGTAATACATATACAGCAATCAAAAATGTTTCACCAGAAATGAGAGATGCAGCCAAAGGTGTTGGAATGAAGACATTTCAACGATTATGGAGAGTTGAAATCCCAAATGCTTTTCCTATTATTATGGCAGGAATCAGAACAGCTGTTGTGTTAAATATCGGTATTGGCGTAATTGCAGCCTATATTGGAGCTGGTGGTTTAGGAGTTTTAATCACACAAGGAATAACTAGAGGTGATAATTATTTAATTATCACTGGTTCTGTTGCAGTCGCGATATTAGCCATGATTGCTGATGGAATCCTACTTTTCATACAAAAAAGATTTACTCCAAAAAGCATAACGAATTAAGGATGGGTGAAGGAATGATTACATTTGATCAAACGACAAAAATTTATGAAGGTGGAGTAACAGCAGTAGACGGGGTTGATTTTAAAGTGGAAAAAGGGCACATCGTGGTTCTGCTTGGACCCTCGGGGTGCGGGAAGACCACCTTGTTACGAATGGTAAATCGCCTTGAGTCCATCACAAAGGGAAGAATCGTGATAGATGGACAAGATTCAATGGAATTGAATGAAATTGAATTAAGGCGGAAAATTGGCTACGTTATTCAGAGTAATGGTCTTTTTCCTAATATGACCATAGAAGAAAATGTCATGATTGTACCTGATATGCTTGGTTGGGATAAGGATAAAAAGCGAAAACGTTTTGAGCGATTAATGGATATGATCGGTCTTAGTGCTGATAAATATCGAAAACGATATCCGTATGAACTTTCAGGGGGACAACAACAACGTATTGGTGTGATTCGCGCGTTAGCAGCAGATCCACCTGTTATGTTGATGGATGAGCCTTTTGGAGCTTTAGACCCTATCATCCGTGAGAAGATTCAAGATGAATTCTTACAGATTCAAAGAGAAGTAAAAAAAACGATTTTGTTTGTTAGTCATGATATTGATGAAGCGATTAAAATGGCGGATAAAATTGTGCTTCTAAAAGGCGGACAAGTTATGCAATATGATTCTCCTTCTGAAATGCTAGTACGACCAAAAAATGATTTTGTAGTTGAATTCTTTGGAAAAGATCGAGCGTTAAAAAGTCTCTCTCTTCATACCATCCGAGAGCTTAACGAGATAATAGGATTAGAACAAATTGACGACAACATTCCAGACACCAAAACACTAAACGTAAATCAAGACCTTCGCAATACGCTTTCTATGTTACTAAATCAAGAGGCAGATCAAGTAATTGTTATGGACGATTTAGGAGATCGACTTGGGGCAATCACAATTGATATCGTTCAGAAATATTTACACTATGAAATTAAAGGGAAAACGGCGGTAGGACAAGGAGGTTGAAGCAGGTGAATAAGAAGAAACTAGCCAGTACGATTGTGAAAATAGTAGTGTATGGATTTGTTATATATTTTTTTATTTGGTCTATTGGAAATGGATATTTTAATTATATCTTTAGTGAAACTTCAACTTTTTTACTCCTTATGAGGCAGCATGCTGAATTAGTACTTGTTTCTTCCATCCTTGCAATTATTATTGCAGTGCCGGCAGGTATACTCATCACTCGTAAAGGGATTAGAAAAGCAGAATGGTTAGTATCTAACGCCGTGAATTTTGGACAGACTATACCAAGCCTTGCGGTACTCGCCCTTATGATATCAATATTAGGCATAGGTTTTAAGACAGCCATTTTTGCATTGTTTATTTACTCCCTGCTACCGATATACAGAAATACAGTAGCAGGAATTGACTCTCTTGATGAAGATTTAATTGATGCGGCAAGGGGGATGGGGATGACGCCTGCTCAAATTTTATTTCGCATTGAGCTTCCGAATGCCGCATATAGCATATTAGCAGGAATTCGTACGGCTGTTGTATTAAATATAGGTACAGCTGCCCTTGCCTATGTAGTAGGAGGTGGGGGGTTAGGAGTCTGGATTTTTACAGGTATTCAATTATTTGATAACGGATACCTAATATCCGGAGCAATCCCTGTCATTCTGTTTGCAATAGGTATAGATCTGCTATTACGACTAATCGAAGCTATGGTTGTCTCAAAAGGATCTAAACCAACAGCTGAAATATAAGGGGGTGTTGAAATGAGTACCAAAGTAAGGAATATCATAGTGGGTGGACTGATTTGCTTGCTCTTAAGCTCTTGTGGTGTGACAGGTAAACAAATTTCCATTGGGGGAAAAAACTTTACAGAACAATATTTGTTGTCTGAAATGACGGCCTTCTTATTAAAAGAGGAAGGCTATAACGTAAAACAAATGAATAACTTAGGTAGTACGGTTGTCCGCACAGCCCTTGAAAATCAACAAGTGGATCTTATGTGGGAATACACTGGAACAGCCCTTATTACGTATTTAGGTGAAGAGCCAATTAAAGATCCAAATAAGGCTTTCGATAGAGTAAAAGAGGTAGATGGAAAAAACGGAATCATTTGGATGAACCAGTCAGATGTAAACAATACGTATGCACTAGCTATGAATAGAGAAGATGCGGAAGAGCTAAGTATTATATCTATCTCAGATCTCGCGGACTATGTACGTGAACACCCTGGAGATTTAACTATCGCATCAGACGCAGAATTCGCTAATCGCCCGGATGGACTTCCTGGTGTAGAGGATACATACGGCTTTGAATTCGGAATAAATCAAGTTAAGCTAATGGATATCGGTCTAACTCAACGGGCGCTAGAAGATGGACAGGTAGACGTATCCGTAGCATATGAAACGGATGCGACAATCAAAGCATATGACTTGGTTGTTTTAAAGGACGATCAGCAGTTTTTCCCTCCTTATCGTGCCGCAGTTGCGATCAATGAGAAGACTTATGAGCAATATCCTGAACTAAAAGAAATAACGGCTAAAATTGGAGAAAAATTGAACAGTGATATTATGAGAGAACTTAATTATAGAGTAGATATTGAGGGGAATCCTGTCTCCATTGTGGCATATGATTGGTTAGTTGAAAACGGGTTAGTAGAAGATTAAGAAAGTACAGCATCTAGAAAATTAAATCCTAGGTGCTGTACTTTTATTTACGTCCTCCCAAGTTTTGCTAATGTTTTAGTTTAATAGCTCCCTCTCAACTACTAATAGAATACAAATTATTATGAAACAAGATAGGATTTAATATAACTCTTAAAATGGCGAAGACTCCTGCGCCCCTCAGAAGTAAAAGTCATTTTGCAGAAATCAAAAATTATACGAAACAGAACGACCTATATTACACTAAACATAACAACATAAAGAGAAGAGGCATGGATACTTTTGAAACAAATCTCAGCTAATATAATGAAAAAAACAGTGGGTTTACTGGTACTTGTATGTGTCATCATATTTATAATGTGGTCGGTATTTGGCGAGAGAGTTGAGAATTGGAATGGGAATGTACAAGACGGTGACGTGGCTCTACAAGTGTCTCCTCTTGAAAATGATGGTAAGACAACGAGTGGGACGGTTCAACTTTCCATTGATTTTGAACGTTCAATTCGAGTGAGCAAGGTCGAGTTTTACAGTGAACAAGGTGACTATTTAATTAAAAGCGTATCCGCTGCACCGTTTGCTGTGAACTGGGAGACTGATCCTTGGGTTCCAGAAGGAGAGCAGACTTTGTTGGTTAAGGTGTATGATGATTTGAATGAGGTAACGGAATTGTCTAAAACCGTTGTAATAGATAACAGAAAAGAAATTTCAGGAGAATATAAGAAAGTGGGATACTATACGAGCTGGTCTGCTTWCTCTTGGTTATCATGTATGGCAAGATTGMCGCAAAAAAAACTCMYTCAATATTAWTTATGCGTTTGCCAAGATTTCGCCTGATGGAAGAATAGAGTTAGGTGACCCCGAGGTAGATATCCAGAGTCGCCTTGATGGAGATCCAGATGGCTTACCGTATTACGGGAACTTCTATCAATTGACTAAACTGAAGGAGCTGTATCCACATATCCAAACGGTCATATCGGTTGGCGGGGGGAGATGGTCTGAGCGGTTTTCAGATGTTGCGTTAACTGAGCAGTCTCGTGCTAAGTTTGCTGAGAGTGTGAGAGATTTTATACTAACGTACGGGTTTGACGGAGTGAATATTGACTGGGAGTATCCAGTTGCAGGTGGAGAAGAGGATAATATTCATCGACCAGAAGATAAGCAGAATTACACCCTCTTATTTCAAAAATTACGAGAAGTCTTGGACGGACAAGGTGAGAAGGATGGGAACGAGTATGTGATTTCCATGGCTGGTGGTGTAACGAAGAGCTTTGCGAACAATACAGAGCTTGGCTTAATTCAAGACTATGTAGATTATATTGAGATCATGGCGTACGATTTTCACGGGGAGTGGGATTCATTTACTGGCTTGAATGCACCATTGTTCCAAAATGCATCATCAAAGGATTACTTCGAATGGTCGATTCATGATGGAGTGGTGATGTACTTGTCTGAAGGGGTACCAGCAAATAAAATTCTCCTCGGGTTACCGTTTTACGGCCGGACGTATTCAGATGTGGAGAATAATAGAAATGGAATGTACCAAGATTATTACGGGGAAGGGACAGCTCTATCGTATGGAGAGATTGAAGAGGTTTATTTAGATAGCGAAGAATATGTGCGGTACTTTGAAGAAGACTCTAAGGTGCCGTGGTTATTCAATGGGATTGAGTTCATTAGTTATGACGACCCTGAGTCTATAGGGTATAAGACTTCTTATATTAGAGAGAACGGACTCGGTGGTGCCATGATGTGGGAGCTTCGACATGATCCTAAATCTGTGTTACTTTCAAAGGTAGATGAACGATTAAAGAAAAAAGATAAAACCAACTAATTCTTGGAATTAGTTGGTTTTGTATTATAAATAGAGCAAAAATAAGCCAATGATTCCCGTTACAAAATAACAAGCTAAGCCAATTCTCTTACTATGTTTATTCAAATCTGTCTTCTTTTCTAAACGTGAGATGTAATCATAGACAATCGAAAGGCATATGAGAAGTAATAATCCAAAGGCTGATTGATTTTGCAGTAAGCTGAGAGCGAAAATGGTCAGAATGGCAAGTGCGATGTGGCTTACAATAGTTGAGAATATGGTACGTACCTCCTTTTGTTTGAAAACTGTAAGTTTTTCTTAATTATACCGATAATATACAAAGAATGTAATATATATTGATAGGAGTACTGCATTGAACTTTATAAAAAGATTATTTAAGAGTAATAAGGAACTAACCAAAAAATAGCAGTTCAAACAATCGAGCAAATCAACCTAGTAAGGCTAAAACTAAGGCTACTTCAGAGCGTATAGGTCAGCTGGGAGAATATAAGATTGATATTCAGCTTAGCCAATTTCCTAACAACTATCGGTATCTTTCCGATATCATGCTTCCAAATAGTAAAGCAAAATCAGGGTATTCTCAAATTGATCATCTATTAATCACACCATTTGGTTATTTTTTGTTATGGAGACCAAAAACTATTCTGGGGAAATTCGAGGGGGAAGGCAAGATAAACAATGGATTGTGAATAAACGTTTTAAAATGATGAACCCATTTAATCAAAATTATGGACATGTGCAAGCTCTTAAAAGTGTGTTAGGAAATCATGATCTACATTTCATTTCTATTATTACTTTTACTAAACGAGCGGTATTCAGTATTGATCCAGAGCTAAGGAAAATCCAATCAGATGATCTTTGTGTGTATGATACGGAGTTAACAGAATTTATTAACAGAAAAATTCAAGTGATCAAGCTATTGAATGAAACTAAGAAATTAACTAACGAAGAGATAGATGGCTATTATAAACGAATAGTCGAAGTGAACATCGATGATACGGCTACTAGAAAGGAGCACGTGGAAAAAATAAAAAGCCATGATAGTATCCCGGCTGTGTGCTCCCATTGTGGAACTAAAGTGTCTGAGAAGGTAAAAGAGTATTGCTTATCCCATAACAGATACAACGGTCAGGTCTATTGCTTTGATCATCAAAAGTTAAACAAAAAGTGATCATCTTTTTTAAAAGGAGGCACCAACCATGAACCAGCGTTATCCAATCGGACAGTATGAAGTAAAAGAAATTATTACAAAAGATGATATCAAAAGATGGATTCATCAAATAGAAGGCTTACCAAGCGAGCTACATCTTGCAGTGGCAATTTTAACTGATGACCAGCTCGATACGCCTTACCGTGAAGGTGGATGGACAGTTCGTCAGGTTGTGCATCACCTGGCGGATAGCCATATGAATGCATATCTTCGAGTAAAGCTTGCGCTTACGGAGGACAATCCAATTATTAAACCTTATGATGAAGTGAAGTGGGCGGAATTAGTGGATTACACCTTACCAGTGCACTTGTCATTCAAGGTTCTTGAGGGGGTCCATGGTCATTGGGCGTTACTTTTGCAGAATCTATCTGAGAATGAGTTGAAACGGACATTTATTCATCCAGATTCTGGAGAAGGGACAATTGCTAAAAACATTGGGATGTATGCTTGGCATGGTCGACATCATTTAGAGCATATACTTTCACTCCGAAAGAGGATGAAGTGGTAATTTCCCTTCTAGACAGATGTAATCTTATTGTCATATTTGTAATAAAAATTACCCTGAGTTATATAGTAGACCCATTTAAATAGGTAGGTATGAGCCTATATACGACTTATTGATACAAGAGTACTATACTATTTCCCTTCGGTTTAACTACAAGTCCTCATACTTTATGACCCTGTTAAATGCAGAATTAATAGTCCCTTGTAGCCTCATCAATCTATATATGTCTTCATCTTTTAACATCCTTAAAACCTGCAGAGCTAGGAAGTTTAATACAATAAAAGAGTGTAATATTATTTGAAAAGTAGGGGATAGGATGAATGAATGGATTAAAGATTATGAAGATGTTTTAGAAATGTTAGATTCTTTTTTTAGTAGAGCCTGCACCGTTTTGGGATAGATTCTATAAAGATCGAGAAAAGAAGATTCCTTTCTTTGTGAATGAACCTGATGAAAATCTCGTGGGTTATTTTGATAACGGGTTGTTTGCAAAAGGAAAGGTACTAGAGCTGGGCTGTGGCCCTGGTCGAAACGCGCTGTATTTTAGTCATCAAGGGTGTCAAGTAGATGCAGTTGATTTGTCAGAGGAGTCTTTGGAGTGGGCAAATGAGCGAGCACACGAAGCTGGGGCTGACATTCATTTTATAAAACAAAATATCTTTCATTTATCAATAGAAGAAGGTACATATGATATAGTGTATGATTCTGGGTGCTTTCATCATATAGCTCCCCACCGACGTAACAGATATATCCATTTGGTGGAGAAAGCATTAAAGCCCGGCGGTTATTTTGCCCTAACTTGTTTTAAGGAGGGTGGAGAGTTAGGTGGAGCGACTTTGACCGATTGGGACGTATATAGACAGGGAAGCTTAAAAGGTGGACTTGGTTATACAGAGGATAAGCTTCGAACGCTGTTTCATCCCTTCCATGAAGTGGAAATTCGTGAAATGAACGAATGTAAAGAGTCAGGTGCATTTGGAGTCAGGGGTCTATTAACTGCCGTGTTTAGAAAATGGTAACGTGAGAGAGTTTTTAAATTAATAGTATACAAGTACCTTTTTTGAAATCCCTATGTTTATAGGGGTTTTTTATTTAGGGGGGATCTTTAGACCAATTAAGGTGAACTTCTGATTATAAGCTTTTCAGGTTGAAGTGATGGTCACATGAGAACTAGGCTGGCGCACGAGAAAGTGGAAAAGCCGCACAGGACGGGGCGGCAACCGCACGAGAAGAGAAGAGATCCGCCCAAGA
Organism: Bacillus coahuilensis m4-4; assembly: GCF_000171615.1. Lineage (GTDB taxonomy): Bacteria > Bacillota > Bacilli > Bacillales > Bacillaceae_K > Bacillus_T > Bacillus_T coahuilensis. The sequence continues at coordinate 32,040 of NZ_ABFU01000045.3, read as the reverse complement.
TAAAGCCCGCCCCGCACGAGGAATAGGCTGGCGCACGAGAAAGTGGAAAAGCCGCACAGGACGAGGCGGCAACCGCACGAGAAGAGAAGAGATCCGCCCGAGATAGAGCCCGCCCCGCACGGGAACTAGGCGGGCGCACGAGAAAGGGGGAAAGCCGCACAGGACGGGGCGGCAACCGCACGAGAAGAGGAGAGATCCGCCCGAGATAGAGCCTGCCCCGCACGGGAACTAGGCGGGGCGCACGAGAAAGGGGAAAAGCCGCACAGGATGGAGCGGCAACCGCACGAGAAGAGGAGAGATCCSCCCGAGATTGAGCCCGCCCCCGCCACGGGAACTAGGCGGGCGCACGAGAAAGGGGAAAAGCCGCACAGGTTGGAGTGGAATCCGCACGAGAAGAGGAGAGAACCGCCCGAGATTGAGGCTGCCCCGCACGAGGAATAGGCATGCGCACGAGAAAGGGGAAAAGCCGCACAGGATGGGGTGGTTACCGCACGAGAATAGAGGGGATCCGCCCGAAATAGAGCCCGCCCCCGCACAAGAACTAGGCGTGCGCACGAGAAAGTGGAAAAGCCGCACAGGATGGAGTGGAATCCGCACGAGAAGAGGAGAGAACCGCCCGAGATAGAGCCCGCCCCGCACAAGGAATAGGCGTGCGCACGAGAAAGGGGAAAAGCCGCACAGGATGGGGCGGCAACCGCACGAGAAGAGGAGAGAACCGCCCGAGATAGAGCCCGCCCCGCACAAGAACTAGGCGTGCGCACGAGAAAGGGGAAAAGCCGCACAGGATGGGGCGGCAACCGCACGAGAAGAGRAGAGAWCCGCCCGARATAGAGCCCGCCCCGCACAAGAACAAAGCGCCAGCACGACAAATTAGAATAAGTCCGCCCTAATCCCCAACAAATAGTTATCCCCATTACTTTCATAGTCTTCACATCATTTGAGTAACACAAAAAACTTACTAAAAAAATAAAAAAGCATTTGTATTGCGTTAAATCATCATATGTGGTTTAATACTCATACAAACCAATAATCGTAATCATTACGGTTTAAATTAAAAAAACATAACTAGGAGGTTCCCCTTGGCTAAAAAATACAAAAGTAGTAAAAGAACAAAAACGTCAGCAAATGGTCCAGCAATATGCTGAGCTTAGAAGAGAACTGAAAGAAAAAGGTGACTATGAAGCGCTTCGTAAGCTGCCGAGAGATTCATCACCAACACGTCTAAAGAATCGTTGTGAGGTTACAGGTAGACCTCGAGGCTACCTACGTAAATTTAAAATGTCACGTATTGCTTTTCGCGAATTTGCTCATAAGGGCCAAGTGCCAGGTGTTAAAAAATCAAGCTGGTAAACATATAGGAGGTTTTTAAAAATGAAAGAATCAATTCACCCAGAGTATCATAAAGTAGTATTTATGGACTTAAACAGTGGGTTTAAATTTATGTCAGGTTCAACAAAGACGTCCTCAGAGACAATTGAATGGGAAGATGGTAACACATATCCCCTTCTTAAAGTGGAAACAAGTTCAGACACTCATCCATTTTATACGGGTAGACAGAAATTTGCCGATCGTGATGGACGTGCTGAAAAATTCATGAAAAAATATAATTTAAAAAATACTTAATCAATAGCTGCTTGATAGAGGTGATGGCATGAATGAAAGGTTAACAGAAATATTAGCAAGACAGGTAGTAGAGTCACTGCCACCGTTTAAAAAGAATTTGTATAAGTATGTAGTGGATCTTGAGGACGAATTAGCTCAGGAGGCTACTTCACGTGATCAATTTATGCAATTGTTAAAAGAAAGAAAGCCTCACCAACAAGCAGCTAGTTACTTTGGAATGTCATTTGGAGCATTTGTCTCCCTTATGCGTGAGATAGAAGAGGAGATAAACGAGCAACTTGAGATCCAGCTTCAAACTGTTAAATGGCTAGATCTTACAGACAAACTTAAGGCAGATTCTAATAACAAACAACTATTCTATTTCTCAATGGACACACGAAGGTCTCAAAGAAGTGGTTAAGAATGAATGAAGCTTACGTAAACTATATCGATAAATAGAAGACGACCACAAATGTGTGGTCGTCTTCTATTTATCCTATTCAGTTCCATCTGTTTTAGTATTCTTACTTAGATCAAAAGCATCCACCTGTTCAAAAGCATCCTTCATAATATAATAAGAAGGTTTTAATCGTTCATGATAACTTGGGAACTCCCATGCTTCAAGTTTATAAGTAGCAAAGCGTTCTGTATTCCATTGATCTCCGCTCAGATCTGGTAGAGCGTTCACTGACTCTTCTGATTCCATGTAGGCACCAATGTGAATTTCTTCAATTGTTTGGGTTACTTTTTCAAAAGGAAAAGCAGTGTTTTTGATCGTTCTTTCTCTCCAAAAATCTCCCAACGCTTCATTCAAACTAGGATCCTTCATATTTAATAACAGCCAAGGAATACGAATCTCATACAAGTCTTCATTCAAATTGACATTAATGTCGGCGAGAGAATTATAAGCCGTATCTTCTGGGCTGCTTGTACCAAATTGCATTTTCCCTGTTTCATATGAATCAAGTGGAATTACCTCACCCGCCACAATTAATTGATTACTTAACATCAATTGAATTGGATGGTATACACCATTATCTTTTTTATGGCTATAATTGTTTTGGCCAATTCGCTTTAATAGGTGACCATACTGATAGTAATAAGGGTCATAGTAACTATCCACCATGAGACGAGCAGATTCTTTTCCCTTCATAAAGAGAGCGAAATCTACATTTGCACTAGTTAAATCCACTTTATCGGTGAAAGGCAAAGTGGATTGACCTTGATTAAGAATCGTATCAAATACTATGGTTGTTCTTGTATCTTCTGTTATCTCATTCATTTGTAACTGTATATACAAATAGCGTTCATCACTTGTTACTGATAAGCTCTCTGTCTCACTTGATAATAGAGGTGAGATATTATTAAACTCCCAGTCACCAGTTCGACCATCTACTTGTATTTGTGAAGTTTTATGTGAAGTTGGATCAAAGGAAAGAAGTCCAAATTGCTGCTCATTTGTCTGGGCATTCGACCAATAAGGTCGTCGATCTGGATTATCCAAAGTCTGAGTATTCCACGTTCTCTTAAACCATTCATCCTGCCAGCTAAATACTAGTCCCCCAGCATATTGTTCTGCAGCAATATCTTCATATAAATGGCGAATCATTTCCCCTTGCTCTGTCTCATCATGATTCCCTTGATTAAAACCATAGACATTTCGATGCGTCATTCCTCGAGAAGATGGGATACCAAACTCAGCAACAAGGATAGGCATATTGTGAGCACGCTTTAATTCATTTAAATATCCAGCATAGTTGTTTTTCTCTCCTCTATGATCCACATAGTTTACATAGTCTGGATCATGATTTAAGACATCTGGATAATATGGATAAATATGATAGGATGCAAATATTCCTGAATGAAAAGCATCTGTTGCTTTCATGACATTTGGATTTACACCAACTAAATCTTCATCTGTTAACGGCTCATAGTCTGAATGATCTAGTAAATCAGTGGTTACCCAGTTCGTAAAGCTCACTGGACGTTGCCACTTGTATTGTGTTGTTTCATATTCTATCGCTTCATCCATTCGAGTGGCTAACCAGATTTCAAATGGAGTGGCATTCTCTGTTTTAATATAGTTCCCGTCATAGTCAGCTAATCCTTTTATTTTTTTCATCGGTTGAAAGGACTACATGTGGGTTCCATTCTATACCAAATATCCAGCCTAAAACATATGGAGAGATATCATACGTATAAGACCCAGTAGCGTGTCCTTGACGTACTGGAAGTTTTGCATTGCCGTGGACAAGATCAATCACACGTTTAATCTCTGCTTTGAACTCATCCGTATTGGTAGGATTGAATGCATTATTGGCCTTCTCAATAGTATTTTCATCCACCCATACCCCGTGGAACATATACAGTGGCTCGTCTGCCATTTGATTATATTCATAGAAGGCCTCATAGAAATGAGGGGGATGAATCGTATAGACACGTAGTGCATTAGCATWCATTGCCCCAATTTGTTTGAACCAACGAAGGTATTCTTCTTTGCTAATCCCTGTTTCACCTGGGAACGTACCGGGTTTAGCAATGCCCATATTCACACCTTTTATAAAGAAATCTTTCCATTTACCCTCTTGGTTGATTTGAACATAATCTTCTCCTACTTGACCGGCAAGAGAAATACCATCAACTTGTGGAATGGCTGCTAGGTTTTTTTCTGAATGATTGTTCTTAATATCATTTAAAATGGTTCTCATCATAGGAATATATCCCTTCCAGAAAAACTGAGAAGTGTTGTCGGGAAGAGATTTTTCTGTCCATTGTCGCCATGTGGTTAATCCAACAGTTTGATAGAGATTCGGTACATCTGCTTGGTCAGCAAAATCACCAGCAAAGTAAAACGTTTCATATACTTGGTTGTTCTGATGAATAACCGCAGGGAAATTGGTTGGAAGCTGAAGTGCTTTTAAACGGTCTTCTCCCTTTTTTGAAAGAGACATTGAATACGTTGCGAGCACTTCATCTTCATTCAACGGCTCGACGATATCAAACCAATAAGAATAAGGGATGGATAAAGGTTGACCGAAGAAATCCTCCCCTTTTTCATTGTAAGAGAAAATGGTCCCTTCTTCTCCAATATCTTCTTGGTCTAAGACGATTAACTGATCGTTTCGGTCTACTAATACGTAGCCTGGACCTGTAAAATGATAAGGTTCCCCGTATTGCTTTTCGTAATTGGTTCTAGCCCATTGAGGCACTTCCTTATCTTCTAGCATCGGAAAGTAACGACCAATCCAACCGGACCACTCGAGATTAAATAAAGAGTAGAACTTTTCTCTCGTTTCTTGTGGAGTTGGATGTGCCATGGAGTTGAATTCAGCAATAATGGTTTTTCCTTGTTTTAAAGCAACCTGATGCAATTGATCAATCTCTTCGTTTGTTAGTCCCCCGTATATCTTTGATGAGCGTTCTCCAATAATATCTTCTTTTTCTGAATGGTATTCCTCTTCATAGACTCCGTACGTATCGGCAAGATAGATCGCATCGTAAGGATCTAATTGAGGAGGAAGACTACGAACATCAAACTCCTTGCCTTCACTTGGAATAAATCCAATATAGTCCTGAATCATATCGTAATTGGAACCATCTGGTTGAACGTATTTCTGTTGATTTAATACCCACATCAGTCCTTTATGCTCTCTGTATGTCTGGTCAGGAACGGTTTTATCCATTATTAAAAGGTTTAAAGGCTTAGAGGGCATCAATTGCCAAAGGATAAAAGGTGATAGAATGACCAGCACAATACCTATAATCGCTAGAAAGAATGTTAGGGTCTTGGCTTTTCTCAATTCGATACCCCTTTTCGTTTCATTTCGCCCCAGTCTCTCTTACGTAGGAAGACTTCTATGATTCCTTCTACACGCCATAGAACAGTAAGGGGACGATACCAAAGATTCTCAGTTAAGGAGAAAAAGAATAATCGTACAACATCCATTGTTTTTGGAAATTTTCGAATACTCCATTCCTCTAGTAGAACGGCAGCCATGGATAAAATAGAGCCGTACAAAATGGATAGCATAAATAAAATAATGGCAAACTCTAAATAAATTCCACCAAACCATATGGAAAGAATCATATAAATATAGCCAGATAATTCTACGACAGGTCCTAAAAATTCTATAAATAAATAATAGGGCATAGAAATCATCCCAATCGATCCATACTTAGGATTAAAAAGTAGCTTTTTATGCATCCAGATACTTTCAAATAAACCTCGATGCCATCTCTTTCTTTGTCTTCGTAAATATTTTAAAGATTCCGGTGCTTCAGTCCAGCTCACAGGGTCAGGTACGTAAACAATTTTCTTCTTTTCTTTCTTCTCTTTAATCAGACGGTGTAGTCTAACAACCAATTCCATGTCTTCCCCGACGGTGTGTTTATATCCACCTGCTTCAATAACCCAGCGTTTAGAGAAAACTCCAAAGGCACCAGAAATAATTAAGAGGAGGTTATGTCGACTTAATCCTATTCGACCCATGAGAAAGGCACGCAAATATTCCACTACCTGCATGACTACTAGAGGAACAGAAGAAAGGCCCACCTTGATAATCTGACCACGGTCAATTTCACATCCATTGGCAATTCTTATACTTCCTCCAGAAGCAATCACATCTCCGTCTGATTCGATGATTGGCTTCATGACCTTTAAAAATGCGGTTCGTTCGAGTACAGAATCGCCATCAATGGAGCAAAAATAAGGGTAGCTTGAAAGGTTGATTCCTGCATTTAATGCATCAGCTTTTCCACCATTTTCTTTATCTACTACAAGAAGATTAGAATAGACCTTTGAACGATAGACGCCGATTATAGGCTTTGTATCAAGCTGTTGTCGGAAAACGGAGCTTAATTCTACAAGTTGAAAGGTTTGAATCAACTTAGTTAGTGTATCATCGCTTGAGCCATCATTTATAACAATAATCTCATATTGGGGATACTCTATGCTTAATAATGAACGGACCGTTGCCATGATACCAACGGATTCATTATAAGCAGGAACTAGGATGGACACAGGTTTTGTTTGATCTAACGTTAATAGTTCTTCGTATGGCTCATAGTCATCGAGCTGATAGGTTCGTCTGAGCTGGAGAAGAGCAATAATCAAAAGAGTTCCATAGAACAAAATTATCCCTATCATATAAATGAATACGAACCACCCAATGAACCATAAGAGTGACTCTCCGAATGTATCGATTGTCATGCTAACGAACTCCTTTCGAGCCAAAGTCCTGCCATGTCACGTGCATAGGCATCATCAGATGTAAGACAAATCTTTTTTAATAGTTCTCTACCATTTTTCATGCGTAGTAATGCTTGAGCTGCTTGTGAACGAACATAGTAAGAGCTATCTTTCATCAAGGTAGTAAGGGGGGGGATAAACTCTTCTTTTCTCATATATTCGCTGATTTTAATTGCCATTAAACGTTCTTCCCATAAAGGGGACTCCAGAAAAGCAATCAGTCTCGACGCTTCTACATAATGCTCGATAGAAGCCAGTGCCTTTAGTGACCGTATTCGGATTTCCTTTTTGTTCATGAGATGTAAGTTCTTCAAGAAAATGCACAAAATTAGTTTCTCTTCTTACACCAATTGAATCAATTAAGGCGAATTTCATCACTTCAGGTAAATCTTTATAAGCAGTGATAAATTCATTGAATTGATTATCATTTAATAATTGAAATAACATGCTATATTCAAATTCGGATAATTCATTTCGACTAGAACATAGTCGTTTCATGACAGTAGAATTACCTGATAAGATAAGAGTTTTTAATGCCTGTATTTCTTCCCCTTTTGAGAGCTTTTTTGTGTTTGTTAAAAAGTGAATAAGAGATGACTGCATGTGATTCATACGAAACTCTTCCATCCAATAGAGAGCATTCATTCGATAACTCCATCGTCTATGAAACAATTGTGAACGTAAAAAGGAAGTGAAATGGTCTTTTGCAAACAGTTGAATTTGATGATGAATCTCTTTTCCGTCAAAGGTTTTTGAAAAACTAGCTAGAAGTTCAATAAAGGCAACCCTTTGCAGGGAATCTAATTCATCTATTTCTCGTATTGGCTTGCCCTCTTTTAAATAATAAAAGAGGGGAAGTTGATACTGCTCTTTATATTGTTCTATTTTCGCGAGGTTCTTATTTTCTCTTGTTTTGGTAAATATCAAGTAACCAAAAATAACAAAGAGTATGGACAAAAAGGAAAAGAGTACAAGAGATAAATAAAAAATTTCTTGATTAAATGTCATGTTAGACCATCCTTTTGATAAGCTGTTGCAGACGGGCTTCAAGCTCAAGTAATTTAAATGGCTTCGTCATATAGTCATTGGCTCCTAATGATAATGAAAGGGCAATGTCCTTGTCACTTCTACGTGAGGATAACATTAAGACCTGATAGCGATCTGAATCTTCCCGCTTTCTTAATTGTTCTAATACTTCAAGACCATCCATTTTGGGCATCACCCCATCTAAAATAACTAGACAAGGAGAGTCGTTGTGCCAAGGTGATTCTATAAAAGTTAATCCATCTGGAAATGCCATAATGTCAAATTGAATACCTGGGTCCCGTGGTAAATTATTTAGTATATCCGTCAAAATAGTACGAATGATCGGATCATCATCAACGATGGCCACTTTCATTTCTTGAATGAATTTCCCATCATCAGATGAATGCAGGAGAGTCGCTGTTTGAGTTTCATCCTGTTCTTGTTCGTACATTGTTTCATGAGCAAATGTGATCCAATCTAACAGGGATTTAGTTGAATGATCCATTTTGACAACCGTTGCTGAGAAAGATGAATAAAAGGTTTTCCCCTCCGCAAGGAATGGATGCTCGGAAAAAATAGTTTGTAACCACCGGATTCTTTTTATCACCTGATGCTTTGTTGTTTTAGGCAGTAGAAGAGCAAACTCCTCGCCCTTTATTCTAATTAATAAATCTTCTTTCCTTGCATGCTCCTTCAGCAATTGACTAAGCCACTGTATGACTTCGTCACCATAATCATAACCAAAGGCGTCATTGACGACCTTAATACGATCGATATCTATATACACCAAATATGAGCCTTCAGTATATCCATTATAAAGAGCTTCTAGGGTTTCATTAAAATGTTTCAAGAATCTTTCATTCGGTAGCTTAGTAAAGGGGTCTATTAAAATTATTGGTTCATTTAGCTTTTCTTTTCGAACAATACTTAACAAACGATTGTGAACAGTTGATATCTGTTCTTTCTTTAAAAAAACTACTTCTGCTCCTAAACGATAAAATGATGTAGAAGAAGTGCCTGGGTTATCAAGCTGAATGGAAAAGGGAATTCGAATATCACGTAGCTTGTTCATAAGAGTGTAAATAGTATGTTTAGTACGATCATCTTCAACTATCGAAGAATGAATTAAGATGGTATCTGGCTTAAATCGATAAACGGCACGAATAATTTCTTCATTCACTGTAATCGGTGCAACATACCAACCCCAGGCATCGAATTCTTGTTTAGATTGAACCATTCTTTCTAGATCATGATCGATCACCATGAGTGTGGGCAAGTCGCCTCCTACGGTTTTTTTTAGAGAGTGATAATTGGATGTCATCAGAAGATAAATTGGATAAAGTTTGTAATTGTTCTTCTAAAAAAGGGTAAATGGATGTATAGGAGTAGTCTTTCGCTTCTTCCGATAAGATAACTTCTAAGTAATCTTTAGATTGTTTTTCTATGTCAATTAGTCCAAGAACTGTTGATGAACTTATTAATGTTTGAAGGTATTGAATAAGGTCTGAATGAGAGATCAGGTTGAGAGCCTCCCATTCATCTATCTTTTGTTCTATAGAGTGTATAAGATGCTTTTTGTATTTCATCATATCTTCTCGTCACCTTTCGTTGCATACTCATTCTCTGTTTCTCAAAATTAATGAGGTACGAGTAGTAGTAGTTATTCAATTCATTATACTATCTTTTAGAACACTAATAGAGTGAATTATGCATTATTTCGACAAATATCTTACATATTCGACAACTTCATGTTATCAATGTATTCTCTAAAAATAAAATGCCCAATTGAGTTGGCTACTATCACTCAGTTAGGCATGTTCTTCTGGCTATTTAATTTAAACTATTTTTCCAAGCCTCATGCCATTTACAATAAGCACGAGGGTCTCCGTAAAGGAGTCCACAAAGTTTGGAAACGTGTAGCTATAGTGAGATAGCTTTGTTGCCTCACGCTGCAAATCACTTGGCTGGCAAAAGGAATAGCCTGAAATGATGTAAGCAAATGACATATGAAGTAGTTTTGCTACATCTTGGTCATTAAATTCTGGAAAGTTATGCTGAATAACTTTTGAAATTCGTAGGTTAATCGTAGCTAGCTCGTTTTTAAACTCTACTAAAGTTTCTAAAGTAGCATTCTGTTCAAGTATGGTGAACAAAAGGGAGAATAACTTTAAATACCGTGGATTTTTGTCTAATAGTAAAGCCCACGAATAGGCAAAGGATTTAGCGTCAAGTTGATCCTCTGTCATAAGGGTAATTTCCATTTCATCCACTACATGTTTAATTTCATCTAACATAATATGAATATAAATATCCTCCTTAGAGGAAACATATTTATATAGATTGGCTCGCGTAAAATTGATTTCTTTTCCGATTTTAGCAAGCGTTATTTTATGATAAGGATAATGATCAAACAACTTAATTGCAGCTGATTTAATTTCTTCTAAACGTATCCGTTTGTTTTCCTCGTTCCTTGCTCGTTCAAACGTCATATCATTCACCTCTGTGTACTATGAATATTGTATCATAATCGTTTATTTAGTAACAAACTGAAACTTAAAATGGTAGCATTCTAAAATAACGTCTTATTTTCATCTTATATTCATTGACAAGTAACACTGTGTAACTTATATTGAATAATAAGTAACATTGTGTAAACTAACTAACATTATATAGAGATGAAATACGAAAGGATGTAGGAAGATGAATATGAAAAACACAGCATTAATTACAGGAGCATCAAGTGGAATTGGCAAGGAGTTTGCAAGAATTCATGCAAGTAAAGGCGGAGATCTTGTCATTATTGCTAGACGTGAAGATAAACTGTTAGAGTTAAAACATGAACTTGAAAAAACGTACGGTGTGCAAGTAAAAGTATTGTCAAAAGATTTAACGGAAAAGGCAGCACCAAAAGAAATCTACGAAGAAGTAAAGAATAGTGGGATTGAGATCGATTATGTAATAAATAACGCAGGCTTTGGTGGGCGTGGGAAGTTCCATGAGCGTGATTGGGAACAAGACCTTGCGATGATCCAATTAAATATTCTTGTTCTAACCGAATTAACTAGATATTTCTTACCTGATTTTGTAAAGCGAAACAGTGGAAAAATTCTAAACGTATCGTCAACTGCTTCTTTAATGCCAGGTCCGCTTCAAGCTGTCTACTATGCAACAAAAGCGTATGTGACGTCATTTAGTAATGCCATCGCAGAAGAGCTTCATGATACGAATGTAACAGTAACCGCTTTGTTACCTGGTGCTACTGAATCAGAATTTGCGCAAACTTCAGGAATGGATCAGACGAAATTATTCGATCGTACATTTAGTCCGAAAGAAGTCGCGCAGGATGGATATGATGCCATGCTAGATGGGAAGTTAAATGTTATTGCAGGAGTAACATACGGTCAACGAATAGTAATGAATATGGCACCGCTATTACCTAAGAAAATGTTAATGAAGCAAGTTCGTTTGATGCAGGAAGTTGAATGATTTTGGAGTGAGTTACTATTAGAGAAGGTTATGCTATGGACTATACGATTATTGGAAATATTTCCAAATAAGAAACCCGACTCTTCTAGTAAAAGAAAGTCGGGTTTCATGTTTGCAACATTCATTTTATTGAGGGTACGATACGGCGGGACTAAGCGGAAAGCAAAGTTAATTTCCGCAACGAAATAAACGTAATGAACAAGCCTATTATCTAATCGCTTTTCTCCTCATCCACATCGTCGCTGCCCATTTATCACCAATAGTGACAGGTGCACCGCCGTGCAAAGTCAATTCATTTAACATTGGATCATCGTAAAAGTACTCAAAATACACAGCCATCCCTTTATGAGGAGAAACGGATAACTTTAAGTTTGGAAAGTATGTGTCTCCTCCTTCTTCTACATCATTTAGATATAGAACAAGTGTGCTAATACGAGGGTTTTCAATTAATTTTTTTGGTGAAAAGAAGTCAAAATGGGCTTTGTATTCTTGTCCTATTTGGTAATTTAATAGTTGAAGACCTTCCCCGTGTTCAACTGGTATATTCATAATTTGCGAGATTCGCTTTTCCACTCGCTGCACTACTTCACTCGCGTCTTCAGGTAGAAAGACACTTGTACTTGTGCGAATATCGTTTTCCTGGTTGCCGGCAATTTTAGAACGATTCATACGATCTTTTGATAGAGAAATTAGTTCATCACATTCTTCATCACTCAGTACATTTCCTAGTACAGCTACAAATGGCTCGTGGAACTTCGCAAGTATTTGAACATCTCGATCATCTGTCTTAATTTTATTTCCAATATGGTTGAAGATAGCTAATTCTTTTGTTTCCATCATCAATTTTATCTACCTCTTTAGTATTCATAAAATTTCGAAAAAACAGGAGAAATGAGAAGCAAGTTAAACGTAAAACTTTTTTATTGAATAATATATCACCAGGATGGGAGAATAGCTATCTTTTTTTCTAGTTTAAGATTTTGAAAGATTTGACAATTTTAACGAGGTGTTTTACAGTGTACCTAATGAAATAAGGAAAGGGTGACCCAATTAGATGAAGTACTAATCCTATGATGTGAACAAAGTGAATCTAGGGCAAGGATAAACGGACGATATGTCTGTATTATTTGCCATGAGTTCATTTGGTTTCAGAATAGGATGTTGCTTCATATAGTTGACGCCAGCTTAGTTTTCTTTGGCGACCCTTCTATACGTATGCCTCCTATTCTGATTTGAATAAGGGGGCATTTTTTGTCCCAGAAATTAAGAGGGATAGGTGATATGTATGAATCTAATAGAAGCAGTCGGGATTCAATATTATATAAAAGATAAACTCTTGCTAGATATTGAGCATGTAAAAATTGAACAGAATGCAAGGATAGGACTTGTTGGAGTGAATGGAAGTGGAAAGTCTACATTAATAAATATTCTTCACGGGTCTTTAAAGCCAGATACAGGACACATTCATCGTTATGGAAGTAGTGAAGTGCTTTCCCAATTGGTCGATCATGAACAACCGAAAAGCGGAGGTGAGATCACGCAAGAGAATGTTCAAGAGAAGCTTTTATTAGCACCAGAACTATTATTTGCAGATGAGCCAACATCTAATCTTGATACATCCCATATTGAGTGGGTGGAAAAACGATTAAAAAATTATCAAGGAGCTCTTGTCATCGTTTCTCATGACAGAGCATTCTTAGACTCCATTTGTACTGTCATATGGGAGCTTGAAGATCAAAAAATAAAAGTGTATAAGGGGAACTACTCTACCTATCAGCAACTGAAACTGGCGGAGAAAGAAAGGCAAATGGTCGCTTATGAAAAGTATGAAGCGAAGAGAAAGCAGCTTGAAAAGGCCCTAAAGCTAAAGAAACTGAATGCTGAAAAAACAAACAAAGGTAAAAGAAATTGAAGTAAGAGGAAGTAAACCTCACTTTGCTAAAAAACAAAAGAAGCTGTATCAATCTGTAAAGGCGATAGAGTCAAGAATAAAAAACCTTGAACGAGTAGAACGGGTGAAAGAAATTCCACAAGTGAAAATGGATTTACCAGATGAAGACTATATTAAAGGTAAAATGATTGCGCGTCTAGAGAGTGTGTCTTGTAAAGTAGGTTCAAAGATTCTGTGGAAACCTGCAACCTTCTATATTAAAGGAGGAGATAAGTTAGCCATACTTGGTCCGAATGGAAGCGGAAAGTCTACGCTAGTCAATATGGTTATAGAGGGAGCGGAAGGAGTATCAGTTTCACCCCATAGTAAAATAGGATATTTTAGACAAGACTTAATGACGATAGATGACGAGCTAAGTGTCTTGGAAAATGTTCAATCAAGTTCGGTTCAACATGAAACATTGATTCGAACAGTTCTTGCAAGACTTCATTTCTATGGGGATGATGTGTATAAAAAGGTAGGAGTGTTAAGTGGAGGGGAGCGAGTGAAAGTGTCACTTGCAAAGCTTTTTGTTCGTGACATCAACACGCTAATTTTAGATGAGCCCACTAATTTCTTGGATATCCAAGCTGTGACTGCACTACAATCTCTATTGCAGGAATACGATGGAACGGTCCTATTTGTCTCTCATGACCGAAGATTTGTAGAGCAAGTCGCCAATCGAATCCTTCGAATAGAGAACCAGGAATTAGTGATGTATGAAGGTGGATATCAAGAGGTTAAGGAGAATGCATGGACGAATAAACAGTCAATAATTAATGAAGAGCTTATGGTGATTGAAAACAGAATCATCGACGTGCTAAGTCGTTTAAGTTTGGAGCCTAGCGAGGAATTAGAAAATGAATTTCAAAAACTACTTGCACAAAAACGTTTACTAAAAGATTAAGAGCAATAGGAATTGAAAGAGTAGGAGATCTGTGGACCTTCTACTCTTATTCTATCTCATATCTCCAATTTCTCATCCCATCTTCCGCATTATAGAACCCACTTACTTCATTTTTCGCCAAAATTTCACTTGCCTGCTGTGAACGGTTCCCACTTTGACAGATTAAGATAAAAGATTCATATTGTTCCAATGATGTTAGTTGATTTTCTATGTCATCTAAGGGAATATTTATTGCGTTTGGGATGTGGCCAGAATGATATTCATCTGGTGTTCGTACATCAATGACTTGAACATTCTCCCTAAGTTCATTCACCTTCTCTAGAGAAATGGTCTCATATTTCTCATCTTGCTGGTTAACACAAGCAGTTAAAAAAATGACTAGTGATACTAAGACTAAAATCGTTCTTTTCATTTCTCAATCTCCTTTCAAATGGTAAAGAGTGTTTCTGTATTTTATATAATCATTATACCATACAGGGTATATGAAGGGTGGAATTTCTCTTTACTAAAACTCTTAAATCTTCCAAAACTCCTTGTTAGTTATGAACGAATAAAATTCTTTTCACTATAGTGGTTAAGTGTATCCAAGTGATGAAAGGAAAATGGTATGATTGTACTATAAATGAATAACGGAGAGATGATGATGCCGCAAGATCTGATATTCTATATCTTGGCCATAGGCTTAGCTGGACTGTTAAGTAGTTTCTTATGTGTACAGGGAATGATCCGAATTAAAGATGCACCTGGAGGAACGTACTTTATTTTAGCAACCTTATTTGCCGCTGTATTTACTTTTTCGTACGTGTTTGAGCTTTTGAGTGGGGAGTTAAGCACTGTACAATTTTGGGTGAAGATGGAGTATTTTGGTCTCCCATTTATTCCTGTGTTCGTCTTACTGATGTGTTTGAATATATAGGATTAAAAACGACACTGTGGCTTAGAAGTTCGCTATTTATCATTCCATTTTTAACATTGTATTTTAATCACACGAATGAATTACATGGTCTTTATTATAGGTATATGGGAATGAGTCAGGATACACCATTTCCAATTCTACGACTGGAAGGTGGTCCACTTTATTACGTTCACTCAGGATATTCCTTTCTTTGTGTGATGCTTGGTGTTGTCATACTGTTAAGACAACTTCAATCTTCAGTCAGAAGGTTTCGCATACAAATACTTCTTATGATTATTGGGCTACTTCTCCCATTAGCTGGTGCTAATCTCTATATGATTGGTTTGAGTCCCTATGGAATAGATCTAGGGCCAGTATTTATGAGCTTATCATTCGTTTTATTTGGTATTTCTCTTAGATACTTTCAAATGTTTAATGTCGCTCCGATTGCAAGAGATTCTGTGTTTGAGAGCATGCAAGATGGCGTTTTGGTTGTAAATAAGCAAAGGATGATTGTTGATTTTAACTTAGCATTGGTAGAAATCTTTCCTTTTCTTGAACAAGGAATGATTGGTAAAACTGTTTCTACTGTGTTTTCTATTAATCCAGCAATAGTTGATATTCTCTCCATTGAACAAGATGTAGACTTAGAATTACCTGTTGAGAATGCTAATAAAATATTCCATTTGAAATTTACTCCAGTAGCTAGTAAAAGAGGTGTCATGGGGCAGGCCGTTACATTTATGGACATAACGGAGAGAGTACAAATGCAACGACAATTAAAAGAACTTGCAACAATTGATGGACTAACAAAAATATGGAACCGAACATATTTTATGGAGTTAGCAGAAGCATTAGTAGATAAATTACATACTCAACAAGAGCAATTGGCAGTTGTCATGTTTGATATAGACCATTTTAAACAGGTAAATGATACATATGGTCATGAAACGGGAGACTACGTATTAGAACACGTAGCGTCTCTTGTAAAAGACATGCTAAGATCAGAAGATTTATTTGGAAGATACGGTGGGGAAGAGTTTATCATTTGTATGGCAGGCGTTACCTCTTTGGAAGCTGAAGAGAGATCAAACGACATCCGCCTTGCTATCTCTAAGTTTAATCAATGGGGAATAGGTGTACCCATAACGATTACTTCAAGCTTTGGGGTAGCTTGTGGAAATATAAATAAAGAAGAGCTAAAGCCTCTTATTCGAAAAGCTGATTTTGCCTTATATCATGCAAAGGAGAATGGTCGAAATCGAGTGCAGATATATCAAGACGAGATAGGTAGTGTAATTCAATATACATAGAAATAAAAAAGCAAACTGATTCTTTTCGCAGTTTGTTTTTTTGTCTAATTCTTCTTGCGTTGAGTTAATATACTATTTTTTTCCCATTCACAATTCGAGCGTTGTAAAGGTAGTTAGGGTTATAATAAAGGTAAATCTATTCTATACGCATCTCTTGAAAGGAGATCCTATGAACTCAAATAAGTGTGGGTGGAATTTAGAGCTAAGTTATTCTAAATTGCCCAATAAGTTTTATTCCAAACAGCTACCGACACCAGTTCGCGCTCCGGAACTATTGTTATTGAATGAACGATTAGCCAGTGAACTAGGTTTAGATGAAAAAATGCTGCAAGAGGAGGAGGGAGTCGCCATTTTATCTGGTAATGAAGTACCAGAAGGAGCCAATCCTATATCACAAGCCTATGCAGGTCATCAATTTGCTCACTTTACGATGTTAGGCGATGGTCGAGCCGTACTCCTTGGTGAACAAATTACGCCTAATAGTGGACGGGTTGACATTCAGTTAAAAGGAGCGGGAAGAACACCTTACTCAAGAGGGGGCGATGGCAGAGCTGCTATTGGCGCAATGCTACGTGAATACATTATTAGTGAAGCAATGTATGGACTTGGGATTCCAACTACCCGAAGCTTAGCGGTCGTGTCGACAGGCGATGAAATTCTTAGAGAGACCAGGCTTCCTGGTGCAGTGCTCACAAGAGTAGCTAAAAGCCATCTTCGGGTAGGAACCTTTCAGTATGCCGCCTCTTTTGGGACCATTGACGATGTCAAAGATCTGGCCGATTATGCTATAAACAGGCATTTCCCACACCTACTTAACGAACCTGATCGCTACTCAAAATTTTTAGAAGAAGTTTTGAAGAGTCAAGCGGAATTAGTAGCGAAATGGCAACTAATTGGGTTTGTCCATGGAGTTATGAATACAGACAATATGACCATTAGCGGTGAGACCATTGACTACGGGCCATGTGCGTTTATGGATACATTTGACCCAGGTACGGTTTTCAGTTCCATTGATGTAAAAGGTCGTTATGCATTTGGGAACCAGCCATACATTGCAGGATGGAACGTAGCCCGTCTAGCGGAGTGCTTAATTCCTCTTTTACATAAGGATGAGAAAGAAGCAATTGATATGGCACAATCTATACTCTCCTCATTCCCTACAACCTATCATACCTATTGGAAGAAGGGAATGAGAGATAAGCTAGGTTTATTTGAAGAGCATGTATCGGACCAATCACTATTTGATGGGTTACTTAAAATAATGCATGAATATAAGTTGGATTATACGAACACATTTATCTCGCTTATGAACAATAATAAAGAAGAACTTGTCATGTATGAGTCAGATGAGTTTCAAACGTGGTTGAAAAACTGGAAGAAACGTCTGCACGATCAAGAACAATCTCAAATGGAAGCGTATAAGCAAATGCAACGCTCAAATCCTGCCGTAATCCCAAGAAATCATCGAGTAGAAGAGGCACTTGAAGCAGCGGCTGAAGGAAATTATGATGTGATAAAAAATTGCTTGAAGTCTTAAAAAATCCATACGCCCACTCTGAAAATCAAAAGGAGTATCAGAAGCTTTCACGAGATGGTAATGATGATTACATTACGTACTGTGGAACGTAAAGATAAGGAAAATATTTCTATTATTTTATAAATTATCATTTACTCTTTCATAAATATATATTATATTGAATTTAGTAAATAATACCTAATTTTATATTCGGCAAACTACTTGAAAGGGTAGGACGCAAAACTAAAGGGGCTAAATCATTCGTGACATGCCAGCCAGTTGCAGTCTATTGTAGTAGATTTCAACCGTCCTTTTAGTAAGGTCGGTTTTTTTATTGTAGATAGTGGTATAAAAGAACTAGGTAGTTGAGAGGGTGAATAGAGTGAAAGTAGGGAGTAAGCGAGTATTTATAGTAGCTATGGCGAGTATAGGCATTATCTCGTTTCTTTTAAAAATCATTCTTCATCAGCTCTTTTCAATTGATAGTGATTGGACCAATTTCTTTACCTTACTTCTTTCGTTTAGTGTGATTGGACTATTTATATATTTTCATATCTTGACAGGCAATCGATCTATTTGGACATTTAGTATTCAAACAATTGGATTAGTCACCATTATTGAATCTATCTATTGGATTTGGTTTAGATATCCTGTCATATTTCATGCTGACAGCACGATTAATCTTCTATTATTCGTTGTAGCCATTCCTAACCTACTATTTGTAGTCAATGGATTTCAGCGTGCTTCTAAAATAGAGCAGAAGCTTATGCAAAATGAGCAACAATTAAAAACCATTTACCAATCCATGGACGTTGGTATTTATTTAATGAATGTCACCAGTAAAAAAGTACATTTTGTATCTTCTGGAATGGAAAAATTAACGGGAATTCCTCAAAAAGATTTACTAGTGAACTATGATTATTATTTAGAAATGATTCATCCAGAAGATGCCTCGCGACTAAATTTTCTCACTTTTCAAGGGATCCAACAGGATTCAGTTAAACGGGAATATAGAATTATCAAAAGCAACGGGGAAGTTCGGTATATTAAAGAACGATTGTATCCGTATCAGGATGGGCATTCAGAGACGTCTCTACTGACAGGTATTTTATTTGATGTGACGGAAGAGAAAATGAAAAGTCAAAAGATTGAATTTTTAGCCTATCACGATGAGCTGACAGGTGTGTACAATCGAAGATTTTTAGAGAAATACATAAACGAACTAAACGAAAATGAGCAGAAATCCCATGAAAACCTATCATTAATGTATATTGATTTAGATCGTTTTAAAGCGATTAATGACTTATATTCACATGAAGTAGGAGACAACCTCCTTAGAGAATTTGCATTAAGACTGAAAGAGTGTCTGGGAGACTATGGAAAGGTCATTCGATTAGGTGGAGATGAGTTTTGTATTCTTCTTGCAGTAGGTGAGAAACAAGTTGAGAGCTTAGCAGAGAAAATGGTTGATGTGCTAAAAGTTCCGTTTTTCATTAATTCATTTGAATTATCTTTGTCGTGTAGCATTGGTGTAGTTCATTCTAACCTGCATAAAATACATATAAATCAGCTTCTCAAACAGGCAGATGCAGCACTCTATCATGTTAAAGGGTCTGGAAGAAACGGATACGCCGTGTTTGATGAACCCTTATATATTAAGTTTGAACGAAGGAACCAAATTGAACGAGAATTAAAAGAAGCGACCACGAGTCAACGTTTGGATGTGTATTACCAGCCACAATATAAAGGTTCCGAGATTGTCGGAATGGAAGCTTTAGCACGATTAAAAATAGAAAAATGGAGAAAGTGTCTCACCATCTGAATTTATTCCTATTGCAGAAGAAACTGGGCTGATGCCGGATATAGGGGAGTATGTTCTTCGTAAAGCATGTCAACAAGCAAAGACTTGGAGTGAGAAAGGATTTACACCTATAACGGTAGCTGTCAATATATCTGTCAAGCAGCTTGAAAACCAAAAATTTAGATCAGTTAGTTCATGATATCTTAAAAGAAACAGAAGTATCTCCATTACATCTTGAACTAGAAATAACAGAATCAGTTGGCTTGTTTGAGAATTGCGAGGTAGTGGGACAACTAGAGAATATAAGGGATTTAGGAGTTCGTGTGACACTGGATGATTTTGGAACGGGCTTCTCTTCATTAGCTTATTTACATACCTTTCCATTGAATGGAATTAAGGTGGCTAGAGATTTTATCATGAATATAGAGAACAACGAGAAAAGCTTAAATGTAACGAAGGCAATCATTTCTATGGGCAACCACTTACATTTACGTGTATTAGCAGAAGGTGTGGAATCAAAGGAGCAAATGGACTCCCTTGTACAAATGGGTTGTCACTATTTTCAAGGCTATTATTTCAATAAACCCATGCCCTCTGGTGCTGTTACCACTCTATTAGAAAATCTGCATCAACAAAAGCTTTCACAGCTACAATGAATCGAACAGAAGAACTTACTTCTGCTCGATTTTTTTAAATTCATGAACAATCCACCAACAAATGACTGCAAGGAGAAAATAGATAGGAAAAGAGTAGATATTCTTCCATGTGATTTCTTTGTATATATGAAAGAATTCCATTATTGGTTCCGCAACAAATGCTAAAAAAAAGGAGAGAGCTAAAGAAGCAAACAAGAACTTTTTAAAGTTCTCCCCGTAACGTTGGTAAACAAGCATAAAGGGTATTAAAACAATACCTACATCATATGGATATAGTTGAGGGAATAAGTAAGGAGATACCTGAACAGGATAACTCCATATGATGGCATTACTACCGATAGAGTCTAATATAATGGCAGCCATTCCATAAAATAATCCAAACAACGTAATCACGATGATATTCTTCTTATTCACTAACACCCACCAGACAATCGGTGATAGTACACTCAAAATAACCAATACCCACCATTCAGGTGTTAAAAAGTTATGCTCCCACCAATAAGAAATGAAGGAATCCATGTACTCTCTTTTTAATTGTACAATCTCTTCAAAAGCAATCAAATTGACTAGTTGTAGGAGAGGTACTAATTCGTTTGTTATCATAATATTGTCCATCCAATCTACAAGTTAGAATTGATCAAGATGATTCCCTTATTTTGCGACAAATTTCCTATTTTATGAAAATAAAAGAAATAACCAGACTTTCTAAAAGACAGGCTATTTCTTTTCCCTGGATTGGAGAAAGTACTATTCCTTTTCTCTATGTCGAAACGACAAAACCTTCCACTTTAAGGTTGGAAGGTTCTGAAGAGAGAGTGAACATTAATTTTCACTCTTTAGTTTTAATTCTTTTTGTTTTTTCACATTTAACCTCTTCTTCATCGCCTTAACAAGGAATCCACCTTTGAACTTCCTTGGTTCATAGGAGATTATAAAAGCTTTTGGCTCATACTCTTCTATAATCCATTCAAGCTTAGGTTCACTACTGCGCTTTGTAAGAATTTCAAGCTTGTACCGTTTACTGTCACGCCCTTGACCCTCATACACCGTTACTCCGTAGCCTTCAAATCGAAGCTTTTCAATCAACTCTATATTATGAGATTGTAAATTTACATTATACGTTGTATACCCAATCGCCAATTTGTTTTCAATTATACCTCCGATATAAATACCGATTCCGAAACCTAGAGCATAAGCGATCATTTGCCCTATGCTTTGTTCTCCACTTAACACTAGTGATACACCAAAGATGTAGACAAGTGCTTCTAAAGCTCCTACAAATGATGCTTTCTCTTTTTCACTTTTTACCATGAAGATCGTTCGTAGTGTTAAAATTGGGACGAAGACAATTTGAATAAGAAAGATCAAAATAATATCTAGCAAAACAATTCCCCATTTCTGTAAAAAATCATTAGTGTCCTCATGGTATCATTAGTAGCAGAGAGAAAGAAACTATTTTACAAAGATTTAATCTGTAAAATAATACAAGCTAAGAGTAGAGAGTGATGAATTCGACATGAACTTAAATTATGTGTATCTATACGCTTATCATGAAACTGAAAAGGAACTTTGCCAATTAGAGCAACGTGCCCTTTTTGGATATAGTACGGAGGACGAATGGATAGTCAGTGCAACAAAGATAGACCCAAGTCGTAGCCCATTTATTAAGGAACGCTTGGATGTAATAGAGCAGGCAGATTCGATAGACAGTTTGATTTTAACCATCTCTAGTTTCGGTGAAACGTTTCATCAATTTAAAGTAGTTTACCGAAAAGTAGGTAAGGATGAAACATCCTTTCCTACTAGAAAAAGGGTAGAAAAGGAAATAGGATTACGTTTAAAAGGAACTCCTGATTTAATAAATCCTAAAGTTGAATTAGTGGTTTGTAAGGTAGCTGAAAGCTGGCTAATTGGAAAGCGCAAAAAAGTGAGTCTGTGTGGCTAAATCATCAAAAAAAACCTCATCAATATTCGACAGCATTAAGTACAAGAGTAGCGAGAGCTGTTGTCAATATCGCGGCTCCAAGCATTGAAGGGACTCGTGTGATTGACCCTTGCTGCGGAATTGGAACTGTATTAATTGAGGCTCTTTCAATGGGTATCAATATTATCGGAAGTGACAATAATCCGTTAGTCATGAAAGGAATTAGAGAAAATCTTGCATATTTTGGGTACGAATGTGACGTGAGGTTAAGAGACTTACGTGACATTCAGGTTCCTATCCATAAACAATTTGATGCTGCTGTGATTGATTTGCCGTATAACCTATGTTCAGTTATTACGTCTGAAGATCAGCTTAGTATGTTGAAGCAAGCAAGGCTCATTACGAAACGATTAATCATAGTAACGGTAGAGAATGTAAAACCTATACTGAAAGAATCTGGCTTTCTGGTGAAAGATGAAGGGAAGATAGTAAAAGGTTCGTTTATCCGACATATATTGGTTTGTGAATAACCAATAGAAGAGAGTGCCAGCTTATTTATAGTAACAAGAAGTCGTGAGGGCATGTCTGATATTTACGCTTTTGTGTAAAGTAGGAGAATGAATACAGAAATTATGGAAATTATAGGAGGTAAGAAGTTTTAGTCAAGGTAGGTGTTTCAGTTGAATGAAGAACAACGGATAGAATTTGAACAAATGGTAGGTCATCGAATTTCCCTGGCTGAAGAATTAAATCAGTATTGGGAAGCTTACTCAGGGTTTAATTCGTGGGGATTTTGGGCTTCTGTTCTTATGTTAGTAATACCATTACTTGTATTATTCTTCCTGATAGATCGTAAGAGAATTTTTGAGATCGGTTTCTTTGGTTTTTCTATGCATACGATTGCTGTATTTCTCGACTCACTCGGAGTTAAAGATGGACTGTGGGGATACCCATTTTTAATTTCACCTGTGGCTCCGTCAAATGTTACATTGGATACTTCTCTTATTCCTGTAGTGTTTATGTTAATTTATCAATATACATATCACAGGCCTATTCTTTTTTACTTGGTTTCTATTGGTACAACACTTGTGTTTTCATTTATATTGAAACCATTTTTAGAAGCAATTGACCTATTTTGGCTAAGTCCAGACTTTTCTAATGTAAAGCTTTTGTATTATTACTTAATAGCATTCGCATTTAGTGTGATTGTGGTGAAAGTTTTTCACAAAATGTCTAAGTCAGTGGATTAAGATAAAAGGCCATTCTACTTTTAGAATGGCCTTTCTACTTATACTCCTTTATAGGCACTACGGTAAATTTCAGCTAATTCTGTCACAAGAGGTAACTTTGGATTAGCAGTTGTACATTGGTCTTCAAATGCACGATCAGCTAATTGGTCGACTACTTTTTCAAAGTCAGCTTTTTTCACACCGTTCGCTTCAATACTCATCGGTATTTCAAGCTCGCGAGCTAGTTTAATAACCGCTTGAATTAAGCTTTCTACGCCTTCTTCTGTTGTACGTGCAGGTAATCCCAAAATTCTAGCGATTTCTGCGTAGCGCTCGTCGGCTTTGAAGTACTCGTATTTAGGAAATGCAGTAAATTTTTTAGGTCTTTTCAGCATTGTATCGGATAACATGTGGCATCAAAATTGTATTGCTTCGGCCGTGGGCAATATGGAATTCTGCCCCAAGTTTGTGAGCCAAGCTGTGGTTAATTCCTAAAAATGCATTGGCGAACGCCATTCCGGCAATAGTAGAGGCATTATGCATTTTTTCTCGAGCCACTTCGTCACTACCATTATGATATGCCTTTGGTAAATATTCAAATACAAGCTGGATTGCTTTAATGGCAAGCCCATCTGTGTAGTCATTTGCCATATTTGACACATACGCTTCAATTGCGTGAGTTAATACATCCATTCCTGTATCAGCTGTGATATGCTTTGGTACAGTCATGACGAACTGCGGATCGATTATCGCCACATCAGGGGTTAACTCGTAGTCAGCAAGTGGTATCTTAATACCACGTTCCTTGTCTGTGATAACAGAGAAACTCGTTACTTCAGATCCAGTACCTGATGTAGTAGGGATTGCCACAAATTTAGATTGCTCACCAAGCTTTGGATATTTGAAGACACGCTTACGGATATCTAAGAACTTTTGACGTAATCCATCAAAGGATGTTTCTGGATGCTCATAGAATAGCCACATACCTTTGGCTGCGTCCATTGCAGATCCACCGCCTAGAGCAATGATGACATCAGGCTTAAATTTCTTCATCATCTCTGCGCCCTTCATGACAGTTTCAATTGAAGGATCAGGCTCTACATCTGAGAAGATTTGGCAGTGTACATAGTCAGAGCGTTTACGTAAATAGTATAGAACTTTATCCACATAGCCTAGCTTCACCATGCCTGGATCCGTAACGATGACAGCTCTTGAAATATCAGGCATTTTTGCTAGATATTGAGTAGAGTTCTTTTCAAAATAAACTTTTGGTGGAATTTTAAACCACTGCATATTATTATTTCTCTTTGCCATTTTTTTAATTGTTTATCAAGTTAATTGCCCCTACGTTCTGAGATACAGAGTTACCGCCATATGTTCCACAGCCAAGAGTAAGAGAAGGCATATAAGCATTGTAGATATCACCAATTGCCCCTTGTGAAGATGGTGCATTGACAATTAATCGACCAGCTTTCATACGTGCTCCAAATTGGTGAAGAACTTCTTCATCCTCAGAGTGAATAACAGCAGAGTGACCAATTCCTCCGAATTCTAGCATTTCTTCAGCACGAGTTAAGCCTTCTTCTGTGCTTCTTACACGGTAGCATGCAAGAACTGGGCTTAATTTTTCACGAGATAATGGTTCTTCTGGTCCAACTGTTTTCGTTTCGGCAATGAGGATTTTTGTATCTTCTGGCACGGTTACTCCTGCCATTTTAGCAATTTCTGCAGCAGGCTTTCCTACAATATTCGCATTTACTGCACAGGAATGCTCGTTAATGACAAGCTTTTCAACTTTTTTCTTTTCTTCTTCACTTAAGAAATAGCAGCTATGTGAGATCATTTCTTTTTTCACTTCTTCATACACTTCTTTATCGATTATAACTGCTTGCTCTGAGGCACAAATCATACCATTATCAAATGTTTTTGATAGAATAAGATCATTCACTGCTCGTTTCACATTGGCTGTTCTTTCAATATAGCAAGGAACGTTACCTGGGCCTACGCCAAGTGCAGGTTTACCAGAACTGTAAGCTGATTTCACCATACCAGCTCCACCAGTAGCGAGAATTAATGAGATATCATCATGGTTCATTAACGTTTGTGTTGCTTCTAATGACGGAGTTTCAATCCACTGAATACAGTTTTCTGGAGCACCAGCTTTAATGGCAGCATCACGTAATACTCTTGCTGCTTCACTACTACATTTTTGAGCAGAAGGGTGGAAAGCGAAAATAATAGGATTTCTTGTTTTTAAGGAAATAATAGCTTTAAACATTGTTGTAGATGTTGGGTTGGTAACAGGAGTTACCCCTGCAACGACACCAACTGGTTCCGCAATCTCGACTACACCTTCGTGTTCATTTTTTGAAATCACACCAACTGTACGATCATACTTGATATTGTGATAAATATACTCGGTAGAGAAAATATTTTTGTGATTTTGTCTTCATACACACCGCGTTTTGTTTCATCAATTGCCATGCGAGCTAATGTCATATGATTGTCTAATCCAGCTAGTGCCATTTCTTTTACAATGGTGTTAACTTGATCTTGATCTAACTTGCGAAATTGCTCTAATGCTTTTAACCCTTTACTTGTCAATTCACCAATCGTTTCTACAACGGACTTTTCATTCTTTTTTGGTTTGTCTGCCACTACCATGTTTTTTCCTCCTATTCATATTGTGAAACTATTCACATGATGGGGTAAAATTTAAATGGATGCTTGCTGTATATCATTCTGTGTTAGGTGACCCATTATTGTGAAACATTTCACATAAACTAACAAATGTAAACAGCCTTTATTACTGACATACTGGGTTGCGAGGAATCTTTGCAAATGAGATGTCACTAAACATTCTAGTGCTTTGCTTGATGATAATCACATAATTTAATGTCCAGATGTAAGATGGAATTGTTTCTCCTTCTTCGATCATCATTGATTCGAATTGGTCTCCAACAGTTTCTTCAAATGCTTCAAGAGTGTAAGTGTCTGCATCTGTACTAAAGTCTTTCCATTCACATATCATCATTTTCATTCACTTCCTTTGCTGTTCTATGGGTTTATTGTAGCATGAGAGAGCAGGGGATAGTTTGTGAAATATTGAACAAAGTGTGAAAGTATCAAAGTCATATCTTTATAGGATAATTTCATAGGTTGTATACATGTAAATGCTATATAGTCGAATGGAAATTGGATAATTGTGTTAAAATCAGAAGAAGAATGGACGTGTTAAATGGTTTCTTAAAAACGTAGCTTTGTTAAAGATAAGGATGGTTATATGCTCTAACTATACATCACTCCTAAACTTGGAAAAACCCTTCATAGGAGTGACATCCACAGTATTATTTTAATATAAAGCTAACTAGGGGAGAGAATAGTGGAATTAAAAAATATCAATATTGAAGAAAGAATGAAATATTATAATGTAAACGGTTTAAGTATTGTGTTGTTCAGTGACGGTCAAATTAAGAAAACGAAAAATTATGGTTTACTTGAAGTAAATAGCAATAGAAAAGTAAATAATGATTCTATTTTCTGTGCATGTTCCATTAGTAAATTCTTAACAGGATTGTTAGCAATAAAGTTACTAGAAGAGGGGTATCTGAATTTAGATAGTGATGTAAATGAAGCACTTGTTACTTGGAAAGTGCCTGAAAATAAATACACACTAAATAAAAAGGTTACCTTAAGAAACTTGCTTAGTCATCAATCTGGAATTAAGGATCCTGAGAATAGTTTTTTTGAATTAAACTTGGATATGGGAGTTCCTTCAATGGTTGAAATATTGGAAGGGAAATCCCATTATTGTAAGGAGCCTATTGAAGTTCAATTCGAACCTGAGAGTGAATTCCATTATTCAGATGCAGGGTATTGTATTATTCAACAACTAATAGAAGATGTAACGAAAAAGCAGTTTTATCAGGTGATCAATGAATTGATATTTGAACCACTTGAAATAAAAAATAGTCAGTTAAATATGATAATGTCTGAAGTAAATAGAGAAAAATTTTCATGTGGTCATAAGAAAAACGGTAAGTTAGTTGAAGGAAAACATCCAGTATATCCTTATCCTGCAGCTTCTGGACTTTGGACAACTTCTATGAATTTAGCTACACTAGTTCTTGAGTTGATGAATGCAGTAAAAGGAGATAGTAAGCTTGGAATTTCTAAAAGTCTAGCAAATGAAATGATATCTCCGCAAAAAGGTAAGAGCTGGCTAGGGTTAGGCGTATTTCTTGAAGGGGAGGAGATAGAAGTTGAAATTTCATCACTCGGTTGGGGAATAGGCTTTCAATGTATGATGGTGGCATACCCACATATGGAAAAAGGTGCAGTTATAATGACTAATGCAGAATTAGGAGTTCATCAATTAGAAGGAATTATTGGCGAAATATATAAATCTCTTCTAACTTAAAGCTTTAGTTTTTAAAGTGAACAGGTTACCAGTAATGAGAGGAAGCCACTATCCTTATTTAAATATTAAAGCTCAAACAACAGATATAAGTTAAACAACCGGGTGTTTTCAGAGAAAAGAAAAATAGTGAAACACAGCAATGAGCAGAGATTATGATCTCTGCTCATTGCTGTGTTTTCAGTTCAAGGATACTCAGAATATATTATTTAAACCATCCTTTTTCCTTAGATTGAGTAATAGCTTCAATTCGATTCTTTACTTCTAGTTTATCTAAAATAGCAGAAATATAGTTTCGGACCGTTCCGGCCTTAATGCTAAGCTCGTTCGCAATTTCATTTGTATTTTTACCATCAGCGACAAGCCCTAAAACTTCAATTTCTCTTTCGGTTAAGGGGTTTTGTTCTGTATAGACGTCTTCAATCAACTCAGGTGCATAAATCCGTTTCCCTTGCATGATACGGCGGATGGAGCTTGCAAGCTCCTCACTTGGACTGTCCTTTAAAAGGTAACCCATAACGCCTGCCTTCACCGCTCGCTGGAAGTAACCAGTTCGTGCAAAGGTGGTAAGAATAATGACTTTACACCCTAGCCCTTTAAGCTCTTCAGCTGCATCTAATCCTGTTTTCCCGGGCATTTCGATATCCATCATACAAACGTCAGGCTTCAATTCTTGAACTAGCTTAATAGCTTCCTCGCCGTTTGAGGCTTTTCCCACGACTTCCATGTCGTCCTCTAAGCTAAGTAATGATCCAAAGGCACCTAATAATAGCTGCTGATCCTCTGCGATTACAATTCGAATCATAATTTGATCCTCTCCTATTCGGACTGTTTCACATCAATTGGTACAGAAATCACTAATGTGGTTCCATCGTCAGTTTTAATATCTAAATTACCATTCACAAAGCCAAGTCGTTCTCTCATACCTAGTAAGCCGTTTCCTTGAATGCCTTTCATGGAGGGAGCCTTAAACGTTCCGTTATCATGAATGGTTAATATAATATCTTTCCAAGTCTGTTCAATGGTTACGGAGCAAATGGTTGCCCCGCTATGCTTCACGGTGTTCGTGACAGCTTCTTTCAAGCACATACTTAATATATTTTCTGTAAGTAAAGAAACATTTGTTAAAGTGACTTCATCTATTCCAGCATATTTAATCTCAGCGGCTGCAAGAATTTCTTTCACAAGAGGGATCTCGTCCTGAAGACGAATTCCCCTCATGCTTGAAACCATTTTTCGTACTTCGTTCAAAGCGGTCCTAGCTTGCTGTTGAACATCCTTTAATTCTTGCTTTGATTGTTCAGGATTCTTATTGATTAATTTACGAGCAAGATCACTTTTTAAACCAATTAATGAAAGCTTCTGACCTAACGTATCATGAAGATCTCTCGCAATTCTCTGCCGTTCTTCAAGAACAATTAATTCAGAAATCCTTTTATTCGCATCTTCAAGCTTCTCTTCAAGTTCACCCCGTTCATTCCGGTTGTGAATGGTAAAAGGTAAGAGAATCACAGCGATCCAAATGACAATAACAAAGGGAAGCTGCTGGAGAAACATTGGGTTCTGCTGAACGATTCCAAGATTAATGGAAATGGAAGTAGAAATAAGATGAAAAAAGTACAGTATTAAAAAAGTCGGATTTTCTTTAATATTTCCAATGTAATGAGCTAAGAAAAAAGCAAAGTAAACATAGCTAAATAATGTGGTGGAGGTGGCAGAAATTCCAATAAGTATGAACGTCCACAAGTAGACTAGCCACCCTTTCGCAAAAAACGCGATACGATAAAAGATAAAAAATAATACGGTTAAAATAATTCCAATTACCATTTCAACTGTCGTGGACAATTGAAAGATAAAATAAAACGGAAGAATAAATAAAATAACCCATATATACGGGGAGATTCCATTGTTTTTATGAAAGGTAAGATACCGTTTCATCATTGTATATACCTCTCTTTTCAATTTACATGAAACGAAGTACAGTCAAATTAGTTTGACTGTACTGGCATTTCTTTTATAACTTTCAGTTGCTTTAATTGTTTAAATCCGATATATCGCTTGTTTTTTTCGTCCCATAAGCGAAATTTAATCGAAGCTAAACTGGTACGTAATGTAATGGTAGGTACATGCTGAAGTGGCTCTGCATTCATATGAGCATCTTCCAATTTATAATTCGGTACTCTAGGACTAAGATGGTGAACATGATGGTAGCCAATGTTTCCAGTAAACCACTGTAGCACTTTTGGAAGCTTATAATATGAGCTTCCCTCGACAGCAGCTTTTACATATTCCCATTCCTCGCTCCATTCAAAATAAGAGTCTTCAAATGTATGCTGTACGTAAAATAACCAAACACCCATTGTGCCAGAAATTAAGAAAATAGGAGCTTGAACGAGTAGAAACGCTTCCCATCCAATTGTATAGCAAAGTAGGACAATTATTCCAGCTATCAATGCGTTCGTTAGGTACGTATTAAGTCGTTCCGTTTTACGAGCCTTTTTTCGGTTCATTCGATTTTTAAACAAGAATACATACGTAGGTCCAATAAACAGCATCACAATTGGATGACGATATAGACGATATTGTAACCGAGTCATTGGTGTCGCCTGCTGATATTCTTCAACCGTCATCATCCATATATCTCCCACACCACGCTTATCTAAATTTCCACTGGAAGCATGGTGAACCGAATGCTCATGCTGCCATTTTTTAAATGGAAACAATGTTAAGACTCCTGTGATGGTTCCAAGCACACTGTTCAGCTTGCGATTTTTATAAAAGGAATGGTGACAACAGTCATGAAAAATGATAAAAATTCTTGTTAACAGCCCTGCCCCAATTATAGCGAATCCTAGCGTAATAATGTAGTGAATTTCCAAACTTTTGTAAGCTAGAAACCAAACAAGAAAGAAGGGTAGCAATGTATTCAACAATTGAATCGTACTCTTCATATGGTCAGATTTTTCGTAAGGTGCTACAAGCTTTCGTAGCATTTTTTTGGTTTTTCTTTAGACATCGTTTTCACTCATCCCTTCGGATTGCGTTTTTCATTGCCCTTAGTATAGGCGAGGCGCTTACATTCTAATAGACATAGCTGTCATATAGGAAACATGATAAGTGTCATATTAGTAGGGGATAGGCCTTATGGGATAAGGGATAGACAAGTGTTAAGCTTTTGTAAAAAAAAACGCCTGATTGCTATTCATACAATCAGGCGCAGGGAGATATTAATATTTATTCCATTCAAGTACATCTTCAAGAGGTAAACGAGTTTTCTCAAACCCTGCTTTTGCCCCTTTTCCTAGAGATATTAGCATTACGGGTTCTAAATGATTAGGCACATTAAAGGTTTTTACAAATTCATCAGCATCATAGCCGCCCATAGGAACCGTATCATATCCTTTTGCTTTGGCTGCAAGCATTAGTTGCATTGAAACTAATCCACCATCAATTAAGCTAATCTTGCTTAAGCGCTCCTCAGGGAAATTACCATAGTTATCTAGGATACTATTCACGTACATTTCTTTGATTTCATCACTCATATTGCCTTTTTTAGCAATCTGCGTGTAGATTTGATCCGCATTTTTGTATGCATACTTATCACCAAGCACTGCTATTACAACAGAAGCATCGACAATTTGCTTTTGATTATTGGCTATAGGTAAAAGCTCTTCTTTAGCTGCTTGATCTTCAATCACTAAAAATCTCCAGGGTTGAAGGTTAGATGATGAAGGAGCTAAAATCGCTGTTTCTAATATTTCTTTAATTTCGCTGCGCTCCATTTTATGATTCGGATCATATTGACGCACAGAACGACGTTCTTTTGCAACTGTAAAGAAATCAGTAGTATCCAATACTTTAGGTTGCTCTGTAGTGGTATCAATTTCTGTCACTTTCGTTAAATATTCTTCTTTGTTCATCGATTTATTTGTCATTTTTCTTCCTCCACTTTAACTGTATTAATTTAAGATACAGTATAATCTCTAAACTGCAACTGAGTCAAGTACAGTTACTTAGTGAAAGGGGAGGTGAGCGCAAAGGTAGGAAGTGCATGCAAGGGTGTAAAAGGTGCACGCAAGGATGGCGGGGC
>NZ_ABFU01000046.1 GCF_000171615.1 Bacillus coahuilensis m4-4 | reverse complement strand
AAAGATATAATAAGAATTCAACTAATCGAGCATTCAATCTCTTTTTTCGAATAGAATTATTACTATTTCGAGCGTATTCCTACTTAATTCGATCAATTCGTTATCCAATTCGAGCGTTTAACTCTCAGCCAACGTTTCCCACGCCCCTTCCGCCACAGAATCAACTACTCTAGTATGAAGAACTCAGTTCCCAAAAGAAAAAGGCCCTTTAAAAGGACTTTTACTCTAGCATTCCACCGACCAAATCTATTCCTAGCTCAGTTGCAGAGGTAACAGTAGAAGCAAATTTTTTACCTAAATCAGAAAAAAGATTATAGGAACCCATTTCCTTAAGCATCTGATCCTTCTCTTCTATTGTCAACTCAGAAGGTAATTCACTTAGCGAGGCTTCACCTTCAATGGAAACCAGCTCAAGTCCTTCTCCTCGAACGTTTTTAATTCCTTCTTTGGCTTGCTCTAACCCAATTAATACACCAATAAATAGCAGGCAAACTAATAGGATGGTTTTTGTCATAAATTTAAACACATTAGCACCTCCAAGTTCGTTTACTGAGTGGCATTTACTCGGTCAGCCTTCCAGTAAAATTGCGCAAAGATATCCGCAAAGGCTTCGGCTGATCGGTTGAGTTCTTCAAATGTATTATCTACTCCCCCAAATTCAATAAGCATGGCATTTTTGGATAAGTCTTGGTTGTAAACACCATTCACCCCTGACCCCTGCTTCACGAAAATCCCACGAGAAAGACCCGGATAATGCTCTTGTAACAATTTGTGAAGTTCAGCAGCTAATTTATTATTTTGTTCATGGTTTTCGTGCTCTGCTCCTACTACGAACGCAAGTTTTGCATAGTCTTTACCGTCGATTGTTACGGTTGTCACATCTTTTCTTCTAGAGTCTCTATGAATATCGATTAAATATAAGGATTCCTTGTCTTCTAATGCACTAGCTTGTACAACTTCTTTGGAAACACTGTAGGAGTCGTTATATCCTAACCCTTTCTTAGACAGCAGGCTTACGATATCCGTTTTTTCAACAACGGTTCCAATCCCGAGGGTTTCCAGTTCTTTCTCTAAAGTATCTCCTATTTTTGTTACATTTATTTCTGGATGCTGAGCAAGATCGGGGTCAGTCACATCTAGATATGGAAGAAAAGATTCTCTGGTGTGGGTAAAGTAAACCAATACCTTTTCATCTCCATTACCTGTATAAGGAGAGACCTCCACTTCTTTGATGTCCTCCGTGTTTTTTAAATTTGGTACTTTATCAAACACATCCATTGACGGAACGGATTCAATGGGCATGTTGGTGTAATTAGTTCCTGCTCCCGCAACAACGATTGAATTATCAAAAATAGAAAATCCAGGCAACTCTCTTCCTAAGAAGCTTCTTGGGTCTTTAAATCGTAGATTAGCAGCTACATCAAATAACACTTTTGATATCGAAGGGATAGTACTCCCATCATGTTGAAAAGAGTGATTCTCTAGAGTGTATAGAGTAAATAACATTTCTCCAGTTAACTGCTCCGTTGCTCGGTTGACGGATTGAGATGAAATTCTGTACTCTGGCTGCAAAGAAGTCAGAACCCCCGAAAGGACAAACATGGTGAAAAGGGACGCTATGAATAGGACAATTCCTTTTATTATATTTGCTAAACTAACAGTCACCATATATCGATTTGATTTGTGCGTTTTCATATATCCACCCTCTTTTTTGTACTCTACTTCACTCTATGTTTTTACTAGAATTAGTAGAACTAGAAGAGAATGATTTTACTAGAATATGTATGAGACTAAAAAAAGAGCTCTCAGACAGGCTGAAAGCTCTCAAATTTGATAGAGGGAAAATGTTACCTTGTATACATTCCAACATTATCTTGGTTGATGGCATCATGAAGAGCTGCATTTAATCCATTTGCAATGACGTTGGCCATATCTTCGATAAATATATCTACCTCTTTAGGAGTGACCATTAAATTGTGGCCAATAGGGGCTAACACTTCATGTATAAGCTTGCGCTTTTCTTGATCTTCAAGTGTTCCGATGATTCCTAGAAATGTTTGACGATGTTCATTTGAAGGTAGGTCATCATCGGTGAATTTTTTCTTTTCACCAAACGTCATTCCGGCTGGTGCTAAAGCTCTAGAAGGTTTGTCTCCTTCTTTTAACTCGCGTCCAAAATGCTTTAATAGAAAATCAACCGTATCACTCACAATGGATACAGCATCTACAACTGTTGGAACACCTATGGCAATGACTGGTATTCCAAATGTTTCTTCGCTTAATTCTTTTCGTTTATTGCCAACACCGGAACCCGGATGAATGCCGGTATCAGAAATCTGAATGGTTGAATTCACTCGTTCAACAGACCTTGCCGCTAACGCATCAATCGCAATGATAAAATCTGGTTTAGATTTCTCCACTACACCTGCAATAATTTCACTTGTTTCAATTCCAGTCATCCCCATTACTCCCGGAGAGAGAGCACTGACACGTCTATAGCCGTCTTCAACACTTTCTGGTTGAAGCTCAAACAAGTGGTTCGTGATAACCGCATTTTCACAAACTAGTGGACCTAAAGAATCGGGTGTAACATTCCAGTTTCCAAGTCCTACCAACAAGCAGCTTGCGTTTTTAGCAATCCCTCTCTTATCAAGAAATGCGCTAAATTCTTTTGCAAATACTTTTCGACATCATGTTGCAGATCTGTATTTTGATTACGAATACCTAAAGCTTCAATTGTTAAATAGTTTCCAGGTTTTTTTCCAACGACTTCCGTTCCTTTTTCAGTGATTTCTATATTTGTAATAGTAATACCATTTTCTTCACGTTCGTGAATAATAACACCCTCAAGGTGGGATTGATTTTCCACCTCGTTCTGGTCTAATACTTGTTGTCTCGCTTCAACGGCTAAATCCGTTCTAACGCTGTAGCATGATAAATCTAATGGTTCTCCTGACATGGGGAAACTCCTCCTCGTTTCTTTGTGCCCCTAGTTTTACCTCGTATGGGCTGAAACATGTATTAATTAGCTTTTCCAATGAAAG
The DNA here is from genome assembly GCF_000171615.1 of Bacillus coahuilensis m4-4. Lineage (GTDB taxonomy): Bacteria > Bacillota > Bacilli > Bacillales > Bacillaceae_K > Bacillus_T > Bacillus_T coahuilensis. The sequence goes on along the minus strand of NZ_ABFU01000046.1, from coordinate 53,262 downwards.
AGTATTGCAATATGCCTCTCTGTTTGATAAAATATCTCTTGTTCTCAATATGTTATTGGAATTGTTATCGAGTCTTAAATAGAATCTCGATTTGCATTTTAGGAGGTGACAGGAATGCCAAATATTAAATCTGCCATCAAGCGCGTTAAAACAAGCGAAGCTCGTAATGCTCAAAACACAGCAGTTAAATCTGCTATGCGTACAGCTGTTAAGAAATTTGAAGCTGCAGTTGAAAATGACGACAGCAACAAAGCTGAATACCTAACAGAAGCTATTAAGCACGTTGATAAAGCTGCTCAAAAAGGGCTTATTCACAAAAATGCTGCTAATCGCACAAAGTCTCGCTTAATGAAAAAAGCTTAATACAAATAAAAAAACGATCTGAATTCAGATCGTTTTTTTGTTAGGCTAATTTTAGTATAAACATCTCTACTATCAACTTCTTATCACGCTTTCCCGTCTTCATTTCGTAATCCCCTTCAGCTAAAAGAAGCATTATTTTTTGCAATTGCTCGAATGTAAATGCTCTAGCTTGTCCGGCTGCTAGTTTTACTCTATATGAATGTACTTTCAACGTGCTTCCAATTGACTGCTGTCCGTATCCTTTACTTGTCAATTGCTTTACCTGATAGATTAACCTGAATTGTCCAGCTAAGATTGCAAGAATTTTGATGGGTTCTTCATTTTGTTTTAATAAATCATAATAAATTTGTACAGCCCCGCCGATATCTCTAGAAATTACTTTATCAACTAATATGAATATATTTTGCTCTATTGATCGCGCTACCAGTTTGTCTACCATTTCTGTCGTTATTGATACTTGATGCCCCCCGTACAAGGCTAATTTATTTACTTCATTTGCCACAACTTGAAGATTAGTTCCTGTTAAAGTTAGCAATAAGTCTAGAGCTGCCTCTTCAATTGATACTCCAAGAATTTTCACTTCATATGCAACCCATTTTTTGAGTTCTTGCTCTGTTAGTGGTTTAGCTTCTACAACAACACTCTCTTTTTTTAAGGTTTTCGTAAGCTTTTTTCGTTCATCTAATTTTGGATAAGGAGCCACTATGACTAATATTGTATAATCAACAGGTGACGCTAAGTATTCTTGAAGTCTATCTGTGTTATGTTCTACTTTACTTTTCGTTTTTTCGTCTTGTTAAAAACGTCGGATTATGTAAAAAAACAAGCCGTCTTTCCCCAAGGAATGGGAATGTTTCAGCATCTTCAAGCGCTACTTCAATAGGAGTTTCTTCTAAATCAAAAACGGATAAATTGAAATCCAATTCCTCTTCTTGCAAAGCACCTGCAATCATTTTTTGTTTTGTTTCATTTAACAGGTATTGCTCTGTTCCATAAAGTAAATAAACAGGAGAAAAGCGACCACGCTCAATATCGTTCCAAATTTTATTAATCACAGCTATCTCTCCCTTTAAAAAATCGTCATATTAATGGTAAAGAACAGGGGAGAAAATAGCAAGAAAAAGAAGAGAAAACCCCATTTAGAGGCTTTCCCAGCTAAATTTATGTGAACGTCAAAACATAGGGTCTAGAACTCCTATTGCTTTAACGGTATCTCTTGTGAAGATTAGTATGGCCAAAATTCTTTTACGTATAGTTGACAAGTGTTTCTAAGAGTGGAAAAAGTGTAGAGGAGTATAGATTTTTTGTCGTTTATGTTCTATACTAAAAGATGATATAGGAGGGGTACTTGTGAACGAATTTGAAAAAAATGTGCAATCCACTCGTAACGACGCAGTAGACTCTGCTGTTGGTTTTATTGTTAGCTTTGGATTCTTTGCTACAATGTTCATTATTGCCACTGTCATTAAACTTATTGGCGCATAATGCTACTTGTAGAGATGAAGGAAAGGAGATCGAATCATTTCGGTCTCCTTCTCTTTTTGTTGTACTACATCTTATGGATGGACGATTGAAAATGTTCCACCACTTCCGGTAAAGTATAAGTAATTCCTCCATTTTCTCTGGTTGAAAGAATCGTCACCCCTTCAGCTTTTAAACGTTCGACTACGTCTTTATGAGGATGACCAAATGAATTATTTTTCCCCGCTGAAATAATGGCATATTCAGGGCTTACTTCTTTTAGAAAGGAGAGGCTTGTAGACGTGTGACTACCGTGATGACCTACTTTTAATACATCTGCATCTATTTCATACTTTTTAGTGATTACAGATTCACCCTCCGATTCTAAATCTCCTGTAAATAACCATTTTACCCCACCTAACTCTGCTAAGATGACCAATGAATCGTTGTTCCCCTCATATTGATCATCACTAGGATGTAATAATTGGAAGGTGCTACTAGGTGTTTCCCATTTGAAAGGTGCACGTATTGGACGATGTATGACACCCCTCGTTTCCGCTACTTTTAAAATTTTCTGCATTTCTTCAACTTTTTCTGATCCTGTTGAATAGACAAGTTCCTTCACTTTACGATCTAGGATTAAATCTTTGGCGCCACCAATATGGTCATAGTCTCCATGAGTTAATAGTAATAAATCGATGGCACCAATTCCTTTACTATTTAAAAATTGATCTAACGTAAGCTTATAGATGGATGCTCGTTCTATCTCCTCTCCAAACGAAACAATCCCTCCTGTATCAATCATAATTACTCCTTCGTTGCGCGGCAAATCGATGATTATGCTGTCTCCTTGTCCTACATCTACTATGTAGACATACCCTTTGTTATCAAGTCTTTCATCTACCACCACATAAAACATTAAGCTTAAGCTAATCAGTAAAAGGCCTAGTAAACGCTTCTTCTCCCAGAAAATATAGAAGGCAATGACACCTAAGATAAGTCCTATCATCTCCATTAGGTTTAGTTTTCCAGTAATAAACGTAGTGACCCTCCTCTCACTAATCCAAAGAGTTAGACTATCAGTCCACTGTACAATGGAATTTAATAGACGAATAGGGATTTCAGCCCACGATGTAGAAAGCAGAGTACACAAATAGCAGAATAAGGATAATGGGAGAAGAATGACTGTAAATAGAGGAACATACACCACATTTACAAGTAATCCAATGAGTGATACTTCAAAAAACGTATTCACAAGTATGGGAAGTGAGCCTAAAAAGGAGGTAATAGAAATGGTTAGCATGGAATACATATACGAACCTGTATTTGTTAAAATTTTAGGAGCAGAGAGAACCAATGCATAGCAAACCATGTAGGTCAATTGAAAGCTAACAGTCATGATTTCATATGGTGAGAGGATTAGCTGCAGGAGAAAGGTGATACTTACTAAATCAATCATCGCGATTTTAAAACGCATAAAGGAGAAGAAAAAAAGTAGCATTGCCATACTTGATGCTCGAATGACTGGGGGTGCAGCACCTGTGAGTAAAACATATAGAGGAAGAACAATCAAGAGAAAGCCTTTAGCCCACTCTTTCGTGATTCCTAATCGAATGAATAGAAGAAATAACCAAACCGTTATGACACTAACGTGCAAACCGGATATAGCTAATAAATGAATGACTCCAATTTCTTGATAGGCGTCTAAGATTGATTCTTCTATACCTTCTCGGTGTCCAAATACTAAAGCTTGAACGAGGGGCACTGAGTACCCAAATATCCCTTCAATCCTCTCAATTTGATGTATTCGCCATTCTGAAATTTGCCGATAAGTATCCTGTAACCAAAATGAGTTAAGTGGTTCACAATAGGTGATTCTTTTCACTTCAAATATCCAGTGAACATTCTCATAATAAAGGAACTTTTCATAGTTAAAGCCATGATCATTCCTAGCGCCTTCTGGTTCTTGTAAATGTCCTTCCAACAGACACTTTCCCACAAGACTCTGAAGGTCTATTTCCTCATCCGTATATAGTCTTAGTGCTATTTTTTCCCCAGACTGCGCGGTAGACTCTCCTTTGAATCCATAGGAGGTTGCTAGTAAAGGGGAAGATATGTCTAATAATAATGATTGTTCTTGACCGGTTAATTCCGTATTATTTTCTGTTTCTTCAAAGAAATACATAACCGAACCGAAGACTGCTATTGTGGCCGCTAAGAGGAGAGTGGTAAATGAGGGTTTCAATAGGAAGGAAATATAGATAGAAAAGAGGAGAAGGATAATGCCTCCTTGAATATGAAGAATCATTATCCCTCCTGATGTGTAACACAAAGCAAAAAGGAATAGGCTTCCTTTTTCATGAGAGTCCCATGGCTTGAAGTTTGTTTTTGAAACGTGTTACTTCTTCAGAAGAACCACACTGTTCAAGTGCTTGGACCATTTCGTTAATTACGGCAAGTTCTTCTGACTGTCGACTTATCAAGCTGATTTCTTCTAGCTTCACTTGCTTTATTTCTATTCCCGCTTTTGCAAAAAGCTCCACAGCATATGGGTGGTTTTTATAGTTTTCTGCAAAGTATACTTTTTTAATGCCCGCTTGAATTATGGTTTTACAACATTGTAGACAAGGGAAATGCGTTACATACAGCTCTGCACCTTCTGTTGGTACACCAAATTTGGCACATTGAAGTATTGCATTTACTTCTGCGTGTATCGTTCTGACACAGTGATTTTCAATCACATAACATCCATTATCAATACAGTGGTCCCCACCAGCGATTGAACCATTATAACCACCGGCAATCACACGTTTCTCTCTAACAATCGTTGCTCCAACAGCTAGTCTCGTACATGTACTACGTAATGCTAACAAATGGCTCTGCGCCATAAAGTATTGATCCCAGGAAATCCGGTTCATTGTGGTGTGCCCCTTTTTTTCTTAAGTGTAGTATGTCTTTTAGTAGACAGTCAATAAGATTTTTGTCGTTAATTCACGGTAATATAGTCTTTTAACGACTCAAATGTTTTTGTACCAATGCCTGGAACATTTTCAATCTCTTCTATACTAGAAAACAATGTTTCATCTCTGTAGGTTATGATTGCCTCTGCTTTGGCTGGTCCGATTCCAGGTAGTGTTTCCAATTCTTCCTTCGTTGCAGTGTTAAGATTGATGAACAGCTCCCTCTTTTCCTCTGTCTGAGATACACCATATTGAAATTCTACCTCCCCTTTTTCTGGAATATAGATCACCATTTCATCTTGAATTTTTTGTGCAAGGTTTATTACTCGTTCGTCCGCTGTTTCCGTTAATCCTCCTGCTACTGTTATGGCATCTAACACTCTTGATTCAGAGGGTAATTCATAGAGGCCAGGAGATTGAACAGCTCCTTTAATATCAATCAGTATATTCTCAGTTTTCATCTCTTCCTTTTGATTTAAATCACCCTCCACTGTGTCTATTGAATGATCTGAAGGTGTGATCGTTTCTATCTGTTTATTGGGATTTAGAAAAGATAAGAGGAAGAATAGAAGTCCGAGTGTGAGGAACAAGATCCATATTTTATACCGAATCAAAATATTCTTCATAAATGCAACAGCTCCATTTGCATAATTTTACACTTCCTTACATAGGTTTTAGGAGAGTAGGTGAAAGTAAAGGAGGGGAAGACCGGTGAAAATTGGGATCATTGGAACAGGAAATATGGGAACAATCCTTATTGAAGCCATGATAAAAACAAGTATTATTGATCCTAACCAGCTTGTTATCACCAATAGGACCATCGATAAGGCGTACACTTTAAAAAAGACGTACCCTTCCATACATGTTGAAGAAAATGTGAATATATTACTCTCATCGTCTGATATTATCTTTCTATGCATAAACCTTTAGACATACAGCCTTTTATAAAACAATATAAGGAACAATTTACAGAAGAAAAAATAGTGGTCTCTATTACAAGTCCTATTTCGGTAGAGCAACTCGAATCGTATATTCCTTCTCAGTGTGTTCGTTTGATTCCAAGCATTACAAATCGAGCTTTAGCTGGGGTATCTTTGTTAACTTTTGGGGAAAGCTGCTCTGACACTACAATGGAAGTCATAACTAGGCTAGCTGATTCTTTTTCATCTCCCATTCGAATTGAGGAGGAAATTACTCGCGTCTCATCCGATATTGTTAGCTGCGGACCAGCGTTCTTTAGTTATCTAACTCAACGATTTATTGACGGAGCGGTGGCAGAAACAAGCATCACAAGGGAAAAAGCAACCGAATTAGCTTCTCAAATGCTTATCGGGCTAGGAGAACTATTAAATCAAGATATTTATACATTACCATCATTACAGGAAAAAGTGTGTGTCAAAGGTGGAGTAACTGGAGAGGGAATTAAAGTTTTAGAGGCAAATGTAGGGACAATGTTTGAAGACTTGTTCAAAGCGACTCATGATAAATATGACGAGGACGTAACCGAAACAACTAATCAGTTTTCTTCCCAACATAATATTCTAGACCGGAAGTAAAAAACCTTACAAAAAAAGAAACAAAATTGTTCTTTTTTGTAAGGTTTATTTTTTACAAGAGAAAAACAGACGTTCAGATGTTTCCGTAACGTGTTCAGTAAAGTCTCCAGTAACTTCAATAGAAGAGTATCCTACTTCTCTTAACCAATTTGTGTAGTCAGCAATGGGAAAGGTTCGCTGTTCATGTGTTTCTTCAACTCGTTCGTACAAACCGTTGTCCTCTTTAACGAAAAATGTTAATTCATGTATGACACTATGTGGTTCCTCACCTGCAAAACTATCCCAGATATAGGATATTTCCTCACCTGCAAACGAAAATGATTGATCAATAAACAACTCATCTACTTTGAAAGGGCTGTGTACATCAAAAAGAAGCATGCCTCCAGGTTTTAAATGGTCATATATTCGTTTAAAGGTAGCTAGAACATCTTTAGGACCACTAAGATAATTAAGAGAGTCACAGTATAAGACGACTAAGTCAAACTCAGAAAGTCCTTCTAACTCCTTCATATCTTGTTGATAATAGTCCACAGATACATTCGCCTCATTTGTTTTATCCTTCGCTACCATGAGCATGGTTTCCGAAAGATCTACTCCTGTGACATTCATTCCCTCTTTCGCAAAACGAATAGACATTTCTCCCGTCCCACAGGCTAAGTCGAGAATCGCTTTCCCTTTTAGATCACCATTCTCCACCTTAGATTTTGTGAAGGAGAGCCACAGGTCGTAGGGAGCATCCTGCATGAGTTCATCATACAAAAATGAAAAACGGTGATAACTCATTGAGTTAACTCACTTGGAACGTGAACAATTGGAGCATCTCCCCATAGTCTTTCTAAGTTGTAATAACTGCGTTCTTCATGATGGAAAACATGTACGACAACATCGCCAATATCCACTAATACCCAGCGAGCTTCATTAAAACCTTCCATACGCTTAACTGTATATCCGTTTTCTTCAGCTGCTTCTTTTACTTCTTTTGCAATAGCTTGAACTTGTTTATCTGAATTCCCATGACAAATGATGAAATAATCAGAGATTAAGGAAACACCTTTCATATCTAATGCTACTATATCTTCTGCTCGTTTATCGTCTGCCGCTTTGTAAGCTACGTTTAATAAATTATTGTTATCTCCCAATCAAAACCTTCTCCTTTACTTTATACTTTTTATGATTGAATTATATGCTTTCAATGTGTCAGGGTAGATGAGTTGATTTTTATTTAGAAGGAATTGCATTGTATTCTTTAGCGAAACAAGTAGGACCTTATCTAGACCATCATAAGCCATTGCTCTAGCATCCTCAACACCCGGAAAGTTACGGTTTGGTTCAATATAGTCTGCTACATAGATTACTTTTTCGAGTGGTGTCATATTCTTCCTACCACTCGTGTGATACCTGATGGCATCTAGTACAGTTGAATCATGAATACCCACTTCTTTTTCCACTAAATAGGCCCCTACTGGAGCGTGCCAAAGTTCTTGATTGTATTTCAACAATTTCTTATCTTCTAGTTGATCCTGTATGATTTCTTTCATCTCTTCTAATGGTCGAAATTTAGCATAGTCATGGAAAATAGCAGCAAGTTCAGCCTGCTTTTCATCTACACCGTAATGACTTGCTAATAAGATACTTGTCTCCATCACACCCAGTGTATGAATATATCGTTTTTCGGTTAGCTGTTCTTTGACTATATCTAATGCTCTTTGTCTATTCATATAGCTTCTCCCTCTCAATATATTCTCGTACCCTGTCTGGGACATAATACCGAATACTCTTTTTCGACTTCACTCTTTCTCGTATCATCGTGGAAGAAATGTCAACCCCAGGCATTTCTACCATGATAACTCCATCAACAGGGTCTACTTCGACATGAGGTCTATTCACACCTACAAACGTAACAAGCTCCACGAGTCGTTCGTATTGAAACCAAGTCGGAAGACTTTTGACACTATCTCCACCAATGATGAAGAAAAACTTGTGCTCACTCTCTTGTTCTGTTAGCTCTTCCAACGTTTTAACTGTATAGGACAAACCCTTTCGTTCTAATTCAATGGTTTCAATATGAAAGCGCGGATGTTCCCATAAAGCTGCTTTTAACAGTTCATATCGGGTGGTAGCTGTTATTCCTACAACGTCTTTATGGGGCGGTTCATAGTTAGGCATGAATCGAACTTCGTCTAACGAGAGTGCATCCATTACTTCCGTGGCCATTAGAAGATGACCTATATGTGGAGGGTTAAATGTGCCACCAAGTAAGCCAATTCTCTTCACATTTTTCAACCTCTTTAAGGTAATTGAATTCGTTTTTGCTCTTTTGATTCCTTGTATAAAATGATTACTTTCCCGATAACTTGAACTATTTCTGCACTTGTTCCTTCAGAGAGAGCTTTAGCTACTTCATCTCGGTCCCAGTCACAATTTTGAAGTATTTGAACTTTCATTAGCTCTCTCGTCTCTAATGCATCTGCAATTTGATTCGTCATGTTTTCATTCACTCCGCCTTTGCCTACTTGAAAGATAGGTTGAAGGTTATGAGCTTCACTTCGTAAATAGCGTTTTTGTTTTCCTGTTAACATTTTGATTCCTCCGAGTTGTTTACTATTGCTTGTTTCATTATTTCGATTTCAGGGTCAATACCTGTCCATTTCGCAAAGGAAAGGGCCCCCTGGTTTACGAACATGCCTAGCCCATTTTGAACAAAGGCACCTAAAGATTTAGCATTCTTTAAGAATAACGTTTCAACTGGGTTATAAATAATATCAATACATGCGGCTTGTTCTTTTATTTTGTTCATTTTAATTGGCGACACATCAACATTTGGATACATCCCAACACTGGTGGTTTGAATGACTATGTCATATTGGTCAAGATTTGACTCTGCCTGCACGATGGTCATGGCATGACCCCTATGGTGATGCATTTTGTTTTTTTACAGTGATCAATAGTTCCTGAGCTTTATTTAATGAACGATTGCACACATCTATTTTAGCTAAACCACTTTCTAAAAGGGCATAGATTATACCCTTCGCTGCTCCGCCCGCCCCAATAATTAGAACGTTATGCTCTGGACTTAGACGTGTTAATTCTTTTAATGAGCAAACGAATCCTGGACCATCCGTGTTGTAGCCTACTAATTTCCCATTTTCATTCACTACAGTGTTCACAGCACCAATTCGCATTGCATAAAGATCTACCTCATCTAACATTGGAATGATGGTTTCTTTGTGGGGAATGGTAACGTTAAATCCCTTAATTCCCAGTGCTTTCATTCCTTTTTATTGCATCTTCTAAATGTTCCGATGTGACATGAAACTTTGCATAAAATGCGTCGATGTTATTGGCTAGAAAGGTAGCATTATGCATTGTAGGAGACAGCGAGTGACCAATCGGATCTCCTATTACACCATACAGTGTTGCCATATTACCCTCTCCTTAAATAAGAGAATTACGTAAGAATACACTTACACCTTTTGGAACATGGGCAGCAATTTTAGCACCAGGATCATTTACAGTAATCCACCCTAGTCCAGAGAATACGATATCAGTCTTTCCTTCTTTAATGACGAATTCATGGCGAACGAGTTCAGGGAAATGGTCCATTTCTTCTTCACCAGGAGGTTGTAATAATTCTCCAAGATGCTGATCGTATAAAAGATCTGCTTTTTCAAGCTTCGTTCTATGAATGTTTAACTCATTTGAGAAATGACACACAAATGATTGTCTCTCACCTTTTATAAAGTCAAATCGAGCTAGTCCACCAAAAAAGAGTGTTTGCTCTTCATTCAATTGAAATATTTTAGGCTTTATTTCTTTTTTAGGTGTAATGGTTTAAGGCTCTTTTTGTCAACATAGTGTGCCATCTGATGGTGATTAATAATTCCAGGTGTGTCAATTAACGCTTGACCATCATCTAGTGGAATTTCAATCATATCAAGAGTAGTACCTGGAAAGTGAGACGTAGTAATGACGTTTTTCTCTCCTGATACTTCTTGGATAATGCGATTAATGAAGGTAGACTTTCCTACATTTGTACACCCTACAATGTATACATCTTGACCTTTTCTGTATGTTTCAATTAACTCTAGTGCTTTTAGAATATTCGTTCCCTTGTCAGCGCTAATTAACTGTACATCCACAGGTTTTAAGCCTAATTCTTTTGCTTCTTTTTTCATCCAATGAACAAGCTTAGAAGGCTTCACACTTTTAGGAAGTAAATCGACTTTATTTCCGATTAACAGTACAGGGTTGCTTCCTACAAAACGGTGTAATCCAGGTAACCAGCTACCATTAAAATACAAAAATGTCTACAACTTTTACTATTAAGCCTTTAGACTTTCCTAGACCGTTTAATATTTTTAAGAAGTCATCATCTGTTAAAGAAACATCTTGAATTTCATTATAATTCTTTAAACGAAAGCATCGCTGACAAATGACCAATTCTTTTTCTAATGAAGAAGCTGGGGCATATCCAATCTCATTCTTATTTTCCGTTTGAATTTTAACTCCGCAGCCTACGCATACTACATTACTCACTGCTCGTCCTCCCATTGTAGTAACCCTTTTCTTTTAAACCAATTTAATATTCTTCTCTCAACTGATCGATTAAACTTAGTGATCTTATCGTCTGTTTTCCCAACAGGAACCACTAGAATCGTATGATAACCATTACGATTACCACCCAAAACATCCGTTAGTAGCTGATCACCGATTACAACCGTTTCATCCTTCTTCAGGTTCATCGTAGATAAAGCCTTGTTAAACGCTTTTCCCATCGGCTTTCGAGCTTTATAAATATAAGGAATACCCAAAGGTTCTGCAAAGGCTTTAACTCTTGTTTCATTATTATTCGAAACAATGGTCACCGCCATTCCTTGTTCTTTCAGATGTTTGAACCACTCGATTAATTTTGGAGTAGCATTTGGACGGTCCCATTCCACTAACGTGTTATCTAAATCTGTTATAACACCCTTAACCCCTTTATCTTTCAGGTCATCAACAGAAATTTCATAAATACTTTTAACATGTTGGTTCGGTAGAAAGTTTTTTAACATATATACACCTCTACATTTGTCTTTTCTATTGTTTATCATACTTAAAACATGTAAGATATTCAAAATATTCCTATTAAATAGGTGGTTTGTCCCAATACTTTTCGACAATATCCTACAATCATTTCAACTGTGGATAAAACCATCCACATTTTCCCACAAGATTTCATCTGGGTTTGCTCTCTTTATAAACAGATTAATCACAAGTTATCCACTCATCGTTGTGGATAACAGAACGGTTGTTCTGAATGTTCAATTTTGATAAAGTTAGGTTACAACGTTGTACAACTTACCATTCACATACGAATTACCTATTTTGGAGGTGACGATATGCGTAAGCTGTCAGATGAATTGTTGATCGAATCTTATTATAAAGCAAGAGAGTTAAAACTAAATTCAGATTTTATTCATTTAATTGAAAAAGAATTATACCGCCGTGGATTGCACTACATTTCCAAAGTATCTTCATAATTTTCTTGCAAATATCTCTTTTCTCTTCTTCCATTTGATTTCTTCTATGTAGGATGTTTCTAAGAAAACGGACTTCTTGATCACAAGAGGTCCGTTTTGATTAAGAAGCCATGAAAAAGCAATACTATTTATATTACTATAAGCTTACTGTTTTTTCTACATTAAAAGTGATATATTGTTCTCATTTGTAAGCAAATTGCAATACCTCTGTAGCTTTAGTGTGCTAAACTTATAACTAGGAGGTGGGTATAATTAAATTAGTATCAATTTGTACGAGTTGTGATGGTAAAGGATTTCTCCCAAGATTAAAGGTATTTAAGCTAGAATGTGCTAGATGTGAAGGTTCAGGTAGAACTAGCTCCGATCTTCAACAAGTCATGAAAGGCAAAGAGCTTCTTTAACAGTCCCTCATGTATTTACTCCAAAGGTATTCTTTTCTTACATTCCTAATATGCTTTCGTTTAAAAGGGCCATCCGCTAGGGGATAGCCCTTTTTCCATTCCCCATTCTTATGAGGTAGTAGGGGCTATTGAATTTCCGGTCATCTTCTCTTCAATAAGTCAACATCGGATCGCTAGCGCTCTCCGTGTTTCCTTTATTTTGAGAAGTTGCCCTCCAATTCATACGCCCCTGGTCAGTCGGCTCCGCTTTTCTTGTTTTTTTCCTTTTCTTCTCTGTAGAATTCGTGGAACATTTTCATGAGGGCTCGTTTTTCGATTCGGGAGACGTAGCTTCTTGAGATTCCGAGTTCTTTGGCGATTTCGCGTTGGGTTTTTTCTTCTTGCATGTCTAGGCCAAATCGTCCAACGATGACTTCTGTTTCTCGTTGATCAAGTACGTTAATGTATTTTTTTAGTTTTTCAATTTCCATTGTCAATTGAATCGTATCTATGACATCATCTGCATCAGATTTTAATATATCAATTAAGCTAATTTCGTTCCCTTCCTTATCTTGACCAATTGGATCATGGAGGGATACGTTCTTTTTTTGTTTTTCTTTAAGGCTCGTAAATGCATTAAAATTTCATTTTCAATACAACGGGCTGCATATGTGGCAAGCTTGGTTCCTTTCCCATCTGAATAGCTCTCTATTGCTTTAATGAGACCTATTGTCCCAATGGAGATTAAGTCTTCTGTGTCTTCTCCTGTATTTTCAAATTTTTTCACAATATGCGCCACAAGTCGTAAATTATGTTCGATGAGTTTGTTTCTAGCGCCCTCATCTCCTTCATACATTAACTTTAAATATTTCTTCTCTTCACTTGACGATAACGGCTGAGGAAATGCATTATTTTTTACATAGGATACCAAAAGATTAACTCTTTTACAAACATACCAAGAGCAGTTAAAAGTGTAGACACGTCGATCACCTCCGCCTAAAGACTATTACTACTCTATGCAGGAAAATGGTCGAGGTTGCACGTCCAGTACATTGTTTCTCATTCACCATATGAATAAAAATAATTCGTTATGACACACTAACGTTGACAAATTTAGGTGTTGAAAGGCGGGAGTAAGATGGAGTTAAATCAGGTGTTAAATCAACAGGTGTCTAATTGGTCGATACTGTATATCAAATTACACAACTATCATTGGTTTGTAAAAGGAGAAAACTTTTTTACGTTGCACGAAAAGTTTGAAGAGCTCTATACAGAAGCAGCGACATACATTGATGAGATTGCAGAAAGAATCCTTTCAATAGGCGGGAAACCTTTAGCTACTATGAAAGATTACTTAGAAACGTCTACTATTAAAGAGGCTTCAGGTACGGAGACGTCACAAGAAATGGTCGATCACTTAGTGTCTGATTTTACAACCGTTATTGATGAACTAGATTCTGCCATGAGCATTGCAGACCAAGAAAATGATGAGGCTACGTCTGATTTATTATTAGGCATACAATCAAGCCTTCAAAAGCATGTGTGGATGCTTGAAGCGTATTTAGGTAAAAAGGTGAAACAATAAAAAATAGCTGCCTTTAGGCAGCTATTTTTATTGTACGCTTAGTTCAGAAGCAATAATAACACCAATTGCTGTAGTTGTGACAAGGCCTAAAACCATTAATAGCATGTTCACCACTCCCTGTTTCAAATTGTTTTTCTTACTATTAGATTAGCATGAAAAGGACATTTCGAACGTGGAACTTGTGGCAAAGTCTTTACAACAATTTGTCAATAATTAGACGAAGAATCTTCCTCTACTTTCTTTTTACATTTAGCAGATAATAAGAAAAAGTACCCCGATGCACCTGTAAAAAGAACGGTTATCCATAGCATAATCGTGACTTGTTCTGAAGAAACTTCATTGATCTTTATTAGTACTCCTAAGTATAGGAAGACACTTACACATAAAAGGGTGAAACCAAAACGTTTATAATCCATTACTTTGTCTTTCATTCTATCACCTTTTATTATCATAGTATTATAGTTAACTATAACATAGGGTGATAGCCCTCTTTCGATGTAAATATCTCCAATTACTCAGCTAACGCTTGTTTAATGTCTTCCATTAGATCTTCTACATCTTCAAGTCCAACAGAGATTCTAACTAGTCCGTCAGTAATACCAAGCTCCAATCTTCTTTCCCTCGGGATGCTTGCATGGGTCATTCTTGCAGGAACAGAAATTAAGCTTTCAACAGCCCCTAAGCTTTCTGCTAAGGTGAAGTACTTTGTTTTTGCTAATAACTTATCTGCATTTTCTTCTGAACCCACATCAAATGAAACCATTCCACCAAAGCCACGGCTTTGCATTTTACTTAATTCATGCTGAGGATGGGAAGCTAGTCCTGGGTAGTATACTTTAGAGACACTAGGGTGCTCGTCAAGGAAACGAACTAGTTCAACCGTATTCGCTTCATGCTCTTCCATTCGTACACCTAATGTTTTAATTCCTCGGATCAATAGGAATGAGTCTTGAGGACCTAGCACGCCACCTGTTGAGTTTTGAACAAAGTGTAGCTCTTCACCAAGCTCTTTAGAATTCACAACGACTAAGCCTGCTACGACATCACTGTGGCCACCTAAGTATTTCGTTGCACTATGCAGAACGATATCAGCGCCAAGTTCAATAGGGTTTTGCCAATATGGCGTGCTAAATGTATTATCCACGATCGTTAACAAGCTATGTTTCTTAGCGATGTCAGATGCACCTTTTATATCTGTAACCTTTAATAGCGGGTTTGTTGGCGTTTCAATATAAATAGCCTTTGTATTTGGTTTGATTTCGTTTTCAATCGTGGCCAGGTCACTTGTATCAACAAATGTACTTTCGATACCAAAACGAGTTAACACTTTACTCATCACACGGTACGTTCCGCCGTATACATCATCCGTCATTAACACATGGTCACCTGTTTTAAATAGCATCATAATGGCTGTAATAGCTGCCATTCCAGAGCCAAACGCAAATCCTCTTTCTCCGCCTTCTAAATCTTTAATTAACTCCTCTAAAGCATGACGCGTGGGGTTTCCTGTTCGGGAATATTCATATCCTTTAAAGTTTCCTACTCCGTCCTGCTTATAAGTAGACACTTGATAGATTGGTACATTCACAGCTCCCGTTAACGGGTCAATTGGCTTCCCACCATGAATTAATTGTGTTTTCTTTTTCATTTAAATACCCCCCTGATAGATTTTCTTACTTAAATATCTTTCACTTGAATCTGGAAATATCGTCACGATATTTGTCCCTGGATTTGCCTTTTTCGCTTCTATTAACGCTGCATGTAAAGCTGCACCAGAAGAGCTACCTACAAGCAGTCCTTCCTTTACAGCAAGTTCTTTCACTCGGTTAAACGCATCCTCATCATATACGGTATGAACACTTTCAAAATAAGAACGGTCCATGTAGTCTGGAATAAATTCCATACCAATTCCTTCCGTTTTATGTGGCCCAGATTGACCGCCATTAATAACAGACCCTTCTGGCTCAACGATCACTGTTTTTATTGAAGGGTTCTTTTCTTTCAGGTACTTGGCTGTTCCCATAAAGGTTCCTCCAGTTCCTGCCCCTGCAACAAACACATTAATATGTCCATCTAACTGTTCCCATAACTCTGGCCCTAATGTTTTGTAATACGTTCTTGGGTTAGCAGGATTTTGGAATTGTTGAGGACAATAGGCTCCTTCTATTTCTTGCTCTAACTCTTTAGCCTTAGCAATGGCACCCTTCATACCTAGTTCAGTTGGAGTATTAATGACTTTTGCGCCTAAAGCTCTCATTAACTCTTGCTTTTCCATACTAAACTTTTCTGGCACTACTACCATTACTCGAACATCAGAATGAACTGCTGCAAGCGCTAAACCTATTCCAGTATTACCTGCTGTCGGTTCAATAATGGTACCTCCAGGTAATAATTTTCCCGTTTCTAATGCTTCTTGTAAAAGCTCTACCCCTAAGCGGTCTTTAATACTTCCACCAGGTTGATAGAATTCTAACTTGGCAAACAATCTTACTCCTTCAGGTAAAGGGAATTGAGTGATTTCCATTACAGGAGTATATCCAATTAATTCATGAACATTTTTAACAACCTTCATTTCTCCACCCCTTGTGTAAAAGATAGAAGGCCTTCTAAAGGCCTTCTACAAATGGCATCGTATACTTAAAGTGCTTTTACAATCTTCATAACAAGATCGCTGGAGTTCACCGCTGCTTTTTCTAGATATTGATCAAATGATACATTTGACTCTTTCCCAGCGATATCTGATAACGAACGAATTATAACAAATGGAACTTGGAACTGGTGAGCAACTTGAGCTACCGCGGCAGCTTCCATCTCAACTGCTTGTAATCCTACAAATTTATCCCGTAAGCTATCTACACGAGCAGGATCATTCATAAAGCTATCACCCGTTGCAATAAGTCCTGATTTCACTTGAATTCCTTCAATATCTTTAGCAGCCTTAACCGCAACCGACTGTAACATTTCGTCTGCTTTAAAAGCGGCTGGCATCCCTGGAACTTGACCATATTCATAATTGAATGCCGTTACGTCTACATCATGATGACGAACCTCAGTAGAGATAATCACATCTCCAACTTCTAATTGAGAGTCAAATCCACCAGCTGAACCTGTATTAATGACGTGATTGGGTTTGAAGTGATAGAGTAAAATGGTAGAGGATAACGCAGCATTCACTTTACCAATTCCTGAACGTAACAAGACAACCTCTTTGCCATTCATCCATCCTTTTGTATATTGATAACCTGCTAATTCCATTGTTTCGGCTTGCTCCATATGGCTTCTTAATAATGAAACTTCTTCTTCCATTGCTCCGATGATTGCGATCATAGTTTAACACCCTTCTATTCTTTAGTCGCTACCATGAGCCAGACAAAATCATTGCATCGTAAGAATTCTACACGAAAACCGGCATTCAAAAGACCTTCTTCTAAAACAGGTAATGTTGTGTAGTATTCTCGCTTAAGATCCTTAGCAAGATCTACAAATCCTTTTTGTAAAGCATCTTCAATGGCTTCGTTATACGATTCCTCTGACTCATAGCTAGTATCTGCAAAAACTATTTTACCACCTTTTTGGAGTAGCTTTCCATAGTGATGGAATGCTTCATGCTTTTCTTTATCTGTTAAATGATGAAATGCATACGTACTTACAATAGTTGATGGAATAAAGTCGATGGAGAAATCAAGAAAGTCACCATCTATAATCTCAACCAGGTCACCAAGCTTCTCTTTCCCTACTTCTCTCATCTCTGGTGAAGGCTCAACCGCCGTAACAGTAAGACCCCTATCCAACAGCTTTTTCGTTAAGTTTCCAGTACCACATCCAAATTCAAGAACATGGCCTTCTGATGCATCAGCAACCTTTGCTAAAATTTCTTCATAGCCTTGGAATACTGCTTTATATTGTTCATCCTGTCCTGTAACTGTATCATCATACGATTCAGCCCATTCTTCGAATATATCTAAAAACTCTCTTCCCATTTAAGAGCACCTCAGATCTAATTATAATAATTCCTATAAGTATACTATGAATTAAAATAAAAACTGATATTAATTTATCATATGAAGGTTGGTTCTGCAATGGAAATACTTTAAAACCCCCTTGAAATGTGACGTTAGCAAGACGCGAACCCTTTAATCATGGTACTATAATCAAGGAATAATCAAGAGAAGCAGGTGATCTAGTTGAACTTTCAATTAAATTTAATTCAGGATAAAATCGAGTTTTTTGAAGCTCGTGACATTCAAACTTTAGAGAAAAAAGTATCAGATAAAGTTGAACAGAACCAAGCCTTATTTTTAACGGTTGCTTCTGTAACTCATCAAGCCTCATTTGATCCCGATGGGAAGCCGCTTTATACAGCTGCTGTACACTTTAAGTTAAAAGCGTAGAAGAATGAAAAAAGGATGGCGATTTGGCCATCCTTTTCTTAGTTATATGGATTTGTTTCTAATACTTCGACTTTTTCTGGAATCCAACCTTGGTCGTTTTGCCAAGCCAAATATACACGATAGATAGTTGACCCAGATGAGACCACACCAACGGAGTGCTGAGGAGAGCCCCCATTTTCAATTCTCCAAACGGTCATGCTGTCTTGTGATAAATCAGTTGCATAAGCGATGGCTTTAAGCTTCTCTGTCCAGTCTATGTGAGTGGTATCATAAATTGAAACATGTTCGCCACTTTGTTCTGTCCCAACAGGTTCCCAAGCAGAATTAGTATACGTCTCGACTACATTAGGATCATTTGATTCTGTGTCCACAACCATAGAATCTTCTTCTGAGGGTTCTTCTTCTATGGATTCCTCTTCAGTGTTCGATTCAACCTCATCTGATTCATCTGATTCTATTGCTTCCCCAGACTCCTTCGATGAATCCATGTCTTTCTCTGTGTCAGACCCTGATATGTTTTGATCATTTTCTTCTGTTTGAGCCAAATCTTCCACCATTTCTTCAGGAGAAGAAATGATCGAATAGGCTACAACAATTATTGCAATAACGATGAGACCTATCAAACTGTTTAAGACGATATTGGTTTTTCTTCTTCTTGAATATCGGTCGGTTCTTGACTTATTCCCCATCACGTAACCTCCTAATCTTTCTCTATTTGAAGATTATCATACTTCACTTGAAGAAAAAAGAATTTATTCATGACTATACAATATGTTGACGATATCATAAAACATTTTTTGACCACTTATCCCAGCTTCCGATGTGTTTTCATTCACCACCACTAATACATATTTTGGTTGATGGAATGGAAAGTAACCTGCAAACCATTTATGATAGGTTTCATTACCTTGTTCCTCCATTACTTCGGCAGTGCCAGATTTACCAGCTACTGCAACAGGTAAAGAACGTAGTGAGTGACCAGTACCCTTTGGGGATTCTACTACATATCTTAGGTACTCCTGGAGTTTCATAGTGGTATATGGAGACAAACCGTCACCATCCATTCGTTGTTTGGAAAAGGAAAAGTAGGACGTACCGTTTTGAAATTGTATCTGATTTACTCCTTTCACACTATAGCGGTCTCCTCCATTTGCAATTACATTCATTAAACTGGCTACACCTAACGGGGTTACCTGAACATCACTTTGACCTATTCCTGTTTCTTTTAAGCGTTCAGAGTTAATCGGAGCTGAAGATAAAAAAACTCTACCTTGATCCTCATCTAGCTGGCGAAATTCTTCAACATGAAATACCGTTCCCTTCCAACCACTTCCTCCAATAAGCCCTAACTTATTAGCATATTTTTCAAGTAAAGCAGGATCTTTTTCACCAAGTCGTTGAGATAGCTCTGCAAATGTTCGATTACAACTAAAAGCTAAGCTTTCTTTTACTGTCAACATTCCTTCGGGGCGATCTACTTCTTCATGTCCGTATATATCCTTGCTGCAATCAAATGTTTCTCGCTCATCAATTAAGCCTTCTTCAAACGCTGCAGCTAATACCACCATTTTAAAAACACTTCCAGGTGTTACCTGTTTAAACATTTTATTTTCAATTCCTTTTGAGCTATACGGGTCTCCTATTGAAAGTTTTGGACGAGAAACGGAAGCTAAAATTTCACTCCTTTTAGCGTCTAACAGTAAGACCCCTCCCGAATGAATACCTATGCGGTCCAAATACGCTTCAAGTTTCTCTTGGATATTCTTATCAATTGTTGTTTGTATCATCAATGGAAAGTAAGGATTGGTTGGCGCGGTATATTTCACATCTAGCCCAAAAAGCGGTTGCCCTAATGCATCCACATGATAGAGGAGTTTCGTCGTCTGGTCAGAAATTAACCATTCATCAAATTGCTTTTGTAGTCCCGATTGTCCAATTGGCTGCGTATCCTTTCCTTCTGACCAAGGATATCTATTTAAAAACTCTTGTTCGTTTTCACCAACAATACCTAAAAACTGAGTCGCTAATTGATAAGACGGTAGGATTTTATTAATTTGAACACCATGTAAATTCATTTCTTCATCTACTGAATCATTTACTAAATAAGGGTTGACGGTTAAACTCTCTTTTTCTCTTCGTGAAAATACTTTCTGATGGAAGGAAATATGACGACTTGCTGAGATTTCTTAAAAGATAAAGGCTGGCCATTTCGATCCACAAAATGCCCTCTTCCTTCATCTATGGTATATTGAACGGTCCTCTGCTTTACACTAGCATTTAATAAATTTATACCCCTTTTTGAGTAATGTTCTGTCTCAAATAGCTGAATTTGAATGAGCTTCAATAGAAGAATAGAAAATCCTATTACATATACAAACGCAAGCGTTTTGACCCTACTATTCACAACCCCCACCTCATCACCATTTTGCACCAATTAATGTAGTATTATGTAATTTCACCTAATAATTCCTAATAATCTTTTCATCTTTCCATATAAAAAAAGAGACCGTTACTAAAACAGTCTCTTACTCCTCAAACTTATTTAATTCCTGTAATACGCACTTGCATTTCTCCACCTGGAGTTTGAATCGATACTTCGTCCTCAACTTTTCGACCCATTAAGCTTTTAGCAATCGGTGAATCATTTGAAATCTTGCCTTCAAATGGATCTGCTTCTGCACTACCTACAATGGTATAAGATTCTTCTTCACCGTCTGGTAGTTCAACAAATGTAACCGTTTTACCTAACGTCACTGTATCAGAGTTCATTTCGTCTTCTTGGATGATTTTTGCATTACGAATCATTGCTTCTAGAGTAACGATACGTCCTTCAACGAATGCCTGCTCTTCTTTGGCAGAATCGTATTCTGAGTTCTCAGATAGATCTCCAAAACTTCTTGCAATCTTAATTCTTTCTACAACCTCTTTACGTTTCACGGTTTTTAATTGTTCTAGCTCATTCTCTAATTTTTCTTTACCTGCCTGTGTCATCGGGTATACTTTCTCAGTAGCCAATTCCCTTCACTCCTTCTAAAATAACACCTCGAACTAATCGGGGCTGCGTTATATGGACATAGCGCGGCCTCTAGTAGGTCGCGCTTGTTTTGGGACATATTGAAAATCTGTCCAATTTTTGTTTATCTATGCTATCGTATTATAAAAATGTCTTTTGTTCAAGAATTGTTTGAATTTTTGTGACCATTAAATCTATTGCAACGTGATTATGTCCACCTTCTGGAATAATAACATCAGCATATCTCTTTGTCGGTTCGATAAATTGATTGTGCATTGGTCGAACCACATTGACGTATTGTTCGATCACAGACTCAATACTACGTCCTCTTTCTTTAATATCACGTAACATCCGTCTAATGATGCGAAGGTCTGCATCCGTATCAACATAAAGCTTAATATCCATTAGATTACGCAAACGTTCATCTTCTAATACCAAAATTCCTTCGACAATGATAACATCCTTAGGTGCAATCGTAATCGTTTCAGACGAACGTGTATGCATTTTGTAGTCATACACTGGTTTTTCAACGCTCTTATAATATATTAGTTGTTGTAAGTGCTCAATTAATAGATCATTATCAAATGCCAAAGGGTGATCATAATTTGTCATAAGTCTTTCTTCAAATGGAAGATGACTTTGATCTTTATAATAATAATCCTGTTCTAGCATAAGGATTGAGCGGTTTTTAAAGGATTCAAAGATAGATTTCGTTACACTTGTTTTACCAGAGCCTGAACCTCCGGCTATTCCAATTACTACAGGTTTACGTTCACGTTCCATGCTTTAATCTTTATTTCTCCTTTCGCATCATGTTGAATGCATATACTGGTTGGTCACATTTAAACTTAACAATCTGCAGAGGGTGGCGAGCAGCATCAAGCTCATTTCCTTTTTCATCCCAAATTTTATCAATCTTCACTTTAAAGTTCTTAATTTCTGGACCGAAAAATTCTACCTCATCTCCAGGGACGAAATGGTTACGTTGCTGTAATGTCACCATCGCTGTTTCTTGGTCATAATCTAATACTAGTCCAATAAATTCAGTGGTTGTTTTTCGACCATGAACACCATACATTTGCTCTTCAAAGCCTGGTACTCCTTCGAAGAAAGCAGATGCTGTATCGCGGTTTGCACATTTCTCTAATTCTTCTAACCATTCACGTTTGATTTTGAAGTTTTCTGGATCAGCACAATAAGCGTCAATCACTTTTCTATAAACACTTACTACAGTAGCAACGTAGTGTATAGACTTCATACGTCCTTCAATTTTAGTGAGTCAATTCCAAGCTCAATCATTTTAGGAATAGATTCTACTAGTTTTAAGTCTTTAGGACTCATAGCAAACGGCGCATCCTGGCTAGAAAATAAGGCTTGCTCCTCTGATTGATTTAGTTCATATAAATCGTAGTCCCAACGACAAGATTGACAGCATCCCCCGCGATTTGAATCTCTGGCTGTCATATGATTACTTAATACACAACGACCAGAATAGGCAATACACATTGCTCCATGTATGAAGGCCTCAATCTCGATATCCACTTTTTCTTTCATTTCTTGGATTTCATCGGCGCTTGTTTCACGCGCTAAGACAACACGCTCTAAGCCTTCTTCTTTCCAAAATTGAACAGCTTTCCAGTTAGAAAGCGATTGCTGGGTACTTAAGTGAATTTCAAGCTGAGGTGCTACCTTTTTACACGTTTCGATGATAAGTGGGTCTGCCACGATTATACCCGCAACTCCCGCTTCTTCAAGACCTCTTAAATACTCTTCTAGCCCATCAATATTTTCATTATGTGCGAAGATATTCGTCGTTACGTAGATTCTTGCCTTATACTTTTTGGCAAACTCTACGCCTTCTTTCATTTCCTCTTGAGTAAAGTTATCAGCATTTGAACGTAAACCGTATTCTTGTCCACCTATAAAAACAGCATCGGCACCGTACCGAACAGCTATCTTAAGCTTTTCAAGATTACCTGCTGGTGCAAGTAACTCAGGCTTTTTGACTATGACACGTTTCCCGTCAACTATTTTAGAAATTTTATCTTCTAGAATGGCTGTCATATTCTTTCCTCCTCTTTCGCTAATTATTAATAAACTGTCTCTTTAAAGAAGAATCCTGTATCAAGTGGACGATTTGCTGGCTGAATTTGTTGAGCTTTTTCAAGTAATTCGTCTTTACACCCTTCGTACTCTTCTTCACTAATTAGTAAGCTATTAATCGCTTTTCTGTATAGCTTCGTTATTTCTACAATATACTCAGGAGTTTTTAATACCCCGTCAATTTTAAAGGAATCAATCCCTGCTTCCACTAGTTCTTGTAGCTCGTCAATGATACATATATCATTTGGACTCATAATGTGCGTACCGTTAGCATCTTCAAAGATCGGATACTTATTTTGACGCTCTTTATCATGTAGGAACATATTCTTTTGTTCTTTTCGGTTTTCAATTTCCATCGCTTTACCTTGATACTCAAAGTAGTTCCCGAGTAAAGAACGTTTAGATTGGAACATACATGTCATTCCATGTACCTGTACTTCAATCTCTACTTCAGCATGCTCTTTTGTTTCAACGATGCTATCCATATTTAATTCTCTAGCTAGTACGGCACGATTTGCGCCTCTTTTCCCCCAATAATTGCAGGTAAAATAGTTCGTAGAGGTTGTTTCAGTATTCCATATTAATTGTATATGTGGAGCTACTTCTTTTACCGTCATTAAAACAGCAGGATCTCCAAAAATAATTCGGTCTACTCCTACTTCGGATAAAAATTGGACATAGCGTGATAGTTCCTCTACTAAATCATTGTGGAAGATAGCATTCATGGCTACATACACTTTTTTACCTTGAGAATGAGCCAGTGCAGTCGCTTCTTTCACATCTTCCTTCGTGAATTCACCGGCAAGACGAAGTCCAAATTTTTGTTCTCCAATCACAAAAGCATCGGCTCCTGCAGCCATTAGATCTCTCATATTCCTAACACTCGTAGGTGTTACTAAAAGTTCTGGTTTCTTCATTATTTTCACCTCTTTTTTGTTATCGCTAATCCATCTCCAACTGGGAGAATGGCCGTTTTATATTTTTCGTGATTCATTAGCCACTCATTGTATTGATGAATCTTTTTAACGAGTGACCGTTTATTTCGACTTTCTATTGATTCTATATCGGCGACATAGCCTTTAAAGAGAACATTATCTGTATAGATTACTCCCTCTTCTTTAAGCATAGGAGCATACAGGCTAAAAAACTTCGGATACTGACCCTTTGCGGCATCAATAAATAGGGCATCAAAGGGACCATGTTGCAGAACCATTTCACTTACTTCTAAGGCATCACCTTCGATTAGGTGAATCCGTTGTCCACTCTCGTGTTGAGTGAGATATTTTTTTGCATCCTTTATTCTCTTTTCGTCTCTTTCAATTGTTACAATTTCTACATTTGGCAAACTTGTAGCCATTCGTAAGCTTGAATAGCCAATCGCCGTACCTATTTCTAGTATTTTCTTTGGTTGTTGAAGAGACAGTAATTGAAGCAATGCTTCCATACCAACTATCTCCATTATCGGTACAGAATGCCAAACTGCATACTCTTCCATTTCCACAAAAAATGATTCTCGCTGAGGTATTAGCTTTTCTATATAGTGATGAAGTTGATCTTTCATATTGAAACCTCATCCTTTCTGATCACATTAAGATGCATTTATCATAAAAAAGAAAGCTCTATAAGCTTTCTACTCGTACATATGCGTGGCTAGGTATAAAAACACTTTGACTATTTTACCACAAACAAAGAGGAAAGAGAATATCTCTTTCCTCTTGTTCACAGATTAGTTATTTAAAATATATTCGCTTCGTTTGCTTTCATGTTCTTCATAACTTTCACTAAATAAAACTGTGATTTCCCCATTTACTTTTTGCAGCTAAGAAATAATAGAAGTTTGTATCATCAGGAAATAAAGCCGCTTCAATAGAGGACTTACCAGGGTTTGAAATAGGACCTGGAGTTAAGCCTTTATTTAAGTACGTGTTAAACGGTGATTCATATTGATAATCTGATTCAAAAACTCTTTCTTTATGCTCACCCATCCCGTATAAAACGGTAGGATCTGTTTGAAGGGGCATACCATCTTCCATACGATTATAAAATACAGAAGAAATTTTCTTTCTGTTCTCATCATCCGTTGCTTCTTCCTCAATAAGAGACGCTAGCGTAAGTAGTTCGTGTGTCGTCATTTCTTTTTCTACCATTACAGTATTAAATTCATTCACAATCTTACTAGTTTGAGCTATAAAGGTCTCTACTATTTCTTCAAGAGGAGGCTTTTCTTCGTAGAAGTCATACGTTGCAGGATATAAGTATCCTTCCAAAGCATAACGGATGTTTTCGTTATCCACTTCATCCGTAATGAGAGTAGGATAGGCCTCTTTCATCTTCTGAATAAAATCCGGGTTGGTGACGAGATTCATAAACTCTTCTTGACTGTATGGCGTGCTGCTATCAATGACCGTAGCGATAACGTCAAGGGTTAAGCCTTCTGGAACGGTCACTTTAAAGACCGCTTCTTCATAAACCTTACCAGATTTCAAAGACTCAATTATTTCATCTAACGTCATTGTTTTATTTAATGCATACGTGCCTGCCTGAAAATCTGACTGATTATTAAATTTCACATAATATTTGAAGATGGTGCTGTTAGAAATTACACCGTTCTCTTCTAAAATATTTCCAATAGTTGTTACACCAGAACCAATAGGAATTTCTACACTAATCGGTTCTGAATTTGTTTCACTGACTGGCTCTAATCCAGACTTCACATAGTAATACCCACCAAAGGAAACTCCTGCAATTACGATGATAAGTACCACCATTATGATCAGTACAATGCGTCTAATAATTTTCGCTTCTGCTTGTCTTTCTTTCAATCGTTTCCACCATATCTCTTTTTTCGTTTGGTTTTCGTTCTCAGCCATTTTCAAATTCCCCCTTTTTTCGAGCGAAACTGGCAGGTTATTTACGAATTTTCTACATACTATCCTATTATACAAAAAACAGGACAAAAAAAAATAAGAGATAGATGAGAACATCTATCTCTATTTTTTACCCGTTATTCTTCTTCCTCATTGTCTAAGAATGTATTAAGCATTTCTTCAATCAGATCCCATTCTTCTTCTGATTCAATTGGTTGAAGTTCTCCATCTTCACCATCAGCGTTTGGATTGAAAGCAGATGCATGAATTTCGATTTCCTCTTCATCATCTTCTTCTGCTCCAATTGGGTAGTAAAGAACGTAAGATTTGTTAAATTCTTCTGATTCAAATGTAAATAGTACTTCGCAAAGTTGCTCGTTACCTTCTTCATCAATAACTGTAATTTGTTTTTCACCGTGTTCCATTTTATTCACCTCTAATTATTTTTGACGGTCTAGATAGCCTTGAAGGATCATTACCGCAGCCATTTTATCAATAACTTTCTTTCTTTTACCTCTGCTTACGTCGGCTTCTATAAGAACTCGCTCTGCCTGCATCGTGGTTAATCGCTCATCGTAATAATCAACTGGAATTCCAAATTTTTCTCGAAGTCCTTCCCCATATCTTTGGGAAGCCTCTCCCCTCGGACCCATCGTATTATTCATGTTTTTCGGTAATCCTACTACGATTTTTGAAACTTCGTATTCTTTCACTAATTCTTTAATACGTTCATACCCTAGAAAACCAAGTTCTTCATGAATTTTAATGGTTTCAATTCCTTGAGCTGTCCAACCAAATGCGTCACTTACAGCAACACCAACCGTTCTTGTCCCAACGTCTAGCCCCATGATGCGCATATTATCCCTCTTTATGTTGTTTTAAATATGATTTCACTAATTCTTCTATCATTTCATCCCGTTCAAGGCGTCTAATAATGTTTCTTGCATCCTTATGTCTAGGGATATAAGCAGGGTCTCCAGATAATAGGTACCCTACTATTTGATTAATAGGATTATACCCTTTCTCATGAAGTGCTTCATATACCGTCATAAGAACCTCGGTTACATCTTTTTCAATTGGTTCTTCTGGAAAATTAAATCTCATCGTTTTGTCAAAAGAGCTCATTGTTCACACCTCGCTTAAGGGAAGTTTCTAGCGTACATCATATCAACCATTATCTACATTGTACACCAGTTTCATACAGAGTTAAATTGATTTGACCCACTCATAGACAAATTTCAACGCATCATCTAATTGTGCAGGATTTTTACCACCTGCTTGAGCCATATCCGGACGGCCACCGCCGCCGCCTCCACAACGACTAGCTACTTCTTTTACTAGTTTTCCTGCATGGTAACCTTTATCGAGTAAATCCTTTGTCACTGCTGCAATTATGTTCACCTTATCTCCTTGAACAGAACCTAATACAATCACACCAGAATGAATCTTTGTTTTTAAGTCGTCAGCCATGGAACGAAGACTGTTCATATCTACACCTTGAACGTTTGCTGAAAGTACATTGACTCCATCTATAGATTCGACAGAGTCTATTAAGCTTCCTGCTTCAATGTTCGCAAGTTTCGCATTTAATGATTCATTTTCGCGTTGAACGTCTTTTAACTCTCCTAATAAGCCATCAATACGTGTCAATAGCGAGTCTGGCTTAGTTTTCAGGCGGTCGCTTGCTTCTTCTAGCATCATGACTTTTTCATTTAATAACCTATACGCCCCTTCACCAGTTACGGCTTCTATTCTTCTCGTGCCTGCTCCAATTCCACTTTCAGAAGCAATCTTGAATAGTCCAATGCTAGCCGTATTTTCTACATGACATCCACCACAAAGCTCGATACTGTAGTCACCAACAGAAACAACTCGAACGACATCCCCGTATTTCTCACCGAATAGCGCCATAGCGCCCATTGCTTTCGCTTCCTCAATGGATTTACTTTGAATATCAACAGAGATACCCTTCCAAATCTGTTCATTTACATGGCGTTCCACTTGTTCAAGTTCTTCTTTCGTTACTTGACCAAAGTGAGAAAAGTCAAAGCGTAGGCGGTCCGTTTGTACTAATGAACCAGCTTGGTTAACATGCTCTCCTAAAACATCTTTTAATGCTCGATGTAATAAGTGAGTTGCTGTATGATTCTTAACAATTTGTTTTCTAGCCAGTTCATTAATAGTTGCCTTCACAGAATCAGCTACTTTTATAGTGCCTGCAACTACTCGACCACGGTGAACATGTTGACCATTAGGCGCTTTCTTCACATCTAGGACTTGGATCTTTCCATTTTCACTTTCTACTATTCCACCGTCAGCGATTTGACCGCCGCTCTCTGCATAGAAAGGCGTTTCTTTTAACACAAATTGAATTTCTTTCCCTTCGTTCGCTTCAGTGCTAAATGCTTCTTCTACGATTAGATCTGTCACAACAGTATCCACAGACATTTGGTTATAGCCGATAAATGTGCTATTCGTTTCAATTTCTCCCAATACTCCGCCTTGAACTTTCATGCTCCCTACATCTTGACGTGCATTACGAGCTCGTTCTCTTTGCTGTTCCATCTCATGTCTAAAGCCCTCTTCATCCACGGTCATACCAGCTTCTTCTGCATATTCTTCTGTCAATTCAACAGGGAAACCATACGTGTCATATAAGCGGAACACATCAGAACCAGGAATGACAGTCGATCCTTCTGATTTAGCGTTTTCTATAACAGTCGAAAGAATAGCTAATCCTTCATTTAACGTCTCATGGAAACGATCTTCTTCATTCTTCACTACTTTCTGAATGAATTCTATTTTCTCTTTTACTACTGGATAGAAATCTACCATGATTTCTGCAACAACTGGAACCAACTTGTACATAAATGGATCATTGATGCCAATAGCCTTTGCAAAGCGAACGGCTCTTCGTAGTAAACGACGTAAAACATAGCCTCTTCCTTCATTTGAAGGTAGCGCCCCGTCCCCAATAGCAAAGCTTACCGTACGAATATGGTCGGCAATGACTTTAAAAGACGTTGCTTCCTCTGAATGTGGATGATAGGTAACACCTGAAATTCCTTCAACTTCTTTGATAATAGGCATAAATAAGTCAGTTTCAAAGTTAGTAGGAACTTCTTGAACAACACATGCCATGCGCTCTAGTCCCATACCTGTATCAATGTTTTTCTTCGGAAGTGGGGTATATGTATGATCTGGGTTGTGATTAAATTGAGAAAACACTAGGTTCCACACTTCTAAGTAACGATCATTTTCTCCACCAGGATATAACTCCGGATCGTTTTCATCAGAACCATATTCATGGCCACGGTCATAGAAGATTTCTGTATTAGGTCCACTTGGTCCTTCACCAATATCCCAGAAGTTCCCTTCTAGTCGAATAATACGCTCTCCGGAACACCAATATCATTTTTCCACATATCATAGGCTTCATGATCCTCAGGATGTACCGTAACAGATAATTTCTCAGGGTCAAATCCAATCCACTTTTCACTTGTTAGAAATTCCCATGCCCAGTCGATAGCTTCTTTTTTAAAGTAATCGCCAATCGAAAAGTTTCCAAGCATTTCAAAAAATGTGTGATGACGAGCGGTTTTCCCTACGTTTTCAATATCATTTGTTCGAATGGATTTTTGAGCATTTGTAATACGTGGATTATCTGGAACAACAGAGCCATCAAAATATTTCTTAAGCGTTGCTACGCCAGAGTTAATCCATAATAATGTTGGATCTTCGTGAGGAACGAGGGAAGCACTCGGCTCTACACTATGTCCTTTTTCTTGGAAGAAATCCAAATACATTTGTCTAATTTGTGCACCAGTTAGTTTCTTCATCGTTTCATCTCCTTTTTCTTTTTTGAAAACACAAAAAGCCCTCATCCCTAAGCAGGGACGAGAGCACTCTCGCGGTACCACCCTGGTTACAAAAGAGCATTATTATGATCCTTTGTCACTTTGAGCACCGTAACGTGGCGAGACGGCAGGTTTTCGCCTGCACTCAGGAGTAGCGACCTATTACTACAAGTAGGATTCTTTTCAGCCTGGAGAATCCCTCTCTATAAAATGGTTTGTAATAGGTGGTTCCATCATTGCGTTGTTTTCATAATGTTCTATCACGAATTATAGTGAAAGAACACTCCATTTGTCAATTATACTCCTCACTCTTTTGTTTAAAATGATGCCGACCTTGAAGAATGGCTGTTTTGACTATAGCAAGTACCGGTACTGCAAAGATTAATCCGATCACACCACCAAGCTCTCCGCCAATTACGAGAGCGCCCATAATAAATAAGGGATGAAGATGCAAGCTTCTGCCGACAATGAGAGGCGATAAAATGTTTCCTTCTAAGAATTGAAGTAATAGAATAATTCCACCAACAAACAAAATCATGTTAACTGAAATGGTGCTTGCAATAATAACAGCAGGGACAGCACCCACAAGAGGTCCAAAATACGGAATAATATTGGTAACTGCCACAACGGCACCTAGTAACAATGGATACTTTAAGCCAATTAGCCAGAAAGCGACGAACGCACAGCCTCCAAGTATAAGGCATACGAGCAATTGCCCGCGTATGTACCCCCCTAAAGATTCATCAAGAGCTCGTGCAAATTCTCGACCTCTTTCCCTTTTCGAAGGTGGGACAAGCTTCCAAATGAATTCCTTTACCCTTTCAAAATCTTTTAGCAGGTAAAAAGAAATGAACGGAATGAGCAGAATAAAGAAAAAAATGATTCATGAATGAGAGTAATACACCTATGGTTCTTTCGACAAGACCTCCCCCCCATTTTTCTATAGAGACGATTCTTTCTTCTAATTGAACTTGCAGGGCTTCTGGCCACATAGATGTTTGGTCATGAATAAAGGACAACCACCCGCGATATTCTCGAATATATACTGGGACATTGGCACTTAGTTCTCTAAGCTGATCTAATATAGCAGGAAATCCTTTGTAGATTCCAATGCCCACTCCTCCAAAAAACAAGAGGTATATAATTAATAGTGCTACAACCCGGTGCAATCCTGCTTCATGTAATTTTTCTACCACTGGATGAAGAAGATATGTCACAAATGCACCAATGATAAAGGGAGTTGCAGCAAGGAGTAATATTCTTAAAAAGGGCTGCCAAACTGGCGCAAGAAGATAAATAATATAACAACTGGTTACACTGAATAAAAGCAATAGACATCTGTATAACCATTTTTTAATTGATGCTTCCATCTTCATCCCTCCTGTTTGTTAGTGTCCTTTAGGAAGGGATAATTATTCAACTTCCAATAAAAAAGGTGCTACCCCATAGGTAGCACACTCGGTTAAAACATTTTTTTCATACGCTTTTTTGCTTTGTTCCACTGTTTTTGATTCATTTTCGACTTTGAAAGGGCATTTACCGCTAAGCCTGCACCAAACCCAATAAGTGAAGATACTGTTCTATTCATCGTATGCACCTCTTCTTTAACTTAATTGACGTTCATCCTCTGAAAACAGATCATCAAGAGAGCTTAAAGAACCATCCTCTTCAACCTGATGTGTGTGAATCAAACCATGTGAAATCGTAAGTTCAATGTAGCAATTCCAGCAATAAAATTGGTTGATCCCAATTTTCCCAATATCTTTACTTGCACAGTTTGGACATTTCACTTAAACAGTAAACCTCCTGACCTTACAGTTTCTGTTAGAAGTGTGTCCAGTCTGCATATTTTTATACATCGGGATTAAAAATAACTGTTTTCGCTAACATGAACAGTCTTATTGTGTGTTTCTTACACAAAATCATAAGGGGTAAGGTTTTCCATCCCAATCATTGGGTCGATTTGATCTATTGTCCCTTCTGTTAACTCAATCTCACTAGGTTCAAACACTTGTCTAGCACTGTTTTCGCTGTGTTCTACTTCCATTAACTTCTCCATTAGAGTCGTTCGCCTTTTTACATCATCCACTCGCTCAATTCCTTGTCGAAAAGCATCTTCTTCCCCTACAAGAATCAAGAAGTTTTTACTACGAGTTATCGCGGTGTATAAAAGGTTTCTTCTAAGCATTCGGTAATAGCTTCTAACCACTGGAAGGATAACGATAGGAAACTCACTACCCTGAGATTTATGTATGGAACAGCAATAAGCTAACGTAATTTGATTCAAATCTTGCTTCGTATAGGTCACTTCCACACCATCAAATGACACTAGCAGCATATCCTGTTTTTCAATGTTTTCTTTTGCATAAAATATGGATACAACTTCACCAATATCTCCGTTAAATACATTGCTTTCTGGCTGGTTAACGAGCTGTAATACTTTATCACCAATACGGTACGTTGTTTCGCCAAACGCTAATTCCTTTCGTGTACCGTCAGTATTAGGATTAAGTACGCCTTGTAGCGCCTTATTTAACGCATCAATTCCAGCCGGCCCTTTGTACATAGGAGCAAGAACCTGGATATCTCTTGTGGCATACCCCTTCTTTTTTGCATTAGCTGCAACCTTTTCAACAACGTCTGCGATTTGACCGGTCTTACAAGAGATAAATGAACGATCCTTTTGAGGCTGTGTAATACTGTGAGGAACCTTGCCATTCTTTATGGTATGAGCAAGTTCAATGATCGATGACCCTTCTGCTTGACGATAAATATCCGTTAGTCGCACCGTTGGGATTACACGGGATAGAAGGAGATCCTTTAACACTTGTCCTGGACCAACTGAAGGAAGCTGGTCCTCATCTCCAACAAATATGACCTGAATATCATCAGGAAGTGCCTTTAGCAATTGATTCGCCAGCCACGCATCGAGCATGGACGTCTCATCGACAATTAACAGCTTTCCTTTTATAGGCGATTCATCATCATGTTCAAACGTTTCTTGTCCGTTCCAGCCCAATAAACGGTGAATGGTCGTAGCAGGAAGGCCAGTTGATTCGGTCATTCGTTTGGCAGCTCGACCAGTAGGTGCTGTTAATAAAATAGGAAACGGCTCATCTTTATAATCCTTTGGATTAAGGGAACATCCATGAAGATCTGAATACAGCTCAACGATCCCATTGATGACCGTTGTTTTCCCCGTACCAGGTCCCCCTGTTAAGAGCATCAAGGGTGAGCCTAAAGCTGTTTGGATCGCTTCTTTTTGAGAAGAGGCATATTCCACTCCTATACGCTCCTCAAGCCTCCCTAATGCAAGAAGAAACTCAGACTCAGGAAACTGGTCCTGGAATGCCGTTGAAGACAGTAAGCGTTGGATATTCGTCACAATCCCTTTCTCAGCGAAAAATAGCGAAGGTAAGAATACTCGCTTTTCACGATCTCCAATTAGCTTTCCTTCTTCCTCCAATTGAACAAGGCAGTTGGCGATTGAAGAAAACTCTATGGACTCTTTCTGATTCTTTTGAAGTAAGGCTTTCGTTTTAACTAAAAGTTCTTCACTGTCGGCATACACATGACCATCCTGCATACATAATTGCTCGATGGTGTAAAGAATTCCTGCTTTTACTCGGTCTGGATGCGAACCTGTAATTCCCAGTCGAACGCCTAATTCATCGGCACGACCAAACCCAACTCCCTCTACATCTTCAACCAATTGATATGGGTTTTTTTGAATACAGTCTAGAGTAGTTTCTTTGTATTGCTGATAAATTTTCATAGAAAGCTGGGGACCAAATCCTAATGCATTAAGCTTGATTAAGATTTGCTCTAAACCTTCATGTTCTTTTAAGGTGTCATATATTTCTTTGGCTTTGTCTTTTGAAAGCTTTGGAACTTGTTCCAAAGCGCTCTTATTTTGAAGGATTTGACTAATCGCATTGTCTCCAAGTACCTCTACAATGGATTCAGCCGTTTTTTTTCCTACCCCCTTGAACAAGTCACTTGATAAATAGTGAATGACCCCTTGCTTCGTTTGGGGAATATCCTTTTGAAAACGGTCCGCTTTAAATTGTTGCCCAAACTTCGGATGATCTTGAAATCCCCCAAAAAACGTATACGTCTCTTGTTCATGAATGGCGGGAAAATATCCTGTGACAACCGCTTCTTTCTCATCGTAAGTGGTATTTGTTTCATCTACGCGAATGCGTATGACCGAATACAAATTACTTTCATTATGAAAGATGGAGACAATGAGTCTGCCTTTTACAAATGGTTCATCCTCTTTGAATAGGTCTAACCCCCTCTGTTCCTCCATCTAACTCAACTCCTTACTCTTCATTCATCGCTTGTTCTATCATGGAGATCGCATAGCTTGAAAGCATATGATCTTCTTGAATTTCTAATGCTCGTCGCAAGAAGCTTAAGCCTTTTTCAACTTGTTCAAGGTGAATGGCATAAGCAACCCCTAGATTGTAGTACGCATCCGCGTGGTCCGGCTGTTGTTCAACAACTAGAAGAAGTTGCTTAACCGCTTCATCAATCTCCTCTAGTCCAGCAAGCGTTAACCCGTATTGGAAACGCGCTTCTACATCTTCAGGTGTTAATTCTACTGCTCGTTGAAGATATGGCATGGCAAGCTTTGGCTGATCTAGTTGAACCATTGTAAATCCAAACATAAAGTAGACATCCCCATTTTCCATACCTGTTCGAATCGCTTTTTCAAACTGATCCTTCGCCTCACTAAACTTTTCTTCTTGGAACAGTACGTTCCCTAAAGCATAGTAAGCCGCTCCCGCTTTAGGGTCTAACTCGATTGCTTTCTCATAAAAAATCTTCGCACGGACCGTCTCACCAACAGACGACAAAACATTTCCAAAATTTATGTAACCGACACTATCGCCAGGATTCTCTTCAATTGCTTCTGTAAATAATTTCAACGCTTCTTCCATTTTTCCTTCTTGCAACACTTGTATCCCTAGTTCATTTTTATTCATGTTCTTGCACCTCTTTCCCATGGGATTATAACACAAAAGGCATTGGATTTCTCCAATGCCTGATCATTTATCCAACGTATGTTAGCTTTTTACCTTGATTAAAAATTTCATCTATGGTCCCACCACCAAGGCAAACATCCCCGTCATAAAATACAACAGCTTGTCCTGGTGTAACAGCGCGAATTGGCTCATCAAATATCACTTCAACCTTATTGTTATCAAGCAGCTTAACCGTAACAGAGTTATCACTTTGACGATAACGAAATTTGGCTGTACAGTGGAACTCTTGTTCTTTTGGAAAATCGCTTGTCCAGCTTATATCCGTTGCTAGAATACTTGTAGAATAAAGGCTATCGTGGTCAAACCCTTGTTCTACAAACAACACATTACGCTCTAGATCTTTTCCAACAGCAAACCAAGGCTCCCCTGCACCACCAATACCAAGGCCATGGCGTTGGCCAATCGTATGGTACATTAGTCCTTCATGTTGACCCTTTACTTCACCGCTCAATGTTTCCATTGTACCCGGTTGAGCCGGAAGATACTGACCTAAGAATTCCTTGAAATTTCGTTCCCCAATAAAACAAATTCCTGTACTATCTTTTTTCGTAGCCGTCGCAAGCCCTGCTTCTTTAGCGATTTCACGAACCCGACTTTTATCAAGACTTCCAATCGGGAACAGCACTTTTTTCAATACGTCTTGGGATAGTTGATTTAAGAAATACGTTTGATCTTTGTTTTCGTCTTTCCCGCGAAGCATTTTTATTTCCCCATCACGCTCTTCTACTTGTGCATAATGACCTGTTGCCAAATAATCTGCACCAAGCTTCATGGCATGATCTAAAAAGGCTTTAAATTTAATTTCTTTATTACACATCACATCAGGATTCGGTGTACGTCCTGCTTTGTACTCATCTAAAAAGTACGTAAACACTTTGTCCCAATATTGCTTTTCAAAATTAACCGCATAATACGGGATACCAATTTGATTCGCCACACGGATTACATCTTCATAATCCTCCGTCGCTGTACAAACGCCGTTCTCGTCTGTATCATCCCAGTTTTTCATAAATATTCCGATGACATCATACCCTTGTTCTTTAAGTAGCAGTGCCGCAACAGATGAGTCTACTCCACCCGACATCCCAACTACCACTCGTGTATCCTTAGGTGCTTTATTCATCCTCTCACCTCTTTCATTCTGTTGATGTTGTTAATCTTTGAACAATAGTAGCAACGGCTTTTGCTGCCTTTTCTACTTGTTCTACTGTATTGTTATATCCGAAACTAAATCGAATAGAATTTCGTAAACGTTCAGATTCCTTCCCATGCATTGCTACTAACACATGTGACGGTTCTATAGAGCCCGCAGTACACGCTGATCCGCTTGATGCAGCAATGCCTGCCATATCTAAATTAACTAGCATTGCTTCTACATCCGTGCCTGGGAAGCTTAAGTTTAGCACATGAGGTAAAGATTCCTCAAGAAATCCGTTTAAGTCAAACATGACCCTATTTTCCTGTAAAATACGGCAGAACATTCGCTTATAGGACAAATACAATTCTTGTTTACTAGCCCGAGATTTCTCTCCCAATTCCACTGCCTTTGATAGACCTACCACTCCAGGTACATTTTCTGTCCCTGCTCGTCTTTTACGTTCTTGTTCTCCTCCATAAAGACTAGGAACAAATGGAACTCCTTCTCTTGCATAAAGAAAACCTATACCCTTAGGTCCATTAATCTTATGTGCAGACACAGATAGAAGGTCCACATTCAATTCATTTACATCAATGGGTAAAATTCCAAATGCCTGTACCGCATCCGTATGAAAATACGCAGGATGCTCTTGTAAAAGCTCCCCTATTTCCCCAATAGGCTGAATCGTTCCGACTTCATTATTGCCATACATAATCGTAACGAGAATGGTATCTTCTCTTAAAGCATCTTTTAATCCTTCTATGCTAATAAGCCCCTTCTCATCTACTGGCAAATAGGTTACTTCAAATCCTTCACCTTCAAGCATTTGACATGTATGCAAAACCGCATGATGCTCGATTTCAGTTGTAATAATATGCTTTCCTTGATGCTGTCTAGCTTTGGTTACACCGATAATCGCTAAATTATCCGCTTCCGTTCCCCCACTAGTAAAGATAATATCGTGAAAATTAGCACTAATGGCTTTTGAAATAGTCGTTCGTGCTTGGTCCACATGCATTCTGGACTCTCGACCGAATCCATGAATGCTCGATGGGTTACCGAATACTTCAGTCATAATAGGTAGCATGACATCCGCCACCACTGGGTGAGTGGGCGAAGTAGCTGCATGATCAAGATAGATTTTTTCCATTGGTATCACTCCAAATTTTATATATAAAACATATAGGCGTCCGATTCACCTTCGTCTGTATAACCCGCTAAATCTTCGATGGTGGTATTATCCAGAACATCCTTCACGGCATCACGAATTTTCTTCCAAAGTTCACGCTTTGCTGGTTCCTCGTCTTCAATTCCTTCAACTGGACTGATAGGTCCTTCAAGAACCCTAATAATATCCCCTGCCGTAATTTCCTTCGGCTCCATCGCTAAAACGTATCCACCATACGCTCCTCTAATACTACGAACTAACCCAGCATTTCTAAGAGGGGCAATTAATTGCTCTAAATAATGCTCTGAAAGCTCATGAGTTGTCGCAATCGTCTTTAAGGAAGTAGGCCCCTCTCCATGACGCTTTGCAAGCTCAATCATAATCGTCAGTCCATACCGACCTTTTGTAGATATTTTCATACTTTGCACTTCCTATCTATTCGTTCATCGTCCACTATTTTATCAATAAAGCATTATAGCATACTTCCTAATGAAGTGCATTCTACTCGGATTTATGGTAGATTATTCTATAAGCAGAACGTCAGTTTGGAGAGAAGACTATTGAGTATAAAACCTTTAGCATTTCGCATGCGTCCAAAAACAATAGATGACATCATCGGCCAGCAGCACCTCGTCGGTGAAGGTAAGATCATTAGAAGAATGGTAGAAGCTAAGCAGCTATCCTCCATGATCCTCTACGGACCACCCGGTATTGGAAAAACCTCCATTGCAAGCGCCATCGCCGGAAGTACGAAATACGCCTTCCGAATGCTAAACGCCGTTACAAGTAACAAAAAAGACATGGAAATCGTCGCAGCCGAAGCCAAAATGTCTGGCAAAGTTGTTCTCCTTCTTGATGAAGTTCACCGACTAGACAAAGGAAAACAAGACTTTTTACTTCCACATCTTGAGAATGGGAGCATTACACTAATTGGGGCAACCACAGCAAACCCTTATCACAGCATCAATCCCGCCATCAGAAGTCGGTGTCAAATCTTTGAGCTAGAACCTCTTAGCATAGATGACTTGAACAGGCTCTTATCCGGGCATTACGTGACACTAAAGAAGGGTTTGGCGACAAGAATATTCAGATAACCGATGAAGCCCTAAGCCATTTTGGTACAGGTTCAGGAGGAGATGTTCGCAGTGCACTAAATGCCCTAGAACTTGCCGTGATGTCAACAAGAGCCGATGATTCTGGTGAAATCCGCATTACTCTTGATGTTGCAGAGGAATGCCTTCAGAAAAAAAGCTTTCACCACGACAAAGACGGAGATGCACATTACGATGTTTTAAGTGGATTTCAAAAATCCATTCGGGGAAGCGACGTCAATGCAGCGCTTCATTATTTAGCTCGTCTCATTGAAGCAGGAGATCTTGTTAGCATCAGTCGCCGCCTCCTTGTCATTGCCTATGAAGATATTGGTCTTGCTAATCCACAAGCAGGTCCGCATACCCTAGCTGCGATTGAAGCCGCCGAACGAATCGGTTTCCCAGAGGCTAGAATTCCTTTAGGCCAAATCGTGATCGAGCTTTGTCTTTCGCCAAAGTCCAACTCAGCCTACTTAGCCATCGACCGAGCCTTACGGGACATTCGTGATGGTAAAATAGGCGATGTCCCTAAACATCTTAAGGATGCTCATTATAAAGGGGCGAGTGAGCTAGGACGTGGCATCGAGTACCTCTATCCACATGATTACGAAAATGGATGGGTCAAACAACAATACTTACCCGACCGAATCAAAAACTCAACCTATTACGAACCAAAGCAAACAGGAAAATATGAAAAAGCCGCTGCCGAAGTATACGAACGATTAATGAGAGGTCAGCGCGGAGGAAAATAGCCGATTACAGAGTGAGCCACTTTTTTGAGAGTGGCTTTTTTGTTTGGAGGGGATTGGGGTGGGGGTGGAGAATAATATTTAGTAGACTATTTAGAAAGGAAGAATTTTATTGATTACAAAACCGCTAACTACCCCTATCCCATTACTCCAGCTTCAAGTCTTAAAGCGAAGATTGCCATCACTTCACCCTTCACTTCCTCTTATTGAACAAAGCCTTCAGTTAAGAACATCTGGACATAAAGGAGAAACCACATCTGAATATTATTTTAAAGTTGCCGATAGTGACGACCTTTCGATACTTTTTGGATTAAGAATAAAATCTCCAAAAGGATACTACTTTCAGATGGATGTATTAGTTTTACATCAAAATTTCTATCAAATCTATGAAATTAAAAATGAAGCGGGTACTCATTTATTGGATCCAGAAACAAAGCAATATACAAAACTCGGACCTACTGGAGATGAAAACAGGAAAAACCCCTTTGAACAAGTCTCTATCCAAAACTATCTATTTAAAGAATGGTTGAAATTAAGGCAGCTTCCCGTCCCTTCTAATGAACAATTTGTTGTAAAAGCTAATAGAAATTCCATCTTTAAAATGACAGCCCCCAATAAAGAAATAACCTCACAATTCATTCCCGCCGAATCGATCGTACAAAAAATCCTTAACGCTCAACAATCTTACAAGCATCAACATTATTCCCAAGTGGGTTTAAAACAATTAACGCAATTAGTACTTGGTGATCATAATGAATATAAGATGAACTTATTTTCATATTTTCCAATAACCGAACAAGATATCGTTACTGGCGTATTATGCCCTCATTGTAGTCAAGTAATGAAAGCCAAAGACCTAAACCATTGGAACTGTGTCAAATGCGGATTTGTATCTGACATATGTATAGCAAAGGAGGCACTAAAGGAGCATTTTTATATTTTCCAAAGACCTGTAAATACTAGAGAATGTATGGAATTCTTAAAATTAAATTCAAGGTACCAAGCTCTCAGGATATTAAAACAAATGCACACTGTAAAGACAGGCAATCATAAAGATACGAAGTATTTTTTAAAGGATTTAATGTGAGGTAGGTGCTTCGCACTTTCAGTTTTGTTGTGCGAGACATATTGAGTTTGCAAGGAATTGAAGTTTGCGTGGGCGATCCACTGGTTGCGTGCGGATTCTTCGGCTTTGCGTGCACTTTTTGGCTTCTTGCGTGCACTTTTTCGGGCTTTGCGTGCACCTGCCCTTTCTTGCGTGCGGCATCCATCGGTTGCGTGCGGGTTCTTCGGCTTTGCGTGCACTTTTTGGCTTCTTGCGTGCACTTTTTCCGACTTTGCGTGCACCTGCCCTTCTTGCCTACGGCTGCCTGCTCTTTCGGTGCGGGTAAACCTTCATCTCGCGCGCTACACCGTACGCCCCAAAAAAACCAAAACCAGCCGTCCCCACGGCTGGCTCTACTTATGCTCAATCCTTTACTCGGCGTACAGGTATTTCCTTCACAATATCATTAAGAACATGACTAGCAGCAATCAACCCTGCAACGGATGGTACAAAGGCATTGGATGAAGGCGGTAATTGAGCTTTTCGGATAGGAGCATCCTTTTTCCCTACTACTTCTTTTACATCTTCACGTATGACAATGGGACTCTCGTCGGAGAAGACAACGGGGATTCCCTTATGGATTCCTTCTTTACGAAGACGAGTTCTGATTATTTTTGCCATGGGATCCGTGTGAGTTTTTGAGATATCTGTAATCGTAAAACGAGTAGGATCTGTTTTATTTGCGGCACCCATACTTGAGATGATTTGCACGCCTCGTTTTAAGCATTCTTTCATTAAATGAATTTTATAGGAAATG
This sequence comes from Bacillus coahuilensis m4-4, assembly GCF_000171615.1. Lineage (GTDB taxonomy): Bacteria > Bacillota > Bacilli > Bacillales > Bacillaceae_K > Bacillus_T > Bacillus_T coahuilensis. The sequence goes on along the minus strand of NZ_ABFU01000046.1, from coordinate 12,145 downwards.
GTATCAGATGAATCAATCACATAGTCTAGGCCGTATGAAAAAAATTCCTTGTATGTTTCGTCTGTGTAAAACATTTTAAGAGCGATGACTTCGCACTCGGGATTGATATCGGCAATACGTGCTTTCATTAAGTCTGCTTTAGGTTGTCCAACCGTAGAAAGCAGTGCGTGTATTTGACGGTTTACGTTTGTAATATCCACATCATCTTTATCAACAAGGATGATACGCCCCACTCCTGTTCGGGCTAAGGCTTCTGCGGCGAAAGATCCAACCCCACCTACCCCAAGGACTGCAACTGTTGTGTTTTTTAATTTTTCTATTCCTTCTTTTCCTATCGCAAGTTCGTTGCGCGAAAATTGATGTAACAACATAATCAACTCCAAAATCTCTATAGTCTTGCATTAGAATAGCCCATTCGCTGTATAAAATCAATATATTCCGATATAAAAGGTATGATTTAAACTGAACAAATCCTGCTCACTTTATTTTTACCCAAACTAGAATGACAAAACACAATAAAAAGCTCCCCACCCGTATGGATGAGGAGCTGGGAAATTGTATGTAGCCCGAGTCCCAATCGTGCCGTCGCTTGAGAGACTAACGTTTTGAACCCGCACTCAAGCAGGTGGGTGTCCTATTCGAAGCGTTAGTACGTCCTTTCAGTGAAGGCATGTACGCCACTTCAAAACGTGAACTCCCTAGTTAGAAATGTTCGGTCAAAACAGATAGATTGAACGTCGAACACATCAGGACTCGTTGTTGTTAGTATAATATCACACTGCTTCATAAGAATCAATGAAACAAGCTATGGAATTTATTTACTTTCTTTGACACAGAGTGATAAGTGAAGCTCGTTTAATTGTTCATCACTTACTGTATTTGGAGCTTCCGTTAACAGACAGCTTGCGCTTGCTGTTTTAGGGAAAGCAATCGTATCACGTAAGTTCGTACGTCCTGCAAGGAGCATGACTAGTCGGTCTAAGCCTAAAGCAATTCCACCGTGCGGAGGAGTACCGTATTCAAATGCTTCAAGAAGGAAGCCAAACTGTTCTTTTGCTTCTTCTTTAGAAAATCCTAGTACTTCAAACATCTTTTCTTGGATATCACGCTGGTAAATACGAAGGCTTCCCCCACCTAATTCATAGCCATTTAACACTAAGTCATACGCTTCTGCACGTACGTTACGAGGATCTGATGTTAATTTGTCTACGTCCGCAGCTGCAGGCATTGTAAATGGGTGATGAGCAGCATAGTAGCGACCTTCTTCTTCGTCGTATTCAAATAATGGCCAGTCCGTTACCCAAAGGAAGTTGAACTTAGATGAGTCGATTAGACCAAGTTCTTTTGCAAGCTTTAGTCGTAATGCACCTAAGCTATCTGCTACTACACTTGGTTTGTCTGCAACAAATAGTAATAAATCCCCTACTTCTGCTCCAGCAGTTGCTTTAATTCCTTGCTGAACTTCTTCAGATAAGAATTTAGCGATCGGTCCTTTTACTTCTGATTCTTCTACTTTTACCCATGCTAGTCCTTTTGCTCCGTATACTGAAACAAATTCAGTTAACGCATCAATATCTTTACGAGAGTAGCGTTCAGCAGCACCTTTTACATTCAACAGTTTAACATGACCGCCAGATGCAATAGTTCCACTAAATACTTTAAAATCGGAATCCTTCACTATTTCAGCTACATCAATTAGCTCCATGGCAAAGCGTGTGTCTGGCTTATCAGATCCGTACCTGCTCATTGCTTCGTCATACGTCATGCGTGGGAACTCTGCAGGCAGGTCTACACCTTTCACTTCTTTCATCAGTTGCTTCATCATGTCTTCCATTAGAGCGACAATTTCTTCTTGACTCATAAAGCTCATTTCCATATCGATTTGTGTGAATTCCGGTTGACGGTCTGCACGTAAATCCTCATCACGGAAGCAACGGACGATTTGATAATATCGATCAAATCCTGAAACCATTAGTAGCTGTTTAAAAATTTGTGGAGACTGAGGTAATGCATAGAAATGCCCCTCATGAACACGGCTTGGTACAAGATAATCACGTGCACCTTCAGGCGTGCTTTTTGTTAACATGGGAGTTTCTACGTCATAGAAGCCTTGGTCGTTTAAATAGTTACGAATGCTTGTCGTTACTTGGTGACGCATCTTGAACGTTTCAATCATCTCAGGTCGACGAAGATCTAAGTATCGATACTTCAAACGAAGGTCTTCGGATACATCTGTGTTGTTTTCAATCATGAATGGAGGATTTTTTGCTTCGTTAATAATGGTTACTTCTTCAACAGAGATTTCTATCTTACCTGTTGGAATACTTGGGTTGATTGCTTTTTCGTCACGCTTAAGAACAGACCCAGATACTTGTAAAATATATTCGTTACGTGCTTTTTCTGCAATCTGAAGAGCTTCCATTGACGTTTCTGGATTAAATACCGTTTGGACGATACCCGAACGGTCACGTAGGTCTATGAAAATGAGTCCACCTAAATCACGACGCTTTTGAACCCACCCTTTTAAGACAACCTTTTCTCCAACTTGTACTTCTGTCACTTCACCACAATAATGTGAACGTACTGTCATGTTCCCATTCCTCCTCTTATCTCTCTTGTATGGCTTCTACTAATTTTGAGATTTCAATCGATTCTTGTTCGCCTGATTCCATATCTTTAAGATTGATGGTTCCAGAGGACAATTCTTCCTCACCCAATACAGCAACATAGCGTGCTTGAACACGGTCTGCTGCTTTAAATTGAGCCTTAAGCTTTCGATCTAAATAGTCTCTTTCAGCAGATAAACCAGCTTTTCTTAAGTCACTTACAATCTTCACACTGTAGTCTTTCGCTTGGTCTCCTAATGCCACCACATAGCAATCTACCTTACTTTCGACTGGAAGCTCTACCTCTTCTGCATCAACGGCTGCTAGTAATCGCTCAATACTTAGGGCAAATCCAATACCTGGTGTGCTTGGGCCACCGATTTCTTCGACTAGTCCGTTATAACGACCACCACCACATAACGTCGTAATCGCACCAAATCCTTCAGCATCACTCATGATCTCAAAGGCTGTGTGGTTATAATAATCTAAGCCACGTACTAGCGTTGGATCCACAACAAATTCTACATCCATTAACGATAAATACGATTGTACCTTTTTAAAATAAGAACGAGATTCTTCGTTTAAATAGTCTAAAATAGAAGGAGCTGTGGCCATTAACTCATGATCTCGGTCCTTCTTACAATCTAAGATACGTAAAGGATTCTTCTCTAAACGAGTTTGGCAATCTGTGCAAAACTCTTCGATTCTCGGTTTAAAGTGAGCAATTAATGCTTCTCTGTGTGCAACACGGCTCTCATTATCACCTAATGAGTTGACAATTAGCTTTAGCTTTTTTAATCCGACCGCTTGATATAAACTCATCGCAAGTGAAATGACTTCTGCATCAATCGCTGGATCTTCACTTCCTAGAGCTTCCACACCGAATTGAACAAATTGACGGTAGCGGCCTGCCTGAGGACGCTCATATCGGAACATAGGACCTGAGTAAAATAGTTTTACAGGTTGATTTGCATGACCGAACATTTTATTCTCAACGAAAGAGCGTACCACTGCTGCCGTTCCTTCTGGGCGTAAGGAGAGGTCTCTATCTCCACGGTCTTTAAATGTATACATTTCCTTTTGAACAATATCCGTTGTATCTCCAACACCTCGTGTGAATAATTCAGCATGTTCAAATATTGGTGTGCGAATTTCTTTATACTGAAAGTTACGGCAAATATCCTTTGCTACCTCTTCTATGTACTGCCATTTTTCTACAGTTCCTGGTAAAATGTCTTGGGTTCCTCTAGGAATCTTAATTGACATGAATACCCCTCCTTTTACAGTTCTTCTCTGAAAACCTTATAAGAATAATAAACAACAAAAAAACCCTCAGTCGCCTTGTATAAAACAAGGGACGAGAGTTATATACCCGTGGTGCCACCCTAATTGAAGCAAATTTCGCTTCCACTCATAACAGTTAACGCCTGTTCACGTTCATTCCTACTGTTTAAAAGTTCAGAATGAAACCTATTGAGTGTTCGTTCACAAGGTCATCATGTAGAAATGCTTTCAGCCTAAGACATTTCTTCTCTTTTCATGTGTTTCCAAGCTACTTTGCTCTGTCATTGGTTTTCTTACTATTTTCTTAAATATGATTGTACCTATCATATTACGTTTCTAGATAGTGTGGTGTCAAGCATATTTTTCTTAGGATTTAGTACTCTTCCAATTTCTTCTTTAACATCCGAACTTCTCTTAAGGATAATCCAAATTCAGAGGCTAGTTCAACTGAATTTGATGACTTCTCCTTTTCTAAAAAATGATGGAAATCTAACCCAAATACATCTCTGTCCTGAAGACTATTCATTGATTGCTTTTCGCTTGCTCTCATTCTTGACATCCTTTCACCCTTTTATCAATAAAACTAGTCTTTCCAATCCACCTTACTTTCATGTGGGAAAAAGGATTTTTATTTTCTATCAAGAATTAAGAAGGTAAGGGGTAAATCATATGAAAGGTGAGTGGTTATGAACCCAAAGCTCGGACTATTCCTTTTGCTACTATTTCTATTTTCATTTATACCTATAATCGTCTTGGCTAAAACAAATTCACTGCAACAAAATGAAAAACTTTCTATTAGAAGTGGACCTGGTTTAAGTTACCCAGTTCTTGCTACAACCCTACCTCCAAGTGTCATGATACTTGAACAAGAAGGAGATTGGTTGAAGATTCAATTAGATGAACAGATAGGATGGATTCCAAGCTGGCAATACGCAATCGAATCAACAGTTAATACGATTGGTAAGGTAACAGGAGACAGGCTAAATGTAAGAGAAAGTCCCAGCATTGAAGCTCCTATTGTTGGATTGCTTAGGCGCGATGAAGAAGTTATAATCTTCTCAAGTTCAACAGAAGAATGGACGAAAATACAGTCTTCTTCCTTTTCTGGATATGTATCTAGTCAATTTGTTACAGCACTTGATAGTGGAAGCCATTTGTTAAAAGCAGCTCAGGTTAACCAACATTCCGCAAATCTTTATTCTGGTCCTACAGAAGATTCACAGTTGATCAAGACACTCCTACCCGAAGAGCCATTATCTATTCTGCATGAGTGGAACGACTGGTTATTGGTCATGAATGATAGGTATGAAGGATGGATGAAAAGAGGTACTCTTTCTATCATTTCACCGGAAGTTCCTTCCTTTACACATACTATGGATCAAAAAGTAAGTATTTCTGCTCCAACACTTAGCGTTCGCAGTAGCCCTAATTTTTCAAGCGAAAAGCTTGGAGAAGTGGCTTATGGGGAAGAATTTAGCCTTCTAGATTCGTCTTCCTCCTGGTATAAGATACAGTATAAGGGCGAAACTGGCTGGATTCCTTCTTGGTTCTCGTTTGTCGGTTACGGTAGCATCAATCCAACGGATTCCTTCTCTTCTATATTTTTACTTTATGATAATACAAACATTAGAGAAGAGCCATCTACCCAAGCCACCACTATAAAAAATGGGAAGGCTGGAGAGGAATATACAGTAATTGAACCCTCTGGTGAATGGTATAAAATTCAATTAGATGAGGATCAAGTAGGGTATGTCGCAAGCTGGGTGGTCTTTTCACCATCAACTATGATGGATGACCGTCAATCACTAGAAGAATTTGCTGGAAGGCCTTTAATTCTGATAGATGCAGGCCACGGGGGCGAAGATAGCGGAGCCATAGGGGCAAATGAGTCGTTAGAAAAGGATTTAACGTTGAAAACCTCGAGGATATTAGCAGAAAAGCTAACTGAATTGCAATTTAATGTGGTCTTTACTAGAGAAAACGATCAGTATATCCCCCTTTCTACACGAACATTATTTTCTAATTACTATCAAGCTGATGCCTTTTTGTCGCTACACTTCGATAGTATTGCGGATGAAAGTATAACCGGCTTTACAACCTATTATTACCATGAAAACCAAAAAGACTTAGCTGATACGATTAATAAAGGTCTTGCTAGTAGTATTTCATTAAGAAATCGTGGGACCAAAAAGGAAGACTATTTTGTTTTACGTGAAAATACTCAACCAAGCGTATTGCTAGAGCTTGGCTATATTAGTAATAGCAAAGAAGAGAGAACCATTCATACGGACGAATACCTCGACCGTGCTACGGATGGAATCGTATCAGGAATTGAAGAGTATTTCTCATCACACTAATTGCTTCTCCTTTCAATAATAAAAGCTGAAGAAGGACGATCTTCTTCAGCTTTTACTTTCTATGATTAGGGTAACTGGGCCATCATTTACTAATGATACATCCATCATGCTCCCAAATTCCCCTGTTGCTACGTTTACTCCTTTATTTCGTAAGCAAAGATTAAAGTAATCGTACAATTCCTTAGCAATTGAAGGCTTTGCTGCTTCCATAAAGTTTGGGCGTCTTCCTTTTTTTGTATCACCATAAAGAGTGAATTGGGAAATCGATAAAATTTCTCCACCTTTATCAAGTAAGGAGTGATTCATTTTATCCTGTTCGTCTTCAAAGATCCGTAAATTCACTACTTTGTCAGCCACATACTCGGCATCTTGTTTAGTGTCCTCATGAGTGATTCCAACTAGTAACACTAATCCTGAATCAATTCTTCCTACAACTTCGCCACTGACTGACACACTAGCTTCTTTACTTCGTTGCAATACAACTTTCACTACTCTTCTCCCCTTACGTCATCGTACGGCGTACAGAGTAGACATCGGAAATCTGTTTAATCTTTTCCACAACACGTTGCAAGTGACTTACGTTCTGTATAGAAATGCTCATGGAAATGGTGGCCATTTTATTCCGGTCCGTTCTACCTGCAACAGCCGTTATATTCGTTTTTGATTCATTGACTACTTGAAGAACTTCATTCAGTAGACCTCTTCTGTCAAATCCTGAAATCTCAATATCTACATTGTACTCCTTACGATTGTTCACATCTGTTTCCCATTCGACTTCGATCAGGCGGTTCAATTCTCCATCACCTGTACCTACGTTTGGGCAATCACTGCGGTGAACAGAAACTCCTCGACCTTTTGTGATAAAGCCTACAATTTCATCTCCAGGAACAGGATTACAGCACCTAGAAAGGCGGATAAGTAGGTTATCAATACCTTTTACAGCGACACCTGCTTCTCCTCGGCGTTTCGTTGTCGGTTGGGCCTTAAGCTCTGCCATTGTTTCAAGAAGGGACTCTTCTTGGTTACGAAGCTTTCTTAACTTTTCGGTTAAGCGATTGGCAACTTGGGCGGCTGTTAAACCGTTATAGCCAACGGCGGCATACATATCCTCTTCTGTCGAGAAGTTGAATTTTTCATAAACACGTTTAATGTTTTCGTTCGTCATAACTTCTTTTAAGTCAAATTCCATTGAACGTATTTCTTTTTCAACAAGCTCTCGGCCTTTTTCAACGTTCTCTTCTTTTCGTTGCTTTTTAAAGAATTGTTTAATTTTATGCTTTGCTTGAGAGGTTTGGGCCAGCTTTAACCAATCCTGACTAGGTCCATAAGAGTGCTTGGATGTCAAAATCTCCAGAATATCACCTGTTCTTAAGCGATAATCTAATGTAACCATTTTACCGTTCACTTTTGCTCCAATCGTTTTATTCCCAATTTCAGAGTGGATACGATAAGCAAAATCTATCGGAACAGAGCCAGAAGGCAGTTCAATGACATCCCCTTTTGGCGTGAATACAAACACCATATCAGAGAATAGGTCGATTTTTAACGCTTCAATAAATTCTTCAGCGTCCGTTGATTCATTTTGGAATTCTAATATTTCTCTAAACCAAGATAGCTTTTTATCAAATGTATTTCTTGAAGCCACATGTTCTTTCTCTTCTTTATACGCCCAGTGAGCCGCTACCCCGTATTCAGCAATTCGATGCATATCTCTTGTTCGAATTTGAACCTCAAGAGGGTCTCCCTTAGGTCCTATCACTGTTGTATGAAGAGATTGATACATATTTGGTTTTGGCATTGCGATGTAATCTTTAAACCTACCAGGCATTGGTTTCCAACACGTATGAATAATTCCTAACACGGCATAACAATCTTTAATACTATTGACAATGATTCGAACAGCTAGTAAATCATAAATCTCATTAAACTGTTTGTTTTGTAGAACCATTTTACGGTAAATGCTATATATATGCTTCGGTCGTCCAGAAAGCTCAGCGTGAATGTCTACATCACGTAAGCTATCTTCCATCTCGTGTATAACATCATCAACGTATTGCTCGCGTTCATCTCGCTTTTTCTTCATTAGGTTCACAATGCGATAATATTGCTGTGGATTTAAATAACGTAACGCCGTGTCTTCAAGTTCCCATTTAATTTTACTAATCCCTAAACGGTGAGCTAAAGGAGCAAAAATTTCAATGGTTTCATTGGCAATTCTACGTTGTTTTTCCGCTGGCAGATGTTTTAATGTTCTCATATTATGGAGACGATCAGCTAGTTTAATTAAAATGACTCGAATATCCTGTGCCATAGCCACAAACATTTTTCGATGATTTTCTGCTTGCTGCTCTTCTTGAGATTTGAATTTAATTTTCCCTAGTTTGGTTACACCATCAACAAGCATTGCCACCTCTTCATTAAAAGTTTCAGCAATATCTTGTTTTGATATGGGTGTATCCTCAACGACATCATGTAGAAACCCAGCTGCAACGGTTGCCGCATCCATTTCTAAATCTGCGAGAATACCTGCTACTTGAATCGGGTGAATAATGTAGGGTTCACCCGATTTTCGAAATTGCTCTTTATGGGCTTTATCCGCATATTCATATGCTTTTTGGACCAAAGCCACATCATCTTCTTCTAAATATTTTTTGTACGTTCGATCACTTGATCAGAAGTAAGGACTTGGTCTTTGGCCATCATTTATCACCTTAACTTTTGTAATAGTATCTATCTTATCCATTAGAACTTTTTTAAGTAGTTTCTTACTATTATCGAAAAAAATACCTAAAGATGTAAAGGGAAAGAGTTTAATTTTATCGAATAATCTCCATTTATGTCGTTTGTTATACAGAATAGTGATCATTATAAAGAAAGAGCACTCGAAATCGAGCGCTCACCTTGTTGTTGTTAGCATGAATTAGTACTGCATTAGAGTTAAGATATCATAACCTTCAAGCTTGTCACGGCCTTCTAAGTAAGTCAATTCAATTAGGAAAGCAATCCCTGCTACGACTCCACCTAATTCTTCCACTAATTTAATGGTTGCTTCAATTGTTCCGCCTGTAGCCAGTAGGTCGTCTGTAATTAAGACACGTTGACCAGGTCTAATGGCATCTTTATGGATTGTAAGAACGTCTTTCCCGTATTCTAAGCCATAATCTACCTTGATCACTTCACGAGGTAGTTTTCCCTCTTTACGGACAGGTGCGAAACCTAATCCAAGAGAGTAGGCTACAGGACATCCAATAATAAATCCACGTGCTTCTGGACCTACAACTAGATCAATTTGTCTTTCTTTTGCATACGTTACAATTTGATCTGTTGCATATTTATAAGCGTCACCATTGTCCATTAGAGTTGTAATATCTTTAAAGCGAATACCTGGTTTTGGCCAATCCTCTACAATGGTAACATATTGTTTTAAGTCCATACTTCTGTTTCCTCCTCATTATGAACAGGCTCTTTAAGTTGTTCGTCAAACCATCGTTTTAATTCTGTGATGGAAGAATACACTAGTTCTTGTTCTAGCTTAAACAAAGCCTGTTTTTGCCGATACGATCTCGAATCGGATAAATCTTTTTTTAATTTATCAGGGTTTAAGGATAATAATCCATCCTCTATTGTAACAAAATTTAATTCAAAAACACCTGTGACATAAAATCAATTGTGTCTTTTGTCCATCCTTTGTGTGCTGCTAATTGCCCCCCGTGCTTCATTAAATCAAATTGACCCCGTTTAGACAGAAATCCATAATACCATTTAAAGTGATCCCGTGTTGGCATGGTTGAGAAATAGTCTGTTCCATCTGTGTAAAAGTGTGCATAAACACGTTCCGGCTTTAAATGGTTAAGTACGTCTCTTATTAAATTTTCTTTAGTTGGGATCGTTAAGAAAACGACGGTCGTATACTTTTCTTCTATAGCTTTTACATCTAATTCGTTCGTTATAACCACATTTTTTTCAATAGACGACAGTCCTACTTTTTCGCTTACATCCTCACCAAAAGAAATAAACAGAGCTTCTTTATTTAATGCATCATGTACCCATTTATCTTGCTTCAAGCCTCTAACATCAAAAAGCTGCCAGTCACTTACATTAATATCTTTAATAAATAACTGTGGTTTCTTCATAGAGTTCCATTCATTAATGGCCAGTTCACCCATCAGAGAAATCTGGGAGACAGGTGATAGCTGTTCTGTTAATTCACCTAAATGGAATCCAATTCCATCTAAAGACGTACCATTATGGATCACATTTAGTTTAAGGTGATTTCCGTTTCCACCAATTTTTTTCATATTGCCAATATGAACGTTATCAATAACAAACTTCGGTTTTGGATTGCCCATACCATATGGGGATAAAAGGTCTAGCTCTTCAATACTTTTTAACGACACTTCATCAAGGGTCACATGTGTATCTACTTCTGTAAGTGGTACAAAATCTTCTTCCGTAAGGGTTTCCTTGGCTAGAGTATTTAAGCGAGCACGAAGCTCGTTAACGTCTTCTATATTCAATGTCATACCCGCTGCCATTGGGTGACCTCCAAAATGAGGAAGAAGTTCTCTCATTGTCGATAAGTTTTGAAACAAATCAAACCCAACGATACTTCTAGCAGATCCTTTGGCTATTCCTTTCTCTGAATCAATGCCAAGAACAATTGTAGGACGATAGAATCTATCTACTAGTCGAGAGGCCACAATTCCTACTACCCCTGGATTCCATCCTTCCTTGGCTAGTACTAAAACTGAGTGGTCTTCTAATGGAAACTGGGTCTCCACCATTTCGATGGCTTCTTCCGTTATAGTCGAAACAATATTTTTACGCTCTTTATTCATCTGATCTATTTCTTCTGCAATGGCTAATGCTTCTTCCATATCATCGGTTAATAGTAAGTCAACGGCAGGATCAGCATCTGATAGTCTTCCGATGGCATTAAGTCTTGGACCAATTGTGAATCCTACACCTTCCTCATTTAACTTATCCACCGTCGTCCCTGCCACTTTGCAAAGTGCCTGTAAGCCTGGTCGGTTGGTGGATTGCAGCTTTTCAACCCTCTCTTAACCAAACTGCGGTTCTCTCCAAATAAGGGAACTAAATCCGCAATCGTACCAATCGTGACTAAATCCAATAAATGCTCAGGTACATGGCCATAGAGAGCGTGTGCCACTTTAAACGCAACGCCAACACCTGCTAGCTCATGAAATGGATAATTTGAGTTCGGTAGTTTAGGATGGATGATGGCTAACGCATCTGGCAATTCTGGGCCCGGTTCGTGATGATCCGTAATAATTAAATCTAAGCCCAATTCCTTCGCCACAGCTGCTTCATGGATGGCCGCTATTCCCGTATCGACTGTAATAATTAATGAATAGCCCATTTCATATGCCCATCTGAAAGCATTTTCATTAGGTCCATATCCTTCATTAAAACGGTTTGGAATATAAAAGTCCGCTTCTGCACCTAAGTCTCTCAAAGTAGAAAGTAATACAGATGTACTGGTTACCCCATCTGCATCATAATCACCAAAAACTAAAATAGCTTCTCCAAGTTCAATTGACCGTTTGATCCTATCTGTCGCAATATCCATTCCCTTTAAAAGAAATGGATCATGAAATTCTTGTTTTTCACTCCATAAAAAAGACCGTGCTGTATCACTATCTTTAATGCCACGGTTGTATAAAAGTTTCGCTATTATAGAAGAAACGGAAAGTTCCTGTTGTAATGTTTGTACAATTTGTTCAGGCGCTTCTTTCACAAGCCACCTACTCTTTGAATGTAACATTCGTTCACCCCTTTAGACTCTGTTAATTATACAGAATCAAAAGTTTACTTTCAATGTGAAGAAGTACCAAAGCACTTACGTGATTTCTCCTATGAATCATATGGACTCTTAGC
>NZ_ABFU01000047.1 GCF_000171615.1 Bacillus coahuilensis m4-4 | reverse complement strand
CTAAAAAAGACACCTTATGGCGTCTCTTTATCTTCCACTACTGCTTGCTCCTGTGCGAGAGGCTCTTCCTCTTTTACTATAGCTTTTTTTTCTTAATTCTTCTATTTTTGTGTGTAAATGACTCACTTCTTTTTCTTTTGCTTTACTTTACGTTGCAGATTGAATACTTTTACAATCCCAACCGCTCCTACAATGAATCCACCCATTAATACACTTCCTAGAATGACCAGGATTAGTGGCCATTGGGCTGTACCGAACATATAGTTTACTTCCACTGCATCTACGTTCACCACTGCGAAGATCGCAACGATAAGGGCAAAAATAAACGCTAGTAATAAAGTCCATTGAAATTTCATGTTCTTCTCCCCCTTTACAATCATTATATTTCTTCGTCTTCTTCATTATAAGGATTTATGTGTACAAAAACATTTTGTATTTGATCTAATTCTACTAGTGCTTTTTTTACGTTTTTCCCTACTCGATGTCCTTCTTCAACTGTTATATGAGGATCCACACTGACTTTAATATCCACAATCACATAATGACCGTGTTCCCTAGCATGAAGCTGATCTAATTTAAGAACACCTGGAACGTTCTTTACGATCTTCTTAAATTCTAGAGTATCTTCCTCATGTAAAACATGATCAAGCGTGGTATGTATACTATCAGACCCTAAAGTCCATGCCATTTTCAAAATGAATACCGCAACGAAAAGCCCGGCTACTGGATCAGCATACACTAGCCATTCTATGTCTAGTGCTCCACCTAAAATGGCGGCACCAATACCTATAAGAGCAGCAATTGAAGAAAACACGTCTGATCTGTGCTCATATGCATTCACAATTAATGCATCACTATGAATTCGTTTCCCCAATCTGTATTTATATTGAAACATAACTTCTTTGACAATGATGGAGAAGATGACCACATATATGGCAACCATTTTAGGTGGCTGCAAGGGATGAAAAAATGATTCGATTGAAGATTTTCCTATTTCAAATCCCACTAAGAATAATAGAACGGCTACGATGATAGCAGCAATCGACTCTGCCTTTCCATGCCCATATGGATGGTCCTTGTCAGGTGGCTGCTTTGCTGCACGAAGACCTATATAGACAGCAAATGACCCAGCAACATCTGAAGCGGAATGTACAGCATCTGCTATAAGAGCCCGGCTATTCCCCACAGTTCCAGCCCACCACTTTAAGATAGCGAGTAATATATTCCCTACTATCCCAACAATTGCGGCGGTTTCACCTTGTTTAAAGCGATCTTGATTTTGTGCCATAGTATCTCCCTTCTTTTTTCTTCATTTTACCCTAAAACGGAAATGATTCCACTTATTACATCCCCAAAAATTTAGTTCTCATTTTCTTCTTTCCTATCCACACAGGTTTTATTCTATAGATTTAGTCAATGGAAATAATTATGCCATGATTCTACTAATCTATCATGTTACGGTTGTATATGTCGAAGCGAACAACAACAAATCATACGAAATTTATTGGAGGTAATGCAATGAAAAAATTAGCTACTATCCTAACAATGTCTTGTATTTGCTTATTCGGTTCTCTACAAACTCATGCATCCACTACTCATAAAGTAAAAACTGGTGAAACATACTATAAAATTGCTTCAACCTACGGTGTCTCTGTTCATGAACTAATGAACTCAAACGGTGCATCATCTACTTTGATATACCCTGGACAGTCTATTAAGATTCCGTCTACTATTACATCTTCTGAAAAAGATTTAGTTGCTAGATTAGTAGAAGCTGAAGCGAAAGGTGAATCTTACGCAGGAAAGGTTGCTGTAGCCACTGTTATTTTAAACCGAGTGGATTCTTCCTTATTTCCTAATACCATTACAGGAGTCATCTATCAAAATAAGCAGTTTACCCCTGTACAGAATGGTAAAATTAACGAGTCTGCATCAGCTGATTCAAAGCGAGCTGTTTCTGAAGCTTTAGCGTATCGTGGACAAGGTAGCGGGTCACTTTATTTCTATAATCCAGATAAGACCACTAACCGATGGTTACGCTCAAAGCAAGTCACAGTTGTGATTGGGAATCACGTTTTTGCAAAATAATCTCCTATTATGATGTTCCATTGGAACGAAAATATGCAAAAATCCCGCTACGGATAGCGGGATTTTTTTATACCTGTGGTTCGTCGCTCCATTCACGCTTTTCTTTAAACGTTTTGATGGTGCCTTTTTTCTTCAGCTCTTGACACTTCAATACATACCACAGCTGAGCTGCGATAAATACGGAAGAGTACGTACCAGAAACTAAACCAACCAATAAAGCGATACTGAAATTACTAATGGAACTACTTCCAAATAACATAAGAGCTACTACAGCAAAGACTACTGTAATTACTGTTGCAACAGATCTTGCTAACGTTTGACGTAAGCTAGCATTCACAACTTCCGCAATATCTTCATTACTCTTAAGCTTCTTCTTCTTTTGAAGATTTTCTCTAATCCGGTCAAACGTTACGATTGTATCGTTAATACTGTAACCTACAATGGTTAATACTGCAGCTATGAATGTAATATCCACCTCTAAACGAGTTAAGCTAAAGAAAGCAATTATAAAGAATGCATCGTGTAAAAGGGCAACAATTGCCGCAACAGCCATTCGAATTTCAAATCGCACCGTTACATATAGAATGATACCGATTGAGGCAATGGCAACAGCATACAGTGCATTGCGTGCTAACTCTTTTCCTATTACAGGTGATACTGTACTAATACTAGGCTCAGCACCGTAAATTTCTTTGAAATGTGATTTTAATTCATTAATGTCAGATTGACCTAAATCATCTGTATAACGAACCACTCCAATTTCATTTTGTTCCCCTGAAATCACAATGTTATCGGATTCCATTCCAATAGATTCTAGCTCTTCTTTTAACTCTTGTTGAGATAAACCATTTTCACTTAGAATTTCCATTCTCGTACCCGAAGCAAAATCGATACCTAGGTTTAGTTTGAAAATAAAGAGAATGACTAACCCAGCAGCAATTAAAATAGTAGAGATGGAGAAAAATAATTTTCGCTTTGCTACAAAATCAAAACGGTCAAATTTTGTTGTTAAATCTAATGGATCTAACCCTTCACTAATAGGACGGATTTCTTCTTTCTTCACACCAAGTAATCCAGGCTTTCCATTTAATAAGTTACTCTTCACAAGTAATCCTAAAAGAATACGAGAGCCCCATACAGCAGTGATAAAGCTCAGTAAAATACTGACGATTAGCATAGTTGCAAATCCTTTAACAGAGCTAGTTCCAAAAGAGAATAAGACAATACCAGCAAGTAGCGTTGTAATATTGGCGTCCAATATGGTCATGAATGAATTTTTATTTCCTACCTGGAATGCTCCTTCAACAGGACGACCTATCTTTAATTCTTCTTTTATACGTTCGTATGTAATAATGTTCGCATCGACAGCCATTCCTACTCCTAAAATAAGAGCGGCAATTCCCGGTAGTGTTAACACACCGTTCATCCAGTCAAATACTAAAAGAATTAAGTAAATATACGTTGAGAGTGTGATGACAGCTACCAGACCTGGTAATCGGTAAAATACAAGCATAAATAAGAAAACCAGTGCGATACCGATCATACCAGCAAAGATGGTTTCATTAAGTGCTTTTTCACCAAAGCTTGCCCCAACAGAAGTAGAATAAATTTCTTCTAATTTAACAGGTAAGGAACCAGCGTTTAATAGTTCTGCTAAATTCTTTGCTTCATCAAGTGTAAAATTACCTTCAATTTGAACAGTGCTTGAATTGATTGGTTCATTTACGTTTGGAGCAGAGATAAATTTAGGCTCAGCCTTTGTTGCCTCTGCAGCATATGAATCCCCTTCTTCAAAGTCCATCCAAATTACTAACTGATTGTTAGGGTAGTTTGCATAAATTTCTTGAGTAACTTCATAAAATTTCTTTTGATCATTTAATTCCACAGATACAATCGGATTATTGGTTTGTGAATCAAATACCTGTGTAGCGGACCCTGCTTTAATATCTTTCCCTGAAAGCTTTACTTCGTCGTTTACATCTCGGAATGTTAGATTCGCTTGTGCTGAAAGAAGTTCTCGTGCTTCAGCTTGATCTTCTACACCGGCAAGCTGCACACGAATACGATTACTGTTTTCAATTTGGATATTAGGCTCACTTACTCCAATAACGTTAATTCGCTTATCTAGAGCCGTTGCCGTATCAGATACCACTTTTTCTGTAATTTCATCGCCGTCTTCAAGGGATTTTACTTCATACAATACTTCAAATCCACCTTGAAGGTCTAAACCTAATTTAATATTGCTTAATATGTTACTTGAAGTGGTGCCAATTGTAGCCGCCAGTACGATGAATACTAATAGGAATGCTACAATCCTACTACGTTTAACCATTATGTAAATCCTCCTCATTCGGTAAGGTGTTACTAAAACAAAATTCTGGCACGTATCACCAGAATGGACAATGATAAATTAATTATGAAGTAGAAAAAAAGGGTGTCAATTTGTTTTCAGACAAATTCATACAAATTACCCGAATTGACATGTTCAGTCGTCCAAATCCTCATTTCCCACCCCATACAGTAATACTTCTAATTCTTTTTGATCAATATCTTCAAACCAATTCGGCGACCTGAAGCTTTCAACTGTTTTGAAATTCATAAAATCGCCTGCTTTTATACCTAATACATCATTCACAAGCTGAGATAATCGAGGTTCGTCCACTGGCTTTTCCAAACTTTCAGTTGAAGGAAATCCCACAGCTGATCATTTGTTACCTTTCCATATCCAAATAGTTTTAATTCCTCTGCTTTACTTGTAAGCAAAGGTTCTAAAGATTCATGAAAATGTTCATAGGGATGAATTTTCACCCTCTTACCTCCTCTAATTGTGAAAACTTGTCATGGTTTGTCCTACTTCTTGCATATATTTCATTGTATATGAAAACTGTAATTTTGAGAAGGTAGGGAATATTATGTCTAAGTTCCTGAAAGGTACGATGATATTAATGGCTGCGGCCTTTATCACTCGCATGCTAGGGTTTGTCAATAGAATTGTATTAGCAAGAATGATTGGTGAAGAAGGTGTTGGACTCTATATGATGGCCGTTCCAACCCTGGTGCTAGTTATCACTATTACACAATTGGGCCTCCCAGTTGCCATATCAAAACATGTTGCTGAAGCAGAAGCAAAAGGAGATCGAGGGAAAACAAAGAAAATTCTTGCGGTATCCCTCGGTGTGACAGGGATATTATCCATTATCTTCACCCCTGCTTTAATCCTTCTTGCTCCTTACTTAGCTGAACATGTTTTTACAGATAATCGAACATATTGGCCTTTAATTGCCATCTCCCCAGTGATTCCAATTATTGCTGTCTCTTCTGTTCTCAGAGGGTATTTCCAAGGTAGACAAAACATGAAGCCTTCTGCCATCTCACAAGTAATTGAGCAAGTGGTGCGAATTGGACTTATTGCTGTATTAACAGGATATTTCCTACCGTATGGAATAGAATTTGCTGCTGCTGGTGCGATGATTTCTGCTGTCATTGGAGAGCTTGCATCCTTACTTTACATGTTAACCATGTTCAAGCTGAAAAAGACCTTTTCATTGCGGAGCTCTATTTTCAAAACGATAGCAAGGGGGAAGTCTACATTTTATGAGTTAATGAATATTGCGCTTCCTACAACAGGAAGTAGAATGATTGGGTCACTCTCTTGGTTTTTTGAGCCTATTGTGGTAGCTAACAGTTTAGCTATTGCAGGTGTAGCAGCCGGTGTGGCCACAAGTCAATATGGATTATTAACCGGTTACGCCTTACCACTATTGTTCTTACCATCATTTATTACGGTTTCCCTCTCCACCTCCCTTGTACCAGCTATAAGTGAATCTTATGCTTTGGGACATTTGAGGGCCGTCGAATATAAACTACAGCAGTCATTACGCTTTTCACTCGTTTCAGGTGGACTAGCTGTTATCATCCTTTACGTGTTAGCCTACCCACTAATGGAATTAATGTATGGTAATACAAAAGCTGCACCCTTTATTTCTTTGCTTGCCCCTTTCTTTTTGTTTTATTATTATCAAGGACCATTACAAGCAGTACTTCAAGCTTTAAATTTAGCTAGAGCCGCGATGATTAATAGTTTAATTGGAGCGGTAGTAAAAATTGGTCTTATATTTATCCTTGCCTCCCAGCCATCATTTGGAATTTACGGAGCTGCGATAGCGATGGTGGTCGGAATAATGGTCGTAACATTTATGCACTTTTTTACAATGGTTAAGAAAATTTCCATTACCTTTTATGTAAAAGAATATATTGGCGCATTTACCGCTATTATTCTTTCAGGGGTTGCTGGACATTTCACATACGAATGGCTATGGGTTGACACCCATCAGGTGATACGAGTTCTGGTAAGTATTATGGTTATGTCGATCCTTTACTTATTCTTACTCAAACAGCTTGATGTTCTAAAAAAAGAAGATTTGGCTCGCCTTCCTTTCTGGCCAAAACGATAAAGTCCGTGATGATGTTCATCCGGACTTTTATGATTCTTTCAAATCAATATAAAAATATCCATTTTGATACGAGCAAAAAGAAATGGCAGAGAGATCCCTATACCCTCTTTCTCTTAACTCTTTTCTTAACCACCAATCATCTTTTCCGATGCTCTCTAAGTGATCCATTTGGATGTCACCGTCTAAGATTAACGGTAGTGTATATCCTTCATCCTTTTTCTTTTGTACTTTTTTTGATAACACTCAACTTTCCAGATGTTTCTAAGATGGCATATTCCACCTCATCAATATTTCTAATATCCTTTTCTCTCAGCTGAAGTAACAAATCATCAAAATTATAGCGCTGACGCCTCATCATGTCCTCATCAATTTTCCCATTATTGATAATAATCGTAGGCTTCCCGTCTAAAAGCTCACGCACTTTTTTATTTTTTAAGGACACAAAAGCAAGCAAGATTTGAACGACCATTAATATAATCATAGGCAAGAGAGCATCAAATAATGGTGTAGATGTATCCTCTATCGCCACAACCGCAAGTTCAGCAATCATTATAAATACAACCAAATCTAAAATGCTCAATTCCCCTATTTCCCGTTTTCCCATTAGCCGAAAAATAATGGTAATAACAAAATAAAGAAAAATCGTTCGAAAAATAAATAAAAGCATACTCTTCCATCCTATCTCTCCGTTCCCTGTGAGTTAGTATGGAATAGTATGCCCTATAAAAATGGTTTAGAAATTTAAAATACACATAAAGAGTTGATACAGATAAGCTAATGAGTGTTATAGGAATGCCCACAGCTAAATAGCTCGTAAACTTTATTTCCACACGCTCTTTTAATGCAAGACCAACAATTACTAAATTGGAAGATGAACCAAGTAACGTTCCATTTCCTCCAAGACACGCACCTAACGCAAGGGACCACCATAATGGATCCATATTCACCATACCAAATTCCTGGAATTCTGTAATGACAGGAATCATGGCTGCCACAAATGGAATGTTATCCACTACCGCTGATAAAATCCCAGTTCCCCATAAAATGACGAAGGCCGTGCTTTTCATATCCCCTTCTGTTAGCATTAAGATTTCTCTAGCCATCTCATCAATGATCCCTACTTCCTCAAGACCTCCAACCAATAAAAATAGGCCCATAAAAAAGAACAATGTCCCCCATTCTACCTCTCGTAAAATCTCATCAGGTGAATACCTTTTCTCTAGGAGTGCCATCAACAGCACAGCACCCGCAATGGCAACGGTGGTTACATCTAAATGGAGATAGGATTGTAAGGAAAAACCAATTAGAACAAGTAGCAAAACACTCAAAGATACCACCAATCCATTTTCTTTTTTTAGTATAATCTTTTGGATTAAGCTTTGAAAGTTCTTCTACTTTTTCTTCTGACACCGTTAGCTGCCTGTAATAGAGAAGCGTTAACAAAAGCATGGAAATACCTAATACTAAAGCGGCTACTGGCATGAGGTTAACAATAAATGTATTAAACGTAAAATGCTCAACAGCCTGACCTATCATCATATTGGGAGGATCGCCAATCAGCGTTGCGGTTCCCCCTATATTACAAGCTAAAATCATGCTAATCAAATACGGAATAGGCGGCAACTCCAATATTCTTATTAAAGTGAATAAGATAGGTACTAACAGCATCGCAATGGTCACATTCGCTAAAAATGCAGAGCCCACCGCCGCAAGAAAGGTAAATATAAGTAGGATAGCAACCCCGTTCCCTTTCACCATTTGCGCGAGTTTGATAGCGGAATACTCAAAAAATCCCGTTTTACTTGTCATGGTTACAATCAACATCATAGCAAACAACAAGGTAATGGTCTTCCAATCTATGTACTGGAACAACGCTTGATCAATAGAATAAGCTCCAATCACAAGCATGCTAATGCCCCCACCAAAAGCCGCAAGAATTCGATTCCATTTCTCTGTCATGAGGAATAGATACGTGACAATAAAAATGATTACGACTAATTTAACCGTCATCAAGCCATCTCCTTTACTCCCACTGTCTCCCTAAACATGCATTCAACCTATTCTATGAGAGTTGTCCCACAAAAAATTCTAGTCTTTTTTTATTATTTGGTGAATATGCTTGTACTAGTGTTTATCAGTAAGAAGGGGGATCTTGAAATGGAAACCAAACAAATGGGCAGTGCCGTGATGATGGGCGTCGTAACCATACTAGGTTTAGCTCTTATCATTGCAGCAATCTTTGCAACCATATTACGCTTCACAGATTTGCAAGAACAGTCAATCCAAATCATCTTGACCATCTTTTCATTTATCACTGTGTTCCTAGGAGGTATGATTGCTGGAGGAAAAGCCAAACAAAAAGGCTGGATATTTGGCTTTATGACAGGCGCTATCTACACTCTAATTGTTTTCTTATTCCAATACTTAGGCCATGACTCCCTATTTTCTTTCGAGCAAATGATTTACCATACCTGCTACATCACCACCAGCATGATGGGCGGAATATTAGGTGTGAACTTGTCATCTAAATAGTGAGGTTCCAACTCATGCCACCTTTGAGTACTATTAATGTGTTCCCTCCCAAGGAGTAGCCATGCTACCTGGGGAGGGAATGACACAATTATTTGTCTAATCAAAAGAACTGTGCATTTTTTTCAATAGAATATTGATTTGTTTTTTCCGAGCTCTGATTATGGTGATTATAGCAGCAGTTCAAGGTATTCGAGCAACTTTCGAGTACCACTCTTCATTATTTAAGCATCCACGCTAATCAGTGTTTAATTCGATAGAACAATCGATACGATTGCAAGAGTTATCAGCTTAAAAAGATTCCCTTACTTCCTCAACGCTTGCCTCCTAATTTAGTAATCTCCACATTCATCCCTCTCTGAAACAGAATCATGGCACAAAAAAACAGAGACCTAAGCCTCTGCATGATGTATTACTTCTCAGATTTCACTTCACGGATAGCATTACGATCGAACGTAAGCTTGCTTCCATCTGTGCTAAAAATCACAACCGTTGCCTCGTCGATTACATCCACCTTACCGTGTAATCCACCAATTGTGATAACATGGTCACCTTTTTGAAGGTTACTTTGCATTTGTTGCACTGCTTTTTGACGCTTTTGTTGTGGTCTAATTAAAAGGAAATAGAACACAAGAAGCATAACTAAAAATGGTGCTAAGTTAATTAGAGTAGCCATTGACATTTTCCTCCTTTATGTATGAATTAAAAGTTCTTTGCGTCTGGACGATTGAAACCGTACTGTTCAAAAAACTCTTCTCTAAAGTCTCCTAAGCGGTCTTCGCGAATCGCTTGACGGACTTGCTCCATTAAGTTTAGCAGAAAATGAAGGTTATGGTAAGTAGTAAGACGAATTCCAAACGTTTCTTCGCATTTAATTAGATGGCGAATATACGCTCGCGAGTAATTTTTACACACATGGCATGAGCAATTTTCATCGATAGGGCCAAAGTCTCTCGCATATTTTGCATTCTTTACGACTAAGCGGCCGTTACTTGTCATTAATGTACCATTGCGCGCAATGCGAGTAGGAAGTACACAGTCAAACATATCCACACCACGAATCGCACCGTCAATTAAGGAGTCAGGAGACCCAACACCCATTAAATAACGCGGTTTGTCGTTTGGCAACCAAGGAGTTGTAAATTCTAGCACACGGTTCATAACATCCTTCGGCTCACCAACGGATAATCCACCAATCGCATAGCCAGGGAAATCAAGAGAGATAAGATCCTTTGCACTTTGCTTACGTAAGTCTTCGTATTCTCCGCCCTGCACAATCCCAAATAGACCTTGATCCAAAGGACGAGCATGAGCAGTTAAACATCTCTCTGCCCATCTTGACGTACGTTCCACAGACTTTTTCATGTAGTCATATTCTGCTGGATACGGTGGACATTCATCAAATGCCATCATAATATCAGAGCCTAGTGCATTTTGGATTTCCATCGCTTTTTCTGGGCTTAAGAATAATTTGTCCCCGTTTAAGTGATTTCTGAAGTGAACCCCTTCTTCTTCAATTTTACGGAATTCACTTAAACTGAATACTTGGAACCCACCTGAATCTGTTAAAATAGCACGGTCCCAATTCATAAATTTATGCAATCCACCGGCTTCCTTAATGATTTCATGACCAGGGCGAAGCCATAAATGATACGTGTTACTTAGAATAATTCCAGCACCTAGCTGGATTAAATCCTCTGGAGACATCGTTTTCACGGTAGCTAGTGTTCCTACCGGCATAAAAACAGGTGTTTCAAAAGAGCCGTGTGGAGTATGAACGCGACCAAGACGCGCTCCTGTTTGTTTACATGTTTTAATTAATTCATAGCGTATTGCTGTCATTGTTGTCACTCCTCTATTTCGCTTACCTTACTTGATAAACATAGCGTCGCCAAAGCTAAAGAATCGGTACTTTTCCTTTACCGCGGTTTCATATGCGTGTAACACATGTTCCTTTCCAGCTAGGGCAGATACTAACATGATTAATGTAGATTTCGGAAGGTGAAAGTTTGTAATCATGGCATCGATTCCTTTTAAATTCATACCCTGGATAGATGAAAATATCTGTCCAACCACTCTCTTCATGGAACTCTCCGTCATACTTACTAGCGATGGTCTCAAGCGTTCTAGTACTTGTCGTACCTACTGTAATAATTCTGCCACCACGTTCTTTCACTTCGTTTAAGAGACGAGCTGTCCCTTCTGTCATTTGGTAAAACTCTGCATGCATATCATGCTCTTCAATACTCTCAACCGAGACAGGACGGAATGTACCTAAGCCGACATGAAGCGTAATAAATGCAATATGTACCCCTTTTTCCCCTATTTTCTTCAAAAGGTCCTCGGTGAAATGTAGACCAGCCGTTGGAGCAGCTGCTGACCCTCTTTCCTTCGCAAACACGGTCTGATAGCGATCACGATCATCTAATGTTTCTCTAATATAAGGAGGTAGCGGCATTTCCCCTAATTCTTCGAGCACCTCATAAAATATTCCATCATATATAAACCTCATCATACGGCCACCGTGATCTTTTTCCGCAACACATTCTGCTTTTAATCGTCCATCACCGAAGGTAAGGACTGTTCCTACTTTCACACGCTTAGCGGGCTTAATTAACGTTTCCCACTCGTCGCCTTCCTCTTGCTTCAGTAATAGGCACTCTACCTTCGCTCCGGTTTCTTCTTTAACACCGTATAATCGAGCTGGTAATACCCTAGTGTCATTTAAAACAAGACAATCACCCTCATGCAAATCGTATAAAATATCTTCAAAAACACGATGCTTGATATCGCCTGTTATCTTGTCTATTACCATTAATCTACTTTTTGAACGCTCTTCTAAAGGAGTTTGAGCGATTAGTTCTTCCGGTAAATAAAAATCAAAATCCTCCACTTTCAACGCTTGTCCACCTCTATACCTTATTTAAATCGACTTATAAAATAAAATATACCACTTAACACAATACTCACAACAATACTTGTTACGATTGGAAAATAAAAGGTGGTATTCTCATTTTTAATCATAATATCACCAGGTAGCCTTCCTAAC
Organism: Bacillus coahuilensis m4-4; assembly: GCF_000171615.1. Lineage (GTDB taxonomy): Bacteria > Bacillota > Bacilli > Bacillales > Bacillaceae_K > Bacillus_T > Bacillus_T coahuilensis. The sequence continues at coordinate 16,582 of NZ_ABFU01000047.1, read as the reverse complement.
TTAATAAAATGCATGAAGAAGCCTACAATGATAAGAACTGCACCCATCACCATAATGGTTTTAGGAAGACTCATTTTGGCACCTCTCGATCAAAATGTTCATACGCAAGATTCGTTACCATTCTACCCCTTGGCGTTCGTTGTAAAAACCCAATTTGAAGTAAATATGGCTCATATACGTCCTCAATTGTATCAGACTCTTCTCCGATACTTGCAGCCATTGTATCAAGTCCGACGGGGCCACCCTTAAAGCGGTCCATAATACTAAGAATCAATTTATGATCAATATGATCTAATCCCTTTTTATCTACTTGTAATAGCTCTAACGCCTGACTAGCAAGCTCTGACGTAATCTCACCATCACCTTTTACTTGTGCAAAATCTCGAACCCTCCGTAATAAGCGATTGGCAATACGCGGTGTACCACGTGATCTGCGAGCCATTTCTATCGCTCCCGTGCTTGTAATACTTGTATCTAAAATTTCTGCGGTACGGACAACAATATCCTTTAGCTGTTCTTCTGTATAGTATTCTAACCGACATAAGACACCAAAACGATCACGAAGTGGAGCAGATATAGCTCCTGCTCTGGTCGTAGCTCCGACTAATGTAAAGGGTGGTAAATCTAATCTGACAGACCTAGCACTTGGACCCTTACCAATAACAATATCCAGGCAGAAGTCCTCCATTGCAGGGTATAACACTTCTTCAATAGAACGGGGAAGACGGTGAATTTCATCAATAAACAGAACATCGCCAGGCTCAAGAGCCGTTAAGATGGCCGCAAGATCACCCGGACGTTCGATAGCTGGACCAGATGTTGTACGTAAATTTACGCCCATTTCATTAGCAATAACAGCGGCAAGCGTCGTCTTTCCGAGCCCTGGAGGCCCATACAATAACACGTGGTCTAAACATTCTTCACGAAGCTTTGCTGCCTCAATGAAGATTTGTAGATTATGTTTGACTTTATCCTGCCCGATGTACTGACGAAGGAACTGAGGCCGTAATGACTGTTCAAATTGACTATCACCGATCTCTGCTTCACTCGATATCACTCGTTCATCCATTATTCTCCCCCCATTCTATGTATTTAATAATAGCTGTAACCCTCTCTTAATATACTCGTCTGAAGTTTTGCCCGGTTCATTCCTTAACTTTGGTTCAACCTTCTTTAGTTCACGGTCTGAGTAGCCTAATGCTTTTAAAGCTAAGATGGCTTCATTTAAGAAGTGATCGGAAGATAATGTGTCTTCTTTTTCAGGCTGAAACAGGTTTGGAAAGAAATCTGGGACAACATCCTGAAGCTTTCCTTTCAAATCCAGAATCATTTGACGAGCGGTCTTCTTCCCTACTCCAGGAAACTTAACAAGAAACGCCTCATTCTCCTCTTCAATGGCATGAATAACCCCTGAAACATCCCCGGATCCTAATATCGCTAACGCGCCTTTTGGCCCAATTCCTGTGACATTCAATAGCTTCATAAATAAAAGCTTTTCTTCCATGGTTAAAAATCCATATAATGAAATCAAGTCTTCTCTGACATGCTGATACGTATATACTTTTAATGGCTTTTTTCATGCGGAGAAAAAGAAAAAGGATTTGGCGTATATAGCTGATAGCCAATGTCCCCTGCTTCTACTACCACATATTCAGGCCCAATAAATTCTACAGTCCCTTTTATGTATTCGTACACATTACTCTCTCCCTTTTTTACTACGATTGTAATCATACCATGTTTTCTTGAAAATAAAAATATTGTTCAAACACCTGTTCTGTAAATACGCACAAAAAACTACCCACCGCGGGTAGCTTGATACATTACGATTCAATCTTAAACGTCTTCAACTGCTCGATAACCTCTTCATAGTCTTTTTTAGATTGAATTTTAATTTCCTTTTATCAGCTTCTTATGCTTGCTGCTCTCTAGCTTTTGAATATCAATTTGAAAAAACGATTGAATTGCATCCGATTCTTCTGGGATTCCGTTGAAAATGCTTAATACCCCGTCTTCTGTGATACCAAAAAAACCCATGATCCTTTATAAAAGGTGAAATATCATCTACTTTCTGCATGAATACGACGTGCTCATCATCCATATCGACAAGCGTCCACTCAGCATACTCCGAAAAGAAATCCTCCATAGACAAAATTTCTTCTTCTATAATTTCTTCTGTAACACTACCATCTAAAAAACTTCGCTCCAATATGACAGTGACACGATGGGGACCGCTTACCATTTGCGCCGGAGAAGAGCCCTCATCAAAGTTAGTCGCTTCTGGTTCATTATAAAACAAGAGGAACAGCGCTCCTATTAAGAGTAAGAACATCCATACGATTCGAAATGGAACCGACATCCTTCATCACCTCATCTTTAGTGTGTCAACCCTTCTACTTATAGGTTGGTCATTCCTTATGTAAAATATCCCCAATCTAAAGGGATAGACTTGTATTCTTCTAAAAAAACTAACATGATATGGAGTATGCCTTAGAACATTTCATTTCATACATTTAAGAATAAAAAAAACACCTTTTCGAAGTGAAAAGATGTTACGTTCATTCCCTATAGACCTTGTTCATACCCTCTAATCATATTTTGAATATCTAGTTCTAGCGTATGTCTTGGCCCACCTTGACGAAGTTGGTTATCAATTACTTTTATTCTGCTATAATAGCCTACGTTGTCATCTATATATAATGTACGATCCCCTACACCATGACGAATCTGATTTCTCACATCTGTTTTAACTTTGTCGGCGTCCGCGTCTCCGTCAATTAGTAACCCCATAATGACTGCATCCCCGTATACGATACAACGAGCAGATTGAACACTCTTTACTTCTTCTGCCGCTAAACTCATTGCTTCTACTAACTCACCTTGATACATTTTATAATAGGACGACTTAGCTTTTGATGGTATATCCTCATCATGACCATGATAGCTAAATGATCTAGATTCACTTGCTTGATCTTGAATGAAAAATCCTTGATCCTCGTCTCCTAGCTTGGATGGTGGTAAATGATATTCTCCTTCACTGTGATCCGTTAAATACTCCTTTTTTGCTTCACGAATTTCTTTTCCTTCATTTCCAATCGAATGATCATACCACTCTTGAATTGGGCCTTCCCTTTGGTCATGATCATCGCCATGACCTGTATTGGAATAGACCCCTTCCGGTTCATATGGATCCTTTGACTGATCTGCTTCATCCGTTGCTTGACAGCCAACTAGCAACAACCCTAGCATAGACATTCTAACTATTCGCTTCATAAGCTATCCCACCTTTTTAGTACTAGTGTGAGATAGAGACGATGAAAGAATGCCCTGTAATAGTATCCAATTTAAAAGAATGTCATTTATAAGGTATCATCAATTGCTGGATACTATTCATTCGCTGGTGATACTGATAAAAGGTGAGAAAAGATAAATTTCTCCAAAGAATAGATTTGGTTTTGGTCGAGCTAGTAGCAAAACGAATCCATTCACGGTATAAATCAGTAGGATACAACAAGCCGATATGGAAGATCTCAGCATCCTTATAATGTGCCATGGTGGGAATTGAAACAGTTGATTCGTTGACCACCCCATATGCGGAAGAATTCGATTGGCAAATTGTATGTCATCAATGATGCTCGGACCTTTTGTCATTAAATCGAAATCTATAACAAATAGAGCATGATTGGTGCTTCTAAGAAAATTATGATGAGCGATGTCTCCGTGGATCATACTTTTTGGGTAGCTAGTAAAAGTAGCTCGATTCTCTTCTAATAATTCTATTGCCATCTCTCCCCAACGCAATAGGGTATGTAGCACTGTTGTAGGCATATAAGGGAGCAATTCATTTCTTGTTTGATAAAACGCATTCCATCTTCTCTTCCATTTTTTCAGCAAATCAAATTCCTGTAGTGTCGGAAATTCTTCAAGGTATCGATGACTATACAAGTGGAATTGCTTTATTACCCAATGGGCCTGAAGTCTATCTTTTATATCATCATAGTGAATGGAATCTCCCTCAAGCCAATACGTTACGCCCATAATATCTTCTTTCAACTGAATAGGACCAGTATGGTCGTGATAGGGATGGAAGGGAATGACGAACGGGAAGTGATCATTGGTTAGCAATCTTATTAGTTTGTGTTGGTGGGTAAAGGAATCTAACGAATTATATCGCTTGAGAAAATAAGCTTCCTGCTGGTTATACACTTTCCATTTGCCCTTTCGTATTTCATGTATTCCATATAACTGCATGTGCCATTTATGATTGAGAAAAGAAAGAAGACGACGGTTATAGTCGTCTTCTCTATCTTTCTTAGCCTTCATAGTCTTCGTCATCGTATCTTGGCATAGAGAATGAAGCTTGTGGGTACATGTTTGGAGCATTGTAATATTGTGGTCCCATAAATGGCGCTGGCATGCCTTGTGGTCCATAAGGCTGACCTTGTGGGACATTCGGTTGACGGTAAGGTTGCATTTCAGGCTTAGGGCCGCATCCACAATCATCGTATCCTTGATCCATTGCTCCTTGAACTTGACCTCCTGGCATTCCGTATCCCATTCCGTGCTGCCCAGGACCAAAACCAGAACCTGGCATCATTGGAGGCATTTGGCCGAAACCAGCTCCCGGCACCATTGGAGGCATTTGTCCGAATCCAGGCCCTTGTAATCCAGGCATTGGACCAAATCCAGGGTCCATGGCACCCATTACACCAGGTGCAGGACCTTGTGGCTGCCCATAAGGCGCACCATATCCTGGACCAGGCATGACTGGTGAAACCGGATAGCAGTTGTCAAATGGACCAAATGGACCCATTGGAGCAGGTGGTAAGAATGGTTGCTGCATTCCTTGCATTGGTTGTTGCATTCCTTGCATTGGTTGTTGCATTGGTTGTTGCATTCCTTGCATTGGTTGTTGCATTGGCATACCTCCTGGTGCTTGCATTCCAGGAAGTGGCTGCTGTTGCATTTGCTGAGGCATAGCTGGCATTTGTCCCATATTCATTAACTGTTCTTGCATTTCCATATAATCCTCTTCATCTTGAACTCCTGCCACTTGAGGCATGTTCTGTTGTGGCATGTAGCTATAATCTTCCTCATCCATCATAGGCATGCCCATACCAGGCATTGGGTATCCTTGCATGGCTCCCTGGACTTGTGGAGCATATGGCATAGGTCCATGTTGATACGGTTTGTAACCAAACCCAGACCCAGGCATAACTGGCGTTACAGGAACACAGTTGTCAAAGTAGGTTGGAGCTTGTTGTGCTGGCATTTCTAATGGTGATTCACTGCTTTCTTCTTGAACCCCTTTTACTTCAGGTTTCGGTTGCGGTTGTGGGGCAGGCTTTGGCTGAACCGATAAATTCGCTTGGTTATTCATCATATAGTAATTATTGATATCGATATCTGGAAGGATTGGTTGCGGCATTTTTGGGGCTTTAGGTTGAACCATTGGTTTTTCTTTCATAATAGGTGCTTCTTTCTTTGGCATTTCTTTTGCTGGCATAGTCATTGGCTTTTGTTCTTTATAAGGATGTTCTGCTTTCGGCATTTCTTTCACTCCATAATTGATTGGAGCTTCTTTTTTAACAGATCCGCCTGTTGTTGGAACTTTTATTTTCATACCAGGCATAATCATATCAGGGTTGGACAACTGGGCATTCATCTTTTTTACTTCTTCGAAACTAACTCCATATTTTTTAGAGATATTCCAAAGAGTGTCTCCCTTTTGAACGATATGGATTTTCACTATTTTTCCCCTCCTCAGGCATAAGTCTATATATCCTATGACAAGATAGGCAAATTGCTAACATCTACATGAAAACTTATGATATTTTTTTCAAGATTATTCTAAGTAAATGTCCTTAGCCTAAAGGTACAAGCTTTATTTTAGACACAAATGTAAAAGCTTTAACCTAAGAGAAAAGCTGACCTTAAATGAGGGTCAGCTAAATGATTGATTATCTCCCTTATACCATTCCATCGCTTTTCTTTCTAGACCTTTTACAAATAAATCCTTGCCATTGATATACGCTTCTTGGTCACCTTGGTAACGCTGTACCAACGCTTCCTTTAATTCACCATATTGTCTGGCGGCTTGTTTGTGGTTTCTTAAATACTCCCTCACAGCCAAGTGCCGGTTTATGTCGTGAGTATTCCTTGATTCAAATACATGAACGTGATGCGTTCTTACATTCCATCCTTTTCTAAAATAACGTCTTCCTTTTATTCCAAATTCTCCTAATGCCTCGTAGCCTAGCTCATTCATTTGCTTTTCATATAAGTCAACACGAGAGATATCGTCTACAACTGGCATGATATCAATAACGGGCTTTGCCAATAAACCAGGAACCGATGTGCTTCCAATATGATAGATAGCGAGCGTTTCGTTGCCAAGCGCTTCTTGTATTCGCCCCTTTTCATCTTCGAACAGAGATTGCCAGCTAGTCTGATAAGGAGTCACTTTGATTTTCATGTATTCACGCTCCTTGATAGGATTATGCCTTTAGATATACAAAAAATTTAATAAAGATATCTTTAATTATAACTCACGATGTCAAAAAAGGAGCTGGCTTTCGCCAACTCCTCATTAAGCGCGTTCTAGCATACGATCTAACGCGTCTATAGCATACTTAGATACTTCCTCATCCACTTCGATTATATTGATAGGATTCCCCTCAACGATACTCTCAAGGGCCCAAAGTAAATGCGGCATGTCAATACGATTCATCGTTAAACAAGGACACATAAACGGGTTCAATGACACAATGTTTTTATCTGGATGTTGGTCTATGATTCGTTTGACCAAATTCATTTCTGTACCAATTGCCCATGAAGTTCCACTTGGAGCCGCTTCAATGGTTTCAATAATCTTCTTAGTCGATCCGTTATCATCTGACAATTCAACTACTTCTCGACTACATTCTGGATGAACAATGATCTTCATTTCAGGATGTTGCTTCCGAATGTTTTCAATATTTTTCACGGTAAAGTTTTCATGTACGGAACAATGACCCTTCCAAAGGATGATCTTTATGTTTTCGAGGTTGCCTTCAAAGACTAGTTCATCTTTAATCGGATCCCAAACAGCCATATGATCTAAAGGAATTCCTAAATCATATGCCGTGTTACGGCCAAGATGTTGATCCGGTAGGAATAGGATACGTTCTTTTTCCCCAAGTGCCCACTCCACCATGCGATGTGCATTAGAAGAAGTAACCGTAGCTCCTCCATTTTTACCAACAAACGATTTAATGCTGGCAGTTGAATTCACATAGGTTAAGGGAATGATCGTATCTCCGAAATAATCTTGAAGTTTTGTCCAGGCTCGCTCGGTTTGATGAATATCCGCCATATCTGCCATTGAACAACCTGCTCGCATATCGGGTAAGATGACCTTTTGCTCTTTTGAGGTTAATATATCCGCTGTTTCTGCCATAAAATGGACTCCACAAAATACAATATACTCCGCATCCGTATTTTTAGCAGAAACCTGCGCAAGCTGAAGAGAGTCTCCAGTTGTGTCTGAAAACTGGATAACTTCATCCTTCTGATAGTGATGTCCAGGTATAAAGAGCTTGGCCCCTAGCTCTTTTTTAATTTCTAAGATTCTCGCGACCATCTCGTGTTCACTCAACGATTTATATCGCTCGGGTAATGCTGTATCATTTTCCTTTAACATCTCAAAAATACTCATTAAACTTCCCCCTCATTGTTTCCCCTTAAAGATTTAAAACTTTTGCGCTAATATCTAAAGACTTGTAAGAATGAGTTAAATACCCGAGTGAAATATAGTTCACTCCTGTTTTCCCGTACTCGCTCACATTTTCCATTGTAATCCCACCAGATGCTTCCGTTACAATATGGGGTGGAACGTCTTTGATCCACTCCGAAATTTCATCCGGAGTACGGTTATCAAACATAATAATGTCTGCACCAGCATCAATTGCCTCTCGCATTTGTTCATAACTTTCTATTTCAACCTCTACCTTAACCGTATGGCCGAGATTATTTTTAACACGCCTTACAGCCTCGCTTATGCCACCAGCAAAGGCAATATGATTATCCTTTAGCATCACTGCATCATACAATCCGAAACGGTGATTATAGCCCCCACCGCTAGTAACAGCGTACTTTTCAAGCATGCGTAACCCTGGTGTTGTTTTTCTTGTATCACAAATTCTAGTGCCCGTTCCTTCTACCAAGCTGACCACTTTTTTTGTATTCGTAGCAATACCACTCATCCGTTGAATTAGATTTAGTATGACACGTTCTCCTGTTAACAGACTCGCCATGGGCCCCTTGATTTCTGCTAGTAAATGACCTTTTTCTACGGTCTCTCCGTCACGGACGTGGACCAACACATCTATATCGCTATCTAGTAAACGAAATCCTTCTTCTATTACAATCCGACCACAAAATATTCCGTTTTCCTTTGAGATAAAATGAAACGTTCCTTGATCTTCTCTCATAAATAAACTCTCTGAAGACAAATCTCCGTCTCCAATATCTTCTATAAAAAATGATTCAAGCAAAGTTTTTAGCTTTAACGTATTCATCCATATACACCTTCATTTCCCCGTTCACACACTCATGAACAATTCTTTTTCCTTGTAAGTTTTGATTGGGATGAGGATAATCTTCTCTAATATGTCCGCCTCTTGATTCTGTTCTGAGAATAGCGCTCTTCGTCATAAGTGAAGCAAGAATCCATGTAAAATATCCCTTGATGTCAGCTACATCTGCACCGTCTAATGAGCCAGTTTCAAACTCATAAGCTAACTGCAATTCTTGTTGAAACTCCTCAAGCCCTTCTTTATTTCGAATGATTCCAAGTGCATGACTGCATTTTTTCTTTAAATCCCCTAATGATATGGCTGGGAATGTTTCCATCATTTTGCTAGGTGGACTATCAAACAACCGATCTTCCGTTCCAACGAAAGTTAAATACTGTGCTAATCGTTTTCCGTAAACCAGTCCTTCAAGCAAAGAATTGGAGGCTAAGCGATTGGCTCCGTGTACACCAGTACATGCGACTTCTCCAATAGCATACAGTCCTTCAACCGAAGTTCTTCCCACATGATCGGTCAAACCCCTCCCATTGTGAAGTGTGCACCTGGTGCTACTGGGATGAGTCCTTTCTCAAGGTCTACTCCATATTCTTTGCACATGTTAGCTATGGAAGGAAATCTCAATTCGAAATCTCGGATGCTTGAAATATCTAAAAACACTTCTTGCCCTTTTGTCTTTCTTGATAGATTCTGTGGGCCACAATATGACGTGGTGCTAAGTCTTCCTTTACATGAACACCCTTCATCAGTTTTTGACCCCATTGATTGATAAGGGTCGCCCCTTCACCTCGCACTGCTTCTGATACTAAGCCTACTCCTTTACCACCTATAGTTAAAAGAGTTGGATGATATTGTATAAACTCTAAATCTCCTAGTCTAGCACCTGCAAGATAGGCGATAACCATCCCATCTCCCGTAATGGTAGACTGATTAGAATTTGTTTCGAATATCCCACCAACTCCACCTGACGCTAAAACCGTATGAGGAGCTTCATAGCGTGTAATTACGCCTTTTGCATTCTTCGTTTTAACCCCGATGCAACGGCCCTCTTTATCACGCACTACCTCATACACCATCTCTTCTTCTACAATGGTGACATGGTCACCTAGTTTTCCATGAACATACTGGACTAGATGCTTACCCGTTGCGTCTCCTCCGGCATGAAGGATGCGATGATATTCATGAGCCCCTTCCATACCAAGCTTGAGTTCTCCATTTCATCACGGTCGAAAGGAGCCCCTGCTTTTATTAAGTCTTCAATTGCTCTCTTTCCGTCTTTAATAAATTCATACACCGTCGATTCCCCTTGATGAAATTCACCGGCTACTAACGTATCATGTACATGAGAAAGTAGATCATCATTAGGATGAACAACTGCCGCTACACCACCTTGGGCAAGGTAGGAGTTGCTATCATTCAATTTAGACTTTGTGATAATTATCACATGTTTATCATTACTCAAATGGCTGGCTAATTGCAACGCAGCAATTCCACTTCCAATAATCAGTATATCTGCATGTTTCATTGTATTTTTTCCTCCTGCTTTTACAGGTGTCTTGACACATATATTTACACATATTTAAACTAATGACAAGTGTTTTTTCTTCTCACAAAACATTCAGAAAACTTAAGGAGCTATAAATTCCATGATTTATTTAGATTACGCCGCAACAACACCTATGAGCGAAAGAGCTCTTACAGCTTATACAGATACTGCTACAACCTATTATGGGAATCCTAGCAGTCTGCATGATGCAGGAACGAGTGCTCATACCATCGTAGAACTATGCCGGAAGAAATTAGCAGCGTCACTTGGTGTCAAGGAAGGGATTTATTTTACTAGTGGAGGTACTGAAAGCAATCAGCTTGGTATTACTACTCTTGCTCTCGCTCAGAAAGAAAAGGGCCGCCATATTATTACATCGAGAGGAGAGCATGCGTCAGTCCATTCAGCTCTATCCTATTTGGTCCATGATCACGGTTTGAAGTAACCGAGCTCAAGTTTACCTCTGAAGGTGAGGTAGATCTTGAGGAATTAGCGCACCATTTACGAGACGATACCGTTCTCGTATCCTTTCAGCATATTAATAGTGAAAATGGCGTAATTCAACCAATTCAACACATTGCCGAGATGATAAAGGGAAGAGACATTCTCTTCCATTCGGATTTTGTCCAAAGCTTTGGTAAAATCCGTCTTGACGAAGTGATCGAGCACGTGGATGCTGTTAGTATATCCTCTCATAAACTTTATGGTCCTAAAGGAGTTGGGCTCCTTTATATCAGACCTAGTGTTCCTGTCTCTCCCCTATTTCCTGTCGTAACTCAAGAAAAAGGGATGCGCGGCGGAACCATCAATACTCCAGGAATATCAAGCTTTACGGTAGCAGCGATGGATCACGTGGAGTCCTTACACCTCGAACACTATTGGTCGCTACGCACGCTTTTTATACACGCATTACATGAGCAAAACGTGCCTTATACTCTGTATGAGCATTCTTTAAAATCGAAACAACTACCACAAGTGGTTGGACTTCGGATACACGGAATTCAAGGCCAGTGGATGATGCTTGAACTGAACAAGCGTGGATTTGCCATTTCAACTGGCAGTGCCTGTCATGTCGGCCTCCTTGATAAGCCTGCCTTAATCTATGCAATGGACGGGACAGATCAAGAGGGGAAAGAATTTATTCGAATATCATTTGGTGAAAAAACAGTAAAAAGCGACCTCTTGACACTTGCGAATAGCATAAAAGATATTTATAATCAGTACTTTAGGTTGGAGGAGTAGCAATGGGAGATAAAAAACTTTTAGGTGAAGAAAGACGTGCCTTTATTTTAGATAAGCTTAAACAGTCGGCAGAACCTCTTACGGGGAAGGAACTATCCTTGCTAACAAATGTAAGTCGTCAAGTAGTTGTCAATGATATTACATTATTAAAGGCGCGAAATATCCCAATTATCGCAACAAGCCAAGGATATTTATATCTACAACAGGATCTCCATACCCCGTTGTTTGAAAAACAGTGCCTTGCTTACATGGTCCAGAACGGACAAAAGAGGAGCTAGAGCTCCTAGTAGATCTTGGCGTTACGGTTAAGGATGTCATCATTGAGCACCCCGTCTATGGAGACTTAACTGCCTCTGTTCATGTTTCGAATCGAAAAGATGTAGAACGGTTTATGAGTAAACTAACAGTAACCGGTGCTTCATTACTCTCGGAGCTTACAGAAGGCGTTCACTTGCACACCTTGCAATCAGCATCAGAAGAGAAGCTCTTGGAAGCAGAGGCCCTTTTAAAAGAGAAAGGTTTTTTGATTTCTTCCTAGACAAAAAAACGAGCAGAATGTTCTTCTGCTCGTTTTTCTAATTCATTACGGGATAGCTGCCTTTTTGGAATAGTATGCAGCCCAAAGCTTTTAACTCCTGTTTGGCCCCCTGCATCATCACAGCTTCCTCATGTTCATTGATATCTAAGATAAAGAAATAATGACCAAGCTCCGTTTTCAGCGGACGGGATTCTATCTTACTTAAATTCAACCTTCTCCAAGCAAATACGGATAACACTTGATGCAAGGCTCCAGCATGATTTTCCGGTAAAATTAAATACCATGTGGATTTAATACTGCACGCTTTCTTTCTCAAGTCGAATTCATACGGCTGCTTGGATAGTGACACAAATCTTGTGTGATTTAAATCAGAATCTTGAATATTGGATTCTATGATCGTCAAACCGTACGCTTCGGCACACGTATCAGGACCAATGGCAGCATACGGTTGATTCGGATACGTTTTTACTTCTTCTGCCGCTTTGGAGGTAGAAGTCGTTTCTTCTAGCAAGGATAATTCACGTTCCCTTAAGAAATCGTGACACTGCGCTAAAGCTTGTGGATGAGAGAACACCATGTCAATTGGTTTTCCAACTTGAGATGGGTGCATCATGAGATACTGTTTAATTGGAAGGTCATACTCCTTCACAATGTACAGCTCGTTCATCCGAAATAAATAATCGACAGTAGAGTGCACAGAGCCCTCCGTCGAGTTCTCTAACGGAACGACACAGCATTCAACCTCTCCACTTACAACAGCATCCATACAATCAGGAATAGAAGAATAAGCAAGGTGGTGGCCCTCTGGATAAAGAATTTGAACCGCTTTATTCGTAAAGGAACCTCTTGGGCCTAAGTAGGCTATTGTTTTCATACACTCACGCCCCGGATCCAAGAACTTCTACTTTGTCAACAAACTCTAAACGACGGAGCTCTGCAATCATCTCGTCAATTTCCACAGTCAAGCCAGTGATATTTAACGAGAGGGTTACATTTGCTCTTCCTTGAAGCGGAATCGTTTGGTTAATGGTTAGAACATTACAATGGAATGTTGCTACTTCAGTTAATAATGTAGACAATGTACCAGAGCGGTCCTCTAATTGAAAGAATAAAGTCACGATTTTCTCTTTTACAACTCGGTGAAATGGGAACACGGTGTCACGATATTTATAAAAAGCACTTCTGCTTAAATCCACACGTTGAACCGCCTCCCAAACCGAAGTAGCTTGCCCTCGATCAATTAACTCTTTCGCTTCTAACGTTCGCTTCATCGCATCAGGTAAAACGTCTCCTCTAACTAAATAAAAGCGTGTATCCTCTCTCTTTTCCATCGACCTATCCCCACAATCTTGCTTAATCTACAAATTCAAATTCATAATCAAACATCTTCACTGTATCGCCATCTTTTGCTCCACGTTCTCTTAGCGCATCATCTACACCCATTGAACGTAATTGACGTGCAAAACGACGAATAGAATCTTCACGAGAGAAGTCTGTCATCTTAAACAATCTCTCTAGCGTATATCCAGAAACAACAAAGCTACCATCCGGATCGCGCGTAATTGTAAAGTCATCTGTTTGTTCCGTATGCTTATAAAGCACACGATTTACCTCTAGCTCTTCCTCATCATATAATGGGAACTCTGGCGTCCCTTCCACTAAATCTGCAATCGCAAATAATAAATCACGAAGACCTTGACGCGTAACAGCGGAGATTGGGAAGATTGGGTAATCTTCTTGTAATTTTTCCTTGAATTCTTTTAAATTTTCTTCTGATTCAGGTATATCCATTTTATTTGCCACAATGATTTGAGGTCTTTCAAGTAAACGCATATTATACCCTTCGAGCTCTGCATTAATGGTTTCATAGTCCTCAAATGGATCACGGCCTTCTACTCCAGACATATCAATCACATGCACAACGACTCTTGTACGCTCGATATGACGTAGGAACTGGTGACCTAACCCAACTCCTTCAGAAGCTCCTTCAATAAGTCCAGGAAGGTCTGCCATTACAAAACTACGATTATCTTCCGTCTCCACTACACCAAGATTTGGAACAATGGTTGTGAAATGGTACGCTCCGATTTTGGACGTGCAGACGATACAACTGAAAGTAAAGTTGATTTCCCTACACTTGGGAACCCTACAAGACCTACATCGGCTAGTAGCTTTAATTCAAGGACCACATAACGCTCCATACCAGGTTCCCCTTTTTCTGAAAGCTCAGGGGCTGGATTAGCTGGTGTGGCAAAGCGAGTATTTCCTCGTCCACCGCGACCGCCTTTGGCGATAATCGCTTGCTGACCGTGCTGGGTTAAATCAGCAATAACTTCTTTTGTATCATCATCTGTAATAACTGTCCCTGGTGGAACCTTGACAATCATGTGCTTAGAATTACGGCCATGTTGATTCTTTGACATACCGTGTTCTCCGCGATCGGCTTTAAAATGACGTTGATAACGAAAATCCATTAGCGTACGTAAGCCTTCATCCACTTCGAATATAACATCTGCTCCTTTACCACCATCTCCACCTGCTGGCCCACCGTTTGGTACATATTTCTCTCGGCGAAAAGCAACCATTCCGTCGCCACCGTCGCCACCTTTTACATATATCTTGACCTGATCTACAAACATAGGAATCCTCCTTCTTGTCGAAACCTTACCTACACTACGTGAGTAGTAACGTGAGTACAAATTCAGTTTCAGTAAATTGCTCTAGCTCATAACGTACCTTTTCTTGTGTTAGGAACGTTCCAAACCAATCGTGTAAACTCGCCTTATCTTCTAGTTTTCCTTGGAAATCGAGAATCAAACGAGAATTTTCTTCTTTTAATTCTATTGAGAGGAGAAGATGATTCTCTCCTAAGTAGGAGGTATGCTCTTCAATTGTTGACACAACCCTCACTAATAAGTCTAAAAGGAACACTTCATCTATTTGATGAGCAGTATTTCCTTCTAATAATTCAAACTCTAGGTGTATAGGATGTGACGTCCAGTTATAAGTTAAGATCCATTCAGCAACGCTTGGAATTCTACAACTAGAAAGTGCAGATTCCCCTTGCGCTCTATGTATCATCTCTTTAATAATATCATTCACTCTATCATGTTTACCTAACGCTAAATTACCTTTTATTAGTTGAAGGTCATTCATAAAGTCATGGCGTGCATGACGAAGTGCTTCAACTATCGTCCATTCTTTATTCATGATTGCACTCCTAATTATTATCCTTTTCTCTCATTTGTTTAGTATAGCAGAAAATTAGACAGTGTGAGGGATAATGGGGAAAGTGATTCCGTAAATCACTTAAAAATTACACCTTAACGGAAATCAATATCGGAAGGACGAGCATTTGAATGATGACTCCTCTTACTTTGAATTTACAACATAAGAAAACTCTAACCACACTTAATGGTTAGAGTCTCTTCGTTTGTAGCTTACGCTTCTTGTGCTACAGGGTATACACTTACTTGTTTCTTATCGCGACCTACACGCTCAAATTTAACGACACCGTCAACTTTAGCGAATAGTGTATCGTCTCCACCACGACCAACGTTTACACCTGGATAGATTTTAGTACCGCGTTGACGGTATAAAATAGATCCACCAGTAACGAATTGTCCGTCAGCACGTTTAGCGCCTAGGCGTTTCGAGATAGAGTCACGACCGTTCTTTGTTGAACCTACTCCCTTTTTGGAAGCGAAGAATTGAAGATCTAATCTTAGCATTAGTTCCACCTCCTACTTTTTGAAGGTTATTTTGATATAATGTCCATAATCCAACTCGATTGTTTGTAAGGAAACGATCATGCCCTCTAATAGAGTTTGCATCGTTTGCTCGTTTTCTGGAGAAAGATTCTCCGGAACCTCACAAGATAGGAATCCACCATCTGAAGATTGGATGACTACAGGTTCTACACCTGTAAGCTTTTCCATCGCATTAATGGCTCCAAACGATACGGCACTCGCCCCAGCACAAACAATGTCTTGACCACGTTCTGAAAAGTTTGCGTGACCATCCATAGAAAAACCTTGAATCTTTCCACCGGATGATTTAGTTACATAAACATGTATCATAATGATTCAAGCCTTACGCGTTGATTTTCTCAATGACAACTTTAGTGTATGGTTGACGATGACCTTGTTTCTTACGATAGTTTTTCTTTGGCTTGTATTTGAAAACCGTGATCTTCTTTTGACGACCTTGCTTTTCAACTTTAGCTGTAACAGTAGCTCCTTCAACAACTGGAGTTCCTACTTTCACATCTTCACCGCCAACGAAAAGTACTTTATCGAATGTAACAGTTTCACCTGCTTCAGCGTTTAGCTTCTCGATGTAGATCTCTTGACCTGCTTCTACACGGATTTGCTTACCACCTGTTTCAATAATTGCGTACATCTAATGGCACCTCCTTCATAACTAAGACTCGCCACGTTCAGGTGTTTGTCCTAAGACAATTCTTCATTACCTTATATGAGCGGTTGTAGTAGCACGGGTGCTACAAACAATAACAGAAAAATCTTATCATAATTTATAAGACTATGTCAATAAAATATTATGTTCAAGATTTTTTATGAGACTGGGGTTAGATAGTAGGGATGATAAGTGGGAAAGGTGGTGGACGGTATTCTGGTGGATCTGTCATTATTGGTGCGGGGGAACTCTTTTTTCGTGCGGGTATGCGCG
>NZ_ABFU01000048.3 GCF_000171615.1 Bacillus coahuilensis m4-4 | reverse complement strand
TCCACCATGATAAGCTTATGCGAATTATATCCAATACAATAGACGATGGAGATGTTATCTCACTAATAAGAAAATACTTAGTTAGTGGGGTTATGGCGAATGGTAGATATGAAGAAACACCAGTTGGGACTCCGCAAGGAGGTAATCTCAGCCCTCTCTTAAGTAACATTATGTTGAACGAACTAGATAAGGAACTTGAAAATAGAGGACTACGATTCGTGAGGTACGCTGATGACGCTCTTATCTTTGTGAAGAGTGAAAAAGCAGCTATTAGAGTGATGAAATCAATCGTGAGATTTATAGAAGATAAATTAGGCTTGTTAGTCAATGCAGAAAAGAGTAAAATCTCCCGCCCGGGAGATTTGAAGTTTTTGGGCTTTGGTTACTACTACGATTTTAAAAATGGTAGATATCAAGTGAAACCTCACATAACTTCTGTACAGAAATTTCAAAGGAAGCTTCGACAATTGACAAAGCGAAACTGGAGTATCCCTTTAGATTACCGAATAATGAAATTGAAACAAGTCATTTTCGGATGGGTGAATTACTTTAGAATATCAAGCATGAAAAAGGTAATGACTCGTATTGATGGGAAGTTACGCTCAAGAATTAGGGTAATCATATGGAAACAATGGAAGGTACCGAGAAAACAAATCAAATCGCTAATTCAATTAGGAATTCCTAAGGAAGAAGCGAAAGGATTAACCTTTTGTCGAAAAGGCTACCGATATATAGGATTATCGAAAGTAGTTCAAAGAGCACTTTCAAACGAAAGACTAAAGCAGAGGGGAATTCCCTCTGCTTTGGAACGTTACCTAAAAGTACACACTGTAATATAAATTGAAACGCCGTATACGAGAACCGTACGTACGGTGTTGTGAGAGGGGCGAAAATAATTATATTATTTTCCCTCTACTCGATTTGTTTAATTGCAAGATCAACTCCCCCCTTCCAAACTTTGTACTTCCCCCACATCCGTGCTACACTAACCCATAGAGAGAGCCAAAGGACGGGATGCCATACATGAAACGTCGTCATTTAGAGAAAAAAGGAAATGTCGTATATTTCCCAGGTATGAAGGATATGTTGTTGGAAAAAGGGTTTAAAGCCCTTGAAGCAAAAGATTATCCTAATGCCGTTTCCTATTTTCAAGAAGGATATAGCTTAGAGCCTACAAACAGTGCAGCGGCGATTGGGTTTGTTTATGCTTTATATGAGAATAAACAATATGAAGCATCCAAAGAAGTATGTGAAACCCTCTTGAAAGAAGGGATCGGAGACTACTTTGAAGTGATGCGTTCGTATTTGCTAGCACTATTACAGCTTCGCGATCATGAACAGATTGTCGAGMCATTAACGGCTCTTTTTGAAGAACGTGAAWTTCCAATTGAATTTGAAGATCAATTCCAGAAAATCTTACGTATCAGTAGTAAGGTGTTAACAAAGAAACAGCCTACTTCAACACATAGTGAACCAATACGACAACCTAAGAGTAGCTTTTTAGTTGGCAATATTACAGAGTTAACCTACAAGCTTGCTCAATTGGTGTATCAGAACATTTACCCGTATAAAGAAGAGCTCATCTATTACTTACAAACAGAAGGTGCTCACCCTTTTATCCAATCCATGGTGTTAAATGTTTTGCGGGAGCACGGAGTTGAGCAGATGGTTAAGGTTAAGAAGCTTGGTAATGAGGGAGAGTTCTCTCCATTAGAGTGTAAGGATGTGTTTGAGCTGTCGTGGGTACAAAATGTGTTGAAAGAGATAGAAGATGTTCTCTCTCATTCTGAACCTACTACCATGATGCATGTAGTAGAAGTGGTCAAACGCCATGCGTTTCTTTTGTACCCATTTGAAGCAGCGGGGGACACAAAGAAATTAGCAGAAAGTTATATCCTTTATGTGAAGGAACTGTTAGGCGCTGAAGTGAACAGAGAGGATCAAGAATTAGAAGGCTATCTAGACAATATAAGGAAATTAGAAAATATTTCTTCTCCTAATATGTAATGCTTTTCTTGAATCCAAGCCACTGTATGATATAATGTAATGGTTGTAGAGCACAATGGTCGAAATGACATTGTTACATAGGAAACGTATCATTGAAAAGATCAATCGACACGTACAATAGATGTTGGAGGTATTAGTATGTCAGTAAAATGGGAAAAACAAGAAGGTAACGAAGGCGTTCTTACAGTTGAAGTAAGCGCTGATAAAGTAAACGAAGGCTTAGATCAAGCATTCAAAAAAGTGGTTAAGCAAGTGAATGTACCTGGATTCCGTAAAGGTAAAATGCCACGTGGTATGTTTGAAAAGCGTTTCGGTGTAGAATCACTATATCAAGATGCATTAGATATCATTCTTCCAGATGCATATGCAAATGCAATTGAAGAAGCTGGTATTGACCCAGTAGATCGTCCTGAAATCGATGTAACTCAAATGGAAAAAGGAAAAGAGTTAATCTTCACAGCAACTGTAACAGTTAAGCCTGAAGTGAAACTTGGTGAGTACAAAGGTCTTGAAGTAGATGAGATTTCTACTGAAGTAACGGCTGAAGATGTAGACAATGAAATCAAAGCTATGCAAGAGCGTCAAGCTGAACTAGTTCTTAAAGAAGAAGGAACAGTTGAAGAAGGCGACACAATTGTAATGGATTTCGAAGGATTTGTTGACGGTGAAGCGTTTGAAGGCGGTCAAGCAGAGAACTACTCTCTTGAAATCGGTTCTGGTCAATTTATTCCTGGATTTGAAGATCAACTAGTTGGTCTTGCTGCTGGAGAAGAAAAAGACGTTGAGGTTTCTTTCCCAGAAGAATATCACGCTGAAGATTTAGCTGGTAAACCAGCTACATTCAAAGTGAAAATCCACGAAATTAAAACAAAACAACTTCCAGAATTAGACGATGAATTCGCGAAAGATGCGGATGAAGAGGTTGAGACACTTGCTGAGCTTAAAGAAAAGCTAGAAAAATCTTTAACTGAAAGCAAGAAAACAGAAGCAGACCAAACTATTCGTGAAGTGTTAATCCAAAAAGCATCAGATAATGCTGAAATGGATATCCCATCAGCTATGGTAGATACGGAACTAAACCGTATGATGCAAGAGTTTGATCAACGTCTTCAAATGCAAGGTATGAACCTTGAGCTATACTTCCAATTCTCTGGTCAAGATGAAGAAGCTCTTCGTAGCCAAATGAAAGAGGATGCAGAAGCTCGCGTTCGCACAAACTTAACACTTGAAGCAATCGCTATTGCAGAAAACTTAGAAGTATCTGATGAAGAAGCAGAAGCTGAAGTTAACACAATGGCTGAGCAATACAACATGACTGCAGACATGATCAAACAAGCACTTGGTGGCGTGGAAGGTCTTAAAGCAGATATGAAAGTTCGTAAAGCAATTGATTTTCTTGTGGAAAACAGCAAAACTGTTGCATAATATAGAGTAAGTTCCTTAACAAGGCGCGACCTAGTTCGTGCCTTGTTTTATACAACATACATATTTTAGGAATAGATTGTAGGGATTTAGGGTAAACCTTTGTAAACAAGGGTATTTTAACTAGTACACATAGTAGGGGGCATTTTCATTTCCTCCGTCGTAGCTTCTATGCTACAATGCAATACATAACTGATTCAAAAGTCACTTGATTTATGAAAGAACATATTATTTGAGTAGACGAAGAAAACGTAAACAAACAGAGTTTGGTTAATTCGCTAGTCAAAATAAGGGGTGAACGGTTTGTTCAAATTTAACGAGGAAAAAGGACAGTTAAAATGTTCTTTTTGCGGAAAAACTCAAGATCAGGTTCGAAAGCTAGTTGCCGGTCCCGGAGTGTATATATGCGATGAGTGTATCGAACTATGTACTGAAATAGTAGAAGAGGAATTAGGAACAGAAGAAGAAGTAGAGTTTAAAGATGTTCCAAAGCCAGTAGAAATTCGTGAAATCCTTGATGAATATGTTATCGGACAGGAACAAGCGAAAAAATCGTTAGCAGTTGCGGTGTATAACCATTACAAGCGTATCAATTCTAATAGCAAAATAGATGATGTAGAGCTATCAAAAAGTAACATCTGTTTAATTGGTCCTACTGGAAGTGGTAAAACCCTTTTAGCTCAAACATTAGCTAGAATTCTTAATGTTCCATTTGCTATTGCGGATGCTACATCTCTTACAGAAGCAGGATACGTGGGAGAAGATGTAGAAAACATTCTTCTAAAGCTTATTCAAGCGGCGGATTATGATGTGGAACGAGCGGAAAAAGGAATCATCTACATAGATGAGATTGATAAAGTCGCTCGTAAGTCAGAAAATCCTTCGATTACTCGTGATGTTTCTGGTGAAGGTGTACAACAAGCGTTATTGAAAATTTTAGAGGGTACTGTCGCAAGCGTTCCTCCTCAAGGTGGACGCAAACACCCTCATCAAGAATTCATTCAAATTGACACAGGGAATATTCTATTTATTTGTGGTGGAGCATTTGATGGAATTGAGCAAATCATCAAGCGTCGTCTTGGACAAAAGGTTATTGGTTTCGGTGGAGAGCTAAAAACCTGAAGATGCAGATGAAAAAATGCTGTTAACAAAAGTGATTCCAGAGGACTTACTGCGATTTGGATTAATTCCTGAATTTATCGGTCGTCTTCCGGTAACGGCTTCACTAACTCCTTTAGATGAGGAAGCATTAATTGAAATCTTAACAAAGCCTAAAAATGCTCTTGTGAAGCAGTACAAGAAAATGCTTGAGCTTGATGAAGTGGATTTAGATTTCGAAGACGATGCGTTAATTGAAATCGCGAAAAAAGCGATTGAACGAAAAACGGGTGCTCGTGGACTTCGTTCTATCATCGAAAGCATCATGCTAGATGTTATGTTTGACCTACCATCTCGTGATGACATCAAGAAATGTGTTATTACAAAAGATACAGTTCTTGAAGGGACAACACCAAAGTTACTTCTTGAAGATGGTACCATCCTAGATGATTCAACGGAGACGAAAACTTCCGCTTAATGATGAAGACTGCAAGCTAGCGGCTTGCGGTCTTTTCTTTTATCCATTTTTATTTGGATTAATAGTAGAAATGATAGCATCTCATATCCTTCACTCTCTACAATTACCAATTCCTTCAACTTCATCCCTCGTGTTTATTCTCTAAAGTGAACGGACAAACTACGTAGTAACATCTTAGAATGACGGAGGGAAGCCCCTTGAACTTTACTGGCATTGCTCTATTAATTCAATTATTTTTTGGGGTCATTATAGGCCTTTATTTCTGGAATTTGTTAAAAAACCAACGAACTCAAAAGGTTACAATTGACAAAGAATCAGGCAAAGAATTAGAACAATTAAAAGAAAATGCGCTCCATTAAATTATCGGTTCCATTGTCTGAAATGATACGGCCATCTAAATTACAGGATGTGGTCGGTCAAGAGGATGGAATTAAATCGTTACGAGCTGCTTTGTGCGGACCTAATCCACAACATGTAATCATTTATGGTCCTCCAGGTGTTGGGAAAACAGCAGCAGCCAGGCTCGTTTTAGAAGAAGCGAAAAAGCAGTCTACAACGCCTTTCTCAAAGGATGCCGTGTTTGTAGAATTAGATGCAACGACTGCTAGGTTTGATGAAAGAGGGATTGCAGATCCGCTCATTGGCTCCGTACATGACCCTATCTATCAAGGGGCAGGTGCGATGGGACAAGCTGGTATTCCTCAACCTAAGCAAGGAGCTGTAACAAATGCTCATGGTGGAATCTTATTTATTGATGAAATTGGGGAGTTGCATCCGATTCAACTAAATAAGTTATTGAAAGTACTAGAAGATCGAAAAGTGTATCTAGAAAGTGCGTATTATAATGAAGAAAATCAACAAATTCCACTTCATATCCATGATATATTCAAAAATGGGTTACCCGCGGATTTTCGCTTAATTGGAGCCACAACAAGAACCCCGAGTGAGCTACCACCGGCTATTCGCTCACGTTGTATGGAAGTATTCTTTAGAGAATTAACGAAGGATGAAATAATAGAAGTAGGAGCAAGAGGAGCCGAAAAGCTACGAATGAAGATAGAGGAAGAAGCGCTAGAATCACTTTCTACTTATAGCCGTAACGGACGTGAAGCGGTCAATATGGTGCAAATCGCAGCTGGAATAGCCATTACATCAGATCAAAAGTGTATTACGAATCAAGATATGGAGTGGGTCATTCAATCCAGCCAGCTTTCTCCTCGAATCCATACAAAAGTGAAAGAGGAACCTACTGTAGGTGTAGTAAATGGATTAGCTGTTAGTGGTCCAAGCAGTGGTACACTGTTAGAAATTGAAGTAAACGTCCTTCCAACCAAGGATGGAGGATCGATTAACATAACCGGTATCGTAGAAGAAGAAAGCCTAGGAGACAAAAGTAAATCAGTAAGAAGAAAAAGCTTAGCTAAGGGATCCATTGAAAACGTAATAACCTATTTAAAAACAATCGGAGTTCCAGCGGATCAATTTGATATACATGTTAATTTCCCAGGTGGTGTACCTGTTGACGGTCCTTCTGCAGGAATTGCCATGGCTGTGGGCATCTATTCTTCTATCTATCGTATTCCGGTCAAGCATGATGTCGCCATAACGGGTGAGATAAGTATTCATGGACACGTGAAGCCAGTTGGTGGTGTATATAGTAAAGTAAAAGCCGCAAAAGAAGCAGGAGTGAAAACGGTATTCATTCCTGTAGATAATCACCAGTCCCTACTCTCTACAATCGGAGACATCAATATTGTCCCATTAAGTACTGTTAAAGAAGCCTTAGATTTAGCGTTAGATAAGGAAGCGATCCCTTCTTTGGATAAAAATAGTAATCGAGAAACGAGTTGATGGAAAGGGTGTCTTAAGCTATAAAGTAGCTTAGGATACCCTTGAATCATGAAAACAAGAGCATTTGGGCGTTCATGAAGCATTTCATTAGGGTAAAAGTACATGAATGGACACCTTTTATTTTATCAGTTAGAATTGTACAAAGATTACTAGGCAAAATGCCTTATGGAGGTGCAAATGATGGCCAACGAAATTAAATACAACGTTCCCCTCCTACCGTTAAGAGGATTGCTCGTATTTCCAACAATGGTTCTTCATTTAGATGTAGGTAGAGACCGATCAGTGGAAGCATTAGAAAAAGCAATGATGAATGATCAGTTGATTTTCTTAACGATGCAGAAGGATATTAATATAAATGAACCATCACAAGATGATTTATATAGCATGGGAACATTAACGAAGGTTAAACAAATGTTAAAGTTACCAAATGGTACGATACGTGTATTAGTAGAAGGTATTGAACGTGCTTCAATCAATAAGATGAAGGACGAAGAAACGTATACTAGTGTAGAAGTTGTTCCTTACAGTAAGATTGAAATGGCTGAACCAGATGCAGAAGCTCAAGCATTAGCGAGAACATTACTGGATTACTTTGAACAGTACATAAAACTATCGAAAAAGGTGTCGGCAGAAACGTTATCGACTGTTTCAGATATTGATCAACCCGGTCGATTAGCAGATATTATTACCTCGCATTTGCCATTAAAGCTTAAAGATAAACAGCAAATATTAGAGGTTTTAGATATACATGAACGACTTCAATCGGTCATTGAACTGATTCAAAATGAAAAAGAAGTCCTACGTTTAGAAAAGAAGATTGGTCAGCGTGTAAAAAAATCGATGGAGCGTACGCAAAAGGAGTATTATCTTCGAGAGCAACTGAAAGCAATTCAAAAAGAGCTTGGCGATAAAGATGGTAAAACCGGAGAAGTTGATGAGCTTACAGAGAAAATTGCTGCAGCAGGGATGCCTGAAAATGTTGAACGGACTGCTTTAAAAGAACTTAGTCGTTATGAAAAGGTTCCGTCGAGCTCTGCTGAGAGTGCCGTTATTCGAAATTATATCGATTGGTTACTTGCGTTACCATGGTCAGAGAGTACAAAAGATGATTTAAACATTCATAAAGCAGAAAAGATTCTAGAACGAGACCATTATGGTTTAGAAAAAGTAAAAGAACGAGTTCTAGAATACTTAGCTGTCCAACAATTGACCAATTCACTAAAAGGCCCTATCTTGTGTCTTGCTGGACCTCCAGGAGTAGGGAAAACGAGCTTAGCGCGTTCCATTGCTGAGTCTCTTGGAAGAAAGTTTGTTCGTGTCTCATTAGGAGGCGTACGTGATGAATCTGAAATTAGAGGTCACCGTCGTACCTATGTTGGAGCCATGCCGGGACGTATTATTCAAGGGATGAAAAAGGCTGAAACCGTGAATCCAGTATTTCTTTTAGATGAAATTGATAAAATGACAAGCGATTTCAGAGGAGACCCTTCTGCAGCCTTATTAGAAGTTCTTGACCCTGAACAAAATCATAACTTTAGTGATCACTACATTGAAGAAACCTATGATTTATCCAATGTCATGTTTGTTGCTACAGCAAACAACCTGGCGACGATTCCAGGTCCGCTGCGTGATCGTATGGAAATTATTTCGATTGCAGGATACACAGAGCTTGAAAAGGTTCATATTGCAAAGGATCACCTTCTACGCAAACAGTTAGAGGCTCATGGTCTAACAAAAAAGTCAGCTTCAAATCCGCGATGATGCATTTAAAGCGATTGTTCGCTATTATACACGAGAGGCGGGCGTTCGTAGCTTAGAACGACAAATTGCTGCTGTGTGCCGTAAAACCGCAAGAATTATCGTATCAGAGGATAAGAAGCGAGTGATTGTGTCTGAGAAAAATATTGAAGATTTCCTTGGGAAAAAACTCTTCCGATACGGTCAAGCGGAGCTAGAAGACCAAGTGGGAGTAGCAACAGGACTTGCCTATACGACAGTCGGAGGAGATACTCTTCAAATTGAAGTTAGTTTATCTCCTGGTAAAGGAAAATTAGTGCTTACAGGAAAGCTTGGAGATGTGATGAAAGAGTCAGCTCAAACGGCTTTTAGTTATGTTCGTTCAAAAGCGGTAGAATTAGGCATTGAAGAAAACTTCTATGAGAAGTATGATATTCATATACACGTACCAGAGGGAGCAGTACCAAAAGATGGGCCATCAGCAGGCATTACCATCACGACTGCTCTAGTGTCAGCCCTTTCTGGTAAAGCGATTCGTAGAGAAGTAGGTATGACGGGAGAAGTTACGTTACGTGGACGTGTTCTACCGATTGGTGGCGTAAAGGAAAAAACGCTAAGTGCACACCGTGCCGGACTTCGTACAATTATTTTACCGAAAGATAACGAAAAAGATATTGACGATATACCAAAAAGTGTCCGAGAAGAGCTGTCCTTCCATCTGGTGTCACATGTGGACGAAGTGTTGGATATCGCTTTAGTAGGAGAGAGTAATGAAAGTAAATAATGCAGAGATTGTCATAAGTGCCGTTAGACCAGAACAGTATCCTGATGACAATTTACCAGAGTTCGCCCTTGCCGGACGTTCAAACGTAGGGAAGTCTTCGTTTATTAATAAGATGCTTGGAAGAAAAAGCTTAGCTCGAATTTCTTCTAAGCCTGGGAAAACCCAAACCCTTAACTTTTATATCATTGAAGAGCAGTTATACTTTGTAGATGTTCCAGGTTATGGGTATGCGAAAGTGTCAAAAACAGAACGAGCTGCTTGGGGTAAGATGATTGAAACGTATTTTACATCAAGAGACAAACTAGAAGCGGCTGTTTTAATCGTAGACCTTCGTCACCCACCAACTAAAGATGATATCATGATGTATGA
This sequence comes from Bacillus coahuilensis m4-4, assembly GCF_000171615.1. Classification (GTDB taxonomy): domain Bacteria; phylum Bacillota; class Bacilli; order Bacillales; family Bacillaceae_K; genus Bacillus_T; species Bacillus_T coahuilensis. The sequence goes on along the minus strand of NZ_ABFU01000048.3, from coordinate 47,621 downwards.
TTTCATCAAGCATTACGAGATCCCAGTCATAATTATTGCTACAAAAGCAGATAAGATTCCAAAAGGGAAATGGGATAAACATAAAAAAGTCGTAAAAGACACTCTTCAATTAGAAAAAGGGGATGAAATCATTGTTTTTTCATCCGAAACAGGGTTAGGAAAAGACAAGGCTTGGGAAGCTATCAAGCGTTATATGTAGAAGAAGCAGCCAAATGGGCTGCTTCTTTATTTTTTTCTAAAGAACAATAAGTACACACCAATTCCAATTAAAATAACAGGCCAAATACTCCAATTAATTGAAAACTCACTCTGAACTAAACCTAGCCATGATAATACTTGTTGATAGAATACTAAAATAATAGCTAATGCTAAAAAGAGTAGTCCATAAACGAGCCCTTGTTTCGTTCGTTGGTGATGTAATAGGAAAGCGATACTTGTGATTAATAGAAATACACCAAGATCATTCGGCCATTCATCAACGAATCTAGATAAGTGGAAATGGAGAGCTAATCCAACTAATATGGTACCAGGTAGTATGTATTCAGTAGAGCGACCTTTGTATGCTTGTAGTAAAAAGGCGATCCCAATAATTCCAATAAGGGTAGGCCATGAGAGCATCCCATCGAACCATTCTATGCCCTGCTCTAAAAGGAAGAAATATCCCCCAAATCCAACTAACATGCTACCGGCGACGATATGCTGTTTTTTCATTGATTTTCACCTGCTTTTGGAAATTCATTCACTTGAAATTGTAACAGGATTTTGTTACGATTTGTTAAGTGTCTTGTACGAATAATATTTTTTCATAGGAAAGAACAGGATTCAATACTTGTTCACATTTTATTTAAATAATACTTTTTGTGTATGTTATACTAGATAGGATGAGTACTTGGGGGGTGAATGTCTACATGCATACAATAGTGGTCGGTCTTAACTACAAAACGGCTCCCGTCGAAATTCGTGAACGATTATCTTTCAACGAATCGACATTGTCTGATGCTATGCAAGAATTGAATGCGAGAAAAAGTATTTTGGAGAATGTAATTGTTTCAACGTGTAACCGAACAGAGGTATATGCAGTAGTGGATCAACTCCATACTGGTCGCTTTTATATTAAACAATTTCTATCTGATTGGTTTAACATTGATAAAGAAGAGTTTTCACCTTTTCTTTTTATATATGAACAAGAGGGTGCTGTTGAGCATCTATTCAAAGTAACATGTGGACTAAATTCAATGGTTCTAGGAGAAACGCAAATACTAGGACAAATTCGTAATAGCTTCTTGCTAGCTCAAGAAATGAGAACTACGGGAACGGTTTTTAATCAGCTTTTCAAACAAAGTGTAACCCTTGCTAAAAAAGCACATTCTGAAACGGAGATTGGCTCAAATGCGGTGAGTGTTAGCTACGCAGCTGTTGAGCTGGGTAAAAAGATCTTTGGTAATCTCTCGAATAAGCATATTTTAATCCTTGGGGCAGGTAAAATGGGCGAACTTGCCATTGATAACCTTCAAGGAAGTGGTGCCAGTAAAGTCACAGTGATCAATCGAACGTTTGAGAAAGCGAAAGCGCTTGCTGAGAAGTACGAAGGACAAGCTAAAACTCTTCAGGAATTACAATGTGCCTTAGTAGAAGCAGACATTGTGATCAGTTCTACAGGTGCGAAGGATTTTGTTGTAACAAAAGAGATGATTGAGACGGTTCGTCGTCTTCGTCGAAGTAAGCCGCTGTTCTTAGTCGATATTGCTGTACCTCGTGATTTAGATCCGCGTATGGCAGAGCTTGATAATGTGTTTCTTTATGATATTGATGATCTTGAAGGAATTGTGCAAGCGAACCTAGCTGAAAGAGAAAAAGCCGCGATAAAGATCGAGCTTATGATTGAGGCAGAAATTGTTCAGTTTAATGAGTGGATACGTATGTTAGGGGTTGTTCCGGTGATTACAGCTCTTCGTGATAAGGCTCTTATTATACAAGGGGAAACGATGAAGAGCATTGAACGTAAAATGCCAAACTTAACCGATCGTGAGCTTAAAATATTGAATAAGCATACAAAGAGCATCGTCAATCAATTATTAAAAGACCCGATAAAAAATGTTAAAGAATTAGCAGGAACTCCTCATAGTGAAGAGCAGCTTGAGCTCTTTAAGCGCATTTTTAACCTAGAGGAGGTTCTTCAAGAGGAGCAAGTAGAACCAGAATATGTGCAAGAAAAGAAGTCATCATCATTGGTGTCATTACAGACTTCTTTCTCTTCGTAAGTGAGGGAGAGTAATGGAAAATATACTACTCAGTGGTCGCTTACATGAAGCCATGATCGTTTTGTACTCTATTAGCATTCTTTTATATTTCATAGATTTCGTACAAAAGAACCAGAAGGTTAACCGAGCAGCCTTCTGGATTCTTTCTATTGTTTGGGTTTTACAGACATTATTTCTAATCGCTTATATGATTGAGACGAAGCGTTTTCCTGTATTGACCATATTTGAAGGTCTGTACTTTTATGCGTGGGTGCTCATTTCGTTATCTATGGCTATAAACCGCCTATTGCAAGTAGATTTCACGGTGTTCTTTACGAATATATTAGGGTTTATCATCATGGTTATACATACCTTCGCACAGGATCCCATTGGTTCAAAAGCCATAGCAGGACAACTAATGAGCGAATTGTTATTTATTCATGTGACGATGGCTATTCTATCTTATGGGGCATTTTCACTTTCGTTTGTTTTTTCCCTATTATATTTACTTCAATATAGACTATTGAAAGAAAAGAAATGGGGGCAGCGTTTGTGGAGATTAGGGGACCTTCATCAGCTTGAAACTATTTCATTTCGACTGATTGCCATAGGTGTTCCTATGCTTCTACTAAGTTTAATTCTAGGTTTACAATGGGCGTGGGTGAAGTTACCAAATGTCATTTGGTATGACCCTAAGATTCTTGGCTCATTTTTATTGCTTGTTATCTATAGTACAGTTCTTTATTTACGGGCAAGAAGTCATGTATTTGGTCGAACGTTAGCACGGATAAATGTAGGTGCTTTTTTAATCATATTGATAAATTTCTTACTAGTAAGTCGGGTGTCTACCTTTCACTTCTGGTATTAAGTAGGAGGAGCTATGAGAAAAATAGTTGTGGGTTCTAGAAGAAGTACACTTGCTCTAACTCAAACAAATTGGGTCATTGAGCAACTAAAGCAGTTAGGTGGAAACTTTACCTTTGAAGTAAAAGAAATTGTTACAAAAGGGGATGTCATTTTAGACGTTACTCTTTCTAAAGTTGGGGGTAAAGGACTATTTGTGAAAGAAATTGAGCAAGCCATGATGGATAAGGAAATTGATATGGCTGTTCATAGTATGAAGGATATGCCTTCTGAACTTCCAAGTGGACTAACCTTAGGTTGTGTACCTCCTCGTGAAGATAGAAGAGATGCTCTTATCTCTAAAAATCACGTAAAGCTAAAGGATCTTCCAAAAGGTGCAGTCATTGGAACAAGTAGCTTACGTCGCGGTGCGCAGCTTCTTGCTGTTCGTCCAGATTTAGATATTAAATGGATTCGTGGAAATATAGATACCCGCTTAGCGAAGCTTGACGGGGAAGAGTATGATGCCATTATTTTAGCAGCAGCAGGCCTCGCTAGAATGGGTTGGGCAAAAGATGTTGTAACAGAATTTTTATCTGAAGACATTTGTGTTCCTGCTATAGGTCAAGGTGCTTTAGGTATTGAATGTCGAGAAGATGACGAGGAATTACTTGATCTACTTTCTAAATTTAACGATAAAGAAACAGAGCGTACGACAAAGGCAGAAAGAACGTTCCTACACAAAATGGAGGGGGGCGTGCCAAGTCCCAATTGCAGGATATGCTACACTCTCTGAAGATGACACCATTCACTTCACAGGTCTAGTCGCTTCTCCTGACGGTAAAACAATTTACTCTCATTTTGAATCGGGTCAAGACCCAGTTGAAGTGGGTGTGAATGTAGCCAAACAATTAAGCTCGCTGGGTGCGAAAGAATTAATCGATAGAGTGAAAAAGGAGCTGGATCAGTAATGAGTTCGCCTTCCCCTTTACAAGATAAACAGATCATCGTCACAAGGGGAGTAGAACAATCCACCTCTATGATTCAGGCAATTGAATGTTTAGGGGGGACAGCTCATGCTGTTCCTCTTCTTGCGTTCTCTGAAAGTACTTTAGAAGATGAATATCTATTAATGATGGAGAAGATCACCCAATTTGAGTGGATATTCTTTACTAGCCATAATAGTATTCATTTCTTCAGGCGAAAACTAAAAAAACTTGGCATTTCACTAAAGGACTTACATGTAAACATTGCAGCTGTTGGAGAGAAGACAGCAAAGCATTTACGTGAACTAGGTGTGGAGGTAGATTTTCTTCCTAGTAGATTCACAGCGGAAGATATGATTCAAGAGTTTTTACTCGAAAATCCATTAGCACAGCATATTTTAATTCCAAAAGGAAATTTAGCAAGCTCTATTCTATCGAATGGTTTGGCAAAAGAGAGGATCTCCCATCAGGAGTGGGTGATCTATAAGAATGAAGTACCAACCTCTTCTCCACAGTGTTTAGAAGAGACGGTAAAAAACATAGGATCGATTGTGTTACATTCACAAGCTCTTCAGCTGTTAAGAATTACATCAAAATCGTGAATGAACGTAATTTAACGGAATATGTGAGGGCATGTAAATATGCTGTAATTGGATCCAAAACGAAACAAACCGCACACAACATGGGTTTAGAAGTGCATATTTGTCCTGATACTTATACAATAGAAGCGATGGTAGAAGAAATCAAAACGTATTTTACTAAAAAGGAGTATGGAAGATGACAGAACTAAATTTTAAACGTCATAGAAGACTACGTTCATCTGATCACTTACGTCAAATGGTGAGAGAAACACATTTACATAAAGAAGATTTAATTTATCCAATTTTTATCGTTGAGGGTGAAGGTGTGAAAAATGCAGTGGCTTCTATGCCGGGCGTATATCAGCTTTCCTTAGACCTTTTAGACGAAGAATTAAAAGAACTAGTCGATTTAGGGATTAAATCGTTAATTGTATTCGGAGTACCAGCTACAAAAGATGATGTAGGTTCTAGTGCGTATGATCAAAATGGAATTGTTCAAGAGGGGATTCGCTTCATTAAAGAACGTTTTCCTGAATTCGTTGTGATAGCAGATACATGCCTATGTCAATTTACCGATCACGGTCACTGTGGCATTGTTCATGAAGGAAAAATTTTAAACGATCCTACATTAGATTTACTAGCGAAAACGGCCATCTCCCAAGCAGAGGCTGGGGCGGACATCATTGCTCCAAGTAATATGATGGATGGTTTTGTTGCAGCTATTCGTAAAGGCTTAGATCAAGCTGGTTATGAGGATATTCCCATCATGTCGTATGCTGTTAAATATGCGTCTAGCTTTTATGGGCCATTCCGAGATGCAGCCCATAGCTCACCCCAATTTGGTGATAGAAGAGCGTATCAAATGGACCCTGCTAACCGAAACGAAGCTCTACGTGAAGCAGTATCAGATATAGAAGAAGGGGCAGATTTCCTCATCGTAAAGCCAGCACTTTCCTATCTTGATATTATGCGAGATGTAAAGAATACAGTGAATGCTCCGATTGTTGCATATAATGTGAGCGGAGAGTACAGCATGATTAAAGCTGCTGCTGCAAACGGATGGGTGGATGAAAAAGGCCTTGTAATGGAAAAGCTAGTAAGTATGAAGCGTGCGGGTGCCGATTTGATTATTACCTATCACGCAAAAGATGTTGCAAGATGGCTAACTAATTCTTAAGGGGATGTTTCGGATGAGATCGTATGAAAAATACAAAAAGAGCATTTAAAGAAGCCGTTGGGTTAATGCCAGGTGGAGTAAATAGTCCAGTACGTGCGTTTAAATCGGTTAAAATGGATCCGATCTTCATGGAGAGAGGAAAAGGGAGTAAGATATACGATATCGATGGAAATGAATACATCGACTATGTTCTTTCCTGGGGACCACTGATTCTTGGTCATACGAATGATCATGTTGTAGAGGCTATTAAAAAGGTAGCGGAAAGTGGAACTAGCTTTGGTGCACCAACTGAAATTGAAAACGAACTAGCAAAGCTTGTGATTGATCGTGTACCTTCTATTGAGATTGTTCGCATGGTTTCTTCTGGTACAGAAGCAACGATGAGTGCTCTTCGTCTAGCACGAGGTTACACAGGTAGAAACAAAATTGTGAAATTTGAAGGATGCTATCACGGACACGGTGATTCTCTTCTAATTAAAGCCGGTTCAGGAGTGGCCACATTAGGGTTACCAGATAGTCCTGGAGTCCCGGAAGGTGTGGCACAGAATACGATTACGGTTCCTTACAATGACCTAGAAAGTATTGAGCTTGCGTTTAAACAATACGGAGATGATATTGCTGGTGTCATTGTTGAGCCTGTAGCTGGAAACATGGGCGTTGTGCCTCCACAGCCTGGATTCTTAGAAGGTCTTCGCCGGGTTACAGAAGAATACGGATCCCTATTAATATTCGATGAAGTCATGACAGGCTTCCGTGTAGATTATGGCTGTGCCCAAGGGTATTACGGTGTGACACCAGATATTACATGTCTTGGTAAAGTGATTGGTGGTGGACTTCCTGTTGGAGCATACGGAGGTAAGGCAGAAATCATGTCTCAAATTGCCCCAAGTGGTCCAATATACCAAGCGGGTACACTTTCAGGTAATCCACTTGCCATGACAGCTGGATACGAAACGCTGCGCCAGCTAACACCTGACACGTATAAAGAATTTGGTCGAAAGGCAGAAATGCTAGAAAAAGGTCTCCATGAAGTTGCTATGAAATACGATATTCCACACACCATTAATCGTGCTGGCTCTATGGTTGGTATTTTCTTCACAAATGAAGACGTCACCAACTACGATCGTGCTAAAACTTCAGATCTTGAGCTATTTGCAGCGTACTATCAAGAAATGGCAAATAACGGAGTATTCTTGCCACCTTCTCAGTTTGAGGGCTTATTCCTTTCAACTGCTCATACCGATGAAGATTTACATAGAACGATTGAAGCAGCTGAAAAAGCATTTGCGAAAATTAAAGGTTGATAAAAGTAAAACGTCTCTTGTTTAGAGGCGTTTTTTTGTTGACAGTGTGTCATATTCAGATACCTCCCTACATAGATTTGTAGTGTGATGGGCTATGCATGTCGCCCAAGCTGAAAGGAGGATATTCAAGTCATGACACAAAATTCAAGCTTACGCTTTTCTTTAGAGGAATCTATTTGGTTTAAAAAAGGACAGGAAGTAGAAGAATTATTATCGATCACATTAGAGCCTCATATAACCATACAAGAGCAAGAACAATATGTGCTTATTAGAGGATACTTAGAGCTTCAAGGGGACTACAAAGAACGAGAAGAAGTTGTGGATTCGGATGAAGGATGGGAAGAAGAAAGAACATATGGCAAACTAGTTGCCTACACGAACACAAGAGAAACAGGTGAAAGTGAATTTTCTCATAGGTTTCCAGTCGATATTACCATTCCGAAGCTTCGCGTTGTGAATTTAAGCGATATTGATGTGTTTGTTGATTCATTTGATTACAACATCCCTGAAACAGCCTGCCTGAAATTACATGCAGATTTAACCGTAACAGGCATTCAAGGTGAGAGTGAGCAACCACAAGCAAAACCTGAATATGCACTCGAAAGCAGATCGGCTGCACAAGTGTACGATGTGGAAGATGATGTAGAGCTAGTAGAGTATGAACCTCCCACTTATCATGAAGAAGAAGACTCCAATGAGGAATTTTATGTTGAAGCAAGAAAAGTGGAAGAGGAAGAAGAAGTAAATGTTCCGATTGAGTATTATGAAGAAGAGTATGAAGCTCCTCAACTGGAATATAGTGATGTTAGAGGGGAACAAGATAGTAATGTATTAAATTTCCCAGGCACTTATGAAGAAGAATCGTCTAGTTCACCAGAAAGCACTCCTAGCTATTCTGAAGAAGAATCTTCCTCAAGTGATGAACTCTTTCAAGAAGAAGAAGAAAGTAGTGAAATGAAGGTCGCTCAAAAAGGAAAGAAACCAAAGGGATATGATGAAGCCATCTCATTAACTGAATTCTTCACAAGAAAAGAGCAGGAAGAAACGTCTAAATTACGGGTATACATTGTTCAAAATGGAGATACATTAGAGCAAATTGCTGAACGATACGGAACAAGTGCTCAAACCATTATTAGAGATAATTCACTAGATGTTTCTCAGGATGTCTATGAAGGTCAAGTATTAACCATCAGTGAAACGTATGTACTTAAATAAGGATGTAATTGGAGCAGGAAGCCTTCCTGCTCTTCTCTATTCATCATGAACAGAGGAAGGGGGGGTGCAGTATATGGATCAACAGCTTATGGTAAAGCTTAAGGAGATTGCTCAATATTACCAGTTAGAACTCCATTTAGCTGAACGATATGGAAAATGTTTTAAACTCTATACAAATAAAGGGAACTATGCACTAAAAGAATTGCCTGCGGAAAGAGGAGTCGATTTTGTTCATCAAATACAACACCTATTTCAATCAGGTTATAACAGAATTGTGCCAGTTTATCCTACGTCTGATGGGCGTTATGCCGTACTTTATGACTCTTCGCTCTACTATCTCATGCCTTGGCTCTTAAATGATGAAAAAGAGGATTACGATGGGAAGCATGTCAAATTGTTTCGTGAAGTGGCAAGGATGCATAGTATCACTTCTAAGGAAATTCCTATTGAACAAAAGGCGAGACAGGAACACTACGATGAGATTAGCCTTCGGTGGGAGAAAGAGACTGAGTTTATGGAAGAATTTTTGTCTCGGTGTGAGGAACAAGACTATATGTCACCTTTTGAGCAATTGTTTTGTCTGTACTACCACGAATCCTCTCTAGCCATAAGGTTTGCGAAAGAAAAGCTTGATCAATGGCTGGAACAATCAAAGGAACGAGAAAAAGTGAGAACCGTCTTTGTGCATGGAAAGCTATCCACAGAGCACTTTTTATATGATGATCGAGGGACTGCCTATTTTAGCAACTTTGAAAAAATGAAGCAGGCTGCTCCATTTCATGATCTGTTGCCTTTTCTTTCGAGAAAATTATACACGTATCCCAAGGATCAAGAAGAGGTATACAATTGGCTTGATCTATATTTTAGGCATTTTTCTTTTAAGAGATGAGGAGATGAGCTTATTTTTGAGCTACTTATCCTATCCAACAGGAATCATAGAAACCACATTAAAGTACCAAGCAGCAGAGAAGAAAAAAGAATCTTCGTATGTACGTAGACTGCAACGCCATTATTGGAGTATGAAAAATACGGAATATATAGTAATGAAATTAGATGAATTGGAAAAGCAAAAAGAAAAAGCCAAGCAGGAAGCAGAAGGAGCTGCACAATAAATGTGAGCTCCTTTTTACCATATGTGAACAGCTTAAATCCATTCGAAATTAATACTAACCGCAATCACAATAAAGATGGCAAGTAACAAAACATCAAAAGTGGTAGGCATAAGGAATGTACGGATGGCTTGAAAAATTGTAAAAGGAATCACAAGTTGTGCTGCCACAGCCTTGGCACTTCGGAACCACTTTTGAAAAGTATAGGTATTATACTTCCTCATGACTTCTCCTCCTCACTACTATAGGGTATGCAACTAATTAAAATGGGTGCACCAGCCTATTTTTGAATAGGTGTCATAAAAATTGGTGATAATGATTGACGATAGAGTAGATTTTTATATACAATAACAATACATAAAAATAACCCAAAAGCTTTGATTGGGAAGAGTACGCTAAACTAGCTTTTAGAGAGGAAGATGAATTGCTGAAACATCTTCTAAGTGAAAGTAGCCGAATGTCGCCCAGGAGCTGTTTATATGAACCCGTAATGGAAGTAGTATAGGCCGGACAATGTTCGTTAACGGAATGAAGATCTAGAGATGGTCTATCCTTCTCTAGAAAAAGGTGGTACCGCGAACAAACTCCCTCGTCCTTTTGGCGTAGGGAGTTTTTATATTGTCAAAAACCGGGTGCTAGTAAAAGGAGGAAACAGGATGGAGAATCAAGAATTATCAATGCCAACAAAGTACGATCCAGAGAAAATTGAAAGCGGTCGTTATCAGTGGTGGTTAGATGGAAAGTTTTTTGAAGCAAAGGACGATAAAACGAAAGAACCTTATACGATCGTAATACCTCCACCAAACGTTACAGGTAAGCTTCACCTTGGCCATGCATGGGATACAGCGTTACAAGATATTTTAACTCGAATGAAACGTATGCAAGGATACGACGTACTTTGGTTACCAGGTATGGACCATGCAGGGATTGCTACACAAGCAAAGGTAGAAGGAAAGCTGCGTGAAGAAGGTAAGTCTCGATATGATCTAGGTCGGGAAAAGTTTCTTGAAGAGTCTTGGAAGTGGAAAGAAGAGTATGCCGGTTTTATACGTAACCAGTGGGCGAAAATTGGTCTGGGACTTGACTACAGCCGAGAGCGTTTTACTCTCGATCAAGGTCTAAATGATGCGGTTAACGAAGTGTTTATTACGCTCTACAAAAAGGGCTTAATTTACCGAGGAGAGTACATTATTAACTGGGATCCACAAAACCAAAACTGCCCTTTCTGATATTGAAGTTATTCATAAGGATGTTCAAGGCGCATTTTATCATATGAGATACCCGTTAGTAGACGGTTCAGGTTCCATTGAAATTGCGACAACTCGCCCTGAAACCATGCTTGGGGATACGGCTGTAGCTGTTCATCCTAAGGATGAACGTTACCAGCATCTAATCGGTAAGAAGGTCCTTCTTCCTATCGTCAATCGTGAAATCCCTATCGTTGCTGATGATTATGTAGATATGGAATTTGGATCTGGTGCAGTTAAAATCACACCTGCCCACGATCCGAATGACTTTGAAATTGGTAATCGTCATGACCTACCTCGGATACTTGTTATGAACGAAGACGGTTCCATGAACGATAATGCGGATAAATATAAAGGCTTAGACCGTTTTGACTGTCGTAAGCAGATCGTAAAAGACCTAGAAGAGCAGGGCGTTCTATTCAAGGTTGAAGAACATATGCATTCCGTTGGTCACAGTGAGCGTAGCGGTGCCGTTGTTGAACCATACCTATCTACTCAATGGTTTGTAAAAATGCAGCCACTTGCGAACGAAGCGGTTAAGCTTCAAGAGAATGAAGACAAAGTTAACTTTGTTCCAAATCGTTTTGAAAACACGTATATGCGATGGATGGAAAACATTCGCGACTGGTGTATTTCTCGTCAATTATGGTGGGGCCACAGAATTCCTGCTTGGTATCATAAAGAAACAGGAGAAGTATATGTAGATAAAACCCCTCCTAGTGATATTGAGAACTGGGAGCAAGATACAGATGTACTAGACACGTGGTTTAGCTCAGCGTTATGGCCATTTTCTACAATGGGTTGGCCAAATACAGAGTCAGAGGATTTTAAGCGATACTTCCCTACAAATACATTAGTAACAGGATATGACATTATCTTCTTCTGGGTGTCCAGAATGATCTTCCAAAGTATTGAATTTACAGGGGAAAAACCATTTAAAGATGTATTAATACATGGTCTCGTTCGTGACGAGCAAGGTCGTAAGATGAGTAAATCTCTTGGTAACGGTGTGGACCCAATGGAAGTTATAGATAAATACGGTGCAGATTCTCTACGTTATTTCTTAACAACTGGTAGCTCACCTGGTCAAGATTTACGATTCAGCATGGAGAAGATTGAAAGTGTTTGGAATTTCGCCAATAAGATTTGGAACGCTTCTCGTTTTGCCCTCATGAATATGGACGACATGACCTATAACGAAATCGATCTATCTGGAGAAAAATCTGTAGCGGATAAATGGATCTTAACACGCTTAAATGAGACGATTGAGAGTGTTACGTCACTAGCTGACAAGTATGAGTTCGGTGAAGTGGGACGAATTCTTTACAACTTTATCTGGGATGATTTCTGTGACTGGTATATTGAGATGGCGAAGCTTCCATTATACGGTGAAGATGAAGCGGCAAAGAAAACAACTCGTTCGATCTTAGCGTATGTATTAGATCACACCATGAGACTATTACACCCATTCATGCCATTCATTACAGAAGAAATCTGGCAGAACCTTCCTCATGAAGGGGAAAGTATCACCTTAGCCTCTTGGCCAAAAGTGAATCCTGCATTAACAGATCAAAAAGCTGCAAATGATATGAAGCTATTAGTAGAAATCATTCGCTCTGTTCGTAATATTCGGGCCGAAGTGAATACACCATTAAGTAAAAAGATTAAAATGCTTATTAAAGCAAAAGATGAGTCGACACTTTCTACGCTGACTCTAAATAAAGGATATATTGAGCGTTTCTGTAACCCAGAGGAACTAGAAATCTCACAAGATTTACAAGCTCCAGATAAGGCCATGAGTGCAGTTGTAACAGGTGCAGAAGTGTTTTTACCTCTAGCAGGTTTAATTAACATAGAAGAAGAAATTGCTCGTTTGGAAAAAGAATTAGACAAGTGGAACAAAGAGGTTTCGCGTGTTCAAGGAAAACTTTCAAATGAACGATTTATCTCGAAGGCTCCTGAAAGTGTAGTGGCTGAAGAACATGAGAAAGAACGTGTGTATCTAGAAAAGCGTAAATCAGTAGAAGCGCGTATTGAAGAATTAAAGTCAGAAGTGTAAAGTAGAAAGGGCGAACCAAACCATTGGTTCGTCCTCTTTATATTCGAATGAAAGTAGTGATGGCAGAATGATGACGTATCATCAAGCAGTTGATTGGATTCATTCCCAAATGAAATTTGGGATTAAACCTGGCATTGAGCGAATGAACTTTATGTTAGAACAATTAGGAAATCCAGAGCATAATATGCGTTCGATACATATTGGTGGTACGAATGGGAAGGGTTCCACGTTAAGTTATATGAGAGAAATTCTCTTAACAGAGGGATATACTGTGGGAACCTTCACCTCGCCTTTTATAGAGAGCTTTAATGAAAGAATTTCTAGAAATGGAACACCCATTTCGGATGGAGAGATTACCCGGCTTGTCGAGACGGTTCAGCCAGTCGTAGAGAAATTAAAAGCGACAGATCTAGGGGAAGCGACTGAATTTGAAATCATCACAGTTATGTGCTTTTACTATTTCGGTAGTGTTCACCCGGTAGATTTTGTGTTAGTGGAAGTAGGTTTAGGTGGTCGATTAGATTCTACGAATGTGATCGAGCCACTTCTTTCTGTCATTACCACAATAGGTCGAGATCATCAGCAATATTTAGGTGATACACTAGAGAAAATTGCATTTGAAAAGGCAGGGATAATAAAAAAGAAAACACCTGTTGTAATTGGTGTCAAACAAGATGAACCGAAAGAGGTTATTGTGAAAAAGCAAAGGAACAACGGTCTCCCTTCTATATTCTACATCATCATTTTACATATGAATCTAACGTATCACATGCCACTGGTGAAACGTTTACGTATAAATGGGGCGAACATATATTGCGTGATCTTCGCATTGATATGGCGGGAGAGCATCAAATTGAAAACAGTGTAGTTGCTCTCACAAGTCTATACATTTTACAAGAAAAAGGCGAAGTAATACTATCAGAATCTGCTATACGAAATGGATTACAGCATACGAAGTGGCCAGGTCGGTTTGAGGTGATGTCAGACCATCCAACAGTTATTTTGGATGGTGCTCATAATATAGAAGGCATTCAGAGTCTTCTAAACACATTGAATTCTCGTTACAAAAGGGAGGATGTAACCGTTGTTTTTTCAGCATTGAGGGACAAAGAAGCAGCTGATATGATCGACATGATTAAAAATTCGTATAGCAAAATGTTTTTAACGACATTTGCATTTCCTCGTGCTTTTTCTCCAAAGGAATTAAGAAGAGAAGGAAATAGCCTTAATGTAGAAATAGTAGAGGATTACGAGAGGTATATAGAAGAGTTTCTTCATTTAGACGAAAAGGACAAAGTGTTAGCCGTTACAGGCTCATTATATTTTATTTCCGAAGTAAGAAAGTTTTTTCAGAAAATAAAATAAATTAGTAGAGAATATTTGGCTATCATTTGGTAGAATAAATAGTACAAAAGATAGGGGGGGAATTGTGACGAAACGAAAAGAGTGGCTTATACATATTTTGTGGCTCATACTGTTCCCTACTGGTCTCATCACCTTATCTTACACCTATGGACCTGAATCATGGGATTTAGTGGTCATGTTTGGGTACATTTTACTTGTTTTTCTAGTATCATATTTTCCGATTGTCATTAACCAAACGCCAATTGTGAATATACAGTGGGTTACCATTGCAGCATTCTTACAATTTGGACTTTATTTTGAGATCTTACTCACTCAAATGGCCGTATTATTTATGCTGGTCCGATTGAATTTAGGAAAAGGAGATTCCTATCGTTTTCCTATGAATTCACTCATGTTTTTCTTCATTAGCTTGTGTAGCGGTCTCGTATATTTTGCCGTCGGTGGAAATACGTCTGACATGCAATTTTCTTCATTAATTGGTCCTATCATCATCTATCAGATTTCTTTATTTTTATTTAATGAACTATTTCTGGTTGTTGCCCAGTGGTATACAGGACGAAAGCGTAAATTATTTGGAGAAGATGTTGTTTGGGATATTATTGGGAGCCTTGTTTCTTTGCCATTAGGACTTTCGCTTTATTATTTAATTCAAGAAATAGGTTCTGGTGCCTTTTTATTGTTAGGTGTACCGTTTGTGTGCGTTAGTTATTTACTCACCATGTATAAAAGCTCTGAAGATGTGAATAAAATTCTTCAAAAAGCGGCAGATATCGGCCATGATCTTACAGAGCGTTTAAGAGTGGAAGAAGTATTATCAACGTTTATTACACGTATTGTAGAAACAATCCCTGGAGCAGAAGCCTATATTTATGACGTAAAGCAAGGGGAATTTTTGTTATTAGAATTTTCATCTGATGCCACTCGTTTACCGAGAGCGATTCAACATGAAAACTCTTGGGAGATATTTAAACAGGTGAGTGAAAGCAAATCTCCGATGTTAGTAAAGAACAATGAAATAAAGGATCATGAAATTAAAAAAAAGAAAAATTGGAAGAACCTCATGGTGGTTCCCATCATTAGAAGTCAAAAGGTAGAAGGCATTCTTTTGTTAACAACGTATAAAAGGAGCGGCTTCAAAAAATACGAAGTGATGATTGCGGATATCCTTGCTTCCTACTTAGGAGTAGCCATCCAAAATGCCAGAAACTATGAGAAAACAAAAAAGGAATTCTGAAAGATGTGGTTTGACAGGACTCTATAATTTCAGATTTTTCGAAAATTTTATTGAGCTTGAAATGGCTCTTTTAAAAGACGGGAAAAGACAAAATCTTTCACTGATTCTATTAGATATTGACCACTTTAAACAAATTAATGACACATACGGTCATCAGGCTGGGAATGAAATATTAATAGATTTAAGTAGAAGATTACAGAACTTTATTGGAAAAAAGGGAACGGTAGCAAGATTTGGTGGAGAAGAATTTGTTGTATTGTTGCCTGATTTTGAAAAGAATGAAGCGGTGGAATTAGCAGAACAATTTAGGTTGTCTCTAGAAAGCGAGCCATTTCCTGTTCATGATACAATGGTGGCCCCTTTAAATGATCGCGTTTATATTACAGCTAGTTTTGGTGTGTCCTCGGCCTTTCTTGACAGTGATGATGAAACGGCCCTAGTTAGGAATGCAGACCGTGCCCTATACGTAGGAGCCAAACAAAAAGGACGAAATAAGGTAGCCTCATATTCTCGTGGCTAAGTTCACTATCGTGTATTTTTTAATAAAAAATTTACATGATTGTGAACTTTTTTTGTGTTATATAGATTAGAAGATTGTTATAATTGGATTAGGACAATATTCATAAAAATAAACAAATTCTAGGTAAATATAACCGTGTATTGAAAAGGGGGGCTATTAATGAAGCAAATGGCAAGATTCTCGTATTTATTTACTTTCTTACTACTATTAAATTTCATCTTTAGTACTAATTTGGCTTCTGCATCAAACAATGTTACGGTAAATTTGTCCGTAACACCTTCACAAAGTGTTGTCATACTACCCACAACCTCTAATGCTAAAGCAAGCTTAAATCTTATGCTAACACCAACAGGAAATCCTCAAACAGAAAGAGATCCAATTGATTTAGTATTTGTTTTTGATAAATCTGGTTCGATGGATTTTAAAGTAGCAAGTAATTCATCTGTTAAGCGTATAGACAGTGCAAAATCGGCCATGACAAATGCTTTAATGTTTTTCGACGGTCAGAACACGAGCGACCGATTTGGATTTGTTCCATTTAGTTCTAATGCTAATACAGATGTAGTTTCCTTAACAGACTCAAGTGGATGGGGGAGCTCTAGTTATACTAATTCAAAATTACAAACGATCCATAACAAGACAATGGGACTTTCAGCCAGTGGAGGAACGAATTATACCGAGGCTCTAGACGTAGCATCGAAACTATTTGATTCATCCTCTAAGGATAAGAATATTATCTTCTTAACAGATGGCACCCCAACATTTTCATTTAGTGACGAAAAAGTATACTATAAAAGTTACTGGGGTTCATCTTCTGGAAATGACAGGGTTGAATATCAATCCTATACGGACCTAACTTATCAGTTTACTGAAACAACTAAGTATTGGTATAAAATGGGGGATTATTTCTATAAGAATAATACGAAATATAATATGAACACCACATATAACCCAAATGGCAATGCTACTACCTATAAGAACAATTTCGAAAAACTGGTGAAACAAAACGACAAAAAAGTAGTTCAATCTCTATCCTCATCTGGAATTAAACTTTATACATTAGGGTTCGGAGATTCAATAGATGGAGATTACTTAGCCGAATTAGCGAACCTTACAGGTGGCTCCTACAAAAACGCAATAGGACAAGACATTAATGAAGTACTCATGAATATTTCAGAAGAGGTTGCTGCACCAAAAGTTGATGTAGAAGTAAAGATTGATCTATCGAAGTATAGTAATAAAATTGTCGTTCCAGAAAACTCTGGAGCACGTAAAGAAGGAAACCATTTATTTATTAAACACACATTCAGTTATGAAAACGGAACTCCTGCTGCCGTTCCCATTAACCTACCATTAGAGTTTAAACAAGAAGGAGTCTATACTTTTGATAATATTACCCTTACGTATAAAGATTTAGAAGGGAACACGAAAACTAAAGTTCATGACCCTGTGACTATCACAGTTATGAAAAACGCACCAGCCTCTCTAAACGGGACTCTTGAAGTGAAAGGTGTCACCAATTCAATTGATAGTTTAGTGAAAATGAGTGGAGATTCAAACAATCAAGAAAATGATTTCACCATCAATTATTCATTAACTCCATCTGCGGAAGTAGCACCTGGAGTAGATGGGAACCTATCTCAAATTGTCATACGCCAGGAATTACCTGAAGGAGTAAGTTTAATTGGGAAAACTTCTAATGTGACAACAAACAAAGTAGTGGAAAATGGGAGAAATGTTGCGTATATCACGTATCGAGATTCACTTCCATATAAAAATGGTGTCTTCACAACAAATCCACTAAAAGGTGGAATTACGTTAGAAACAGACTGGGCTTTAAATAATGTTTCGATCCCAAATGCAACCGTAACCTATGTTGATTCAGATTCAGGTCCAGGTTCTGCAACATTAACGGGTATCTCAAGGTCACAATCACTTACAAGTAAAGTTCGTATTAATGAAAGTGCATTAGTCGCTTATGATGGTTTTGCCAATGGAGTGATTCAGAAAGTAGAACGATTAACAGGAGCTGTCTTAGACCGTACGGATGCCACAAAAGCAGAATCGTTTGGTCTTAAGAAAGAACCGGTAAAAGAACTATCCTTCGTATCAGAAGGTACGAAAATTGTAGGTCTAGAAAGCTTATATAGTAAAGATACAAAGGGTATCCTTTATTTCCAACCACAACTACAACTATCTGAACAGGCATCAGGCTCAATCCTGAGTAACAATGATCATACGTATGACGATGTGGTAGCAGAGTTATCAAGACTAGTACCGGGTAATAATGTTGTCTATACGTATCAACATACGAAGGATGGAATACCATCTGTACCAGAAGCATTTGATCCTACTACAACAAAACGATTAACAGAGCCTGGTAAGTATGAAGTAAGTGTTAAAGCAACTGGAGGATTCGGAAACGGTGCGACTGTAAAGCAAACCATCTATATTGATCAGTACGTAGAAGAGATCACAGTTCGACCGAATCCGATTGAATTGGAAATTGGAGATGAAGAATCCTTTACGGTATCCGTTCTTCCAGCAAATGCAACAAACAAACAATATGAAGTGAAAATCAAAGAGCAGACCCGAGCTGACGGTGGGAATGGAACAGTTGCCGTATTAGCCAATAACTCGACGATATCAGGTATTTCAGAAGGTACCGCAGTACTTGAGGTAAGAGCCTTAGATGGTTCTGAAACGGTTATTGAAGTTCCTATTACAGTCATTGATCCATTCGTCTCAGTTCAAGAAATTCTCATCTCTCCAGAATCAATCAGTGTTAATGAGAATGAGACAAAGGGTGTCACCATTACAGTACTACCTGAAAATGCCACGAATAAAGAGTTAGACATTAAAGTGATTGATCCACTTCTTCCACTATCCCTTACGCCAATTGCAAGCTTTGAACAAGCAAGTGTGTCTGGTAATACGGTAGAAGGTTGGATTAACGGGAAAATACGAGGCGAAGCAAAATTAGTCGTTCAAGCCACTGATGGTTCTGGAACGGAGAAACGGATAGACATTACGGTAATTAGACCATATTATCCACTTCTAAGTATAAAATTCAAAGAGCCAGTCATTACGGTGTATCTAGACGACCAAAGCATAAATGTAGATGATTATTTAATCTACAACCCATCCAATGCAACCAACAAAAATTTAGCAGAGGTTATCTCTTCAGAGCAAGACATTATGAGAGTGATCTATAATGAAGATGAAAATGTATGGTATCTGATTCCAGAAAGCCTTGGATATACAAAAGTGTCGGTTACGGCCGAAGAGACATTATCCAACGGAGATCCAATTAAAGATTCAGCTACATTCCAAATCATTAAAGGCTCTTCTGGTGGAGACCCAGGTGATGGTAACGGAGATGGCGGAGATTCAATTGAGGGAAGATGGTAAACGAAAAAGACGGACTATTAGTAGTTCGTCTTTTTTCTATGCAAAATAAAAGGTTATACATGCGCACAATAAAATGTACGAATCCTCATCATTTTCATTCCTTGCTTTTGATACTAAAAGAGGGTGGGCCCAAAAGACTAGGGTCCACCCTCTATTTAGGTAGTATACGTTACCTCACAATTAAATCAGAACTATACATAGACAACCGGTCAACCTTTGGCAGGAAATCGATATTATCTGTTAACACGGATTGATCGTAATCAACATTAAAGCGACTGTAGTGATCTTCTTGATTAATATTTGAACTAGTAGGGTTTAATTTATCCAAACTGACAACCTCGCCTCTTATGGCATTAATCTCAAGATCTCCTTTAGAGAAGATTCCCCCTTCAATGAAAAATTGAGAGCCTACCCCATACAGTACTGCGTTTGTATCCGTATAGAAAAATGCCTGAAGAGGTTCGATGTCTTCATCAAATGGTAATAATTGACCTTCTGTTTCACGGCTGTCAGAGAAATTCCTGAACTCATTCATTCTCGTTAATAACAGGTCATCCCCGCTAAGAAGAATAAGTTTCTTTCGTTTAGACGTTTCATCACCAGGGATTTCGTATCCGCCTTTTATATTTAGGTTGCTGATTTCTGCCGTTTTTTCCACATAAATGACAGAATCAAATAAAATGGTATCGTTCTCTGCTTCACCGCGGGACGTTTCGTTATCGTTCCCCGAGATAATGAGTTCACCATTTCTTACTACCATATCCCCTCGTAAATCAATAGTAGAATCTAGTGATTTAATAAAGGCATTTCCCTCTGAATAAATATTTCCAGCAATATTTAATTGCTCTTGAGCTTCTATGGAGAAACTCCCAGTCGTGATAATATCTCCCGTAATTTCAAGCGTATTAGAAATGTTAACAAGGGAGACGTTACCTGTACTTATGATGTTATCAATTGAGACAGGTTGGTCTGTTATAATGGTGATATCCCCGTTTACAACAACATCCGTTAAGTTCATTGGAGTATCTAATGCTAATACCACTACATCTCCTATGTGGCGGATTTGTGTTAAGCTCCCATCATCTCGAAATAGATCCGCATCAGTGAGGTCAATCTCATCTAGAATATCTGTTATATTTCCTAGAATATCTTCAACTATATCATCTACAGGTAACACACTACCTAGGCCAAACTTAGATGCAATCCGTTCTGCTAACGTTCCACTATAATCTCCAGACGATAAATCATTCGCAGCAAGCATCGCTTCCCCTTTTTCAGCAATCGTTTCGTTAAAATCAATGTCTACAAACTGACTGTCATGGTAGAGCTCTGGTGCGTCTTCTTTATAAAACTTAATCTCACTATCAGGTGTTGATGGATACACCAATTCTTTTAAGCTAGTATAATTAG
Organism: Bacillus coahuilensis m4-4; assembly: GCF_000171615.1. Lineage (GTDB taxonomy): Bacteria > Bacillota > Bacilli > Bacillales > Bacillaceae_K > Bacillus_T > Bacillus_T coahuilensis. The sequence goes on along the minus strand of NZ_ABFU01000048.3, from coordinate 26,920 downwards.
CCGTATTAATATTAGTGAAAAGGTCACCGTAAATAGAAGGGTACGGTGTATCAATCACATTTAACGCTTGAGATTGTGTCGTGTATTCTGCATCTTTCTGAATAAGTAAATCATTAACATAAAGGTTTCCAACAATAGAAGGGGATCCATTTAAATGAAGGGTTTCACCAGCACCTACAGCATATTTTAAGAAGCTTGGGATAGGTGAGAGAATGACTCTTTTTATCGCTGTGCGCTGAACAAATCCTTCTTGATCGTCAGGTGTGTTGGTAACAACGACAATATCATACACTCTGGTAAATAAATTTCGATCCAGATCAAACGGGGCAGTAGGATATAGAGAGGATACGTTTCCAACGCACGAATCTGAACCAATTGATGTGATGTTACCATCCGTAATATCGATTAAGTTAATACATTCGATAGATTCTAAATACGTATCAGAGTTACTCTCATTCATAAATAGATCAGTCACTGAATTCAATGTTTCAAGACCAAGTTTATTATTTAAGTTATACAAGAAATTACTATTTGCTAGGGCATAGTCTACATTTGTAGGGTCTGAAAGCTTTGTGGACAGCTCAGCAGTGACTCTATCGACAACTTTTAACGCATCATACGTAATATTAATATCGGTCTCCCTAACTTCAGTCCTCTTAGCACCACCAATGGATGCGGAAACAATCGCCATACCTACCGTTACAAGAACGACTGTCGTAATCATAACGTTTAGTAACGTGTTCCCTTTATTATTTAATAATGACTTCAACTTAGACCCTCCTTTAATAAGCAAATTGACTATCTAATGTTAATGACCTGTTTGACTCTTGATCATTTGCCACTATATGTAAATCAATGATACCCTCTGAACACAAGGTTGCTCCGTTATAGTCTGTTGTTTTAGTACAGGTAAGAGATATAGATGAATTCTCAAAAGTCGATGTAGTCGGAATGACATTACCGCCTATCTCCCAGAATGTGCTTCCGTTTTGTTCTACTAGTCTTACATTTGTGGTCGTTTGTGCGTCGACTTCACCTTGTTCGTTAACATAGTAGAAAGAAGAACCTTGCTCTACTGTGGAAGTCGTACTATCAATAAAACTTACACATTCACCTGCTGCTTCTCCGTCACATATTTTAGAATCATCAAATGGAGTAGTATATAAGGTTTGTATTATAAGTGCAGAAATATAGTCGGCATCTTCTCTGAATTGGCCTTCAATAGTGATCATTTCATATGCTCTAAATCCCGTTAATAATACGCCATATGAGACAGGTAATAGAATACTCATGATCGCCATTGTTGCTAGAAGTTCAATTAATGTAACTCCTTTGTTATCTGAGATCCTCGCTTTTAATCGTTCCTTCCACTGTTGTACTTTCGCTATTTCCATTTCGGTCCCACCTCACTTCCACCTGAATTGGTAAGTAATGTCCTTTGCTTTCTTCCGTTTCTTCTCCATTTTGATAGACAACAACTTCAAAAGGATCGTTATTTATAGTAATAGGACTGCAGGATACATCAGGCGTTTCAGAGGAAGGATACATGTTGTAGCCTTCACTACCACAGATTAGTACTTCAAGCGGTTGGTTAACGGAAGTGGATTCGAACCGATCTCTCATTTGCAGATAGTTTTGTTTTTCCATAAACATCATCACATTCCTTGCAACATTGACGGCAACCGTTTTTTCTTGATTGTAACTCGTGTATGTACTTGCTTGAATAAAATAGTTCATAAAGCTTAGGAGAATAATACTAAGAATGGTGATAGAAGCTAAAAGCTCAATGAGTGTAAAGCCATTATTATTTTTTATTAATTTTGAATGTTTCATTCACACACCTTCTTTTAAAATACTTCACTTTATTATACAATATCTAGTAGTCGAAAAAAGTTGATACATCAAGAAAAAAATAAGAAAAATTGAAAAGAAGGGAGTGAATGCGGTGAATTTGTTATTAATTGTCGTAGCTTTTTTACTATTACTACCAATACTATACTTTTTACCTATTGGATTTCAGCTTAAAAGGAAAAATAATTTTAGCAAGTGTGGCCTTATTTATTTCATTACTTGGAATGATAGCTTCTATTTCCTATCCTGTTGGGGCCGTCCTTATCGTTTTGTTCATTCTAGTACTATTTTCGACGTACATACTTGAGAAACGATTTAGTCCTGCATTTTCAGGTTTGACTAGCGCCGATGAAGGAGAAGAGTCAAATATGGATGAGTTTGAGGAGCAAGTCATTCCACGAGTTACTCCTGAAAAAACAAACAACGTCTCAGCAATCTCTCATTTACAAGATGAAGAGCCATCTCTTCAACACCCCAAGTCCGACGTAAAGGAGAGTAAAGAATTACCATTCGTAGAGTCATCAAAAACAGATGTTTCTACCGATAATAAAAATAGTGATGAATATTTGGAAGATGAAGAATTAGAAGAAATCTTTGCCGCTATTTTAGAAGAACCGTTGGAAGAGGAGCCGTTACCTAACGATGAAGACTCATTACCTGGGAAAGTGGATGAAGAAGAACTTGATAGTGTTCTTCCACTTCTAGTTGATGAAAATACCCCTCCACAGGATGAAGAAGAGCTTGAACTTGAAGAGATTTTTGATCAAACAGACCGCTTATCCCATTCGGAAGAAACAGAATCAACGAAAATAGATGAATTACAGGAAGATTCACCTGTAGATTATCTCGAGGATTTATTCCAAGAAGAACTCGATACCGAAGAAGAAGACAAAGAATTGAGCTATGATTCAAACAAAGAAGATTCTACTCCAGTTCTTCATGAAGAAGATAGCTTAACAGATCAAGATCTCTTTGAAATAGACGAGTCTTCAGTAGACAGTGAAGAAACTCCTAACTTAAATCAAGATACAGAAAGCGAACCAGCTCAAAACGAAAATGAAAGCAAAGAGTCTCATTCCATTTCAGCAATAGAGGAGTTCGAATTACAATCACCTGAATCTATTGAGGAAGAAACGACCTTAGAGCAAGATGAAGTACTGCTAGAAGAAACACAAGAAACGGCAGAGAGCTTTGATGAGAGTGATGAAGTAGAACAAGAAGAGTTAGAACAGCAAGATCATGTAGTAGAAATTGAGACGACTGAAAAGAAATCAATCTCTCATTTGATTGTCCAAACATTCGTAAAACAACTTTTAGAGGAAAAGCAGCAACTTGAAGCACCTGAGTATCAACATCTTATTAAACAATATTTACATCCAAATCTCCACGACAAGGATTATTACGTTTTTGCAAAAATGCTGGTAGAATCTTATATTGAAAACGAGGATCAAGAAAGTTTAGCTGAGCTCATTGTAGAGCTAGAGAAACGATTTGAATCTTATCCAGTAGTACAACAAGAAATACAATTATTTAAATTAGCAAAATAATTTGAACAGAATAGGTGTGGTAAACATGAAAAAAAGCGCAGAAATTAAAGGACTACCAATTATTAGCATCGGTGACGGGTCTGAGATAGGAAAAGTAAAATCACTAGTCGTAAATCCAGAAAAAGGTTCGATTGATTTCTTAACAATTGAACACGAAGTAAGCGTGAAAGCTATACCATTTAAGAAAGTGGTAGGAATTGGTGAGTTTGCTGTTACTGTAGAAACGGAAAGTGCCGTTATTGATTTAAATGAAATTCCAATTGCTAATCAACTGGTTAACAAGAAAATTCGTATTAACGAAACAAGAGTGATGACTAGAAAAGGTCAATTGATTGGTGAAATCACAGAATACTATGTAGATGAAGAAAATGGTTTGATTTTAGGAATGGATTTACGTTCAAATCAAGGAGATGCTTATTTAGAAGCTAAGCATGTCTTAACATTTGGTAAAGATATTATTGTAGTACAAGAAGACGCGATGAATCATTATAAAAAGTCAGCAACTGAAGCTAGGGAAGATGTGATGGTAGAGGAAGTAAAAGAAGAATCTGCGCCGTCACAATTAGAAAATATTAGAAAAGAGCAAGATTCACTACTAATCGGGAAGAAAGTAACAAAAGATATATATGACCCGACTGGTTCAGTCATTATTCATAAGGATATAGTCTTAGAAGAAGTTCATGTTGAAGTTGCTCGACTTGCAGGACCATCTGTATTTGTAGAGCTATCTATGAATGTAGAATAAGGATCGATAAAAGGGGGAGATGCCAGTGACTGGTACATCATTTACCAAAATCCTCATAAGCTTAATGCTTATGACAACCTATTTATTCGGATTTTCACAACTGGGCTCCTTTGCATTCAATCGTCTAGTAAACTCGCAAAATTTCACTCCAAACACATCAATCGGATCCGTTAGTGTTGGGGGTGAATCTACTAACTCTTCTATGGAATTGGTAGAAGAAGCAATAGAACAATGGGGTAAAACAGGGGAAGTACTGTTTAGCTATGTAGACAACACTGTTGAAATACCACTTGAGTTTTTTACATTTGATGTAGAGGGTTCCGTTGGAGTAGCAAGTGATTCAGCTACAAATTCTCTTTTCGTTACGATTGATCGTGAGGGTCTTTTAGCATTCATTGAAAAGCAATTCTTATTGTCAGAAAACCAACTTTTGGTAGAGGAACTTTTAAATTCACTACAGAGAGAACTATCTTTCCTACCAAGCACCACCATGATTCCATTAGAGGAATATGTATCTACCAGTGATACACGTGAAGTTCTTGTTGAGGTTATATCAGAGCCCATTACGATTGAACCTTCTTTAACGAGCATCACGAACAATCTATCCAGTATACAACTTAAAGAAAATACTATGTTCTCCTTGAACGATACAATTACGGATCGTGGCATCACGGTGAAAAATGAAAACTCTTTAACTTTAGTTGGTTCTTTACTGTATGAGCTATTTTTGTCCACCAATTTCTTAATTGTTGAAAGAAGTCAAAGTCAGAGTCTATCTGAAGGGATTCGCTTAGGATACGAAGCAAAAGTAAGTCCAAGCAATCAGATTGATTTTGTCGTGGCTAATCCAAATGCAACTATGTATGAGCTATCCCTTAAGTTAAAAGGAAATCGATTAGTAGCGGAGTTAATAGGACCAGCATTTCCGCAAGAATTTAAACCTTTACTCAAAGAGGAAGAAACCTTTGATCCTAAAACCATCATTCAATACAGTCCTCAAGTAACTTCGGTGGAAGTAAAGGAAGAAGGAAAAGAAGGAGTAATGGTGACGGTTTATCGTCAATCCTTTGATAGCAAAGGGACCTTGATTGAAGATGAATTCATATCAGAGGACTTTTATCCACCTGTTCACCGTATAGAGATTCACCAAAGTAAAAGAGAAAATACAACCGTCACGTCAGGCGATTCAAAGGGACAAAGCGATGGTGCCACAGATTCAGGAGATTCCTCTAATGGCACTACGAATCCTGACACTGAAGGTGACGGAGAGTCAAGTGGTGAAGACAGCGAAAAAGATAAAGATGAAGAAAAAGATAAAGATAAAAAAAGAGGATAATGACAGCGGTGATCCATACGATCCATCCATTACAAAATAGAAATGGGGTGACAAGGTGATTAAAGAAAGAAAACGTCTTGGCGATTTATTGGTTGAATCGGGCTTAATTACAGAAGATCAGCTGCAGGATACCCTAAAGGATAAGCCTAAAGGTCAAAAATTAGGGGATGCACTGTTGCAGAGAGGATACATTACGGAGCAACAGCTGATTGAAGTGTTAGAGTTTCAGCTTGGTATTCCTCATGTGAGTTTGTATCGATATCCATTCGACACCACCCTGTTTCATTTGATTCCAAAAGAATCGGCCAAACGTAACTTGATGATTCCTTTAAAAAAGGAAGGAGATCGACTATCCGTTGCGATGTCAGATCCTATGGACTTTTATTCTATTGAGGATCTTCGATTAGCAACAGGCTTTCAAATTGAAACGGCCATTGCGACGAAGGATGATATTTTACGAGCTATTGCAAAATATTATGACGTAGACGAGGGATTTGAAGAATTTACACGAGATCAATTGGGAATTGACAAGGTAGAGGAAGAAACCATCATTGATGATGACTCTCCTATCGTTCGGTTAGTCAATCAAATTCTATCCAATGCCTTCACGCAAAAAGCAAGTGACATTCATATGGACCCACAGGAAACAAAGCTTGTGATTCGTTATCGTGTGGATGGTGTCCTTAGAACGGAACGGACCTTACCAAAGCATATGCAAAGCATGCTCACAGCCCGTATTAAAATCATGGCCAATCTTGATATTACCGAATTCAGAGTTCCTCAAGATGGACGGATTAAAGCCAATGTAGACCTACATCCAATTGATTTACGTGTATCAACACTTCCAACTGTGTATGGTGAAAAAATTGTTATGAGGATATTAGATCTAAGTGCCTCTCTTAATGATTTAACTCAACTTGGGTTTAACAAAGTGAATTTAAAACGATTCCTTCATATGATTGAGCAGCCAACGGGCATTGTGTTAATATCGGGCCCAACTGGATCAGGTAAATCTTCTACTCTTTATGCCGCATTAAACCGTTTAAATTCAGAGGAAGTTAATATTATTACAGTTGAAGATCCGGTAGAGTATCAATTAGAAGGCATTAACCAAATCCAAGTGAACTCTAATGTAGGCCTAACCTTTGCAAAAGGGCTACGTGCCATATTACGTCAGGATCCAAATGTCGTTATGGTCGGGGAGATTCGTGATCGAGAAACTGTTGAAGTAGCGATCCGTGCTTCCTTAACAGGTCACCTTGTATTAAGCACTATTCATACAAATGATTCGATTGGTACAGTGACGAGATTACTTGATATGGGAGTAGAACCATTTTTAGTAGCTTCTGCGTTATCGGGTGTCGTTGCTCAGCGACTTATAAGAAGAGTATGTCGTGATTGTGGCAGAGAGCATGAGCCGAGCTTTAGGGAAAAAGAAATTTTCGCGAAGCGCGGAATGAAAATTGAACGAGTGATGAGAGGCGAAGGGTGCTCGTCTTGTAATATGACAGGATATAAAGGACGAATGGCTATCCATGAAGTTCTTGTTATGAACGACGAGATGAAACGCATTATTTTAAACGGGGAATCGTTTACTAAGCTTCGTGATGTGGCGATTAAAAATAAAACCATTTTCCTTATTGATGATGGGTTATTGAAAGTGAAGCAAGGATACACAACGACAGAAGAAGTCTTACGAGTAGCTATGTCAGAGTAGGTGAGTGCATTAATGAAAGATAAAATTGATTTGCTTTTACGTGCAGCATTTGAATTAAAAAGCATCAGATATTCATTTAACAATCGGAACACCTCCTGTATTTCGTCAGCATGGTGATTTAAAGAGATACGGAAAAGTAAATCTAACTAAAGATGATACGGAAGGAATGGCACGAGCCATTATTCCTGAACATTTGTGGAGTAAGCTTGAACATGACGGTGAGCTAGACTTCTCCTACGGAATTCCTGGAGTCTCCAGATTTCGAATTAACGCGTTTAAGCAGCGTTCATGTTATTCCCTAGCCATTCGTGTTGTTCCAACCTCTATTCCATCTTTTGAGGATTTGGAGTTGCCTCCAGTTATCAAGGAATTAGCTAATTCACCGCAAGGATTAATCCTAGTAACTGGACCAACTGGTTCGGGAAAATCAACGACCTTAGCTAGTATGATTAAGTACATGAACACAAGCATGAGGAAACATATTATTACACTTGAAGATCCCATTGAGTATTTACACAACCATGGTACGTCAGTGATTGATCAACGAGAGGTAGGGTTTGATACCCTTAGCTTTGCCAAAGGATTACGAGCCGCTTTGCGTCAGGATCCCGATGTAATTTTAGTTGGAGAGATGAGAGATTTAGAAACCATCCATACAGCGATTACGGCTGCGGAAACAGGACATTTAGTGCTAGCCACACTTCACACATCCAGTGCCCCTGCTACGATTGAACGAATTGTAGACGTCTTTCCACCAGAGCAGCAATCTCAAATTCGGATTCAGCTTGCCTCTGTTCTTGTCGGAATTGTGTCTCAACGCTTGTTCCCTCTCGTAGATAAAAAAGGAAGAAAAGCGGCAACGGAGGTTCTGATTAATAACGCGGCTATCGCGAACTTAATTCGTTCTGAAAAGGTTCACCAAATCGCCAATATCATGCAAACGAGTAAATCAGCTGGAATGCATACGATGGCGAGTAGTATAAAAAGCTTGTATGAGGCAGGACTAATTGCCAAAGAATTAGCCCTTCCCTACTTAAAAGAGGAGAGTCATTCATAATGGCCCGTTTTAAATATACGGGAAGAGACCGTAAAGGCAAAAAAACAGCCTATATTACAGCTGATAATAAGCGGGAGGCAATGGTTAAGTTAAAAGCTCAAGGTGTTCGAATTGTTAGTATTCAACAAGTACAAGAGAGTATCTTAGCAAAAGATGTGACCATTGGGAATCCTGTGAAGCTTCAGCATATGGTCATCTTCCTTCGTCAATTTGCCACTCTATTAGAAGCTGGGGTAACTGTTGTAGATGCAACCAAGATTCTATCAGAGCAAACGGAAAGTAAACCTCTTAGAAAAGCGCTCATTGAAGTTGAAAAAGAAATCAGAGATGGAAATCCAATCTCAGACGCTTTAAGTCAGCATAAAAAGATTTTTGAACCGATGTTTGTTAACATGATGCGAGCAGGGGAAGCGACAGGGAGCCTGGACGAAACCTTAAATATGCTAGCCGTTCATTATGAAAAGCAGTATCAAACAAAACAAAAAATCGTTTCAGCCCTTGCTTATCCTGCAGTTGTTGGATTGATTGCTATAGGAGTTGTGATTTTTTTACTCGTAGCGGTTGTTCCTACGTTTGTAGGGATGTTTGACGATTTTGGAGGAGATTTGCCGGCGATCACGAAATTTGTCATTGGTAGTAGTGAATGGATGCAGAAATATTGGTATCTTGTTGTTGCATTCATGATTTTGCTAGCAATTGGTTTCGTATTTTTAAGGCAAAATCCTAAAACGAAATATTATTTAGACGTAGCAAGTCTGCGAATGCCCATCTTTGGTGGGCTCATTCAAAAAGCCGTACTTGCAAGAATGACACGCACGATGAGCTCACTCGTATCAAGCTCTGTGCCCATTCTCCAAGCGATTTCTATATGTGAAAAAGTAGTGGAGAACGAAGTGGTGAGTCGGGTACTAGCCCAGTCCAGACTCTCATTAGAACGAGGAACATCATTCACTGACCCAATGAGAAAACACTGGGCGTTTCCACCGCTCGTTACCCAAATGATCGCAATTGGGGAAGAAACGGGATCTCTTGATGCCATGCTAGGAAAAGTGGCTGATTTCTATGAAAAGGAAGTAGAGGCAGGAACTGACCGATTGAAATCTCTAATCGAACCACTTATGATTGTTGTATTGGCCGCTTTAGTGGGAACCATTGTTTCTTCTATTCTTGTGCCAATGTTTGAAGTGTTTAATCATGTCGACAGCTACTAGAAAAATTTCTTAAAATTTACAAATGTATTGTTGTTTCGACATGGAGATGTTGTATAATAAAATAAGACTAGATTACTAACTAGAAGACTAGTAAATTAGGAAAATGGAGGGATATACCAATGTTAAACATGGTAAAAAAGTCAGTGAAAAATGAGCGTGGACTAACGCTTATCGAGTTACTAGCAGTTGTTGTTATTTTAGGGATTATTGCTGCGATTGCGATTCCTAGTATTGGTGGGTTGATTAATAACTCTGAAAGAGATGCACACATTGGTACTGCTCAACAAATGGTAAATGCTGCAAGGTTAGCTGTTACTTCCGATGAGAGCTTAGTTGGTCAAGACTTGACATTACAAAATCTCATTGACCAAGGATATTTAGAGCCTGTTGAAGACCCGACTGGTGTTGGTTATGAAACTACAAACAGCATTGTTTCTGTTGATAATCAAACAGGAACAAATGCTGTAGCTGGAGTTTATGATTATACTGTTACACTTGAAAATGCAGATGGACATGAATATATGACTGCTGAAAATCCTTCTACTGTTACTCGTAGTGATATAACATTACCATAAGGATGGTTGGAATAATTTTCTTCCTCTACGGCACCATCTTCGGCTCTTTCTTTAACGTCGTGGGCCTAAGAATACCCGTAGGGCAATCGATTGTCAGACCCCGCTCAAGCTGTCCTACATGTGGACATGAGCTAACAGCGAAGGAACTGATTCCAGTTCTATCATATGTCATTCAAGGGGGGAAATGTCGCCAATGTCAGGCTGGCATTTCCCTCTTTTATCCTATTATGGAGCTTTTGACGGGGCTCTTGTTTCTTGTTACATATATCCATTTTGGCTTCAGTCCAAACCTGATCATTGGGTTAACGCTCTGCTCCCTTTTTATCATTATCACGGTGTCCGATTTAAAGTATATGATTATTTCAGACCGTGTTCTCTTATTTTTTGCTAGTGTCCTTTTCATCGAACGTTTGATATTCCCGTTAACACCCTGGTGGTCGCCTTTTTTAGGGGCAGTTGTTGGCTTTCTCCTCTTACTTTTTATTAGTGTGGTGAGTAGAGGTGGCATGGGGAGGGGGGAGACATTAAGCTGTATGCTGTGATTGGTCTGGCTCTTGGCGTGAAACTTACATTGCTTTCGTTTTTCTTAGCCACTCTTGTTGGTACGGTGGTAGGTGCGATAGGGATGATAATAGGAATGGTTCATAAGGGAAAACCGATGCCTTTTGGGCCTTTTATTGCAATTGGTAGCCTGCTTGCATTCTTTTATGGTAATGAACTGATACTATGGTATCTGGATTTATTCTTATAAGGATGAAGCGGGCGCTAGCTGCCTTTATTAAAGGGGAAATATTCGTTGGATTTTACATTATTTAAGCAAACAAATCGAATAGCGAATCTAGTGTTCACAGATGAAGCCATCCGCCTTGCTGAAGTTAAACAAGGGAATCCTTTCCAAGTTGTGAATCTTGAAGAGAAGCTTTTGCCAGCTGGTGTTATTAGCGATGGTAAAATTCAAGATCGTGAAACGCTCGAAATGATTTTAGAAGAAATAATCGCTCTTTGGGGGTTGAAGAAGCGGAAGGTTCGATTTGTAGCACCTGATATGTATATTGTTATTAGAAAAATGCTCATTCCTTCGGATATAGCAGAGGATGAAGTGAGAAATTATTTGTTCCTTGAAATAGGTAACAGTATTCATTTACCGTTCGAAGATCCGTTATTTGATTACTTATTACTGGAAGAAAAAGAAGGAAAGCAAGAAATTTTACTATTTGCTTCTCCTGAAGAAGTGGTTCTTTCCTATCAAGAGATTTTAGAAGATGTTAAACTTCAACCGATTGCCGCAGATATCTCTCCTCTATGTTTGTATCGTTTTTATCATGGTATGCAAATGACGAATGGGCAAAACCATGAAATGATTTTGCATTTTGATAAAAAGCTGTTAACACTTACGATCTTTAATCATCATCGACCTATATTCTTGCGACCTCTTTCTCTACAAGGAGAAAATGGAGTCATTGTCACTGAACAAGAAGAATCTGTTCTGTTTTCATTAGAGGATACATTTAAAGAAGTGGAAAAAGTGATGAATTTTTATCGTTATACGCTGAATAAAGACGAAGCTAGTGTCAATAAAGTGTTCGTTATTGGAGATCATCCCCATCTTTCTGAAATCTTTGATCATTTAAATGATCGGTTTGATGTACGTGTTGAAAGTATGCCAATTATTGAAAGCTACAATAAGGATGATGCATTACTAGATCCAAAATTTGTAGTGGCTATCGGTCTTGGCCTTAAAGAGGTGATATAAATTGCTCGTAGAAATTAATTTATTGCCTCAGAAAGAGAAAAAACGACAAATCCCAATGCTTATTGCTATTATCCTATTAATACTTTCATTTATCGTAAGTGCTGGTATGTTCATTCTCACTCAGTCTATTAATGGTGTAATTGAAGACCAGGAAATCATTTTACAAGATTCAATTGAATTTAGAATTGCGCTTGAAGCACAGTTGAATTCGTACAATAGCTCCAATAATACGGTGCAATTGGAAGAAGCTGTGCAATGGGCGGAAAATTATCCTCTTGAGACCGTACCAGTATTAAAAAGCTTGATTGGATTATTGCCAGAACGTGGTTTCTTTGAAGAATTTGGTTATGAAGAAGATGGTACGATTACGCTTAAAGTGCGATTTGATACCACTCGAGATGCTGCTTACTACTTAACCAATATTGAAGGGGATCTATGGTATAAAGAAGCGGAGCTATTGACGCTAGAAGTGGACGAAGAGGTTGTGACAGAAACTGTTGAACAATCAGCCCTTGAAGAGAATGAATTACTTCCACGTTATGTAGCGGAGTATACGATTACAGTGGATAAACTACTCGTTAAACAAGAAATTGAAACACTAGAGGAGGAGGAGGAATGAATAGTCAATTAGATCGTAAGGAACTTCTAATGATTGTCTCTTCTTTTCTTATTGGTGTGTTATTGATTTCGAGTTCTTATTTTTTCTTATTAAAGCCAGCTCAGGAAGAATTAGAAGAAATAGAAGAAAAAGTAGCCGCTGAAGAAAATATTATATCTGTGCTAGAGTCAAGAGTGTCGGAAATTCAGCAAGAGCAGTTTACAAGTACAGCTAGTCTGCAGCAGAAAGTTCCCGTTAAGCCTATCACAGATCAGCTCTTATTAAATTTTGAAAAAGCTGAAACGGTTTCAGATTCTTACATTACGAAAATAGAATTTACAGATGGTGATGTTACGACTCCTTTAACCATTGAGGAAGAAATTAAAGAGGATGTAGCAGAAGTTCAGCAATTTGGTGACCAAGACACTCAAGAAACTCAAGAAACTCAAGAAACTCAAGAAACTCAAAAAACTGTAGATTCGTCTGAGGAGCCTGTTGAACCAGTTGAAGGGGAAGGAACGGAATTAGAATCCGCCCCGACCCAAATTCTTCCAGAAGGATTAAAGAAAGTCACCGCTACGTTGACCGTAGAATCTGCTACGTACTTTGAAATGGAGAAGTTTTTATCTGTTTTAGAAAACTTACAGCGGATTGTCGAAATTGAAGCCATTACATTTGGAGGCTATAAAGATTTAATACATACGGTGGACGGATTTGAGCCTGTAGAGTTTAAAGTAGAAGTGTCGGCATATTACCTTCCAACGTTAGAAGAATTAGTAACGGAATTACCACAGTTAGACGCTCCAACACCAAAGAATAAGAGAAACCCGTTCTCTTCCTATCCGAGCCTAACGGATGAAGAGGTTGAATCGTCTGATAGCGTGACAGATGAAACGGATACAGAATCAGCGGATGAGCCTGATTCATCAGAGGAATAAGGTGAGAGAATATGGAGAAAAGAAACCAAGGATACACACTCGTAGAATTGTTAGCCGTGATTGTTATATTAGGCATTCTTGCCCTTATATCCATTTTATCTATCACTCAAATTATTGACCGTTCAAAACGACAGGCTTTTGTTTCAAATGCCTATGTGTTAAAGGATGCCGCTCAAATTTACGTGAAAGATACGATACTTCAAGGGGGAACCATTGACCAAGTCTCTTACGAAACCTTGGTTACAGAAGAACTAATTGAACCAATTACAGATCCATTTACGAAGAATCCTATTATCGCTTCAGGTAACCCTAGCTTTTTAACCGTTGAAGGCGACCGAATCACGGGGGTCTGTTTCTACGGGGAGACAAAAGTGCTATGTGCATCAGACGAGGAGGATGTTTCACTAGATAAGGCGATTGCCTTCTCAGAGATTTCGAGTGAAGATGTTGTTGATAAACAGTAGAACTTGACGAAACATTCACGAACAAGACGACAAAAGTCTTGTTCTTTTTTTTTCTCTCTATGCTAGGATAGGACAAAATGGACAGGGAGGAAGGGTGAAATGAAAAGTGAGAAAGAAATCAAAGTGAAGATTAACGGTGAGACGAAAACATTTACAGAAGGACCTCCTGTACATGATTGGAAGGCTGGATCTGATGAAGTCGCTGCTTCTGAGGAAACACAAAAAGAGACGACGAATGAGCATAAAATATATTATTTTCCTCAAAAAAATAGTAAAACGGAAAAATCCTAGACTTCACCGTTCGACAGTAAAGCAACCATCTGGTTTTCGTATATGGAAATTAGTAGGACCTATGTTAACGGCTGTATTAATTGGTGTGTTACTGGGTGTAATTATACTCCAAATGATTAAGCAAGATAAAAATGAACCGACTAGCGCATTAGTTGATGTTACAAACACTAGTAAAGAAGCCAATGAGGGAGCAACAGAAGTGTTAACCCCTTCCACTCTACCTGGATTTAATCTACATGTCGTCCAAGGTGGTTATTTCTCTCAACAAGATTCGGCTACAACCCAGTTAGCATCTTTTAAAGATAAAAATATTCCTAGTGAAGTGCTGACCATAAACAATGAGTATTATATTTGGACTGGTCTCGCAAGTACAAAAGAAAGCGCTGATAAGCTTGAAACAAGCTACAAAGAATTGGGTGTAGATGTGTTTGATAAATCTATTGGCATTCCAGCCAAAGACATTACCCTTTCTGAAGGGGATGCTCAAACAGTAGGAAAAGTAGCTACTGTATTTCCTGAGATGGTAAAAACCTACTCTTCGTTTCAATCTACTGGAAAAGCAGAGGTGACAGTATTCAAAGATCAGATTGCGAGTATTTCAGGTGCAGCTACAGCGAATGAAAACGTAAAAAAACTGCAAGCAGCTGTCTCAGAGGCCTATCAATCTCTTGAAACGTATGTGAGCGGAGAAGGAAATGAATCAGACGTCCAACAAAAAATGCTTACGGTATTAAAAGAGTACTTATTAGTAAACTAAATCATTTTCTGGGAAATAAATTGTCAGGGCATGCTTTGGTAACATTTTTATGAATTGAAGTCTCCTAAGATTGAGTCTTTTCACAAATTTTGGTAGGATAAGAGTGTATCTCCCACTAATTCGGATAAGGTGTTGTTATATGTGAAAGACTATCTCATTTTAGCGTCAAGTTCACCAAGAAGAAAAATGCTATTAGAACAAGTAGGACTATTATTTGACGTCAAGACTAGTGATGTTGATGAAAAGATCGACAAGAGCTGGACTGCAAGTGAAACGGTGCTGCAATTATCGTACGAGAAGGCAAAGGCTGTTTTTCAGCTGCATCCAGAAGCTATTGTTATTGGAGCGGATACTGTCGTAACCCTTGATGGAGAGATCTTAGGGAAGCCGAAGGATCATGCAGAAGCGGTGCGTATGTTATCTTCCCTGTCTGGTCGAACTCATCAAGTGTTAACGGGTGTGTCCATTCTCTCTCCAGGAAAAGAAGAACGTTTTTATGAACAAACAGATGTTACGTTTTATCCATTAACAGACATGGACATCACACAGTATATTGAAAGCGGTGAACCTTGGGATAAAGCAGGAGCTTATGGTATCCAAGGGTTAGGGTCAATATTGGTAAAAGGTATTGTCGGAGACTATTTCAATGTGGTTGGATTACCACTTGCTTCGGTTTATCGTAAGGTTGTATCCTATTAAGGTAGATATGTGTGAACCTTAAGGAGGAAAAAAATGAATTCGCCATTAATGATTAAAGATGTCCCTCTCCACGATCGTCCCCGCGAACGAATGCTTTCAGCTGGTCCTCAAAGTGTGTCGAACCATGAATTACTAGCCATTCTTCTACGTTCTGGCTCAAGAGATGAATCGGTCATTCATTTAGCCAATTCCCTTTTACACACGTTTGATGGGCTGCGCTTATTAAAGGATGCCTCACTTGAAGAATTGACCAGTATGAAAGGGATAGGTCCGGCCAAGGCTGTTCAATTAATGGCTGCGGTTGAACTAGGAAAAAGAATTCATGATTTAACGTATGAGGATCGATATGTGATTCGTTCACCTGAAGACGGAGCCAATTATGTGATGCATGAAATGAGATTCCTATCGCAAGAACACTTTGTTTGCCTCTATTTAAACACCAAAAATCAGGTCATCCACAAACAAACAATCTTTATCGGTAGTTTAAATGCTAGCATCGTTCACCCTAGAGAGGTGTATAAAGAAGCATTTAGACGGTCTGCTGCCTCTATTATCTGCATTCATAATCATCCATCTGGTGTGCGCCTATACGGTTTAACAATGTAGTGATTTTTTAATCTAGAATACCTTACACGTTCTATGGTCGTTGTCTAACCTGAAGAGGAAACTCAAAATGGGACAATAGCATGACAAGTTGACCAAGCAATGCATGGTAAAAGCTATACTGCCTGAAGCCTAGGTGAAAGGGCGTAGGGTGCGCTATCCTGCTACAGGGTAAAAATAGCATAATATGATGGCACCAGAATCATATTATCGTAAGGGCTATTTTCCTCCACAATTGTGAAACACCGAACGGGCTACCTACCCATTGCGTATCTACATGTTAAATAATTTAGGGATTGCCTAAGTGAAGAAGTCTTCTTCATATGGTAACGGAATCTTCGTAGTACTCAATCGTTTGCTTGTAATGAGTTTAGCACGGGGAAGGGAGATAGGCTAAAGTCAACGTCTAATAGAAAGGAGTCATGAATATGGCAAGAAATCCATTTCTGCAACTAGACGTTTTACACAATCGCTATAAAATGAACAAACCATTAACAGATTGTTATCGTCTCATTTTTCACAGGAAGCTGTGGTCAACCCTATTCTCTGCTAGAAAAGAAGAAGAGATTGAAAGTAGTTGGCTCCATTGCCTAAGCAAGAAAGGCAGGCTTTACACCGCTAAAAAATTAGAAGATACTTATCTCTATTCCGTAGTAACGTATACCTTATCCCAAATCTTTATTCCCCATGAAACCTCCCACATATATGTTTTGCAAGGTATCAAAAATTGGAAGGAGGTAACACACTTTTTAACAGGTACCATCTCCTCCCTCACTCCTAAAGTTCTTCAACACAAAGTCGACAGCTTTCTGCAGGCAACTATACAAGATTCTAAATTCAATCAATTGGTCATGAGGTTGTTAAAATGGACACGTCAATCCTCTGCATCCAAAGAGGTGAAGAAATTTTTGTCGCTTTGTGAACGACTAGCACTTCTTCAGCTTGACAAAGAAATGCGTATCCAATTCGAGAGAATAGGGATACATGCTTATTACGTTAGATATGACGTGGATGTACTAATTGGGTTTCATGGAAAAGAAAAGGCCTTTCAAGAAAATCCCTTTTTATCTTTACCTATTCAGTTTTCTAGTCATCGAAAAAAGAAGAGAGTGGATTTTTTACAACATAGAATTACGGCCGTGAGGAAAGCTAATGAAGAAATTAGTCGCTCCCACCATCTCATACAGATTACGATTCCCAAATTAGAACTAATCCAATTCTCCAAGAAATATGGTACGCTTCAACCTTTTCGAAGTAAGCATCGCCCTATTTAATGTATAAGACGGAAGAAGAAATCAGGAGAGTTTACCAAAGAGAATGGACTGAAATGTGGAACTTTACAAGGTTGCGTCTAATAAACGTATCTTGAAAAAAGTCATGCATCTAGCTAAAGGGAGCTTCTTAAAAACCATCGCGGGGAAACGTAAGAGTACGGTAAGGAAAGTGATAGAGAAAAGGAAAGACTACTGCACTGTGACAAATTTAATGAAATTGTAACTATCTTTGCTTGTTCATTTATCATTAAAATAGAAGTAACAGCCGGCGAGCCGTATACACTGAAAGGTGTACGTACGGTTCTGTGGGAGGAAAGAGGATATTCCTAGCTTTTCTACCCAACGATCCAACTCCAAGCAGAGAGGATATAGAAGTAACGAAAAGATTAGTAGAATGTGGTAAGATAATTGGCATAGAAGTGTTAGACCACCTCATTATTGGAGAGAAAAAGTATGTTAGCCTTAAAGAAAAAGGCTACATATGATACTATGAATTTTTATAGGCTTGGGATATAATAGAGCTTATGATTTTTATTCAATAGTTGAATTAAAACTGTATAATACTATTTGACATCTATCGGATAATCCGTTTAGAAAGGGAGATACAACTTATGTTTGGAATTGGTAATCGTGATTTAGGTATAGATTTAGGAACGGCTAATACCCTTGTTTATGTAAAAGGAAAAGGGATTGTCGTCCGTGAGCCATCCGTTGTGGCAATTGAAAACGAATCAAAAACGATTTTAGCTGTAGGAAACGATGCGAAAAATATGATTGGTCGTACGCCGGGAAATGTTATTGCTAAAAGACCTATGAAAGATGGAGTTATTGCAGACTATGATACAACGGCTGCTATGATGAAATACTACATTAAACAGGCGTTAAAAAATAAAGGATTATTTTCAGGGAAGCCAAATGTTTTAGTTTGTGTTCCAACCGGTATTACGCCGGTAGAAAAACGTGCCGTTAAGGATGCGACAAAACAAGCGGGAGCTAAGGATGCTCAAACAATTGAAGAGCCATTTGCTGCAGCCATTGGTGCAAACCTGCCTGTTTGGGAACCAACGGGAAGTATGGTGGTCGATATCGGCGGCGGAACGACAGAAGTAGCCATTATCTCTCTTGGTGGAATTGTTGAAGCCCAGTCTATTCGTGTAGCGGGTGATGAAATGGACGATGCCATCACGAATTACATACGTAAAACGTACAACCTAATGATAGGGGAACGTACTGCTGAAGCAATCAAAGTAGAAATCGGTTCAGCGGGCGATCCAGAAGGCATTGAAAACTTCCAAATTCGTGGTCGTGACTTATTAACAGGTCTACCAAAAACGATGGAGATTTCAGCAGAGGAAATTGCTCATGCATTACATGATACAGTCTATGCCATTGTAGAAGCTGTGAAAAATACGCTTGAAAAAACACCGCCAGAGTTAGCGGCTGATATAATGGATAGAGGAATTGTCTTAACTGGAGGAGGAGCCCTTCTTCGTAACCTAGACAAAATTATTAGTCAAGAAACCAATATGCCTGTTATGATTGCGGAGGATCCTTTGGATTGTGTAGCAATTGGAACGGGTAAAGCATTAGATAACTGGGACGTTATTAAAGATAAATCAGAAGACCGCTAATTATGAAAACTGAGGTGTAATATCATGCCACAATTTTTCCTGAATAAACGTTTAATCGTTCTTCTAATTAGCATAATAGTGCTCGTGGCATTGATTGGGTTTTCCATTCGCGACCGAGATGAACTACCGTGGACAGAGAAGTTTGTGAAAGATATTGTTGGTTTCGGTCAATCTCTAGTTGCAACGCCCGCTTCTTATGTGGCGGGCTTTTTTGAAGATGTGAGTGATCTTCAAAATACATACTACGAAAATCAAAAGCTAAAAGCACAGTTAGAAGAATTAGCCGTACTTGAAACTCAAGTGAAAGACTTAGATAGTGATAATCAAGAGTTAAGAAGACTACTGAATATAACAGAGAATATACGCAGCTTTAACCCCATTAATGCAACGGTCTACTCTAGGAACCCTGACCAATGGAATGAACTTTTATCCATAAGTGCAGGCGAAGCTCAAAATGTTGAAAAGGATATGGCCGTCATTTCATCAAAAGGATTGGTGGGGAAGATCAAGACGACCAACCAATTCTCTTCTACTGTTGAATTGATTACGTCAACAAACACTACTAACAGAATATCTGTAGAAGTAAGAAGTGAAGAAGTTGTATTTGGTCTTATTGAAGGATTTGATCAAGAGAAAAATAAATTACTTGTCAAGAAAATTCCTTTTGATAAGGAGATAAAAGAAGGCGACAAAGTAGTCACATCAGGGTTAGGTGGAGTATTTCCCAAAAATCTACTTGTCGGAACGGTCACTGAAGTCATCATTGATGAATTTGGCTTAACTAAAACAGCTTTTGTTGAGCCTGCTGGAAACTTCTATGACTTAGAGCATGTCTTAGTTGTGGACCGCGAGCTTATCACCAATGCGGATATTTTTGAACACGAACAAAAAACTGAGGATAAGTCAGAAGAGGAGGAAGAATAATGATTCGCTTCCTTCTTCCTGGTGTTATCCTGCTTCTTGTTTTATTTTGAAAGTGTTTTTGTTCAATTCTTTTCACTCGTATATTTTCCAGATATGACCATTGTTCCTAGATTTTTATTACTCTCCTTGTTTTTTGTGAATGTGTATTATGATAAAAAAGCAAGCTTCATTTATGCAGTCATTTTTCGGGGTTTTTTTATGATGTTTATCATACAACGATTTTTGGAGTGTATTTGTATTTGTTGCCTGGATTGCTTTTATTTGTTCTCAAAAGCATCTAGGGGGTTTGATACGAATGTCGTATTTACATCTTTTTTATCCCTTCTAGGTTTAATGATTGGCGAATTTATTCTATATGCTTTTCATTTAATGATCCAAAATACTTCTGTTACGTTTCAAGAGTTCTTACTCGAAAGGCTCGTTCCAACCATTGTGTTAAATGCAATCATTCTTCTTCTATTTTCCTATCCATTTAAGCAATTTCTCCTATGGATTAGAAAAAGAATCTTGGACATTTAACGGTATTTTTGAAAAAAATAAAGGGTATTGTAAGGGGTTTGTCGAATTAGTTGATGACTGAGGTGAAAGACAAGCGATGAAAAAGAAACCACATGTAATGATAAAAGGAACAAAAGACGGATTAATTTTACACTTGAGTGATACCTGTTCCATGGATGAATTAGTGCAAGAGTTAGATCAGAAACTAGCCTCTCACTCGAAGTTAGAAACAGAGACTCCTTTGTTGAGTGTTAAAATACAAACAGGGAATCGATACCTTACAGAAAATCAAAAAGAAGACATTCGAACTATCGTTCGACATAAACGAAATTTAGTAGTAGACGAAATTACTTCAAATGTAATGACCAATGAAGAAGCAAATAAAATTAAAAGAAGAAAACCATATTTCTTCGAAAGTTGGAGTTATTCGTTCAGGACAAGTATTAGAGGTTCCTGGTGATTTATTGTTAATAGGTGACGTAAATCCAGGAGGAACAGTACTTGCGGGAGGAAACATTTACATAATGGGAGCATTAAAAGGGATCGCACATGCAGGTTATGCTGGAAGCAATTCGGCTGTCATTGTTGCTTCCAAAATGGTTCCAAATCAGCTGAGAATTGCCACCCATGTTAACCGTGCACAAATGAAGGAAGCTCTAACTCAGGAAATGGAGTGTGCGTATGTTAACGAAGAAAATCAAATCGTTATAGACCGCTTACAAGTGTTAAAACAGCTTAGACCACAAATTACTAGTTTAGTAGGGGGGTATTGATGATGGGAGAAGCGATTGTCATTACGTCTGGAAAAGGCGGCGTTGGAAAAACAACTACATCGGCGAATGTAGGAACATCTCTTGCCATTCTTGGAAAGAAAGTTTGTTTAGTAGATACAGATATTGGTCTTAGGAACTTAGACGTTGTCATGGGGCTAGAAAATAGAATCATCTATGATTTAGTGGACGTTGTAGAAGGAAGATGTAAAACTCATCAAGCTCTAGTCAAAGATAAAAGGTTTGATGATAAATTATTTTTATTACCAGCTGCTCAAACTAGTGATAAAACATCTGTAAATCCACAGCAAATGAAGAAATTGATAGATGAACTAAAACAAGAATTTGATTACATAGTCATTGATTGTCCTGCTGGAATAGAACAAGGCTACAAAAATGCTGTTGCCGGTGCAGATCGCGCAATTGTAGTGACAACACCAGAAATCTCTGCTGTTCGTGATGCAGACCGTGTCATCGGCTTATTAGAACAAGAAAATATTGATCCTCCAAGTTTAATTATTAACCGAATTAGAACCCATATGGTGAAAAGCGGTGAAATGCTTGATGTGGATGAAATCACCACGCATCTTTCCATTGACCTTATTGGAATTGTAGCAGACGATGATTTTGTCATTACTTCATCTAATAAGGGTGAACCCGTAGCACTAGATGCTAACAATAAATCATCTATTGCTTACCGGAACATTGCTAGAAGAATCCTCGGAGAATCTGTTCCACTTCAAACTCTTCACGAAGATAAGAATGGAGTTATGGTCAAATTAAAGAAATTTTTTGGGGTTAAAGCGTAATTCTTTTCATGCCCGATAAGAAAGCAAGTTCACTTGCTTTCTTATCGGGCATTTTATATTTTCTGGTTCTATAATATATGTTGGGGTTTCCACACAATTTGAAGAAATAAAAAAAGCACGATATCACCCATTCTTATATACTTGAATTGTCGAGAAACAAGTAGAGAGTGGGGACACGTGCATATGAATTCTAACATAGTTTTACCTGGATTTGAAGAAGTGATAATCAATAAAACTGAAGTAATTGAGGGTACCCTTTGCCTATACGTTGAAATGCCAGTAAGCAAGCATACGTGTCCAAATTGTGGTAAACACACCATGAAGGTTCATGATTATAGAATTCAAAAAATAAAGCACTTGAAGATGTTTGAGCGTAATACTCTCATTTTTTATAGGAAGCGCCGTTATACTTGTCTTTGTGGAAAAAGGTTTCCTGAGAAWWATCCCTTTATTAATCGTWATCAAMGGTTATCTACTGMATATAATCAASCCATTACAATTAGAAGTATAAAAGGGAAAACATTTAAAGAAACAGCTGAGATCTATGGTACGTCAGCTTCAACGATTGTACGTAGGTTTGACAAGGTGGCTGAAGACACGGTACAAGAAGAACCTAATGCGTTACCAAAAGTCATTGCGATAGACGAGTATAAAGGGGACACAAAAGAAGGAAAATACCAACTTATTATCGCTGATGGAGTGACAAGGGAACCTATTGATATACTACCCAACCGTTATAAAAAGACCATATCACATTATTTGCGAAAGTATGGTACGAATGTAGAAGTTGTAGTAATGGATATGAGCCCCTCTTTTAAAGCAGCTGTTCGACAAGCTCTGGGGAAACCGATTATCGTTGCAGATCGCTTTCATTTTGTGCGGTATATCTACTGGCATTGGATGGGGTTAGAAGAAGAGTACAGTCAACTTGGCATGATTATGATCGGAAAAAGTGTAAAAAGATGCGCTATGTATTCCATCGGAATTCAGAAAAGTTAACAGAAGAAGATCGGTGGTACTTAAACCGATATCTAGGATTATCCAATGAATTAAAAGTAGCTTATGAACTGAAAGAGGCATTTTCCCAGTGGTTTAATGAGGCAAAAGAAAACGGTCAGGGTTCTATTCTTCAAACCACAATTATTACAAGAGTTCTATCAAAAAGTAGAACAAGCCAATTTACCAGAGTTTAAGAAAGCTATTCAAACGCTCCAAAATTGGCAGGTAGAGATATTGAATAGCTTTGTTTATAACTTTTCTAATGGGTTTTTAGAAGGAATTAATAATCTAACTAAAGTAATGAAGAGAAATGCATTTGGATTTAGAAGTTTTAAGCGTTTTAGAGCTAAAATATTATTGACACATAAGTATAAAAAATGGGTGTTCATATTGGTTGAGGGCGAAGTAGGAATTACTTCACCCCAACATTTGACGTTGAACCTATTTCTCTCCTCTTTTTTCATAAACGTGAAAGGCTTGTCATACATTGTACAAAAGCCGTGTGGAAAGGAATGGGACAATGGGTAATCGTGCGGATGAAATAAGAAAACGAATAGCAAAGCGTAAAAGAGAAAACAGTTCGGGGGAGAGACATTCTTCAACAACTCATGATGAATCTCAATATGATACTTATGGACCGCCCCATACATCCTATGGATCACATTCTGAGAAAGAATTGCATCCACTTTTTAAGAAAGAAGTGTTCCTATTTAAAGTTCTTCTATCTGCTGTTATGGTCTTATCGGTGGCAGTATTGTACCGAATGGATGCCCCGTATTTTAATGATGCGAGAGGATTTGTCCAAAATACAATGGAGAATGAGTTTCAATTTGCCATGATTTCGGAATTCTATGAAGAACAATTTGGACAACCTTTAGCATTATTTCCAGAAAGTCCAAATGAAAGTACAGAGGTGACCAAAGAAGAGGTCGCTTTACCTGCTGTAGGAAAAGTGATAGAGAATTTTGAATCAAATGGAAAAGGGATTATGGTCCAAACCGCACCTCAATTGCCGGTTGAAGCAATGAAAGGCGGACTTGTCGTGTTTGCTGGAAAGAAAGATGATCTAGGTGAAACGGTCATTATTCAACACAGTGATAAATCTGAATCATGGTATGGGCATTTAGAGGATATACAGGTAAATGCATACGAAGCCGTGAGTGCTGGAGCGGCGATTGGAACCGTGTCAACGAATACAGAAGGACAAGGTGAATTTTATTTTGCTATCAAGCAGGATCAAGCTTTTTATTGATCCAATCCAGGTGATGACATTTGACTAACTACCTTTCCATTCTAAAGAAAGTGTATGTTCATCCTTTATTATGGCTCGTGATCTTTCTGGCGATTATTACAGGTCATTTTATCGAAATCAGTATGTTGTTATGCATTATCTTTATTCATGAAATGGGACATGGGGTAGCAGCCCATGTTTTTTCATGGAGAGTAAAAAGAATAGGGCTTCTTCCATTTGGAGGAGTTGTGGAGATGGACGAATACGGAAATCGACCGATCAAAGAAGAACTAATTGTTGTCATGGCGGGGCCTTTTCAGCATGTCTGGCTCATTGTAGTAGCGTACCTTTTACATGTGGTGAATTTGATTCCTATTTATTATTATGAAACGTTTGTATTTTATAATGGAATGATTTTGCTATTTAATTTACTCCCGATTTGCCCGCTAGACGGAGGGAAGCTTATCCATCTAATGCTGACAAGAAGATATTCCTACTTAACGAGTAGTCAATATTCCATTATTTCCTCTCTGTTATTTTTACTAGGTTTACATGTTTTCGTTCTTTTGACGGTTCCTTTTCATATTCATTTATGGATTGTTTTAAGCTTCTTATACCTTTCTCTCTATTTAGAGTGGAAGCAAAGAAAGTTTCACTATATGAAATTTTTACTAGAGCGTTATTACGGTAAAAAGGAAACCTTTCAAAAGCTAAAGCCATTAAAAGTCGAAGGGGAATGGCCGATCATGAAGGTGCTAGAGCATTTTTATAGAGGCTACAAACACCCTATTATCATCTTTGAGAATGGACGAGAAACAGGAGAGTTAGATGAAAATGAAGTATTGCATGCATTTTTTGCGGAGCACAGAACAGATGCTTTAACAAAAGATTTGCTGCTTCACTATTGACCGGCTATGTTTGTTCTATTAGAGTTACGGTATAAAATAGAACAGAGCTGGGTGGTACAAATGAAAGAATTAATAGTTAATGCTAAAGGAAGAGATAAAAGATGGGCATTACGTGAAGACGGGATGCTTCAAGAATTCCATACTAGGCAAGGGACCCACCAATCTAAGGTAGGGTCTGTTTATTATGCTGTTGTAGAAAAAGTAGTCAGTGGCTTACAGGCTGCTTTTGTGAATTTCGGAGAGGATAAGAGAGCTTTTTTATCAAAAGAGGATGTCGCGAGCTTCGCCTCCTGTAAAGACGAAAAAAACACCTAAAGCCCATCTCACACTATCTTCATCAAGGAGAGAAAATTCTCGTTCAAGTGATGAAAGATGAAACGGACTCAAAAGGCCCTAAGGTGACAGGACTCATTGAATATAAAGGGCTACATATGGTTTATATGCCAAATGGGGGATATGTCGCAGCAAGTAAAAAAATTACTGATGAAAAACGCCAAGCTCTAAAAGAATGGGCAAAAACGAAATTGCCAGCTGGTGATGGTCTTTTATTCAGAACAGTAGCGGGACACTGTGATTGGTCCACATTAGAGGAAGAGCTGAACCAGCTTATGCAGGAAAGTCAGCTTGTAGAAAAACAGCTTGTACATACTTCAGCACCTGCCTTAATTAAAGAAACGGATGCGTTTCTGAATAGCCTTTCATCCTTATTTGAAAAGGAGTGGAAAGCGGAGGATACGGTATGGGTCGATTCTGAAGAAATGCTTACCGTAATCAAACAGCATATGAGTCAAGCATGCTCTGTTAAGTTACACGTATCAGCTCAAAATATTTTCAACTCATTTAATCTTGACCATTCCGTTGGTGCCCTAATGAAACGAAAGCTTTGGTTAGAAAATGGCGGATTTATCGTATTTGATTATGGTGAAGCTTTAACAAGTATCGATATTAACACGGGAAAATCAACGAAGAATCAGAGCCTTCAGCAGACAGTCATGGAAACCAATCGGTTAGCAGCTGTTTTAATCTGTGAGCAAATAAAATTACGAAACCTAAGTGGAATGATCCTAATTGATTTCGTTAACATGAAATCGAGCCGTGATAAGCAAGAAATACTAGAGCTGGTAAAGAAAGAATGTAAAAAGGATCCAGTGCGCACCGTGGTTGTAGGATTTACTGAACTTGACGTTTTACAATTAACTCGAAAAAAAACGAGTATCTCGTTACAAGATGCTTTTACCAAAGAATGTCCTACATGCTTAGGGTACGGTAGGGTATACCACGAAGAGAATATTGCTTTAAAGCTAGAAAGAGAACTATGGGAATATGAGCAGCATGACGGAGAAAAAATAACCATTCATACGACAAACGGGGTGCATGAGTATTTTAGCGGAAAAAACTCTTCACATAAAGAAAGGTTGGAGAGAGTTCTTCATAAGGAATTGGTGTTTCGCTTAGTAGATCAACCTATTCCTTTTTATGAGATAGTCCGAGTGGATTTTTGATATGAGTTGTTCTTTTGTTGTAATGGGGTGGAGGAGTGGATAGTTAGGAGTTGTGGTAGGGCTTTGGTTTGTGCGGTAGGTGTGGAGAGTGGGGCGCATGAGAATGGTGGAAATCCTCACGAGATAAGGGTGTGTCCGCACGAAAAGCGCGCATACCCGCACGAGAAAAGGTGATAGCCGCACAGGATTAGGGAAGCCGCACGAGAATGGTGGAAATCCGCACGAGCTAGGG
>NZ_ABFU01000049.1 GCF_000171615.1 Bacillus coahuilensis m4-4 | reverse complement strand
AAAATCCTTTACTATTTAGTAAAGGTTTTGGACGTCCCAGGAGAGATTCGAACTCCCGACCGACGCCTTAGAAGGGCGTTGCTCTATCCAGCTGAGCTACTGGGACATGTTAATAATGATTGTTTTCCCATCAAAAATTCTTTTGTTTTCTCAAGGACAAGTTTTATTATATTGACTATTAATATCAAAGTCAACACTTTTTTGATAAAATAATCGAGGATTTTTCCCCTCGATTATTTTAAGTTAAATTCAGTTGTTAGCTCAACTAGTTCTTTATGATTTCGGTCGTAAAATTGGACGACAAGTTTTTCGTCTACTGATGTTAGAAGGGCATACGTTTTTTCCGTTCTACCTCTTGGCATTAGAATACTCCCTGGGTTTACAAATAGAACACCGTCTATAATCTCTGCACCAAGCTGATGAGAATGGCCAAAACAAGCGATCGTAGCACCAACCTCACGTGCTTTGTAAGAGAGGTTCATTAAACTCATTTTGACATTATATACATGTCCATGAGTAACAAAGATTTTATGAACTCCCCATTCCACAACCAAATCCTTTGGGTAATTTCCTTCCCAGTCGCAGTTTCCTTTTACACCAACAAATCCTGTCATTTCAGAAGCTGTTTCTTTGAGCTCTGAATCACCACAGTGAATCATCACATCAACATCATTCCGATATAATGATTTCAGTTCACGTAGAACATCTCTGTCCCCATGATTGTCACTCACAATTAATGCCTTCACTTTTCTATCACCTCTAAAATACTTGGTAACTGTTGTGCTAATTTCTTTAATGCATTGCCTCGATGACTCACACTACTTTTCTCATCCTTTGTCAGTTCAGCCATGGTTCTACCTAAATGTTCAACGAAGAAAATCGGATCATACCCAAATCCATTGTGACCTCTTTTTTCTTCTAATATCCTTCCTTCACATGTTCCAAACACCGCCTTTGTTTCTAATCCAGGAGCAGCAATAGCTAAACAGCAGCAAAACCTAGCCGTTCTTTTTTCTTTTAGGAACTCCCTGTAATTCGTTTAAAACCTTTTCCATATTCGCATCATCATTTTTCTCAAGGCCTGCATAACGAGCAGAATAAACTCCTGGTGCACCGTTTAGCGCGTCAATTTCTAAACCTGAATCATCAGCTATTACGAGTGTTTGAAATAGCTTTGAAGCTTCTTCCGCTTTGATTATGGCGTTCTCTTCAAAAGTTGTACCTGTTTCTTCTATATCTAAATCTTTTGCCACATCATTTAGGGTTTTCACTTTGATTCCGTACCCTTCGAACATATGTATAAACTCTTTTGCTTTCCCTTCGTTTTGTGTTGCAATAATAACTTCATTCATCTTAGCTTCCTCCAATTTTACCGGCAATCTCACCTAGTGCCTCTTTTTGAAATTTCATCAACTCTCGGTTCCCCTTCTCTGCAACGGAGAGCAATTGTTGCAGTTCACTCATCGTAAATGTTGCTTCCTCACCCGTCCCTTGTACTTCTACAAATTCACCTGAACCAGTCATGACAACATTCATATCTACTCTTGCGGTACTGTCCTCATCATAACTCAAGTCCAAAATAACCGTCTTTTCTCGATCAATTCCAACACTTATCGCACTTAAAAAATCGTTCACAGGAAATCTTGGTAGCTTCTTTTCCTTACTTATTTTATCAATCGCTATTGTCATTGCAATAAATGCACCGGTTATAGAAGCCGTTCTGGTTCCACCGTCTGCTTGAATCACATCACAATCAATCCAAATTGTACGTTCACCAAGTGCCGTAAGATCCACCACCGCTCTCAGGGAACGACTAATCAATCGTTGAATCTCCATTGTTCTCCCCGTCACTTTTCCTTTAGAGGATTCACGAATGGTCCTTTTTTCAGTAGCTCTTGGCAACATACTATATTCAGCATTCACCCAACCTTTTCCTTCTCCTCTCATAAAAGGAGGAACGCGTTCTTCCACACTAGCTGTACAAATCACTTTCGTTTGTCCTATAGAAATTAACACCGATCCTTCTGGGTGTATTAGATAGTCCGTCTCAATAGTTACAGGGCGAAGCTCATCAACTTTTCGTTCATTCCTTCTCATGGTGCATTCCTCCTTGATGATGTATAGAATTTTTGTTGTTTTGGATAAATGAATGGCAGTGATTTAGTGGACTACGTCCGGGTGTGCGGTAAGACCCAAGTTTGGTGCGGCTTCCACTGTTTCTCGTGCGGGTTTGCTCTCACTGTGGTCGGGTTTCTACACTTCTTGTGCGGACACCTTTTTTCTGTGCGGATATACCCAAGTTTCGTGCGGCTCCCACTGTTTCTCGTGCGGGTTCGCTCTCATCTGGTGCGGGTTTCCTCATTTTTTGTGCGAGCACCTTTTTTCTTTTTATTCAACAATAACCTAAAATTTATTTTCCATTTCAATAAAAAGAGAGGTGGAATAATACCCACCTCATCATCCAGTATATAGTATATCAAATTTCACTTTAAAAACTAATAGCATTTATATCTTCTGGTCTTGAAACTGGCTCGCTGATAGATTCTCCGGATTCATTTAATACTTCTGCCTCTCCGTTTACTGTGATGGCCACTTTTTCGACAGCAGATCCTTCCGTAATCGAAAGTATTAATGAGTTAAGAACGTGTTCAGAAATCATTTTTTGTTCGAAGCTACCAAAGATAAATTCATTGAAATTCAATGTGGCGACACCATCTTTTACAGTAGGAGAGTCTAGTAGTTCAACGTCTGGCATTAATCCCGTAACAAGACCTGAAGATGCATCTGGGCCTTTAATTAATTCGTTGACAACTAATGAAATCGTGTCGGTTGAATTGGAGACGCGCTTCGTTACTGGAACGTAGTAAACCTCTTCACCAGACTGTGCTAAGTAATACACCGTTACGGCTTTTGAGCCTTGAATATCTACCACATCGCTTAGTGTCAAGTTGATTCCATCTTTTCGAGATAGACCTTCTTTTGAGATTGGCGTTCCATTCACAGGCATCTCCGTTAGGGAGTGGCCGTTCACACGGATTTCTACACTCTCTACTCCTTCAAATTGTGTCATGGTCCATGTAATGGATTGAAGGATCGCTTTTTCATCTTGAGCATTATAATTCTCAAACTCTTTTGAGAAATCAACAACCGCTAAGCCGTCTTGTATATCAACATCTACCATTGTATCAGCTGGTAGCACCGCTCTAAAACCATTCGGTAAAATTTCATTTACCGGGCCATTGGCAACTAAGTATTCTAATGCTTGCTTAGCTACACTATTAGTTACGGGTAGAGGTAAATTTTGAGCCACTACGTACCCATTTGCATCAATCAAATATAATTCCGTCATCGTTGTATACTCTTCATCTTCTGTTACAGAACTTGTTACATTTTCCCCATCATTTTGTGCTGCCTCTTCAACAGACCCTTCTTCTAAGTAACTTACATCTTCTGGCGGATCCAATTCTGGATTCCCAGATGTCGGGAACAACCCACATCCTGATAATGCAACAGCCGACACAATTATTGCAGTAGCTGAAATTTTTTTTATAAGAAATCACAGATACCCCTCCTCAAACGGTTTGTACTATATGTATACGGGCTTGTTCCATAAATAGACCAAGTTCTTTTGTGAAAACATTTAAAATTTAAACAAGCTAGTCAGTGACCTCCCCTCCTTTGCATATTTTCATTTTGGTTGCGTCTCAACCTTTCTTACGTTCTATATGACTGTGGTTGCACTTTTTCCCTCTTTTCTAGTGATTGCGCCGATTCTCCCCTACCTTGCTCCTAGACTCACTCTGCTTGCGCTATTTTTTCTAATTTTCATTCTTCTTGCGTCCTACCTCTTAGGAACCAAAAAAAAAAAAAGACCAAAGGCAAATGCCTTTAGCTTATCCATGAAAATACCTATAAAACGATCTTCTCAACATCAACCGCCTCAAACTCCAACCAGCTTTCTGCTATATTTTTAAACAGTTCTACTGACCCAGTTGTAAAGAAACGGTGAGCTGGCTTCGTATCCCCAGCATAAATCAATTCCTGATAATCTAGAATAGCGCTCGCTTCCCGTGCTGTTTCATCGCCGGAACTAATCACTTTCACATTTGAACCCATTACGTCTTGAATAATAGGTTCTAGTAATGGGTAATGTGTACATCCTAAAATAATGGTGTCTAGTGGGTGTTGTTTCATTGATTGAAGTGTATTTTTGACGATTTTTTCTGCAAATGACCCTGTATATTCACCACTTTCAACAAGTGGGACGAATTTTGGGCAGCTTTTGGACCATACTTGAACATCACGATTAATTGTTCGTAACGCACGGTCATACGCTTTACTTTTCACTGTGACGTTAGTTCCCAGGACACCAATTCGACCGGACTTGGTATGTTTTATGGCCGCTCGTGCCCCAGGGTCTATAACGCCAATGACGGGAATAGATAATTTGTGCTTTATTTCGTCTAATACAACGGCTGTAGCTGTGTTGCATGCTATTATAAGCATTTTGATATCATATTGTAATAAATAGTTGGTCAGTTCCCAGGTGAAAGTGCGAACCTCATCTGTGTGACGAGGACCATATGGGCAACGAGCCGTGTCTCCTACATAGTAAATGCGTTCATTAGGCAATTGGCGCATCACTTCTTTAACGACCGTTAATCCCCCTACACCTGAATCAATTATGCCTATCGGTTTGTTCAAGCTTCTCCCTCATTCTGTCTTCATCACTTCGTGAAGTTTTGTAATCTGCTCTTTTAACTGAATAATTTGCTCTTGGTCATAGTCATTTAATTTATCTTGAAGGTAATGTTGACGCTGTACTATTACCTCTTCAATTATTTTTTCTCCTTTTTGTAGGAGATGTATTCGAACAACCCTACGGTCGCCTGTATCTTTTACCCGTTTGACTAACTCATTATTCTCCATTCGGTCAATAAGATCTGTTGTTGTGCTATAGGCTAAATACATTTTATTCGAAAGTTCCCCAATTGTCATGTCTCCTTCTTCAAATAACCATTGAAGGGCCACAAATTGTGGAGGGGTAATTTTATATTCATTTAAAATTTCTCTACCTTTTTGTTTAATGATAGAGGATATGTAGCGAAGGTCTTTCTCAATATCTGCTACCGCATTGACTAATTTTTCGTTTTTCCAATCCTTACTTTCCATATATCCCTGCACTCCCTAAACTTCTAATAGTATTATTGTCTCCTTTTTTTCTTTAAATTTCAAGATATTGCATAACCATAAGTTCTTTTGTGAAGCTAGAATTGTTTTTTTCTTTTGATTTACAAAAAAAAGCAACCCGATTAATCAGGTCGCTTCTTTTCCTATAATTTAAGTTCACCCATACGTAGTAATTCTACTACTGCTTGTGAACGCCCCTTTACGCCTAACTTTTGCATGGCATTCGAAATATGATTACGAACTGTTTTCTCGCTAATAAATAATTCACCAGCGATTTCTTTCGTTGTCTTGTCTTGAACAAGTAGTTCAAATACTTCGCGTTCTCTTCTTGTTAGTAAAGGTTTGTGAGCAAATTCATTTTCCTTCAATTATGTGAACCCTCCTTGCCTTCGCCAGCTAAAACACTCGGGATGGGTATTGATATGTCATCAACATATCATATGTTAGAGTGACAAAAGGAGTGCTATTGCATAAGAGAAAGAAAAAAAATAGGCCCTATTTCGCTAACTTAACCGCTCCCAATTTTCTCAATTCCTCACTCCAAGGCACACCTTACTGTTAATTTGGACATCTGGATGATACTACCTCTCCCCACAAAACAAATTTCATTTTGAGTATTTACTGCCATATAATGCAAATCCATCGAAGATGTGCCTATACTATTTGTTTTAACATATATTTTTAATGTTTCTTCGAAGAACACTTGCTTTAGGTAGTGACATTGTAGATCACCGACGACGGGTATACAGTCACTACTATCCTTTAACCATTCCTTCATTAAGCCTTGATGATTAAAATATTCAATTCTCGCTTGTTCAAAGTACGTAAACGGAATCGTATTATTCAAGTGTCCAAACATATCCGTTTCAGAAAAACGAACCTTCACTTCATTGTAAAATTGAAATGATTCTCTCCATGAACAGTAGTCGTCTATATATGTAATCTGTTTCACCTTAACATCCCCTTCGTTATAAAATGAATGAACATTCATTCTTTAATTATACAAGACAACCCGTGTTTATCACCAGCTTTTTACAATCAAACCGGAAAATTGCTCTTGAAAGATGTAAAAGTAATAAAGCTCTCCGTCTTAAGCAGGACGGAGAGCTTTATTTCTTATACCATATTGTCGCTTCCGAAGAAGTTTTTAAACATTTGGAACGTTGTGTCGCGGTTTAGTGCTGCAATGCTTGTTGTTAAAGGGATTCCTTTTGGACAAGATTGAACACAGTTTTGAGAGTTCCCGCAGTTAGCAAGACCACCATCACCCATAATGGACTCTAAGCGCTCATCTTTGTTCATCGCGCCCGTTGGATGTGCGTTAAATAGTCGAACTTGTGAAAGTGGAGCAGGCCCAATGAAATCTGACTTGCTATTAACGTTTGGACATGCCTCTAAACAAACACCACACGTCATACATTTTGATAATTCATATGCCCATTGTCTTTTCTTTTCAGGCATACGTGGACCAGGTCCTAAATCATACGTACCGTCGATTGGAATCCAAGCTTTGACCTTTTTAAGAGAATCAAACATTCTACTACGGTCTACCTGAAGGTCACGAACGACTGGGAACGTACGCATTGGCTCTAATCGGATTGGCTGCTCAAGCTTATCAATTAGGGCTGTACAGGATTGTCTTGGTTTTCCGTTGATGACCATCGAACAAGCACCACATACTTCCTCTAAACAACCCATATCCCAAGAGATAGGAGCTACTTCCTTTCCATCGGAGTTAATAGGATTACGACGAATTTCCATTAGGGCTGAAATCACATTCATATTTTTGCGATAAGGAACTTTAAACTTTTCAACGTAAGGTTCTGACTCAGGCATGTCTTGTCTTACAACTTCAAATAGAATCGTTTTATTTTCGCTCATTATGCTTTAGCCCCTTTCTTTTTCGTATAATCACGCTTACGAGGCTGAATTAAAGATGTGTCCACATCTTCATAATGGAATTCAGGAGAATTATTTCCTGGGTTATATTTAGCCATAGTCGTTTTTAACCACTCTTCATCGTTACGATCTGGGAATTCAGGTTTATAATGCGCACCGCGGCTTTCGTTACGGTTCAATGCACCAATCGTCACTACACGAGATAGGTGTAACATATTCTCTAACTGACGAGTAAAGACAACCCCTTGATTACTCCATTTAGCTGTATCGTGAATGTTAATGTTTTTAAAACGTTCCATTAACTCTAAAATCTTATCATCTGTTTCTTGTAATTTTTTGTTTTCGCGAACAACAGTAACGTTATCTGTCATCCACTCTCCTAATTCTTTGTGTAGGATATACGCATTCTCTTTTCCTTCTAGGGATTGAATGCTGTTCCATTTTTCTTCAGCTTCTTTTACATGACGTTCAAATAATGTAGAAGACAGGTCCTCTGCACTTTTCTCTAATCCGTTAATATAGCGTACCGCGTTTGGTCCAGCAACCATACCACCATAGATCGCTGATAACAATGAGTTGGCACCCAGTCGGTTTGCACCATGCTGAGAATAATCACATTCACCCGCTGCAAATAAGCCAGGAATATTCGTCATTTGATCGTAATCTACCCAAAGTCCGCCCATTGAATAGTGAACGGCAGGGAAAATTTTCATCGGAACTTTGCGAGGATCGTCACCCATGAATTTTTCATAGATTTCGATAATACCACCAAGCTTAATATCTAGTTCCTTAGGATCTTTGTGTGAAAGATCTAAATACACCATGTTCTCTCCGTTAACACCTAGCTTTTGATTGACACACACATCGAAGATTTCACGTGTAGCAATATCACGAGGTACTAGGTTACCGTATGCTGGGTATTTTTCTTCAAGGAAATACCAAGGTTTTCCGTCTTTGTATGTCCAAACACGTCCACCTTCACCACGTGCAGATTCACTCATTAAACGTAGCTTGTCATCTCCTGGGATGGCTGTTGGATGAATTTGAATGAACTCACCGTTTGAGTAGTAAGCACCTTGTTGATACACAATCGATGCAGCTGCCCCCGTGTTAATAACCGAGTTCGTACTTTTACCAAAAATAATTCCAGGTCCACCTGTTGCCATAATGACGGCATCCGCTGGGAATGCACGGAATTCCATTGTCTTTAGATCCTGTGCGATAACACCACGAGCTACACCCTCATCATCAATGACAGTACCTAAAAATTCCCAGCCTTCATATTTTGTAACAAGACCCGCCACTTCATGTCGACGAACTTGCTCATCAAGAGCATATAATAATTGCTGACCAGTAGTGGCTCCAGCAAAAGCTGTACGGTGATGCTGAGTTCCACCAAAACGGCGGAAATCAAGTAATCCTTCTGGCGTACGGTTGAACATAACTCCCATACGGTCTAACAAGTGAATGATACCTGGTGCTGCTTCTGTCATAGCTTTAACAGGAGGTTGATTTGCTAAGAAGTCTCCCCCGTATACTGTATCGTCAAAGTGTTCCCAAGGAGAATCCCCTTCCCCTTTTGTGTTAACTGCTCCATTAATACCACCTTGGGCACAAACAGAGTGAGAACGCTTTACAGGTACAAGTGAAAATAATTCAACTTGTGTGCCTGATTCAGCTGCTTTAATCGTTGCCATTAGGCCGGCAAGCCCACCGCCAACGACAATAATTTTTCCTTTACTCATTCGAAGCTCACTCCTTTATTCGTAAAAAGCCTTTTAGACTAGTAAGTTATGATTCTATTTCTTATACAAATGCAAAAAGTGCACGAATTCCAACATAGGATAATGCTACAAACACACCTAGGGTAATGTAAGTTGTAATAAGTTGTGAGCGTGGTGACACCGTGATACCCCAGCTTACACAGAATGACCATAGACCATTCGCAAAGTGGAACACAGTTGATACGACTCCGATGATATAGAATGCAAGCATCCATGGATTACTTAAAATATTTTCCATCATTTGAAATTCACTTCTTCTCCAAATGCTGCCTGAACACGTGTCTCCCACACATGCCAAGAAATAAAGATTAACGTGACAACACCTGAAATTCTTTGTAAGTAGAACATCCAGTTTCTAAAAAATCCGTATTTTGCGGTATTGTTCTTTGCTGTAAAGGCTATATATAAGCCATAAATGGCATGAAATAATAGCGGTAAAAAGATAACAAATGTCTCTAACACATATCGAAAAGGCAAGCTTTCCATAAAATGTGCCGCATCATTAAATGCTTGTTCCCCTCTGACAGCAAAATGGTTGACCACTAAATGTTGAATTAAAAAAATACCAACAGGAATGACTCCTAGTAATGAATGAAGTCTTCGTAACAAATACTCCTTGTTGTTCCCAGCCATGAATTTACCCCCTCCTAAATGATCAGCAAGTTTCTCTATATAGTAAGAAAATAGTATTCTAATAGAGTCACTAGCTAAATTATATAACAATTATGTGACAAGTTCATTTTACTCCCATGAAGTGTAAGCGTCAAGAAAACGGATACAATTTCCTTACTTTTCGAAAATTTCTTTCCAAGTAAGCTTAAAACAAAACAGACTATTCTGTCTATTGTTAAGATGTTTAGAATCGGTTCCTTCCTTCAGTGAGCTATATTGCAATAATATTGCTGTAGCATTCCTTTCATTCAAAACAAAGAAAAAAATCTCTATCAGTTTTTGGATGAATTTTTCTCAGATGGTGTATATAATATACGGTAGAGAAAGTGAGGAATGACATTGAAGAAAAGTTCAGAAGCAAATGAGCATTTACATATAGAATCCTCTTCTTCATTCGGTTATGAATTAATTCGTGATTTCATCATGCCTGAGTTACTTGGAAAGCATACTCCTGAATTACTTTATTGGATGGGGAAGCATGTCGCTAGAAAATTTCCACTTGCTACATTTGAAGAGGTAGCCGAGTTTTTAAAGAGGCCAATTGGGGAGAGCTTCAAATTGTAGAAGACAGAAGATCTTTCAAGGTCTATCAGCTGAGTGGACCCATAGTAGAAAGAAGACTTCAAATGTATAGCGAGCCTTCATTTAAATTGGAAGCCGGATTTCTTGCAGAGCAATACCAGCAGCACCATAGTGTATTAACAGAATGCTTTGAACAAATTAAAAAACGTTACCGAACAGATACACTTTACAGTGCAGTGGGATAAGCACGATACCATATGACGTATGTGATTTAAAGGAGTAGGACCTTTCCTACTCCTTTCTTGTTTTTCAAAAAATTGATCATCCACAAATAAATTGATCGTGCAATACGTTTGATGCTTTCTCCATCAAATCATTTGAAACGATTACACTTACTTTAATCTCAGATGTACTAACCATTTTAACTGGAATGCCCCCACCTGATAACGTGGTAAAGATTTTAGCCGCTACTCCTGGATTTGAAATCATCCCAGAACCTACGGCAGAGACCTTTGCTAATCCTTCTTCAAATTCTATTTCTTTAAAGCCTAAAACCTCTTGTTTTCTTACTAACAGATTGGTTGCTTGTTCAACATCCTCGCTATTTACTGTGAATGATAGGTTCATAGAGCCATCTTCTAATTGACTATGAATAATAATATCTACGTCAATTTGTTCAAGTGCTAATGCACTAAAGATTTCCCCTAATCCAGAAGATTGCTCTGTTAATCCGAATAATGTTATACGTGCCACATTTTTTTCAAAAGCAATTCCTTTTACAATTAATTGATCTTCCATTGCGTTCTCCTCCGTAATCATTGTTCCTCTATCCGCAACCATGCTTGAGCGAACTTCTAATTCAACATGATAATTTTTAGCAAATTCAACTGCTCGTGGATGAAGAACTCCTGCCCCTAAATTAGCAAGCTCCAGCATTTCATCATAAGAAATGGTGCTTAATTTTCGTGCATGTCCAACTACTCTTGGATCTGAAGTATATACTCCATCCACATCGGTATAAATGTCACAGCGATCTGCCCCTAGCTTTGCTGCTAATGCGACAGCCGTTGTATCAGAACCACCACGACCTAGTGTTGTTATATCCCCATCTGCTGATATGCCTTGAAATCCAGCGACGATGACAATTTGTTCTGTTTCTAGCTTTGAATGAATTTTTTCTGTTTGTATGTCTTCAATTCTTGCATTTGAAGGAACGGCTTCCGTCATAATCCCCGCTTGCCATCCTGTATACGAAATGGCTTGATGCCCTCTTGCTTGTAGTGCCATAGCTAGTAATGAGATTGTCACCTGTTCTCCCGTACTTAATAGCATATCCATTTCTCGTTTAGACGGTGTACCCGTTAACTGCCCTGCTAGGGAGACGAGTTGATCCGTTGTTTTCCCCATAGCCGACACGACCACAACAATTCGATTTCCTTTTGTTTTTTTCTGCTTCTACAATGGTAGCTACGTTTTGAATTCTTTCTATACTTCCCACTGAAGTACCACCAAATTTTTGTACAATCAATGCCATGTTGTTCCTCCTATCCTCTTGTAAGGAGAGCCGTCAAAATGAAAAAGGCAATGAGAGATAGTCTCTCATTGCCTAATAATCGTAAAAGATACCATTTATTGGCGTGAGATAGCTCTCCAAGATCAACATCTTGACAGTCGTACATCTATTAAATGCACAACCAGTACATTTGTTTATGAGAACAAATATACTTCGGCGAATCACCCTTTCTTACTTCTTCTTTTGGAAAGCTCATCCTTTCAAGAAGAGAATACTCTTGATCTTCGCACCTCTATCACCACTTAAAAAGTGATAATATATGAAATTTTCAAACCTTAGTATAACAGACCAGCAATCGCCAGACAATGCTATTCTTGCAATTTTGCAAACAATTCTTCTGCTACATTTTTCGGTACACCAGCTTCAACTAGTTGCTCCTGGGTAGCATCTTTCTATTTTTTTTAATGATCCAAAATGCTTGAGAAGTTGTTTTTTTCGCTTAGGTCCAATACCAGCAATATCATCTAAGACTGATTGGAATGCCGTTTTTCCACGAACTTGGCGATGAAACGTAATGGCAAACCGATGCACTTCATCTTGAATACGCTGTAATAAATAAAACTCCTGACTTCTTCTACCTAATGGGACGGTTTCTAAAGGATTTCCGTAAAGTAGCTCAGCTGTATTATGCTTGTCATCCTTTGCAAGTCCCGCGATAGGAATGTCTAAGCCAAGTTCATCTTCGATGATTTCACGGGCTGCTTCTATTTGTCCTTTTCCTCCGTCAATAATAATAAGATCTGGTAAAGGTAAATTTTCCTTCAAAACTCTCGTATATCTCCTTCGTACAACCTCTCTCATCGATTCATAGTCATCAGGACCTTTAACTGTTTTAATTTTATATTTCCTGTATTCCTTCTTTGCCGGTTTTCCATCAATAAACACGACTAGGGCAGATACAGGATCGGCACCTTGAATATTTGAGTTATCAAAGCTTTCAATTCGAAAAGGTGTATAGATATTCATCGCCTTACCGAGATTTTCTACTGCTTTTATCGTTCGGTCCTCATCACGTTCTATTAAGGCAAACTTCTCACCTAGGGCAATCTTTGCATTTTTCGTTGCTAAATCAACTAGCTGTTTTTTTTGCCCACGCTGTGGTTGGAACGTTTTCACTTCTAATAGCTGCTCGACTAAATCCATTTCTACATGTTCTGGAAGATAGATTTCTTTTGGTTTAAAGTGATTTGATTTCGTATAGAAGGTACCAAGAAACGTAAGAAATTCTTCACTGGGTTCATTGTAAATAGGGAACATACTCACGTCACGC
This sequence comes from Bacillus coahuilensis m4-4, assembly GCF_000171615.1. GTDB lineage: Bacteria > Bacillota > Bacilli > Bacillales > Bacillaceae_K > Bacillus_T > Bacillus_T coahuilensis. Next base: position 9,434 of record NZ_ABFU01000049.1, on the reverse strand, counting down.
TCAATTAATTTTCCTTGTCTCACAAAAAATACTTGAACACACATCCACCCTTTTTCAACCGCATATCCAAATACATCTCGATCAGTAAAGTCGGTTTGCGTCATTTTTTGTTTTTCCATTGTTGCTTCAATGTGTTGAATTTGGTCTCGGTACTCTTTCGCGCGCTCAAACTCTAATTTTTCTGCTGCCTCTTCCATTTTAACCTGAAGTTCTTTTTTTATATCCTTGTATCCTCCGTTTAGAAAACGAGTGATTTCCTCTTTCATTTCTTTATACGTGTCATTAGGGACTTCTTTCACGCAAGGAGCAAGGCATTGGCCCATATGATAATACAAGCAAACTCGATCTGGTAGCGTATTGCATTTGCGTAAGGGGTACAAACGGTCTAAAAGCTTTTTCGTTTCATTGGCCGCCCCAACGTTTGGATACGGTCCGAAATACTTCCCCTTATCTTTTTTAACCTTCCTAGTGGTGATAAGTCTTGGGTGACGTTCCGCCGTTAATTTAATAAATGGGTACGTTTTATCATCCTTTAACATCACGTTGTACTTAGGGTCATGTTTTTTAATCAAATTTAGCTCTAGTATTAAGGCTTCTAAATCAGATGAAGTGACAATATATTCAAAATTCTCTATCTCCCCAACTAGACGCTGTGTTTTCCCATCATGTGAGCCAGTAAAATAGGAGCGAACACGATTTTTAAGGATCTTCGCCTTCCCTACATAAATAATGGTCCCTTGACGGTCTTTCATCAAATAACAACCTGGTTGGTCAGGAAGTAGAGCTAATTTATGTTGGATTTTATCGTTCAATACCTTCACCACCATTTTTCCATTCGTACAATACAATCGTTGAATAAATTGGATCTCTTAAAGACATAGAATCAAACCGTTTTACCTCGTTAATGTGTTCTGTAATATCTACACCCTGCTCAATAAACCCTTCAATCACATGATTCGTTAATAAAATAGGGCCTTTTTCATTTCGGGCGTCTCCCAAGAATTGTTCGTACGTATACATTCGTTTATGTGTAAAGTCTGCCTCTAAATAGCCAAACACTCGTGTTTCTTCCCATGTGTACACAGTAGCCTGTACATATTCTGATTCCACAAATTCTTTTACCTGATAGACTGCAGGTAATTCTTTATGCGCTTGCCATAAAAGCTGACACGTGACAAAGAATTGAGCAGACACCATGGTAATAACTAGAACTCGACCGAGTCTTCTACCCTCTTTTAACATAATTATGGAGCAAAACATACTAAACAATCCTACTAGCGGTAGTATATGCCTAGCTTTCTCTATGTTCTGAGCGAAAAATGCCCATATAAAATAGGAAATGAATAATAGAGAAAGGAGTGGTAAAAACCCATCTTTCTTCCACTTTGTTAAATGGTTGATTGTATAGAGTACTAAACTTGAGAATACCATAAACAGTAATAGGTTTTCACTGGAAATACCTATCCAAAAAATGTTAATCATGTAGGTAGACAAGCGAGCTAAGCCTAAGGTTGACTCATTTACCGCTCCTCCCCATTCTGTGAAATGACCTTCTGTGAAACCCGTCGCAAGTTGGTAAAGTGATACAATACCACCTGAATTAGCAGCAAGGGCACTCCCCCAAATCCCTATACCTATAACTCCTACACTCATGCCATAGACTAGAGGTGTAAGGGGTCTTTTTGCTTTCCATTCCACGTAGGCAAGATACACTAGCCCTGTCCCTAACGGCAAATAAGATAATCTTACTCCTAAAAGAACGGCAAACAGTAGAAACGGCCACTCTATTCCTTTTTGCTCGTTGACAAACCGGAAGATGGCCCAAATATACCACCACATCACACCCAGTGCCATTCCTTCCGACATAGGAAGGCTGCTAATTAGGGAAGTATACGGAACCGTTTGTATTAAAAGCACAACTAGGATACTAGAAGACTTATCAAGAAAATATCGTGATAGATAATAAATTGGAACGCTAGCACTTGCATACACGATCTGATTAGCAAGTGCTAGGGATTGATCACCACTAGAAAATAGTTGGTGAATGATCATTCCTGTTAAGATAAACAAGGGGTAACCTGGGAAGTGAGGCTGCATTTTCCATAGGTCATATTCAAATAGCCCTAAAACATAATCCACTTCGTCCCATGTAGCTACATAGGGAGAAACAAATACTAGTTTCATTAAGATGATAATAAAAATAGCACATATCATAAATCCAGTCCAAGCTCTTTTTTTCTATGTTTTCGATTCCTATCAATTAAGTTATTCTTTATTTTACTAAGGATAAGAAAAAAAGGACGATCCGGAGATCTGCCTTTTACGATTCTGTCACCTGAGGGACATTCCCTTCTTTGCCGTTTTGAATGGATGCCTTTTGCTGTTCTGGAGAAACCGGAACCGATTTTCTTAGCTTAAACGTTATCTTTCCTGTGTTGACGAACCTCATCCAAATATAGGCAAAGATAAAGTACAACCAATACGCTAGAAACTGCTCTAGTGAAGGATTGTGAGTGTATCCGAACATGGCGGCAAAGAACAAGCCAATTTGACCATTGATTAAAACAGATTCTCCTGTATCGCGTTCAAAGTGAATCTGATCTTGAAAATGTTCTGGCATAAATTGAACAATATTATATAACTCCTGTGGTTTTCCTTCTGCAGATGTATACAAGGATCCCATTTTGCCTAAGTCTTGTAAAATACCAATTCCTTGAACTAGAAATCCAGCTGCGATGAAAAGAATAAATATTCCTGTTATTCGGAAGAAGGCTTTAAGGGAGATCTTCATTGTTCCAGAGAAAAATAAATACCCAATTACGAGAGCCATTAGTAATCCACTTAATGCACCGAAGCTTTGAAATACCTTTGTTACATCTCCACCACTAATCGCAGCAAAGAAAAAGACGGTTTCAATTCCTTCGCGAAGGACGATCAAGTACGAGTGGATGACCATTGCCGAAACACTTCCGGCTGTAATCGCTGCTTGAATTTTCTCCTGCATCTCATCATTAATGCCTTTTGATTGCTTCTTCATCCAAAGTACCATATGACTCAGTAAAATAACCGAAGCAAACATAATACTTACTTTAATATACACCTCGGAACCAAACGTTGCGAATCCTGTAAGCACTACTTGGAACAACAAGGCAACCAGGAATGAAGAAATTAACGCTAAGATAACCCCAACATACACCCATTTTTTATATTGATCTGCTGATAGTCTAGTTAAATAAGATAGTATTAACCCTACAATCAGTATTGCTTCTAATGCTTCACGTAATGTAATAAGAAACGCCTGAAAATCCATGATGATCTCCCCTTCATCCAAGAGATTATGATGATTTCTTCTGTTTTCTCTTATTCAGAAGAATCATAATGAGTAGAAATGCAATAAGTCCAACTGACAGCCACAACCAAAACGAAGATCCGCCTGCTTCATTCCAGTTACTTAAAATATCCAAGTTTTCTTCCGTTAAATGATCATCATTTACCTCGGAAACAATTGGAAACATCGGCGTGATTTCATTTAAGATGAACTCAATATTCGTTTGAAAAACTACTGGATCATTTTCCTGACTGCCAATCCCAAACAAACCAGGATTCCCTAAAGCGGTTAACGCCTCATCAAATGCTTGATAAATATTATCTGAGGTTTGTTGATCTTTTTGTTCAACAACTAGAGGTTCTAATACGCTGTAGGTTCCTCTAGCTTTTGCAAGTAAAAGCTTAGCTTGACCGTAGTCATCAAACTGTTCCTCAGCAAAATGTAAGCGACGTTCGATATTTAGTCTTAATGCAGCTTGCCAGCTTCGTAAGACAACGTCGCCATTTTCACTTTCTATGCCTGCTTCAAGATCACTTTGAACATTCGTAAAATATAAATTAAAATCCTTTTTATGAGCTTCATAGATTTCTTTCACGTTCTCCCAATTACCTTGTTCAACATGAGCATCTAGCTCTTTATAGGCTTCTGCAATCGCTTCTTCACTAGGATCTCCATAAGAGTAAGCGCTAACTGACATTGGTGAAACTATGTAAATGAGAATCATATTCAATAATAGAGACAAAAAAAATACCGTTCAGTTTATTCATTCTTCGTTCGCCCTTTCAAACATTCTACCCTAATGATCACTTTCTACTTTAATGATATTGATTATCATTACACTTGTCAATGGTACAATCACGATTCGAGCACATTATTTGATAGTCTTTCTCATTTCTTTATAAATAGCAGGGATCACATTTGTTATGTAGGCTTTAAATTTAATAAATGATTGTCCTTTCGTTCTCACACGATAGGTAATAGGAACTTCTTTCATTCGATATCCTTTTCTTATGATATTTAGAGTGATGACCTGAGCATAATTATAATCATGAATAATTTCTGCCGAACGGCACACCTCTCTAGAAAAAGCCCTCATCCCTGACTGCCCATCATAAATCCATTTCTGTAAAAGAATCGATTGAATTAGGGTGAACACATAATTCCCAAGTCTTCTGTGTAGCTTCATTCCGTCAATGGTTCCTAAAAAACGAGATCCCATCGTGTAATCCGCTTCTCCTTTTAGAATAGGGGATATCAAATCTGGAATTTGTTCTGGAGGATATTCACCGTCTGCATCGATCATCACGGCAATATCGCACCCCAACTCATACGCTTCTCTTAAGCCCCTGCGAACGGCTGCCCCTAGCCCTTGGTTATGATTTTGTTTAAAAATTGCATCTGCTCCTGCTTCACGGGAAATTCGAATGGTTTCATCCACAGATCCATCATCAATAACGATAACTTGTACGTCTACGTTTGGATGAAAGTCACGGGGAATGTGTCGGATGACTTCCCCAATGGACTCTTCTTCATTGTATGCAGGTAAAAAGACGATTACCCGTTGTTTATTCATGTTCGTTCTGGTCCTTTCTTTTAAAAGCTTCTGTTAAAACAGGTCCTTTGGCATGGTCAGGAAATGGAGCACCTAATAAAAAGGCGATGGTGGAAGCAAGGGATACTAAACTTCTTTTCTCCTCTACTTTCTTTCCTTTCACAATGTCAGGTCCATGCATAATAAATGGAACGAATCTCTCTCCTTCATCTAAGTGACCGTGTCCACCAATACCATCAGCTTGACCGTGGTCTGCACAAACAATGAATGTGGTATTTTTCATATATCCTTCTTCCTGTAAAAACTCCACAAACTCTTCAACCAAGCGGTCCGCTTCTTCAATTTTTTCAATATAATCATCGTAAAGAACACCACGGCTATGACCAATTTGATCTGTACCTATTAGCTGTACAACAAATAAATCGGGGTTTTCACTTCTCATAATTTCTTTTGCACCATCAATGGTTTTACGATCCGCTTCATCGTGTTTCATAACGGCTGTAATAGGATCTACATCAGAACCAAATGAATCGACAAGATGAGCAATCCCAAGTAATCGTCCTTTTTTTCCTAATTTTACGAAGGCTATCAAAAATACTTTCAACTTTTATCCCTAATGTCCATACCATATTTGATTTAATTCCATGTTCATGAGGATAAGTACCAGTAAACATGGAACTAAAACAAACGACCGTTCTTGCAGGATAGACGGTTTCCATATTGGTATACTCTGTTCCTTGCTCTTTTAGCTTGTCTAAAAATGGCGTACGAGCTTCGTAAAATCTCTCTTTTCTCATTCCATCTATAACCACAACAATAACTTTTTCACTTTTTGGCAGGTCCTCTATATCCGGCACAACGGCTAATTGATCATACATTTTAGGTTTCCAGTCAAACAAATAACGATGAAGAATAAATGCTAATAAGAAGACTACAGCGTAAAAAGACCCGTACCAGATAGTAGACAGAGATTGCCCTTGTAGTAGCGTAACATATGTAAATTGCCATACATTTACTAGCAGAAGAAACTTTGGCAGCTGCTCCTGTGCATTTCCACTAGTAGAGTCGCTATGCTTTAACACTAGCTTCCAAAACCGTTTGAAATTCCACCATGTGGTTCCGATCCGTAGATGGTAGTAAAAGGTGCCCCAAAAAAATAACGGTAAAAAAGAAGTACAGCCCGAGTGCTATCAAACTTAATGCATTGAACCACTCACCACCTATTACTAAATAAATTACAACAGGAATCCACAAGTAGTTTCTTAGAAACAAGGGAAAATCATAAAAGAAATATAAGATCATCAATGGTAGCACAATAAAAAAGCTAAGAATTAGTGGTCCTAAATAACTTAGTTGTAACCCCGCTATGAATTGGTAAAGAAGAAATGTGCCAATGACAAAGATAGGTGTAAAAGGTTTCCTTCGTTTAGTAAATTCCAGCATCTAGCTGCTATTTTTTCTAAATTTTGAAGCTCGTTTCACGGTTGTTTCACTCCTTTAACTTCCTGTGACAGTGTTTTATACGAAAGTGGAATAGGATATCTTAACCAAACAACTAAACCTATAGCGTAAGAAAATATAAATTTAAGTCCGTGTGTAATTACACTGATTTCAAAACCGTCAGAAGCATGAACTCCTACCATTTGTAAGCTATAGGTCATAATGGTTTCATAGGTAGCAATCCCCCCAGGTGTGATCTGAAACACTTGTCCAAGAATGGTTATGCTATTTACCCATACCGTTTCTAGAAAATTAATTTCAAATGGATACGACTTTAATACGGACCATAGTAAAAATGCTTCTAGGACCCAACTAACAAAAATCAATAAAAATGTACCAAGCATGGACCTTGACCATATCATGTGAATGACATCCGAAAATAATGACTTTATTTTATTTGGCCATCTTTTATAATTCAGCAGCACGATTATCAAGATTGCCAATAGAACCGCAACCCCTATAAACCAACTTTTTTTAATATGAATTGCGTGCAATCCTATTCCTAAGAGTAGAAGAATACCCAATGAAATGATGTCTAGAAGCCGCGCAACGACTACAGAAGAAATCACTAGAGGAAAAGAGAGGTGATCTCGCTGCCATGCAACATAACCTCTTACCACCTCTCCCCCCTTCATAGGTAAAAGATGATTAAAAAATAAACTATATAAAATACCATATAAAGAAGTTTTAAAAGATAAATGAGGAGATACTAATCGCGTCCAAGCTATAGCCTTCAAAAAAAGCTACTACCATAAAGAAATAATCCCGTTATAAGCCACACAGGATGTTGAATAAGCGGGGATAAAATAGAGTGGAGTTCCAACGCATTTGCGTATTTATATGAAAGTACAATAAATAAGAGGATTAATATCACACCAATTATTCTTTTACCCATCTTAATTCCTTGCTTTACCATCCTAACTACCAGCTTTCTTATGAACTAAACCTTATTCATTGTACACTAAACCACAAGGTTATGCGATTTCTTCTCATTATCCAGTTCACATTCTTTGCAGCAAAAAAGCCGCTATGCGCGGCTTTTCAGCAATTATAGATTAGAAATTTCTGTTACGATTTCTTCTTTTAATTTCTTCGCTTCTTCTACGTTTTCACTAGCTACCGCTTCAAAGAAAGCTTCACCTTTTTCTAGTAACGCAGTAGTAGCTTCTTCTCCATTAGCTTTCGTTAGGTCAACAGCAAGCATGGATAAGAACATATTCCCTTCCATTGCGTCTACTTTTGCCTCAACTAGGTTACCTTCTTCTAAAACTTTGATAGTATTTTCATAGTAACCAGAAGACTTCGCTTTCATTGCCTGAACGAATAAGCTTTCAACTTCTTCTGCATCTATTTCATCCGCTTTTTGTGTAAGGGAGAATAAATCATTTAATTTTGTCACAGCTTCTTCGTCTGCTCCAGATAGAGAACCTTTAATTGCTTGAAGGAATCCGTAAGCCTCTGCTTGTTTTTCTGTTAACTCTTCAAGGGAGGCACCCTCTTCGATTCCTGCACCGATTTTCTCACCATACGATTTAGACGCTAAGTAGTAGCTCTTATAAATTGACTTGTCCGTGATCTGCAAGTATACAGCGAATTCTTCCGCATTCTCTGCTGCTAGTGCTTCTTCTTGAACAGCTAGTCCGTTATTAATGTTTTCTACCATAGAGTTTTCGCCAGTTAATTCATAGTACTCATCACGCTTTGTTGCTGTTGGGATGAAGACTTCAGACGCTAAAACTTTAATCTCTTCAAAGCTAGAGTTCGCTTCTCCCTTTTTCCTTCTTCCATCAATGCTAGCGTACCTTTTTGAAGATCTTTTTGTCTTTTTATAGAAATAGCTTTGAGTTAATTTATCAACTTGTTGACGAGCTACGTTAGGATCTACATCTCCGCTTTTTCCAGCCTCAATAAATGCTTCAATTCCTTGTGCTAATTCGCCGTCCACTTCATTTATTTTGGCTTGAAGATGATCTGTATATAATGTAGAAACGGTTTCCCAGTTTACTTCTTGATCTTCTTTCATTTTTTCAAGCTCAGCCTTGATATCTTGGTATGCTGTAATTTCTTCTTGAACTGCTACTTCTGTAGTAGCTTCAGATGCAGCTTCTGTTTCTGTTGTTTCTTCTGTTGTTTCTTCTGCTGTTTCTTCTGCTTGCTCTACTTTAACTTCTTCTTCCTTCGCTTCCTCTTCACCACAGGCTGCTAACAAAACGGTTGTTGCTAATAGGCCTGCAAAAATCTTTTCTTTTTTTCATGGTGAACCCTCCATTAGTATGTAGACTTTCTTTATCTATGGTGATTATATCGATAACGATTCTCAATGTCAACGATAATTTTTCTCACTATGCATAAGTTCTACTCCTTTATCTAAAGCTAAATAAGTAGCAAATGGTAGGAGGAATTTCATATGGAAAGTAAACGAGTGAAACAGATTTTATCTTCTTCAGCTGATATTAAAGTTACGTACAATGGTGTGAATGTATGGATTGACTCTGTATCTGAGGACGGTCAAACTGCGACTGTACATTTACGAGGGCCGCTAGAAGAACGTTCAGTTGTACCCATAACAGAATTAATGGAACAAGAGTAATGACATAAAAAAAGTGAGCAACTTTTCCCTGTTGCTCACTTCTTTTTTTTTAGTCATCTACTGAGAATATCAAATATCACTGTTACGATTTTAACTAGATTGTGATTCTGATCTTACTTCATTTTCCACTTTAACAATCCATTTGTAATAAACAATTAATATCATTAATAAGATTGGGTCAATTAACATGGAGTATTTTAATTTCCACCAACCATAATGAAAGTAACCCAACGGCTCAGGTAGTAAAGCCAATACCTCGTAGAACACGATAATGGAAAGAATAAGTCCAATCATATGACAGTCCTTTTTGAACGCATACTTCACCAAAAGACACCAACGAAGAAAGTACTTGTGCACTTTCGAGAAGTCCTCGCCATTTGCTCCAGTCAACAGCTTTGTTAAACAGAGCCTTTTTTAAAAGTATCTCCTTTCGTTTTTTTATTCAAGGGGAAACTATCTTGTAT
>NZ_ABFU01000050.3 GCF_000171615.1 Bacillus coahuilensis m4-4 | reverse complement strand
AGGCCCAAAATGGAAATTTACATATGAAAAAGACCAAGACATTTATGTTTGCCCCAACAAGAAAGCATTAACTTACCGAACAACGAATCGAGAAGGATATAGAGAATATAAATCTGATCCAAAATTATGTGGCAGTTGTCCACTTCTATCACAATGTACAAGATCTAAAAATAATGTGAAAGTGGTAACCCGTCATGTATGGGAAGAACATAAAGAGAAGGTAAGGATAAATAGGTTATCAAATCCTGGAAAGAAGCTATATAAATTTAGAAAAGAAAAAGTGGAGCGAAGCTTCGCAGACTCAAAAGAGCTGCATGGGCTTCGCTATTGCAGGTTTAGGGGAATTAAAAACGCAAGTGAGCAGGTTCTTCTAACTGCAGCTTGCCAGAATATAAAAAAGATTGCGACCCACCTAGCGAAGCTAGGATAAATGGGAAGCAATCTTTTTTTATACTTATCCAAAGATATCGAAGCAAAAAAACCTTTGAATAACTATGAAAAAATTAACTTTCTCGACAAGCTGAGCGAAGATATTCTTCGCTTTTTAAGGACGCTTTCTACTACGTTCTGTAAAATAAGGGGACTTGCCCTCTAATCCGATCCTGAGTTCAGTATGAACGAGCGTTAGTAAAAAGCTTTTATGAACTGTATCTTAAGAAGTAGCGACTTTAAGCTTTTTGAATTCTTCTGTCAGCATTGGCACGACTTCAAATAAGTCCCCAACAATACCGTAGTCTGCTACATTAAAGATATTCGCTTCTGGGTCTTTATTAATCGCTACAATTACTTTTGAATTGGACATACCCGCTAAATGCTGGATCGCACCAGAAATTCCACAAGCAATATATAAGTCAGGAGTTACAACTTTACCTGTTTGACCAATTTGTAAAGAGTAATCGCAATAATCTGCGTCACATGCACCACGTGATGCTCCAACTGCTCCACCTAGAACATCTGCAAGCTCTTTTAATGGGTTAAAGCCATCTTCACTTTTGACCCCACGGCCACCAGCAATGACAACCTTGGCTTCTGAAAGATCGACTCCTTCACTTGCTTTTTGAACCACTTCTTTAATAATGGTACGTAAGTCTTTAATTCCTACAGATAGCGAGCTAACGTCACCGCTACGACTCTCATTCTTTTCTGGTGCTTCAATATTATTAGGACGAAATGGTTACMAAAACTAGACCATCTGTCACAATTTTCTTCTCAAAGGCTTTTCCAGAATAGATTGGGCGAGTGAAAACAATGTTTCCTCCAGCCTCTTCGATTGCCGTTACATCACTCACAAGACCAGAATGTAGCTTGCTAGCAATCTTTGGTGATAGGTCTTTACCTAGTGCTGTATGACCAAACACAATACCTTCAGGTTTTTCTTGTTCAATGACAGCTAATAAAGCCTGCGCATAACCGTCTGGCGTGTAGTGATCTAATTTTTCATCTTCCACCACTACCACACGATCTGCTCCGTAGTGAACAAGCGATTGACCTAAAGCGCTTACACTCTGACCAACAAGTACCCCTACTACTTCTCCTCCTTCAGAAATTGTTTTTGCTGCCCCAATTGCTTCGAATGATACATTACGTAGTGAACCGTCACGCACTTCTCCAAGTACTAACACTTTTCTTCCCATTTTTTCTACCTCCCGTTTTGTCCTTGTGTAGTCAATTAGATAACCTTTGCTTCTGAATGTAGTAATCCTACTAATTCCTTTACTTGGTCGGCAATTTCACCCTCTAACACTTTCCCCGCTTCTTTCTTTGGAGGTAAGAAGATTTCAATTGTTTTCGTTTTAGCTTCTACATCGTCTTCATCTAGGTCTAAATCATCTATTTCTAACTCATCTAATGGTTTCTTTTTGGCTTTCATAATACCAGGCAAAGAAGGATAACGAGGTTCATTTAAACCTTGTTGCGCTGTTACTAATAGCGGTAGGCTCGTTTCAATCTTTTCAGTATCTCCTTCTACATCACGAGTGACTGAAACTGTCGTACCATCAATGGTTAGTTCCGTAATCGTTGTCACATAGTTTATCCCTAATTGTTCAGCAACACGAGGACCAACTTGACCGGAACCTCCATCAATCGCAACATTCCCCGCGATAATTAAATCTACTTCTTGTTCCTTTAAGTATTCAGCTAAAATAGCCGCTGTTGTAAATTGATCTCCTTCTTCAATATCGTCTTCAATATTGATTAAAACGGCTTTATCAGCACCCATTGCTAAAGCTGTTCGAAGTTGTTTCTCTGCTTCTTCATTGCCGACCGATACAACTGTAATTTCTCCGCCATGCTCATCACGAACCTGAATCGCTTCCTCGACTGCATACTCATCGTAAGGATTGATGATGAATTCTGCCCCGTCTTCATTAATTTGATTGCCAGCTAACGTGATTTTCTCTTCTGTGTCAAAAGTTCTTTTTAACAATACGAAGATGTTCATGTTTTCCCCTCCCAAAGTGTAAACATTCTTTCCATTAGAAAGATTATGAATATTTTAGATAAAAATATATAGTAAAAGGTGGGGCAAATCGATCGGATCTGCCCTCCTCTATACTCCTAGTTACTTGCCTTTGAATTCAGGCTTACGTTTTTCAAGGAACGCTGTGATTCCTTCTTTGCCATCTTCAGACATAAAGCATTCACCAAACAAATCAGCTTCTTGATTTACCCCTTCATAGAAACGATTTGATTTTGTGTAAGATAATAGCTTCGAAGTAGCCTTTAGCGCAATTGGACTTTTACTCGCAATCTTCTCACATAGCTCGGTAGTCTTTGTCATAAGCTCTTCATCTGAAAAGCTTGCATTCGCTAGACCCCACTTCACTGCTTCTTCACCCGTAATTGGCTCACTTGTGAAAAGCATCTCAGCAGCCTTGGCTCTTCCCACTAAATGAGGAAGGCGCTGTGAACCTGCAAATCCAGGCACTAGTCCTAACTGAAGTTCTGGAAGTCCTAGTTTAGCTGAATGGGTAACATATCGGATATGACAACTCATCGCTAATTCAAGCCCTCCGCCAAGTGCTGCACCATGGATGGCAGCAACAACTGGCTTTCCAAAGTTCTCCACTCGTTCAAACAAACCTTGACCACGGCCAGCAAGACTAGCAAATCCTTTTGCATCCTCGACGCTTAGGAACTCTTTAATATCTGCGCCGGCAGAAAAGAATCTGCCTTCACCATGTAGGAGTAGAACACGAATGTCATCATTGTTCTCTACCTCATCTAACACATCATTTAATTCCATTAAAACTGAACTACTAAGTGCATTAGCAGGTGGTCTATTTAATGTAATTAATCCAATTCCCTTTTCTACTTCTATGCTAAAAAATTCCAAAACAATTCCTCCTACTTATTGGTGAGCTTGACAACCTCGCAAGATTATCTGATGGATCGGCTTAGCTAGAGCAGCAAGTTCATATTTATGATCATTCATGACCCAGGTTGTGACAATTTCATCAATCGTTCCGAAAATCATTTGTCTTGTTAGACGCACATCTAGACTTGGATCAAATTCACCTCTGTCAATTCCTTCGTACAATATCATATCAACAAGCTTTAAATACTTCTTAAGCACATCGTTGATTTTCAATCGAATTTCTTTGTTTGACTGACGTAGCTCCAACTGAGTAACCGTCGCTAGATGATGATCGTCACATAATATAGAAAAATGATTCTCTATCATAACTAATAATTTCTCTGAAGAAGAACTTTTCCCTGCAATTACTTCTTCCGTTTTTTCAATGAATAATCCCATCTTTTCACGAAACATGCTGATAAGAATATCTTCTTTATTTTTGAAGTACAAATAAATTGTTCCATCTGCCACACCTGCTTGTTTTGCAATCTTTGATACTTGTGCTTGATGATAGCCATTTTCTGCGATGACAATCACGGCTGCATCAATAATTTGTTTATATTTCGGCTTATTTCTTTTCAAGGGGCTATCACCTTCCGCTAAATAATGAATGACCATTCATTCATATTTCTATCTTATAATGATACCCCTTACTTGTCAAGAATTTAGAGAGGCTTGTCTACCTATTTTACAAAAGAAATAAGCTTAGCTTATTTCTTCAGAAGATTGCTTTTGCTTTTCTTCGTCTACTAAGGCTCTTCTTAAGATCTTACCTACTGCAGTTTTTTGGTAATTCATCTCTAAACTCATAGATTCTTGGTACCTTATAAGCAGCTAAAAATTTTCGACAATGCGTATCTAATTCTTTTTCCGTTAATTGTTTTCCATCTTTTAAAACAACATACGCTTTAACGGTTTCACCACGATACGGGTCTGGTATTCCGGCACAAACAGCTTCTTGTACGGCTGGGTGTTCATAAAGAATCTCTTCAATTTCTCTTGGATAGATATTAAATCCACCGGCTATGATCATATCCTTCTTACGATCTACAACGAAGAAGTATCCATCTTCATTCATATAACCTAAGTCTCCTGTTAATAACCAGCCATCTCTAAATGTAGAAGCTGTATCTTCTGGACGGTTCCAATATCCTTTCATGACTTGAGGTCCTTTAATAGCGATTTCTCCGATTTCACCTGGAGGAAGTGGTTCCCCTGTTTCAAATGAAAGGATGGCAGACTCCGTATCTGGCCAAGGTACTCCAATACTTCCTTTAACATAAGGACGATCCCAGACAAAGTTTGCATGGGTTACTGGAGATGTTTCGGTTAATCCATACCCCTCGACCATCTTTCCTCCTGTTACCTTTTCAAAATTTTCTTGAACCTCCACCGGAAGTGGTGCGGAACCACTAATACAAGCATGAATAGATGATAAGTCATATTTATTAATATCTGGATGATTTAATAAACCTATATAAATGGTTGGCGCACCTGGGAATAAGGTTGGCTTTTGTTTTTGAATCGTCTTTAACGTGTCACCCGCATCAAATTTTGGCATAAGTATAATCTTATATCCAGCCATGACCGATAGAATTAATACAGACGTCATCCCAAACACATGGAAAAAAGGCAAAATCCCTAGGATGCTTTCTTCCCCTTTTTTGCACTTATATAACCACTTATCGCTCATACTTGTATTGACAATTAAATTTTTGTGAGTTAGCATAACTCCCTTTGGAAATCCAGTAGTACCACCAGTATATTGTAACAGTGCTAAGTCGTTTTCAAAGTCAAGGGGGGTCTCAATTGGTGTTGCTGAAGCTTCTTTTAAAATCGTAGGTAATAAATGGGTATTTCCTGAATGAGAGACTTTCACTTTAATACCATATTGCTTCTTTTGTATATGAGGATAAACCAAATTTTTAGGAAACGGTAAATATTCCTTTATTTCGGTTACAATAACATTTTCAAGATCTGTTTCATTTAATACTTTAGATACTCTTGGATAGAGTATATCTAGTGTTAAAATGACTTTTGCTCCTGAATCCTTCATTTGATATTGTAATTCTCGTTCCATATAAAGAGGATTGGTCTGAACGACAATTCCACCAGCATATAAAGTGCCATAGTAACCAATCATGGACTGAGGTGTATTTGGTAACATGATGGCTACCCGGTCCCCTTTTTTGATGCCCAATTCATCTTTTAAGTAGTTAGCAAACTTAAGAGAAGCTTCATATAACTCTATGAACGTAATATCCTTCCCTAAAAAATGCACTGCTACTTTTTCCCCATACAGTTTAGCAGCATCTGTTAAATATTCATGGACTGCTTGTTCTTTGTATGCTATTTCATGAGGAATTTCTTCAGGATAATGCTTTAACCAGATTTTCTCCATCTTCTCTCCCCCTTGTTATTTTTCGAAAAATTTAGATTTTTCCCACCCAACTTCATTATAATCGAAAAAGAAAGAGCTTACAATTTGAAATGTAATGGACAAGCTTCAACTTTTTTCGTCATGTTTTGGACACTAGGAGACCTATTACAGTTATCATGATATGAGGAAAGCTATACAGCCAATGGGCTACAAAATCACTGGGCGGCGTGCCGTCAGTAATTCCACTGCCGTGAAAGACAAACCATAGAATGATCGGCGGAATTTGGATGACTACCACTACAGCAATAATACTGGTGGTGAGTATTTTTGCTACCTTGTTGTTGAAAAAGCTAAAAGGAATAATCACTAATCCACTAAGAATAGAAATCAGCCCCCATCTAGAAACACTCTCTTCTGTTTGTCCAAACACTTCCCAATAATACAAAAAGCCTACAATAATACATAATGCAGATAATATAAGTTTCAATCCTCTATCTATGGCCATTTCTCCCCCATTTATCTTCCTAAAATTTCCTTCTGAATCTTTTTAGTCAATTTACTTAAGACAAGTTCATAGGAATGCTGGATAAGGTTTTCCACAAACTCATCCGTAAACCTTTCATCATAATAAATAGAATTCCAGTGTGTTTTATTCATATAGTACCCAGGAATAATTCGGTCATATTGTTCACGAAGCTCTTCTGCACGAACTGGATCACATTTTAATGTGATAA
This sequence comes from Bacillus coahuilensis m4-4, assembly GCF_000171615.1. GTDB lineage: Bacteria > Bacillota > Bacilli > Bacillales > Bacillaceae_K > Bacillus_T > Bacillus_T coahuilensis. The sequence continues at coordinate 33,076 of NZ_ABFU01000050.3, read as the reverse complement.
TGGGCTCACCTTTTGCATCTCCCCCCATCATGGCAAACATCTTTTCCCCCACGTGGTAGCGGTCTGCTTGCCAATCCTGCTGATAGTCATGGGTTGTACCTTTTAAAGATGCACAATAGTCTTGTAACCTTTTCTTGTTCATTTCGCTCAACTCCTTTTTTATTTTTTCAACTCACTATGTAAAAAAACAGAGGGAAACAAAATGACATTTCCACTCTGAACATCTCATGTTAACTAAAATATAACGTTTACGACCAGACGACTGGAAATAAACGAGCTTCCTTTAAAGGCCCTAGGTCAATATCCTCTTCTGACAATGCTAAATACCTTCCTGTTTCATCCTTTTCAAATACTATGGTCAATTCGTCGCGTGCTTCATTAAACCTTCCTAATAACGAAAGATAGCATGCTCGGTTGTAGGCAAATAACATTTCATCTTCTTCTATCTCCATACACGTTTCTGCATAGCGTAATGCCTCTTCAAATCGTTGAAGTCGTCTATAGACAATGCTTAATTCATTCAATATATATGGATTTTGAGTGAACTGAGCGGCCTTCATTAAATACGTTTCCGCTTCATTTAAATCCCCAAGAGCGGCAAGTGCCCTACCCATATGAAGATACGCAAGGTCATATAATGGCTCTAATTCAATCGCTTTGCGTAAAACTTCGCAAGCAGCTGTCATGTCCCCTTTTTCATAGTAGGTGTAGCCCAATAACGTTAGAACTTCCACTTCTTCTTTCACAGTCAAGCAGTCTAGTAATAGTTGTTCTGTTTTCTGAACATAGTTGAATTTCTTACGTTCGTTTTCTTCAGCTAGTAAGTCTGTATAAACGCTAGCCAACTTGTATGCTACATCATACTGCCATTCTTTCTTTAGGGAGCCAACTAGAACCTTGATCGCATCCTCAGCTAAATCATGATCGATATAGAAATCTGTAAGCCACATTACCGCTTGGATATTCTCGTAATCTAACTTTATAGCACGTTCATATAAAGCAATGGTTATTCCTAGGTTGTACGTAAGCTTAGAGAAGTTCACAAGTCGTTTAAAAATACCAGCTTGCTCCGTGTGAACTTGATTTTCTACTACAGCTTTCATCTTTTCTTCAAACGTTACGGCCATAGTCATAAAGGCCAAACTCTTTTCTTTAGGTTCCAAGTGAAGTCTATTTAACTCTGAATCCATTCTCAAAAGTCCTTTACTTTCAAAGTAAAGCTGTAACAGCGTCTCATAATAAGCTCGTGTTTCTACATTTTCTTCAATTAAAGAAAGTACTTGCTTTTTTGCTGCTTTAAGATTCCCGGTTTTCATCCAATATTTTACTTGGTGGAATCGGATTACAGAAAAATCTGGAGAAAGGCGTCTAGCTTCTTCTAGCATTTGACCCTCCACCTCGACATCTTGAATGGACCCATACGCATAAGCCAACGTATCATAGTAGAATGCTTCATCTAATAAAGCTTTTTGATCCTCTACTAAGTTAATAAACTGTTGCACAGCTTCCTCGTCCATAAGATCTGTCATCTTTTCAACTGACACACTGTATGGGTCAATGCGAAACGCTTGCTGTAAAAAGCCTAGTTCTTTATCCTTCTCCTCTTTCATCGAAGCGATAGAGGCTAAATCTAAGAGGGCTTGAGTATGCTCAGAATCCAGTTCTGCCACACTTTTATAATAGTCAGCCGCCTTATCATAGTCTTCTAGTTTGTAATACACTTCACCTAGTCGGTAAAGAGGTAGAATATCTTCATACTGTGTAAGGGCTTGTTCAAAATATTTTATCGCTTCCTGTAAGTACCCTTGAGATTCATACAAACAACCAATATAACTAATAATATACGGAGAATCTTGCCTCTCTTTCCGTAGCTTCTTTAAGAAAGTAAAGCCTCTAGTATAGGCTTGATGTTTAACGATCGCATCTTGATACTGTTCAATGGCACCATCTATATTGGACGTTGCCATCTGAACGCCTCTTTCCATCATATCTAGACTAAGCTCTATCTCACCCTCATCTCCAACATCACCCAAAACTCTACCTGCATTAATACACCATATACTATCTTCAGAGAATCTTTCGTTCACATCTTTAATAAAGGAAACTAGTTGCTCAGAATCATTCTCTTGGAGATAGTACATTTCTGTTACCCATGGGTCAGCTGAAAGTGTATCAAGCTGTTTGGCTTCTTCTATCAAGTGAAAAGCTTCTTCTACGTTTTCATGTCTTAGGAAGAATTCACTGACCTCAACAAGAAGATTAACTTCCTTTACTTTTCTGACCGCTTCTACATATACTTCTTCCGCTCTTTTCACATCCTGTAAGGTATTTTCAAACAGATCAGCTAGCTTACGATATGCATAGGGGTACGTTGGCTTTAACCCGATAGCTACACGGTAGCCTCTTTCAGCCTTTTGCAATAGTCCCAGTCTCTCATCAATTCTAGCTCTTTCATACCATGCGTGTGCATCATATTTGTGCCGTTTGATGACTTCTTTAAAAAAGCGCTTACTTTCGTGAAGTTCATTTACCTTCGCTAAAATTAATCCTTGATTCATTAAAACAAAGCTATCTTCACTATTAATATCTAACGCAATTTCATTCAGTCTAAGAGCTTTCTCCGCTTGATTTTCCCCTAAATAGCACATGGCAGCATAAGACCACATCACATGATCATCTGGCTCTAACTCTATGGCTTTCTCAAAATATTCAACGGCACGTTTCGTATCATCTTGGTCATAATAGTTGCGACCCAAGACATACCGATACGCTGAATTTTTATCCTTATCCTGCACAGCCTCTAGGATGGTTCTCGCTTTTTCTAATTTCCCCACACGTTCATAAGCGAGTGCAGTCACTATATTCTTATACGTCCCCTCACGTAGCTGCTCATTAAATGCTTGGATATATTCTTCTAAAATGTCGGCATCTAGCTCAGTCGGGAAGGAGCGTATCGCATATTCCCATACAACAAAATGATCACGGTGAGTCTGTAAGTAATCATGATCCTCTTCCGTTAACGGGCTTTCTTCCAGTTTCTCTACTAATTCCATTACCGTTTTCATCACAGAATGTTCTTGTTCAGATAGAAGATGTAGCTTCTGCTCTTCTCCACTAGGTACAACAGCAATAGTGGATGCTCGGTTGTTATCAAAATACTCAGGAACATCCTCGTATTGAACCGTGATCAACTCTCTAAAATTAGGATCTTGTATAAAAAGGCATTGTAAATTGTCATCATAGCCTACAATGACTTGAACATGTGAAGATAACGGATAATCGATCATCGCAATCATCCCCACATGCTGATCAATCAGCTTTTTATAGAGAGCAGCTGTTCCATAAAATAACTTCGTTGCAAATCCTTGCTCTTCTAAAAACTTCACAGACCTGGGAATCCTCGAACCAGATACCTCAAAAACATGCTCTGCTATCTCATCCTGCTCTAAACGATCCCCAAACTGACTGGTTACCATGGAAATACAAGCTGGCATGCAATAATTATATTTTTGCGCAACCGGTGTGTAAGCGACAAATTTTCTTTCTAATGAGAACGTCTCTTTAAACTGTTTAAACATGGACGACTTCTTTAATCCTCTATTCGCTTCTAATAAAGCTTGCAGCTCATCAAGCATTTCATTCTCATAATAATAGTTGGCCAAATAATAGTTATAAAGAGGCTGACTAGAATGACCAGGAGACTGCCTCTTCATCTCATCTATCGACTGTAGCATTCCCGTCCAATTCTTTTGTTTAAAATGTAGCTGAACCTGCTCGTGAACCAATCGTGTAAATGAAGGATATAATCTCTTCGCTTCATTCAGTAGCTGTTGAGCCTTCTGTATCTTCCCAACCGCTACAAGATGGTGAATTTCCAAATATCTCGAAAACGCTCCATCTTTCTGATCATTTCTCCCCTTATGCAAATACTCGACAGCAACATCCCATTCTCCTTTTATAAGATAATAATATCCCCACCTAGTATGAATATCGTTTGCTGAGAGTTCTTCTAATTTCTCCATATAGCGACTAGCTTCTTTAAACCTTTGCATAAACATAAGCGTGGTGGCCATCGTTGAATAAAGCTTGATCGTTTCTTCCTCAGATAGATCCTGATCTTCTAGCTGTTTTAGTAATCTTTCTGATTCTACCAGCTTATTCTCATCTATTAATTCATCACAATACCACATCGTCGTATAGGGAGACTTAACTCTACGGTATCTTGCTCGAATTAAAATATGCGCTAGTCGATTCATTAACACTGAATCAAGCATCTTGATAAGCCCTTTAAAATCCTCATCAGAGAGGTACACGAACCTCTTCACAAATTGAAGAGAGTTAGCCTTTTGAATTTCCAGGTATTCTTGTAACCATCTAGTGACCGCTTCATCATATTTCTCTTCTTCAATTAATCTTGTATATTGGCTTTGAGTCATATTTTCTCCTTAACAGTATAATAGTATGAAAGTTCTAACATTACTTTTTATAATAGACTATTTGTTGGTTTTTTTCCATATGTTTTTTTAATTGAGTAGCAGGAAATGAATGGGAAGATTTTGAAGGGCAGGAGATTGTGCAGGTGAATCTCTTATTTGTGCGGATGACACCTCTGTTCGTGCGGTATTGGTAGGGTTTGGTGCGGGTGCAGATGGTTCTCGTGCGGTTCTGGCCAATCTCGTGCGCTCTCACAAATCTCGTGCGGACACCAACCATTCCTGTGCGGGCACTCAACCCCTGCACCCTGTCCCAATTCCACCCATAAAAATAGAACCTCCAAAAGGAAGTTCCCAAAGTCTATCTATTTAATAAGTCAAACTTGCAGCAACTACAAGTCCCACTACAATCCCTGCGGCAAATAAGCTGAAACCAATGGCTAGATTCCCCTCTTCCACTTTTTCAGCTAAATGAGTACGAGGAGTCAAGATATACTCAATGATAAAGTACGCCAACACTTGAGCTACAATCCCAACGATTCCCCATATAAAAGCATCTAATAGATTCACACTACCAGCCCACACCGTGTAGATGACAATGGCAAGACCTATGGTTTTTCCCCACAGCTTTAAGGCAACAGCAAGGTTCCCCTCTTTTATTAGTTGTCGCTCTGAAAACTTTGTAGTAAATGAAAAGGCAATTAGCCCTAGAATGATAAGAACAAACCCCGTTCCTAAATGAGCAAGAAAGCTTAAAAATGATTCTAACGTAATGTAAGACATTTAGTTCTCTCCTTTCAATTCATATATTCCAATTGGTAAATGATAAGAATGATTGTCTGTTATTTGCCCACCTGCACGTATACCTATAGCCATGGGTAGGTGATGCACATAAAAACAGCCGTACATAATATGAGCAAGTTGTTTTCCTTTTTCAGTTTGAATGGTATGAGTAGGAAGAGAAATGTATTCTTGAAATACCTGTAACGAATCTCTGTACGTCTTTTGCCGATCCTCGGCAATTTTCCTTCCATCTCCATTATAGATCACTACCGTATCTCCTTCTCGACCAAAAGCCGGTTTACCGACATGTTTTTGATTGCTTTGGACAAAAGAATCTGGTTCTAGATAAGTGGCTAGGAAATGTTCACCGATCCACTCCTGTTCTTCCTCTGTAAAATAAGGATGCTCTTCTTCATATAATCCCCAAATGATTGCCTGAACTGCTTTTGATTGAAGTAGAAAGGCAGACGGGGGATTAAGTAAAATGAGCTTGTTATCTTTAACAAACCTTAATAGGGTTTCTCCTATTTTATCCTGTGAGCCTTTTGCGACATCTTCCACTAAATGCTCAACTGGGTATGTAGGACGGTATAAGATGTCAATCCGTTCACCTTCTGGGGTATATACCCCACTCTCAAGAACCATCTGTCCTCCATTTATGAAATCTTCTTCTATAATTTGGAGATCTGAAAGGGGGACATATTGAGAAGGAACCTTTGATAACTTTTGTAAATAAAGGGTGGTAAAGTAATCTTCCTCATGATCAGGATGAGAGGTAAACACAATAGTCGGTGTACGATCTTTCGTCCAGGCTTCTCGTATTCCTTTGTTTAAAGATTTACCTAGAAGTTCCTCTAAGTCCTGGTTCGGATCCTCACATTGAAAATACTCACAAACTTTACCATTAATAAAAATGTTTCTTTTATAAACGTAGGAGTGTCACTATTAAATTCTAATAATTTTATCTTTCCATCCTGTACCACAAAGTCCATGCGCCCAAGTAACGTAATTAGGCTATGACTTGGAAGTCGAACAAACTCAAGGGTAGCTTTAGGGAAACCTAGCTGAATCAACGTGTCATCATCAAGATTTGTTAGCAGTTGAAGTGTTTTTTGATAAATACTTCCGACGCGTTTCGTTGCCTGTCGTATCTTATTTATGGTTTCATTGGATTCATATTTTACATCCAACAATGAATATTCTTCTCCGTATAAGTCATGCCAGTATTGATCAAATTGAGAGTAAAAGGCTTGGCGCTCACTTTGATAGTTACCCACCAAAACCACCCTTTGATCCGCTGCCAATACCTGATTTAGCCGAATTGCTGTAGCTTTTATAGGATGAAGATTCTTTTAAGCTTGACTTACTTTTGAAATATCTCCCACCGTAAAAGTAACTTCTATAATAGGGTGAATCATCGTCATCACAATAGTAGGTCCCTGTTTCTTCGTCCCAGTCCCAGTCTAAGCAGTCGGTATCTTCTGGTTCTGGTGGTATATCTGAACCACAGGCTGCTATGGTCATAGTCATTGCAGCCATAACTCCTGTCATCAATTTTGTTGTTTTCTTCATGCCCTTTCTCCTTTCTCTAAAACGTATCCAGTAGGGGTTAGATAAAGAACATAGGTCATTCTGTCCTCATCAATTTCTGCAGAGTCTCTCTCCCATTCTACATCGTCAATAAAATGGTACACAGCCCCTATTTTATGTAATACATTTAAATGGAATGAAAACTGTTCTACTTTTAATAAGGGATGGTTCTTTCTTGGATTGTATTCGCGAAATTCTAATTGAATTCCACCTTGCCCTGGCTGTATTTCAAATGGAGCTTCTTCAAACACTTCCACATAAATTAAATTTACCTGATCTTCTATAGCAGAAGACGTTTGTTTATAAGTCACGCCGTTTTTCACAAAGAACTCGCATTCTCTTCTTGCCAGAATCTGTTCCATCTCTATATCATCATAGTAATAAATAGGGGTAAATTCTTCACCTTTAAGTAGTCGGTACTCTAGTATTGATTGCATACGTACACTCCTCTCATGGGCACTTTTAGTATATACGTGTAGAATGGACAAAGGATTCAAATATTCTATTCCGACTGTATGAATCAAAACGTGCATTCCACTTAGCGAAATGCACGTTTACTCCTATCTATTCTACCTTTACTCTCTTTCTCTCGCCACCTGGGTGTCTCTTATATTTTTTTGAATGGTAATCGCAGAAAAAATACTAAGAACAAAGGATGTACTACGAGATAGAGAATATACAACGTCCATAAATATTGCAGATTTCCCTACCTATTTTAATCCAACCTTTAAAAGCAAAGCAGATGTTACCGTATCAGAAAACTTAATTACAGCAGAAGGCAATGCCTACGTTGAATTCGCCGTTGCTGTTGGAAAACAGCTAGGTATATTTAAAGACCGTGAAGATGAATTGGAGACTGTACTGTTTTTTAAGAATCAGTTAAGAGGTTGAACTACTAAAGACTCGGTCACTCACTCCGCTTAAGAGTGGAGTGACCGAACCATCTTTATCCAGGGTTTAATTCATCGATTTCTTTAATTGGTACATCATCAAAAAATGTTGATCCATTCATTCGACCTACTTCTAATAAAATGGTTAATGACCATTAAATTTAATACCCTTGTAAAGGCTCCTATCCTTGGTATGAATTATTACAGCCCTACAATTAAATATTGCCACCATCCTACTAATGCTTATTTGTTTTTTTATGATACACTTAGAGTAGGCCTATATAAATATAATATGAAAGTAGGATTTAATGAAAACGAACAATAAATTTACCCAAAATGAAACAGTCCGTATAAAATCTACTGGGGAACATGTAACGATTATCAAATGGATGTATGTAAAAAATATGAAACGGTTCTCTTATATCCTTAAGGAATATCCTAATACCTTTTATTTTGAAGAAGAAATGGAATCAATCTAAGTATCTCTTTACCACTACCACGTTCATGTAGAACTTAGAAAAAGATATAAGCTGTTTGGCCCTCGCATCCTTACCCGCTCTTTCTACCCCTTTCTCTCCCTTGTTTACATTTGATATAAGTATAAGGATTTAAAGAACCCATCCCCTTCGTTACTAATCAGTAATTCAAGGAATGGGCCTGTTCATGTTACGTTGCCTACTTTACACAAAAAACGCCAGATAGATGATCCCTACAAGTAGGAAAACTCCACATAATGCTATTAATATTTTCGCTAATGTTTCCATGTTCCGTTCTCCTTACGAAATGCCTGCGCCAATAACAAAGCTTAGGCCCACTGATATGACTAAAGAGATAAACCCAACCGCTCTATTATCAGCAGCAATTTCTTCATCAATTTTAAATCGAGGTGTTAAAAATTCATAAATGAAATAACTGATGAGGAGCAGGAAAAAAACCAAAAAATCCCCAACCAATTATATCTACAAAGCTATTATGCTGTGCTATTGAATGACTGAAGATATTCGCTATGCCAAAAATCTTACCGCCTGTGGCCATTGCAACTGCCATGTTACCTTTCTTTATTTCCTCCCAGTTTTTATACTTTGTTACAAATTCAAAGATCGTTAAAAACAGGACTAAGCACAGAATCACAACAGAAAAATATCCAGCTGTTTGAACAAGGTCCCACTGCCAAAATTCATTCCCCATACCATTCTCTCCCTTATTTAAATTCAACGACTGTTACACCTGTCCCACCTTCGCCTGCTTCTCCAAACCTAATGGACTTCACAGATCGATGGTTTTTCAAGTATTCTTGAACGCCTTTTCGTAGCGCACCCGTTCCTTTACCATGAATGATCGACACGCGAGGATAGGAGGCTAATAATGCATCATCGATATATTTTTCTACTCGATTTAATGCATGATCATAACGTTCACCACGTAAATCTAACTCTAAGCTTACATGGTAGTCCTTCCCCTTCACCGTAGCCAGGGGTTTGGTCACTTTTTCTTTTTTGCGTGATACAAACTCTATATCTTTTGTCTCTACTTTCATCTTCAAGATCCCCATTTGTACAGCCCATTCTGCTTCTCCAGTCTTCTCGAGAAGCACTCCTTTTTGGCCGAAGGAGAGGACTTTGACATCATCGCCAGGACGTAATTCTTTTGAATCTGTTCTGGATGCTTGTGTTTTCTTCATATTCTTCGTCGGTGTTGCATCTTCTAGGCGTTTTTTAGCTTCAATTAACTCATGCTCTTTTACTTCAGCATTCTTTTGAATACGTAAGTTTCGAAGCTCTCGGATAATTTCCTCGGCTTCTCGCTTTGCTTCTTCTACAATTTTTATTGCTTTATCTTTTGCTTTATCCACAAGCTCATCTTTTTTCTCATAGTATTCAACCGTTTGTTTTTGAAGATCGCGATGCAGCTTATCGGCAGATTTTAGTAATTCATTCGCTTCCATGCGTTCTTTTTCCGCCATACGCTTTGATTCCTCTAATGACGCAATCATGTTTTCCACCTGCTTGCTATCTGTTCCAATATGCACTCTTGCATAGTCAATTACATCATCAGAAAGTCCTAACCGTTTCGAAATTTCAAACGCATTGCTTCGTCCAGGAACACCGAGTAATAATCGGTAGGTAGGGCGAAGGGTTTCCACATCGAATTCAACACTCGCATTCACAACACCTTCACGATTGTATCCATAGGCTTTTAATTCAGGATAGTGCGTTGTTGCGACAACTCTTGCTCCTCTTTTATACACATAATCTAGGATACTAATCGCAAGAGCTGCCCCTTCTTGCGGATCTGTTCCAGCACCAAGCTCATCAAATAATACTAAGCTTTGAAAGTCGACTTTATCTAAGATATCCACAATATTCACCATATGAGAAGAGAATGTAGATAAGCTTTGCTCGATGCTCTGCTCGTCTCCAATATCTGCATACACGGATTGAAACACAGCAAGCTCAGAGCCATCTAACGCGGGTATCGGTAACCCTGCCTGTGCTAGGAGGGTACAAATCCCAATCGTTTTTAAGGTCACGGTTTTACCACCTGTATTAGGTCCCGTAATGACAATTGTCGTAAAATCCTCTCCAAGGAAAATATCATTTGCCACTGCTTCTTCTATCCCTAGTAAAGGGTGACGTGCTTTAAATAGTTTAATTCTTCCTTTGTCGTTCATGGAAGGCTTTGTCCCTTTAATCGAACGACCGTATTTTGCTTTCGTGAACATAAAGTCTATATGAGCTAGATGATTAATAATAACCGAAAGGTCTTCTGTTACTTCACTCACTCTTCCTGATAGCTCAAGTAATATTTTCTCTATTTCAGTTTGTTCTTTGACTCTTAATTCACGCAAGCTATTATTTAGCTGTACGACAGATTCTGGCTCTATAAAAAGTGTTTGACCAGATGAAGATTGATCATGAACAATTCCGCCATAATGCCCACGGTATTCCTGCTTTACAGGTAAGACATATCGGTCATTTCGTATTGTCACTATGGCGTCCGAAAGCATCTTTTGGGCGTTGCGAGATCTCACCATACTTTCTAACTTCTCACGTACTCGTCCTTCTGTAAGCCTACGCTGACTTCGTATTGAGCGTAGGGCAGGACTTGCCCCGTCTAAGATTTCTCCGTTGTCATCAATGCTTTGTTTGATCTCATGTTCGAGGCCAGTCAGAATGGGCATCTCAGAGATCAAACCGTGAAAAATCGGCAAATCCACACCTTCCTCAGAGAGTTGCTCTTCGAAAGCACGAATCATACGAGAAGCATAAATGGTGCTTGCCACCTCAACTAATTCTGAGGCATTAAGCATTCCACCAATCTCCGCGCGCTTTAGCTGTGGTCTGATATTAAAAATACCACCAAGTGGTGCATGTCCTTTCAACCTTAAGACTGTCGCTGCTTCGTCTGTTTCTTCTTGTAAAGTTATAACATCCTCTAAAGAGGTTGCAGGTACTAAGCTTTCCGCTCTTTCTCTTCCAAGTGAAGAAGAAGCAAAGCTCATAAGTTGCTCCCGTATTTTATAAACTCTAATGTTTTTAACGATTTACCTTCCAACGATTATTTCCTCCTATTAGCCCCTCGTTCGTGTAAAAATGCAAGCAAATCTTCAGTAGACATGGCATTCAATACCATCTCTTTTCGAATCCAGCCTTTTCTTGCTGTTTTCACACCTAGCTCCATAAATTCAAAGTGATCGATACTATGAGCATCTGTATTAATGACAATCGGTACACCTTTTTCCTGCGCTTTTTTAATTTCAGAGCTATTTAGATCTAAACGATGGGGATTAGCATTTAACTCTAAAGCCGTATTCGTTTTAGCAGCTAATTCAATTAACAGATCCACATCCACATCGTATCCATCTCGTCGTCCAATCAGTCTCCCCGTCGGGTGAGCGATAATGTCAACATGAGCATTTTCTAAAGCCGTTTGAAGACGCTCCATGATTTTTTCTCTGCTTTGTGAAAAACTAGAGTGGATAGAAGCAATGACAATATCAAGCTCTTCTAAAAGCTCATCGTCATAATCTAGGGAACCATCAGGTAATATATCCATCTCTACTCCTGCTAAAATCGTAATATCATCATATTTATCATTTAATTTTCGAATTTCTTTTTATTTGATCGCGTAAACGATCTGGCGTTAATCCATTCGCTACCTTCAAATACTGAGAATGGTCGGTGATGGCCATGTAGGAATACCCCAAGCGTCTACATTCTTCTACCATTTCCTCTAAAGAGTACGCCCCATCAGACCATGTGGTATGCATATGTAGGTCACCTTTCATATCCTCATCGGAGATTAAGCTGTAGTCTTCTTTAAATTCATCCACTTCTTTTCCATCCTCACGTAGCTCAGGTGGAATGAACGGCAATCCAAAATAGTGGTAAAACTGTTCCTCTGTATCAAAATGAGTGACTTCACCCGTTTCTGAGTTTTCTACCCCATATTCACTTATTTTTTCACCGCGCTCCTTCGCCAACTGCCTCATTCGCACATTATGATCTTTTGACCCTGTAAAATGGTGTAAGGTTGTTGCAAATTCTTCCGGCTTGACTAAGCGAAAATCGACTGACAGATCATAGTCATAATCGAAGACTAGGGAAACTTTTGTATCACCAACCGCAATTTCTTCTTTTATTTTAGGTAACTGACGTAAGGATTCCTTGACCTTTTGCGGCTCTGTTGTTGACATGATATAGTCTAAATCCTTTACCGTCTCACGAAGTCTCCGCAAACTACCTGCTCTCGAGAATTTCTCAATGCCTTCCATTTTCTCCACTGCCTCTTCAATTTCTTTCGCAATCGGCAACACAAAGGATAATGGAAGACGGTCTGGTCTAGATCCTACTTGTTCAATCGCGGCAAGGATTTTTTCTTCGGTTTTTTTACCAAATCCAGCAAGGGCTTGCACTTTTTCTTCTTCACATGCCTTTTTAAGCTCCTCCATGCTTTTGATTCCAAGCTCTTTATAAAGCTTTGCAATCTTTTTCCCTCCTAATCCCTGCAATTGTAAAAGAGGAATCAATCCTTTAGGTACTTCTTCTTTTAATTCATCTAAAACGGAAGAACGGCCCGTTCAATAAATTCATCTATAACAGCGGCTGTTCCTTTCCCTATACCAGATAGTGCTGTAAAATCTTCCATTTCCGTTAAGCTGCGATCATCATTTTCTAAAGCAGCCGCCGCTTTTCGGAAGGCTGAAATTTTGAACGGGTTGTCCCCTTTTAGTTCCATATATATTGCGATCGTTTCTAATAAACGAATAATATCTTTTTTGTTCATCCTTATGAACTCTCCTTCAATCTAGAATAGAATGGAATTCTTCTCTCATTTTATGCTAATGGACCACTGATTTCAAAAGAAAAAGGACTTAACCAAGGAAGTCCCTGTCTAAGTCCTGCAATTTAAATCTGCGTTTCGTTCTCCACTGGTGTTGTTTGAATCCACCATTCTTCTAATGTTCCAGACAGAATTGGAGTATGCTTCACCATCATTTCTCCTAGAACAGATTGCTCCAATAAGGTTTGAATATATTCAATCGGCAATAATGCCATAATAAATAGGGCAATAAAGGCAATAATATACACTTCAACAAACCCTAGAAATCCACCTAATAAGGAATTAAACTGTTTTAACACAGGGAATTGAGCTAAGAAATCGAGCATGGAACCAATTAATTGCATCAATATTTTCACAGCAAAGAAAATAGCGGCAAAGGCAATTGCATTGTAATAGGCAGCATCTAAATTAGCCGCTTCTACTAACATATTTAATGAGTTTGCCTCATCCAATTGAGGAAAAGGGACCCACAGAACAAGCTTAGGAGCGATATCATCGTAATATATGTATGCTGTGACAAATGCCACGATAAAACCTGTCATATGTATAAGCTGTAAAATCAATCCTCTTCTTACCCCAATAAGAAATCCCATTCCTAATAACACTAATAAAGCTAAATCTAGCATGACTCTTTCAGTCCTTTATTCTTTTTAGTTCTTTCTCTAATTGTTCTACTTGATCTTTTAGTTTAAGATATTCATGAACCGTATTCACAGAAGTTAATACAGCGAGCTTCGTTATATCTAAGGATGGATTCATGGAGTTGATCTCTCTCATCTTTTCATCTACCATTGACGCCACGAGACGTATATGACTTGTGGGCTCCGTGCCTACGATTACATATTGTTGCCCATAAATATCTACCGTGGTGCGATTTTTTGGTTGTTCAGACACAGAATAAGCCTCCGTTCTTCAGAATCCTAACAACTATGATACCATGAATAGCAGAATATTGGAAAAAAAATTTACCCTTTCATTCGCTTTTATCACTAGACTTACCACAAGATTTTACTTAAAGGAGACTAACTATGTCCAATGTTGTTTTACAATGCTCTCAAGCAGAAATTAAAAAAGATGATGGATTCGTACTCTTCGTACGTTAAACCCACCCCTCCACCTGGAGCGATATTTGCTGCTAAAACGCCAACATGTAATATAACAGCCTATAAGTCAGGTAAAGTGTTATTCCAAGGGGGAGGAGCAGCTACAGAGTCCATTAAATGGAACGGTATAGACAGCAAATCCTCTCCTTCAAAACCAAAACAAACAAACCACTTCCTGAACAATTTTCTTCTCTTTCTGTTATAGGATCCGATGAAGTAGGAACAGGTGATTTTTTGGTCCTATGACTGTAGTAAGTGCATATGCTAAAAAAAGAACAGTTACCTCTATTAAAAGAGTTAGGGGTAAAAGACTCTAAACATTTAAAAGACGACCAAATTGTTAAGATCGCCAAAGATATCATATCAGTCATCCCTTACTCATTACTCATTCTCCCTAACCCTAAGTATAATGAATTGCAAGCAAAGGGAATGACTCAAGGTAAAATAAAAGCCATTCTTCATAACCAAGTCCTTGTAAACTTACATAAAAAAATTCTCCCTGAAAAGCCTGATGCTGTTCTGATCGATCAGTTTGCAGAAGAGGGCGTTTATTTCCGACATATCCAGAAGCAGCCTGAAGTTTTACGTGAGAATGTTTATTTTAGTACAAAAGCAGAGGGTGTTCATCTTTCTGTCGCGGCTGCATCTATTTTAGCAAGATATGCCTTTTTAAAGGAATGGGATAAATTATCTCAAGTTGCCGGCTTTACTCTACCAAAAGGAGCAGGAAAACAAGTGGACGAAGCGGCTGCCAAAATAATTCTTTCTAAAGGTACTGAAGTGCTAAAAACGTTGACAAAACACCATTTTGCTAACACTGGAAAAGCAATTGCAATTGCTAGTAAAAGAAAAAATCAATAGAAAAGTGTTGAATGACTATCTTTTTGAAAATATATGTGTTATGATTTTTATTAATTATTGTTGTTCGGAATATGATGAATGATAGCTAAAATACTTTTCGAGTAATTTTGCCAGGAATATGAGGACAAGAATAGTAATATCGTGCAACAAGCACTAGGAGGAAACACAATGAACACAGGTAAAGTAAAATGGTTTAACGCAGAAAAAGGTTTCGGTTTCATCGAAGTTGAAGGTGGAGACGACGTATTCGTACACTTCTCAGCTATCCAAGGTGAAGGTTTCAAAACTCTTGAAGAAGGTCAATCTGTAACTTTCGACATCGAAGAAGGTAACCGTGGACCTCAAGCTACAAACGTTAACAAAGCATAATAATGCTTAGTGAAAAACTCTCTTCTTAAGAAGAGAGTTTTTTTCTATTTAGTTTGCACTGGATCTGTCCATACTAAATTAGCTGAACCCCAAAAATTCCCTCACAAATCTAGATCCTTTGATGGTGATGAACGATTTCTTCAAATTCCCTTCGACTGATCCATCTCGCTTCAGCAATTAAATCATCAGGATCTTCAACAGAAATGTCCCCTTCTAATGCTTCAATTAAGAAAAAAAGTAGTATGAACTTTAAATTCTTCTTATATAACTTTTCATAAAGACCATTTATACCATTTCACCACCGGGAATACCCGTTCTTTCCTTAACTCTCTTAAACAGCAAGCTTCTATTATCTCTCTTCTTCACGTTCACTAGAAGGAACAGATCACTTATTTGTATTAACAGTCTCTAGCATTCGTGCGTGTCCTTGATTTACACATATAGCGACTAAATCACACTATTCTTTCATTGAAGTAACCTCCATATGACTATTGACCTATCTTACACTTGACTAATCTCTAAATTTTCAGTATATTTAAGAAAATGTTAAGTTTTTGTAAATTAACAGTAGTTGGAGGGGTGTCATATGACAAATCAAAAAGGTACCACCTTGCAAGTAGACTTTTACGAAAGACTAGAGCAGCTCCGATCAAAGACTCGTGAATTAAAGGAAGAGTGCAGAAAGACATTACTAGAACATCAAGAAGCAATGAAATGTTTAAAATCCTCTAAGATGTAACTATAGAATAAACTAGTCCGGCTATAGTAAAGCCGGATTTTTTAATTTATTGGTACATATTCTTTACGCAGCAAGGAATAGACCGCTGTATCATAATATACCTCTCCATCAAAATCGGTTTCTCTTAAGGTACCTTCAAGCTTAAAGCCATGTTTTTCTAAAATTCGCTTTGATCCTTCATTGTTACAAAAAATATCTCCTACTAATCGGTTCAACCTTAGCTCATGAAACACATAGTCAAGAATAGCAGGAAAGATTTCATTCATGACACCTTTCTGTTGATATTGTGGATGAATAATTACTCCTAACTTTGCTTTTTGATGCCATAAATTTAAGGAATGCAGACGGAATAACCCAATAATCGTAGAAGAATCCCTCTTCATGATTACCCAAGACACTTCTTTTTCTTTGTTATTATTTTCGATATATTGTCTTATTTTAATGTAACATTCTTCAATTGTTTGTACAGGATGGGGAGTGATATATTTCATTGTGCTTCTATCCCTTAATATTGGGTATAGCTGCTCATGGTGAGATTGTTCAAGAGGAGATAGCCGATAGGATTCCAACTCAATTATAGAATGTGCTTTCATATTTGTTTTCCTTCCTTCTATGGTTTGTTTCTATATTCTGTATAGATAAGGATAAACCCTGCTGTTGTTTATCAACACTTCAAGCAATAAGTTGAACAACCAACTCAAATTTGAAATAATAACAAGTGTCGCTACTAGTTAAAGAAGAGGAGGAATGCTGTATGAAATTTACCTATACCATATATATTCTTGCATCAAAAGAAAGCGTTTGGGATGTCCTCACCAAGGGATCTCATACTGAAAAGTACTTTTTTTCTTCAACTGTAGATTCTAAATGGGATGTGGGTAGTTTAGTGACATACAAACGGCACGGTGAATTGGATGTTTTAGGAGAAGTGGTTGAAATAACTCCTTATCAGTCCGTAACTTTTATATGGAGACATGTGTCTGATCAACGGGATCAACCAACTAGTGTGACATTTATAGTAGATGAGGAACAAGACACTGTGAAATTAACGCTCATCCATGATGGTCTTGCTGAAAGTGATTTTTACCCTGATGAAAATCATTTTATCGGGGTGAATAATGGCTGGCCAGCTATCCTAAGTAATCTAAAGAGTTATATCGAAACGGGCTTAACTCTTCCTAGAATACATGTCTAATGGTAGGATAAATAGTATTACGATGTGTTAAAGGAGAATGGACCTTGTCATATATTTTATTACTTGTAGGATTTGTTCTGCTCATTAAAGGTGCTGATTATTTTGTTGATGGAGCTTCTCGAATTGCTAAGGCTTTACAAATATCCCCTTTATTAATTGGGCTAACCATTGTGTCATTTGGAACAAGCTCCCCTGAAGCTACGGTCAGTATTGTTGCAGCCTTAGAAGGTAATGCTGGGATTGCGCTTGGAAACGTTATTGGGAGTAACATATTAAATATTACTCTTGTCATGGGAATCACGGCGATTATTTCTCCGTTAACTGTTCAGAATGTGACCTTTCGAAAAGAAATTCCTTTTATGCTATTAGCAAGCACAGTATTACTTATAGCGATGAATGACTCATTTCTTCAAGGTATTAGCCCTGCTGTCGTTTCTAGAAGCGAAGGATTTATCCTGTTACTATTCTTGAGTATTTTTATCTACTACATAATTGAAGTGGCTCGAAACTCAAAAGAACCTCAAGCGGAACTAACCTTGACTGAGCCAAGCTCTTGGACAAAAAACGCACTCTATACTTTTGGTGGACTCGGTGCCATTATTCTTGGTGGTGAGCTTGTCGTCAACAATGCTACAACCATAGCTTACTCATTTGGTATGAGTGAAACATTAGTCGGCCTTACCATTATTGCAATTGGAACATCTCTTCCCGAATTAATTACGAGTATTACGGCTGCTGTAAAGAAGGAAAGTGAAATTGCAATTGGTAATGTTGTAGGAAGCAATATTTTTAATATTTTATTTGTATTAGGAACTACCGCCGTTGTTTCACCACTCCTTGTAGATACTCGAATGATTTATGACGGTATCATTATGATCATTTTTACCGCCTTACTGCTCATTTTTTCTCGTACGAATTATAAAATAGGGCGTGTTGAAGGCTTGGTATTGGGGGTTTCTTATTTGGTTTATTTGGTGTATATCATTATAAGAAATTAGTTGTCGAAAAAGGAATGCTCTAATACAGAGCATTCCTCATTTTTAATACATTTCCCCCTTATCATCGATATACACTGACTTTACGATGGTCCGCTGGAATGGAGTTCCGTCTACTATCCCGTCCATTTCTATTGTCATACTGTATACACCTTCCCCTACATTTGGTAACTTGTAGGTTCCTTCATTTTTCTTACTTGGTTTTAACTTTTTACTTCTTTCTTTACCATTTTATAAAAATTAAGCGAAACGGTTGTTTTATAGCTAATATTCACATCTTCTTGTTTTACTTTCACATCACCATTGGCTAATTCTAGAGAAAATTCCTCGTTTAATGGGCTATTTAATGAAATGTTTAATAAGTAGCTTTCCTTTTTGTTTCCTTTACCCGTTACCCTCCATTTTCCTGCTTCTGGAGCTGAGACAGTAATGGTATGATGATAAGAACCTTCAAATACGCCTGTTTCCTCCTTCTCATCCTTAGCGTAGGTATATTCCTTCCCGTTTGGATCTTTTACGGTAACTTCTGTGAATTCAGAATCACTCATCCAATCAATCGTTATCTCTTTAACTCCTTCTTCTACAAAGAAACTTTCGGTCTTAATCCCTTTATTTTCGCCACCACGTACGATTGAACCGATCTGCTCATCTTCTAGCTTAGGTAAGGTTGCTGTCAAAGTGGCTTGAGGTAGTATGCTAGCTGAAGTGTTGGTTGACTTTGCGCCTGCAAAAGATGCAATGCTTTCTTTAAGGTATGGTGAAAATGATTAAATGTTGAGCTTCCTTCCTTTATAGAAGAGTGGTCCCATGCACTTACTTTTAATTCTGTTGCATAAGGTAGTCTTGAGCTGTTCACTGTTACTGCGCCGTCATTGGCACCGTAACTTCTTAAGTAAAGTCCTCCCCAGTAGAGAGATCCACCAAAACTTCCCCAAGATGTGCCTCCAAATGTATAGATTGGCACTTTGTTAACATTTGGATGCTGGTCTGTTTGGGACCTGAAGTAATTCATATATCCTGTTTGCAAGCTGTATGTCGCATCATTTTTTCCACCAAGGATGCCCACTAGCCATCCAGCCCAGTTACTGTAGGCTAAGTCAGCTAACTGAGAACCATAGTGAGGTGTGGATAGAGTGATGACTCTCTCCACGTAGGGGCTAGCACCGTAATGAACAAGGGCAGATTGCGTATCAATTCCACCTTTACTATGGGCGACAACAACGATTTTTTCTCCAAACGTACGATACATATCTTGGATTTTCCCCGCTAATAGCTGGCCGTTATCCCACATGTTTTTGGTTGGAAATAAATCGATAAATGCTGTTTCATACCCATTGTTTGTGGCGGTATTATACATGTTGTTTCCGTCCCACCACGTTCTCGAGGAGCTATTTAGTCCATGTACAAATAGAATAGGGTATTTCTCTTCTGCAACGACATTTGGAGTGGTACCTACATACCATTCACCTGGGTTTCCAGAAGGGTCGTCTCCTTTACCAAATGAGCCTGCTTCTGTCACCGTTGGAAACGCTAACATGATGATAAATAAAAGTGCTATCCAATTTTTTTTCATCTTCTTCTCTCCCTTTCATTTCTAAGATTTCTAGCTGAAGAGAACCGTGACGCAATCCTATTCGAGTGTAACGAAAAGACGAAATCTTAGGAATAGGGTGAAAGTATGAATATTTTGTGAACTTTTTTGATCAAGATTAACAACCTTTTACCTATGGATTCAACAAAAAAACACAAGAATCCAAATAGGATTCTTGTGTTCAACATATTATGCTCGGCCTTACCCTCTAAGCTCTGCACCAACTTTATCTTTTACTGCATCTAAAACTTTGGTATGTGCCTTGACTACCTCTTCATCTGTAAGAGTTCTTTCTGGATCCACATAGGTTAAGGAGAAGGCGACGGATTTCTTTCCTTCCTCCATATGCTCTCCTTCATACAGATCAAAAACGTTCACTTCTTTTAGAAGCTTACCACCTGCCGCGTTAATCACTGATTTTATTTCTCCGGCTGACACTTCATTCGAAACAACCAATGCAATATCACGCGTGATGCTTGGGTAACGAGGGATGGTTGTGTATTTTACAGGTTCTTTGTCTTCACCGAATAGTGTGCCTGCATTTAATTCAAATACATACGTGTCTTTTAAATCTAAATTCTTTTGAACGTCAGGATGAATTTGACCTACAAATCCAATGATTTCTTCGTTTAGAAGGATCTCCGCAGTACGTCCAGGATGCATACCTTCAATATTTGCCTTTTGATAATCAATATAGGGCGCTACACCTAACTTTGTAAATAAGGCTTCTAGAATTCCTTTTGCCACAAAGAAATCAACTTCTTTTTTCTCACCTTGCCAAGGATGATTCGTCCATAAGCCCGTTAAGACACCCGCAATGTGCTCGACTTCAAATGGAAGTTCTTCGGTTTCATCTTTAATAAAGACGGAGCCAACTTCATATAACGCAACGCTATCATTTTTACGCGCGACATTGTAAGAAGCAGCTTCTAATAGTTGAGGTACAATGCTTAAACGAAGATTGCTACGCTCTTCACTCATAGGCATAAGAAGCTTCACTGGTTCTGATTTCACTAAAGCATACTGAGTTGCTTTCGTTTCATTTGTCAAAGAATACGTCACTGCTTGGTAAAGACCAGCACCTTCTAACGTACGTCTCACAATTCGACGTTTCTCTTGATACTTTGTTAAAGTACCAGGGTTGCCTCGCCCATTGGTAAGGTCATCGGAATGTGATCATATCCGTATAGACGGGCTACTTCTTCTAATAAATCTTCAGGAATCGTGATGTCCCCTCGGCGAGTTGGTACGGTCACAGTGAACTCTGAATTTTGTAGAGAAACACCAAATCCTAGACGGTCAAAGATTCCTTTAACTTCTCCTTCACTAATACTCGTACCTAAGCGACGATTTACTTCGTCTAACGTTATGGATACAACAGCGGGTTCAACCTGTAGCGTACTAGCTTCTACCGTTCCTTCTAAAACATCGCCACCAGCGTATAATGCTAGTAATTGAGCGGCTCTTTCGGCTGCTAGAGCGACACGGTTAGGGTCAACCCCTTTTCAAAACGCGCACTAGCCTCACTACGAAGCCCATGATCCTTTGACGTAGCGCGAACCGAACCTCCTGCAAAATAAGCTGATTCTAGTAATACAGTAGAGGTTGCTTCATACACTTCAGAGTTAGCTCCTCCCATTACCCCCGCAAGCGCAATAGGTTCTTTGCCATTTGTGATGACCAAGTTGGATGGTAAAAGCTTACGCTCTGCATCATCTAGAGTCGTCATCACTTCTCCATCGTTAGCTAAACGAACCACAATTTCTTTACTGTTTAACCGGTCATAATCAAACGCATGCAGCGGTTGACCATATTCCAATAAAACATAGTTGGTAATATCTACTACATTATTGTGAGGTCGAATCCCCGCTGCCATTAATCGATTTTGCATCCAAAGTGGCGACGGACCAATTTGAACATTTTTAATCACTTTCGCTAGGTATAAAGGATTTTCTTGTTCTGCTTCAATTTTGACTGAGATGTAATCAGACGCTTTTTCAGAAGATGTATTATAAGAAGTTTCAGGAACCTTCACTTCACGACCTAAAATAGCAGCCACTTCATATGCAACACCTAACATACTTAATGCATCCGAACGATTAGGTGTTAAGCCTAATTCTAATACCGCATCATCCAGGCTTAGTGCTTCAAGTGCATCTGTTCCGACTACTGCATCATTTGGAAACACATAAATCCCTTCAGCAAATTCCTTGGGCACCATTTTGCCTTCAACACCTAGCTCCTGCAAGGAACAAATCATACCGTGAGATGCTTCCCCGCGTAGCTTTGCCTTTTTAATTTTAAAGCCACCAGGTAAAACCGCTCCAACTTTTGCAACCGCCACCTTTTGTCCTTTTTCAACATTAGGGGCACCGCAAATAATTTGTACAAGCTCTTCTTCGCCAACATCAACTTGGCATTTGTTTAATTTATCGGCATCCTGATGTTGCTCACGCTCTACCACATGACCAATGACAACATTTTTGATAGCATCGCTTTTTACTTCGATGCCTTCTACTTCAATACCACTTCGTGTAATTTTCTCGCCTAGCTCTGAAGGTGTAATGCCCTCTAAATCAACATAATCCTGTAACCATTTATAAGAAACAAACATGTGTATTCCCTCCTTTATTCATGCTCATGAAATTGATGTAAGAATCTTGTATCGTTCGTGTAGAAGTGACGAATATCATCGACTCCATTTTTAAGCATCGCAATACGTTCAGCACCCATTCCAAAGGCAAAACCTGAGTACTTCTTAGAATCAAATCCAGCCATCTCGAGTACGTTCGGGTGAACCATACCTGCACCTAAAATTTCAATCCAACCTGTACGCTTACATACCGAACATCCTTCACCTTTACAAATCATACAAGAAATATCCATTTCAACAGATGGCTCTGTGAACGGGAAGAAGCTTGGACGAAGTCTGATTTCACGATCTTCTCCAAATAATTTCTTCGCAAAAGCATTCAGAGTACCTTTCAAATCACTCATACGAATATGTTCATCAATCACTAACCCTTCAATTTGCATGAACTGGTGTGAATGAGTCGCATCATCACTATCACGGCGGTACACTTTACCTGGACAAATAATTTTCACAGGTCCTTTTCCTTCATGCTTCTCCATCGTCCGTGCCTGAACTGGTGAAGTGTGAGTACGTAATAAAATATCTTCCGTAATATAAAAGCTGTCCTGCATATCACGTGCCGGATGTCCTTTTGGTAAGTTTAACGCTTCAAAGTTGTAATAATCCTTCTCTACTTCAGGACCTTCTGCTACTGTGTAGCCCATCCCAATGAACAAATCTTCTACTTCTTCCACCACACGCGTTAACGGATGATGATTCCCAATGTTCACTGGTCTTCCAGGTAGTGTGACATCAAGGGTTTCTGCTGCTAACTTTTTAGCTACCGCTTCTTTTTCTAAGACGGCTTGCTTTTCTTCAATAGCAGATGCCACTGCCCCACGTACTTCATTTGCTAGGGCTCCCATTTTTGGTCGTTCTTCTGCTGAAAGCTTTCCCATTCCCTTTAACGCTTCTGTAATTGGACCTTTTTTACCTAAGTACGCTACTCGTATGTCGTTCAATTCTTTTAAATCACATGCTTCCTTCACTTTCACAAGGGCATCTTGTTTTAGCTGTAATAATTGCTCTTCCATGTTCAGACCTCCTTTTTTATACAAACAAAAAAAACCTCCTCCCAAAAAGGGACGAGGTTTGTTATTTCGCGGTACCACCCTAAATTTGATAAGAACAGGCTCTTATCATCTTCATTCACATAACGGAGTTCATCCGGCGCATCTTTACGTCTAGAAGACGGTCCCGATGGCAGCTCGAGAGGTGAACTTCACCACTACATCTATACGAAATGCTTTCAGTCACGGGCATTTCTTCCTAATGAATAGATTCTGAAGGGCTACTTTTCTCTGTCGACGCTTTTTAGTATGTAGAGTAATGTATGAGGTAATTATAGTATAGTTCACAAGTAAAAGACAAATTTTTTTAGTATTTTTTTCTGTTGCTGTCCCCAATACATCAAAACCCCAGCAGCAACCGCAACATTTAGCGATTCGCTTTTACCAAAGATCGGGATGTACAAATTCTTTGTTGTCGCATGTAAAAGCGTTTCTTGCATGCCATTTCCTTCATTCCCCATGATTAAAGCAAATTTTGCTGGAAATAGTACTTCTCTGTAATCTTCACCATTTTGTAGACTTGTTCCGAAAACGTCAAATCCATTATCGTGTAGTTCTTGTACCACTTCCACTAAATTCTTATTCACAATGGGAAGGTGAAAATGACTACCTTGTGCCGAACGGAGAACCTTCGGATTGTATGGATCAACGGTCCCTTCTCCCATAATCACTCCATCAAACCCCGCGGCATCGGCTGTTCGAATCATCGTGCCAATATTCCCAGGATCTTGAACGCCATCTAACAATAAATAGGCGGTTCCCTCTAACTCGACGTTTTGATTTAACTGACGACAGATTGCAAACACACCTTGTGGTTGCTCTGTGTCTGTTAATTCTTTTTCAATTCCCCTCTTTAACAAGGTCATTGGTACGTTTACATCCCAACTCTTTGGAAGTGTGATGTCCTCTACCACAAGAAGCTCTTCCACTACACCATCTACCTTTAGCGCTTCTTCTATTAAATGAAATCCCTCAATCATAAAAGTATTGGTTTTTATTCGCTCTTTTTTGTTAATAACTTCTTCCACTGTTTGACTCGTGGGTTTTTGGGAGATTCAATAAAATTCATAAACCTCTCTCCTTTATTTTTATCAATTTCTATATTATATCTCAGTCCCTATACATAATAAACGATGAAAAGAGAAAACCTACAAAAGAATAGAGTATACAAGGAGTGAAAACCATGGGACTAAATTTACGTAATGCCATCATTCACAACGTAACAGGAAGCAATACGGAACAATTAAATGAAACCATCGTCGATGCCATTCAAAGTGGAGAAGAAAAAATGCTTCCGGGACTTGGCGTTTTATTTGAAATTTATTGGAATAATGCAAATCAACAAGAAAAGAGCGCGATGCTAGAGGCACTTGAAGAAAATTTAAAATAGCTATTCCAACACAAAACTCTATGGCTACGTAAGCATAGAGTTTTGTGTTCTTGTTATTTCAATAATGTAATGACCACTTTAAACAAATCACCGTCTGTTTCAATCGAAAGCTTTCCTTCATGTAAATCGACGATACTTTTCGCAATGGCTAACCTATCTAGGTATATTCGGATCAATTCCATTCCCCTTGTTTGGAAGGGTAAACGATAATCTAATAAATTCATACTTTAAGCACATTAACCACTATATTCTGATTGGCTTGTATCTGGTGAACTCTCTTCCACCCAGTCAGTAGGTCCCTCATCCAATTGAATTGAGTACGAATCACACTTCCAATTATTTCATTATTTGATAGAATGATCCATAATATTTTATCATGTGCATTCCAGATTGTTATTCATTTAACTGGTTCTAAACCTTTAAAACACCTTCACAGCATGTTTCCACCCTCATGTGGTAAAATCGATAAGATGTCACTACACATGATTGAGATGTTACAAGCGAGGTGAAAACATTGAAACACACTCAAATCGGTATAAGAGAAAATACACTGCACTTTACCCTTCTTGTTATAACCAACTTCTTTGTCGGATCTATGGTTGGGTTAGAGCGAACCGTTCTTCCCATTATTGGGGAAGAAGAGTTTGGTTTAGCATCCACAAGTGCTGCCCTTTCGTTCATCATAAGTTTTGGATTTTCCAAAGCCATCGTCAATTATTTTGCAGGGAGTATCGCAGATCGATTTGGCCGCAAGAAGGTTTTACTGATTGGATGGAGCATCGGATTAAGTGTTCCTCTTCTTGTTATATTTGCGACATCCTGGTGGTTGATTGTTATGGCCAATATCTTATTAGGTATCAATCAAGGATTAGCGTGGTCCATGACCGTTAATATGAAGATTGATTTAGCTAAATCGTCTCAAAGAGGATTAGCTGTTGGATTAAATGAATTTGCTGGATATATTGGTGTAGCCTCCATGGCGGTCGTTTCTGGGTTTATTGCTACTACTTATGCATACCGTCCAGAACCGTTCTTTCTGGGGATTATCGTTGTTGTTTTAGGGTTGGTTTTATCCACTTTTGTAAAAGATACAAGAGAACATATGGCACTACACTCAAGTTCCTCTGTAGAAGGATCTTCATTATCGGCCCGTGATGTATTCAAAAAGACTACATATCAAGACAAAAGATTAGCTAGTATTACATTTGCAGGATTAAGTACAAACTTCAAAGACGGGATGGCTTGGGGATTATTTCCGTTGTTTTTTACAAGTGTTGGACTAACTTTATCTGAAGTTGGACTGATAGTGGCCATCTACCCTGCTGCTTGGGGATTTTTTCAGTTGTTCACAGGCGTATTAAGCGATAAGATTGGTCGCAAATGGCTCATCGTGCTTGGAATGTGGCTTCAAGGTTTCTCTCTATGGCTCATGCTATTTGTTGAATCCTACTCTTTATGGATGATTGCAGCCATTCTATTAGGGGTAGGAACGGCTATGGTCTATCCAACGTTACAGGCTGCCATAAGCGATCTAGCCCAGCCAGAATGGAGAGCGTCTTCCCTTGGAGTTTATCGCTTCTGGCGAGACAGTGGTTATGCATTTGGAGCCTTATTTGCCGGCTTCCTAACAGACCTGTTAAGCCTCTACTGGGCAATAGGTATTGTTGCTCTTTTCCCTATTATCGCAGGAGCCACTGCCCTATTTAGACTAAATGAAACTTTACCTTCATAATTTCATCAAAAACTAAAAGGACATCCCTCCATGGAATGTCCTTTTATATAGGGTTAAAAACAGCTGGTAATCAGTAAAAATCAATATTACTCTTTAACAGAGCCTTTGTTTTAGGAAATAACCTGAGTGCATTTTGATAAAAGACATCCTCTACATGCTTCGATGGAATCAAATCACCTATGAAGTTGGCATAATCCCTAATAGGCGCAAGTGGCCAATCAGAACCAAATACTAACTTCTCATAATGGTCACAAAATGTAATAGCATGACGAATATGATCAAGGAATATCCCTCGTGATTTTTCATCTAGCTCTCGCTTTGTTCCAACAATCCACCCAGAAAGATCTGCATACATATTATGGTTTTTATACACAACTTCTGCTCCGGTTAGTACCCAAGGGTCTCCTAAGTGCGCCATCATAAAGTTTACATCGCGTCTCGTAACAGCCACCTCGTCTAAGGTAAGTGGGTGCGAATACTTTAGTAATCCTCTTTCTGAATACGTATCTCCAGTATGGAATACCACAGGAACTTTGTACATTGCCGCTAAATCATAAACAGGTTGGTAAACTGCATCATAGGCATAAAAAGGGTAATAGCCTAAATAAACTTTTATTCCAACCACATGAGGCTGCTTCAACTGAACTTCTAAACGGTCTAACGCCTCTTGATTTAATGTATACGGATTGATTCCCGGACAAACGGCTAATTTAGCTGGAAGCTCCGGTTCTAAGTCAAGCCCCATCGGTGTCTCTGTATGGTAATCCGGGAAACCCATTTGTTCGGTTTCCGTCACTCCCATGCCAATGGCAAGCGCGATATCACCGTCTTCCATCTCCTTTAGTAATCCCTGTCCCGAATAATCAACACGGGAGAGTGTTTCTCCCGTATCTTTAAAACTATTAATAGAAGAAAAATGTATATGGGCATCGATAATCTTCATGTTAAACTCCTAAACTGTAAGCCTTTAAATATGTGACGTATTCTCTTCACATCACGGTCTTCTTCTCCAAATAACAGAATCGTTGGGTTCAATTGAACCACTTGGTTAGGAGCGGCCGACCAGTCAACGATATTGGCAATAACATTGATTTCATTGGTGATATACACTTCTGACACCTTTATCGCCTCCGGTTGAATAACAGTTAGCTTCTCAGAGAATTCTTCCGTTCCAAACACAGCAAACTCTGTGTCACTTAATGAGTTTTCTTCTACTCCAGCGTAGTAACGAGATACGATGCCTTCTGTTGGAAGGTCCACGTAGGATGACGTTAGCTCTTCCCCTGGTTTTACAAACAATTCTAAATCAATTCTTTCATTAATAAATGTTCTCCCATCACCTGATACAATTTCTGGATAAGATATCACAACAGGAACACCTGGTAACGTTAGAGTATATTGATTTAACACAATCCCTTTCATCTTCTCATTTTGGGCATATTCAGTCGAGATACAAAGCCCCGTCCACTTGTTCCCAAATTGATCCTGTTTAACAACAGTTCGAACTGTTGTCGTTTCTTTTACTTCACTATATGGACTTACTCCATGAATCGTATAGCGTAATCCTCCGCCCCATGGATTCCACCAAGCCTTTGGCCCAGGAGTTGGGAATACATGATGAAAGAATTCCTTACCGTTATACTTCATAGAATAGACAGTTGGATAATATTCCGCCGAAGCAGAAAATGATACAGCGCCATTTTCAATCGTTAGCCCTGACTCTGATTCTACAGAAATTACTTCATCATGGCTCTGGACTAACTGTAACGAAGAGAAAGAGCCTCTTTGCCCATTCGATACCAAAGTTCCTTCGATCCAGTTAACACCAGACTTAAACTGATTTACATCCACTGTCATCTCATGAAGACCATGGGATTTGTCAATTTGTTTAACAAACGTTTCTTCCCCAATTTGAACGGTCAACTTTCCGTGTACATACGAAGTAAGAAGAGTGCCAAAAGTATACGGCACACATTCACCCAAACTCGAAACAAAATTTTTGTTCTTTGGTTTAAACGAAACCATAGATGTTTCACTTAAAATAGGTGCTTCATCACCAAGAATAAATTCTCTCCATTCTCTCCAGTTAGCAGCTGTATTTAGCCCGATTTGAATTGGACCTAAGCATACTTGCTCGTCGAATTGAAGGTCCTTTATTTTATACTCTATCCCAAATCGCCATTCATCTTTTCTACCGACCGCTTCTTTTGGCCAAGCAATTGCTTTTGCCTCACCACCACTCGACTTAGAGAATAGCCAATTCTCACTCATATCTTTCACATTGAGATAATCCACATATGGCGTCAAGAGTTCCTGACTCGTCATGACTTCACCGTTTAGAGGCATACTAATTAGCTTCAAATCGGTATGGAAAGGTTGAAGCAGGGATAGTTCATCCAGTACAGCTTCCCCTTTGTTTATTACCTCATGCTTCATTTCAACTAGACCATGGCCATATAGCTTCGTGTATACATTTAACGTAATACCTGGAAACACATCAGAAACTAACGTTGTCTTCAATACAAACGCTTCTGGTAGTTCAATATGTTCAATGGAGAGAGCTTCTTTTTTCGAAAATTCCTCACTGAATGGCTTGCCAAATTTAGGTGTCCACATATTAATTGGAACGAATGATCCACTTGTCTCACCTAATTCAATAATATGATTTCGCTTTTCTATCTTTACATAGTAGGGACCATTGTAGCCATACCAGTACTCCTCGGTTTCACCGCCAAATTTAGCTCCGTAGCCTGGAAATGCTATAGAGAGGCGGGTAGTAAATAGGAGAGAGGCACCGTTTTCAGTTTCCATTTCAACTTCAACCTGCTCTGCTAAGAATCCTTGAGAGCGAAGCTGACATTCGATTGGGATAGACACTCTTCCGTTGCCTTCAACATTGGTTTCGAAATACGAATCCTTCCATTCTACTACACTGTTCTCAGGTAAATTCACTTTCAATTTTGCGGATTCATCTAGTTGACTTTCAATATCTAAAAATAGCTTCCCGGATTGTCCTGCTCGCCATTGCTTTTTAACCGTTTTCAACTGGAGCTTTGCCGCTTGTTTCGGGAACACTCCTATCTTAAGTGGAAGCTGCTGACCATTGATCATCATGGTTGCCTCAGCTACTGGATGGGTTTTCCAAGGACTTGGGTCACTCATTCCTCGTTTCACCACTACAGGGAATGTACCTTCCCACTCTTCTGTAACTTCTACTTTTTCATCCATGGAATGAAGAACGGTTTCTGATGTTTTCCCTATTAATTGAATGGAAATAGGAGAGTTGGTTTTGTTCATTACACGATAGGTAACCCCGTGCTCTACTGCTTCTAAGAGCTTGAAATTAGGAATTGACATTTCAATTAACATATTCTCTGTTTCAATCAAACGAATTCCTCTACCAGTACGCTCAAATTGAATCCTGACATACTCCCCATCTGCTCTCCACTCATATTCATATAATGAAAAGTTGTTTTGCTTTTCACCATCAGGCTTTACCTCAATTTCACGCTGACTTGTTGTGTACCAATCATGCTTTTCAAAAAATGGTTGGACCATCTCTAATTGCATAACGGCTGGGATAAAATTCATTAAATGGACAGCATCGTCTCGATCTTCCCAGAAGAAGCCGCACTTTTTATATAGAGGGACCGCTTTGGTGTTCCCTGCCCATGTAAATAAATCCAGTCGTGGCCAACCAAGCTCAATGGTTCTCTCTACTGCTTTTAACACGAGCTTCTTCCCAATTTTATGTCCATGGTAATCAGGATGTACATTTAATAATGGTATGTACAATGACCCTGAATCCTCTCGGTATTCAGATAGACTACAATATCCAACAACTCTGTCTCCCAAGGTTGCTAGAAACAAATTTAAATTGGTTGAATTTTCTTCCTTATTCTTAACATCTTCTTCCGTCATAACAATCGAGTCTCCGCCCCAATTATCACGACTCTCATTCCACATCGTTGCCACTTGACCTGCTAATCCTTCATGATATTCAACAATTTTCACTTGTTCTTTGGTCGTTTTCATAAAGTCCTCCTAGACTAGGTTTTAATGTATCTAACCTCTCTTATAGTTAAACGTACTGCTTGAACGAATAATTTCATCGCTCTTCCTCCTTTCGAATATTTATTGGAAACTTTTTCCCTTCCCTTTAACAGTTTAAAATCATATTTCATAGAAGTAAAGAATATTCTAATATCATTTTATTTTGCATTTAGTTTGAATTTTCAGCGCATTATTCCGGGCTTGTTTTTCCTTGCCATGCTCATTAACTGTTTTTTTATGTTGTTGACCGTATATATGCAAAAAACCTCACCCTTTAGGTGAGGCTTCTTACTTAGACATGGATTCAATTAGTACCCCTCTTGTTGTCGCTTATAATTCACTTCGTTTTTTTTATGATACGCCTTGATAATCTCTTCTCCTGTAAATCCTAGTAGAGTCCCTAAATAAAAATACTCATGTACTAACACTTCATAGTCTGGTAATTCTTTGTACTCCCTTAATACATGAATAAGTCCGAGAATGTTTAAAAACTGCTCTGTTACCTCTTCCGTAGAACCATCCCAGTCTCCAAGTTCCATTTCTTTCACGCCTAATTCGAGACCTAGGGACAAAATAAAGTGTACCCCGTCAACAAATTCTTCTAGAATAACCGTTCGGGGAGAGCTATCCTTTAGACTCCAAAACTTAAAGCATCTTGTTTCATTGGCTAGCTCGGCTATTTCTACTTGTAGCGCCAACAATTTTTTTGAGAAAAGATTCTCTTCTTTTAAATGATGATGTTCCTCAATATATGTATCTAATGCCCTTTGCATGGTAAATAATGATGATAAGTTCATGTGACACCTACCAAAAAAAATTAATAACAAGAAATGAAACCTTTTGTCCTCTTATACGTAAATTAAGGGTAGCAAACTAATCAAACTGTCAAAGGAGGAGAAATCCTATGATGTTATTTATTCGTGTGGCCTTATTGTTGCTATTATTATATTTGCTATTTAAAGGATTTCGTTATATTCTCCACCCAAAACGAAAACTTGAGTTAGCCATTGAACAAAAAAAATATCACTTTTATGATGAAAAAGACAACATTCGAAAAAATTTTATTGTAACGCTGAAAGGCGTTATCTTTGAAGGGGAAAAGTATTTAGGAACAGATCATGAATCTTTCACAGTGGTTTCCATCACCATGAATGTGAACAATCCCTCCGCTCTTTCAGGATTTACACTGCAAGATATCCGATTTCTTGAAACGGAAATCTATAAGCGTTATCCAAAAGCACGAATCGACTGGAAAGATCCGATTCAGCGATTGCTAGAAGGTAAATAAGTTGTATAGGGAGTCAAAATGAAAGCCGCTAAGAAAATTCTTAGCGGCTTTCATCAAATAAACTCTCGCATTCTCACATTCTTTTCCACACGATCGACTTGTTTTTTGGAAACAAAGTCACGCAGCTTCATTACTTCATACTTTTCTCGAATATAGTAGGAAATGATTAGAAGGAGAAGCACAAAGACGACTGTAGCAAGAGGAGAAAGGGTCGAAATCGATCGACCAATCAAGGTATACACGAGGACCAATGGAATATTACTCCAAATCGTTTTGATCACATAATCCTTAAAGGATGAGCTTCGTTCCATCAAAAAGAAAGTTAAGAGCTGATAATGCATAAAAGGAATTAACTTTAGAATGGTAATCTGCTTCACGTTCAACGATCGATGCTCTCCAAACCATCGTTTCCGTAGCCGGCGAAAACGATTCTGAATATAACCGAAACGATTTAATAATCCATAGAATAGACAAGATGATAACGTTAAACCAATAAGAGAATACAAAGAACCTAATACAGGACCAAATAAAATCCCACCAGGAATACAAATAAGAACGATTGGAATAAAAAGCATAGGACGTACTAAATGAAGAACAAATAAAAAATAATGGCGCAATCCAGCCTATACTTTGGGTAAAGGAGATCATGGTTTCAAGCAACTTTGAAGTCCACTCCTTTCTTTAACGACGTGTCGTATCACAACAGTATATGGCAAGGATTGTGGAGATATGATTACTGAACAAAGAATAGGAACCCCACGACCTGTAAGAGTAAGATGACAGGGACACCTATTTTAAAATGAGTATGCTTCGTTTTGTGACGAAAAGCATTCATTCCCAAAAAACTTCCTAATGCTCCCCCGCAAATCGTCCATGTCCAAAGGGTTTTCTCTGATATTCTGTATTGACCCTGCTGAGCTCGTTTCTTGTCTACTCCCATCAACGAATAACTAACGAGATTGACGATAAGAATAATACTTAATGCGATGTACAAGTATTTCCCTCCTTTCGTTATTCAC